>NZ_JBKFAD010000003.1:0-736093 GCF_053345465.1 Microbacterium sp. M4A5_1d
ATTTGACAAGTGCACGCTGTTGAGTTCTCAAGGATCGGACGCTCCCCCAACTGACCTCACAGCCAGCCCAGAGGGCAACTTCACAACCATACCCCACCGACGACCTGTTCCAGAACGAGACTCGGAGACCGAGTCAGCTGTGGGGGTGTGATGGGGACCCTGTGGCAGGTCTTGGACCTGCGACGCCCGGAAGCGTCTGTTTCGGGTTGTTCTCCGCTTGAGGGAGGCGGGACCTTCCGGCCCTCTCGCTCTTCCCTGTGGGGCGAACAAGTAATAAGTTACGCGGCTCCTGGCATCGTGGCAAAGCGACGCGACATCCCGGGCGTGTCGCGTCCGCAGATCCGCGTCATTCCGCGGGAAGACGGGGCACGGCGTCGACGAGCTGCGCGGTGTACTCGTTCGCCGGCGAAGTGAGCAGCCGCGACGTCGGGCCCTCCTCCACGACGCGACCGGCGCGGAGCACCGTCATCCGCTCGCACAGCGCCGACACGATCGTCAGGTCGTGCGAGACCAGCAGCATTCCGATGCCCTGCTCTGCCGCGAGCCGCTGGAACAGCTGAATGACATGCATGCGCACAGACGTGTCGAGAGCACTCACGGGCTCATCCGCCAGCAGCAGTCGGGGCCGCGGCGCGAGGGCGCGAGCGATGGCGATCCGCTGGCGCTGTCCTCCGGAGAACGCGTCCGGGTAGCGGCCCGCGGCATCCGCGTCGAGGTCGACCGCCGTGAGGAGCTCGGCGACCCGGGCGTCGAGCTGCGATCGGTCGCGGGTGATGCGGAGGGACCGCAGCGGTTCGGCGATCGACTGCCCCACCGTCATCCGCGGGTCGAGCGACGAGAACGGGTCCTGGTAGACCGGCTGCACCGCTCGGCGCAGCGAACGCATCTGTGCACGGTCCGCGCCGCGAAGCGGCGCGCCCTCGAAGAGCGCGCGCCCCGATGTCGGCGTCGCCAGGCCCAGCAGCAGCCGGAGTACCGACGTCTTCCCCGCGCCCGACTCCCCCACGAGCCCGACGGTCTCGCCGGAAGCGAGCGAGAGCGATACGTCGTGGAGCACATTCGCGCTGCGACCGTAGGCGAAGTCGACATGCTCGAGCGCGAGTGTCGCGCGACCGTCGGCCGTCATCGGGTTCCCTTCGCCGGCAGGAAGTCGTCGAGAGCGCGCGAGGCGGCGACCAGTTGCGCGGTGTACTCGTGCTGGGGAGACCGGAGCAGTTGCGCCGTGTCGCCGAGCTCGACCTGACGCCCATCACGCATGACGAGGACGCGGTCGGCGATACGCGAGACGACCGGCAGGTCGTGGCTGATGAACAGCAGCGTCATCCCTCGCTCGCTCACCTCGCGCTGGAGCAGATCGAGGATGCCTGCCTGGACCGTCACGTCGAGCGCGGTCGTCGGCTCGTCGGCGATGAGGATGCTCGGCCCGGCGGCCAGGGCGAGCGCGATCGCGACGCGCTGTCGCTGGCCGCCGGAGATCTCATGGATGAACGATCGCGCGATGCGCTCGGGGTCGGGCAGCTGCACGTCCGCGAGCGCATCGAGCACGCCGCGACGCAGCCCGTCACCGCTCAGGCCGCGGTGCTTGGCGAGCGGCCACGCCAGCTGTCTGCCGACACGCATGAGCGGATCGAGCGAGGCGAGCGGCTCCTGGAAGACCGCCGAGATCGTCCGGCCGCGCACCCGGTCGAGGCGGCGCGAGGCGGTTCCGACAACCTCGACCCGGCCGTCGGGGGTCGCGATCGTCGCCGAACCGAACGGCGTCAGCGGAAACGCGAGCAGACCGAGCATCGCCAGCGCGGTCAGCGACTTGCCCGAGCCGGACTCGCCGATGATGCCCAGACGTTCGCCGGGCTCGAGCGTCACGTCGACGCCGTGCACGAGCGTGCGGTCGTCGCCGATCCGGACGCCGAGACCGGATGCGGTCAGCGCGGCGGTCATCCGATGCTCCTCGTGGTCGGATCGGCGATGTCGCGCAGGCCGTCGGCCAGCAGGTTCGCGCCGATGATGAAGGCGACCAGCAGGACGCCGGGGAGGATCGCCGCCGTCGGTGCGACGAGCACCGTGCTCTGCGCCTCCTCGAGCATCCGGCCCCACGATGCGTTGGGCGGCGGGGAGCCGAGCCCGAGGTACGACAGCGACGCCTCCGCGCCGACCGCGCCGCCGAACTGCAGGGCGAGCGGCACGATGAGGGTCGGCCAGACGTTCCGCAGCACGTGTCGGAACACGATGCCGAGCCTGCTCGTGCCCGAGGTTCGAGCGGCGGTGACGTAGTCCATCGCGAGGACGCGTGTCGCGGCGATGCGGGTGAGCCGGGCGATCACCGCCGAGCCGGCGAGACCGATCGCGAGGATCGCCGAGTCGACCGATGCCCCGCGCCAGGCGACGATCAGCATCGCCAGCAGCAGGGTCGGAAAGGCGATCGCGATGTCGAGCAGGCTCGTGAGCGCATCATCGACCCACCGCCGGGCCACAGCCGCGAGCAGACCGAGCCCGATGCCGACGATGGCCGCGATCAGCACCGACCCGAATCCGACGGTCAGCGCGAGCCGCGCCCCGATCATGAGTTGCGTGAAGAGGTCGCGCCCGAGGCGGTCGGTTCCGGCCCAGTGCTCGGCGGACGGCGGCTGCAGCCGGCCGCCGCTGGTGTCGTCGAAGGTGAACGGGGTCCACAGCAGCGAGATCAGGCCGATCACCGCGATGGCACCGAACAGGATGCCGCCGACGGCGAGGTTCACCGAGCGCCGGCGTCGCGGGCGCCCGCGCCCGGGCGCCCTGACGGCACCCGAGTCCGGAAGGGTCGTCGCTGTCATGCCGCCGCCTTCGCTCTGCGATTGCCCGAGATCGTGTCGCGCAGTCGCGGGTCGATGATGCGCTGCGTGATGTCGGCCGCGAAGCCGAGCAGCAGCACGAGGGCGGTCGAGAAGAGCAGCACCCCCTGGACGCTCGGGAAGTCCTGCTCCTTGATGCCGACCAGCAGCATGTCGCCGAGACCGGGGAGCGCAAAGACCCGCTCGATGATGACGGCGCCGACGAAAGTCGTCGACAGCTGGATCGCGAGGATCGAGATCAACGGGACGACGGCGTTGCGCACGCCGTGACGCCAGATCGCCGTGGCGAAGCTCTGCCCCGTGGCCCGAGCCGCGCGCAGATACTGCTGGCCGAGCACGTCGAGCGTCGCGCTGCGGACGTACCGCGCGAGATCGCTGCCCGCCACGAGCGCGATCGTGAGCACCGGGAGCGTGAGCGAGACGAGCGCGGCGCCGGGGTCCTCCCAGTCGCGCCGCGGGAAGCCGCCCGCCGGCAGCAATCGCCAGTTAAGCGCGAACACCGCGACGAGCAGGATGCCGACCCAGAAGACCGGGATCGCTCCGCCGAGCTGCGACACGGCCGAGAAGGCGGTCCCGTACCAGGTGCGTGCCTTCCACGCCGCGATGAACCCCACCGGCACCGCGATCAGCACCGACAGGACGAACGCGATGAGCGTCAGGGGCAGCGTGACGTTCAGCCGACGGAGGATCTCGTCGCCCACCGGCAGGTTGTTCGTGAACGATCGCCCCAGGTCGAAGCTCGCGAGTTGGCCGAGGTAGGCCAGGAACTGCTCCGGGATCGGCCGATCGACGCCGAGCCGGGCGGCGGCGGCCGCGATCTCGGCGTCCGTCGCCCCCACCGAGATGAGGGCGAAAACCGGGTTGCCGAGAACGCGCAGCACGACGAACAGGATCACCACCGCCAGCGCGAAGGCCAGCAGCAGCAATCCTGTCCGTCGAATCAGATACCGGGTGATGGAGATCAGGCCTTCGTGATGTCGGAGACGTAGAACAACGAGTTCAGTCCATTCTTGGGCACGCCCGACACGCCCTCGGCCGCGATGCGCAGCTGCGGGTTGAGGTAGAGCCACACACTGGCCGCGTCATCCGAGATCTGCTGGTTCGCCTTCTTGATCAGCTCGGTCTGCTCGTCGACGGATGCGGCCGCCTCGGAGTCCGCGAGCCACGTCTGCACATCGGTGTTGTCGTACCCCCAGTAGAAGTCGGGGTTGCCGTAGAAGTTGATGTCGCGGTCGTTGACGTGGCCCTGCAGCGTGGCCTCGAAGTTCTTCTCGGTGTAGACCTTCTGGTACCACTCGTCGTCGGTGATGATGTTGATGTTCAGCGTGATTCCGACCTTCGCGAGCTCCGACTTCAGGAACTCGGCCACCGTCGAGTGCACGCCCGAGTCGGGGGTGTCGACGGTGAACGTGAACCCTCCCGGCTGACCGGCCTCGGCGAGGAGCTTCTCCGACAGCGCCGGGTCGTAGGGGTTGTTGTCCGCGAGGTCGAGGTACCAGGGCTCGGAGGGCGGCACCATCGAGCCGATGAGTTCGCCGCGGCCGTCCCAGATCGCATCGAGCAGCTTCTCGCGATCGATAGCCGAGTAGATCGCCTTGCGCACGCGCGCGTCGTTGAACGGAGCGATCCGGTCGTTGAACGCCAGCAGCTCCTTCGTCGTCGAGGTGCCCTCGATGACCTGGAAGCCGGCGGCCTCGAACTCGGCGATGCTGTCGGGGTTCGACTGGCTCGTGACGAGGTCGACCGCCCCGGTCGTCAGAGCGTTGTTCAGGGCCGTCGGGTCGGCGTAGTACTGGTAGACGACTCCGCCGTTCTTCGGCGCGTCGCCCCAGTACGCGTCGTTGACATCGAGGGTGATCGAGTCGCCCTTGCGGTAGTCACCGAGCTCGTAGGGACCGGTGCCGTCGGCAGTCGCCGTCAGGTCGCCGGCATCCTCGTTGACGATCCAGACGTAGCCCAGGTTGTAGGTGAAGCTGATCGAGGGCTGCGAGAGGGTCACCTCGACGGTCTTGTCGTCGACCGCCGTGACGGTGTCGATGACGCTCAGCTGGCGCTTGCGCGCCGCGATCGACTCGTCGCCCACGAAGCGCTCGAGGCTGTACTTCACGTCATCCGCGGTGAGCTCCTTACCCGAGTGGAAGGTCGCGTCCTCGAGGGTGAAGGTGTACACCAGCCCGTCTGGCGACACCGTCGTCTCGGCTGCCAGAAGGGGCTCGACCTGCGCGTCATCGGTGATCCGGAACAGACCCTCGTACACGTTCCCCGTGAAGACCTCGGTGACCCCGGATGAGCCGCCGAAGATCTGGTCGAGGTTGGTCGGCTCGTTCTGCGATCCGACGACGATCTCGGCATTCGGGTCGCTCGCGCCGGCCGAACCGGCCGGCTCGGTGGATCCGGAGCATCCGGCCAGGACGAGAAGACCGGCCGTCGCTGCCGCGGTGGCGGCGACGATCCGGGAGAAGCCGCGTGAAGTCACGGGTGTTCCTTTGCTGTGTGGAGGGGGCGGCGGAGCGAGGTGCGGGCGCTCGCCGTTTCGAGTGGTGCGGGAGAAAGGTCAGAGCGAGAAGTCGCCGGCGAACCGGACCTTCTTCTCCCCGGCACGGACCGGGAAGGGCAGGCGGTTCTGCAGCGGCGGGAGGGGGCAGTTCATCTGGTTCGAGAAGCCGCACGGCGGAACGACGGCCCGGTTGAAGTCGACCGTGACCGGCGTGCTGTCGCCGGGGGCCAGGTCGCCGGTCGCGCCGGGGTGGTCGAGGAAGAGGAAGCGACCGGCGCCGTAGGACTCGGCCCCGTTGGTCTGGTCGCCGAAGACGAGGTGCAGCTTGGGACCGCCGTAGTTGGTGTCGAACGCGGCGAGCCGGTACTCGGTGCCGTCGATCTCGAAGACCAGGTCGCCCGAGACCGGGAGGCCGCGCGTCGCGCCGCCGTCCTTGATGTGCTCGAAGGGGACCACGCGGTCTTCGTCGACGAGCTCGAAGCGGCCCTCGATCACCCAGGCCGGGTCGTACTCCCAGCGCTCGATGTCTTCGAACGCTTCGTTGGCGGGCGAGTCCTGCCGCCAGATGCGGTAGCCCTCCTGGGGAAGACCGGTCTCGATGTCGGTTCGCTGCAGTCGGGTGAGCAGCGCGTCGACCGGATGCCCCGCACGCGCCGTCTCGTCGTCGACGGCGGGCTCGCCCGGAGCCGACCAGTGCGTGAGCACGAGGGCGAGGGACCCTTGCGGAGCTGAGACCGATTCCCGGCGGTAGGCCGCCCAGGCTCGGTAGTCGGACTCAGCCGAAGAGACGGATGCTGCTGCGGATGCGGATGTGCTCACCATGACAGGCAACCAAACGCGGGGCCGTCCCGAGAAATTCCGTGTCCGCGTATTGCGTCGTCAGCGCGACGACGCTGACGTGTCGCGCGCGGGGCCGCCCACCCACAGCGCCCAGGCGACGAGCACCGGCTGGAGGAAGAGGCGGCCGAATCGCCGCGCGTCGGTGTCGAGGCCGGGAGCCGCGGCTCCGGTGCGCCATTGGTGGATGTTGCCCGGGAGCACCGCGACGAAGAAGGCGGCGATCGCGGCGGCGATGCGTCGGCGCTCGCGCGGCAGCGCGATGAGCCCGGTGCCGAGCATGATCTCGACCGCGCCGCTGGCGACGACGAACATGTCCTTGTCGGTGTGCAGCAGCCGCGTCGCCCAGTCGGGCACCGCGATGCGATACCCCCGCCGGAGCACGGTCAGATGCGCGGCTCCCGCGACGATCAGCAGAGCGGCAAGGGCGAAGCGGGCAACGATGCGCAGCATTCGATCACGTTACGCCCGTCCGGGAGGTCCGATCACCAGCAGCACGACGTACGCCGCGATGATGCCGACCGCGAGGATCACGGCGAGCACCGCCGGACGGCGGACGAACCACCGGAGGAATCGGTCGACTGCCCGCTGGTCGCGCGGGTCGTCGGTCGCCTCGGTGCGCCACTCCCCCTCGAGGAGCCCGCGACGACGCAGCACGATCTCCGTCGGCACGGTCGCGTACGGGACCACGGCGGCGGCGACGGCGCAGATCGTCGGGACGAGCGACCACCGGTTGTTCCACGCGACGAGGACCGCGGTCGCGCCGTAGCAGAGGAACACGAAGCCATGGATGCCCCCGCCGATCGTCACGGCGATCGGAAGGTCGAAGGCGGACCGGAGGATGAGGCCCAGGATGAGCAGCGTCCACGAGAATGCCTCGGCGATCGCGAGCGAACGGAATGCGGTCAGCGGGGTTCGGAACACCCTCGAACCCTATCCAGCCGACTCAGACGATTCCTGCGCGGATGCCGTCCATCGACGAGGCCAGCCCCGGCATGTTGTCGCTGAGCGTCGCGTCGAGCTCGAGCAGCCGTTGGTGGGCCTGCTCCATGACTGCGATGCCTTTCGCTGTGATGCGCAGATCGGATGCCGAGCCGGCGTGCGCGGTCGCATCGGCGACGAGCCCCTCGTCGACGAGGGTGCGCACCGCGGTGTGCGCGGACTGCACCGTGATGTGCGACCGGCGGGCGAGCTCGGAGAACGAGATTCCGGGCTCTGACCCGATGTGCCCGAGCAGGCCGAACTTGCGGGTGGACAGGCCGAGGTCGCGCAGGGCTGCGGAGAGCCGGCCTTCCCACGACGCCGAGACGGCGATGAGCGCGATGACCGGGCTGAAGCGCGGCTCGCGCGTGAGGGCAGGAGTTTCCGACACGGTCACGATTGTAGGAGGCGCGGGCTCTCTCATGCGGTGATGGCGACCGAGAAAAGCTGTGTCGCGCGCCTAACGCGCCGAGCGTCGTTCGTCAAGGACCGCGCGCCGACGCGAGCCGATGTTCATGATGAGTTCCACGGAAGAAGCGGGGAGGTCACCATGATCACGAACGAAGAGCAGAACGAGCAACACACCGACATCCGCGGCGAGAAGCCGTTCGGTCAATGGCTCGGGCTGATCAACGGCGGCCGCTGACGCCACGCGAATGCCCCCGGCATCCTCTCTCGCGAGGAGGATGCCGGGGGCTTCGTCATTTTCGGGGGTCGAGCCTTTTAGATAGCTCCTCTATGCATGTTGTATAGTTGAGCTATGCAGTTCTCCGACTCCCCCATCCTCCTGATGTCGGCGTCGAGCCGGTTCAACCGTGCTGTGGCCCGCCGGGTCGAGGTCGCCGCCGCCGCGGGAACGTGGCGTGCGCTCGCCGCCCTCGACGAGCTCGGCCCCACGCGGGTGAGCGACCTGGCCGAGTGGCAACGCGTCAGCCAGCCCACCATGACGACGCTGGTGCGTCGGATGGAAGCGGAGGGGCTCGTCGAGCGCGCAGCCGACCCCGAGGACGGCCGGGCCTCGCTCGTGTCGATCACCGCGGAGGGGCGGCGCCAGTTCGAGGCGTTCCGCTCGCAGGCGCTCGAGGTGACCGGGCCGGCTTGGGCGAGGCTCAGCGCCGCCGACCGATCCACCCTTGCGCGCGCTGCCGAGCTCCTTGCAGGGCTGCTCGAGGAGCCGGAACTGCAATGACCACCACAGACGCCGAAGAGAGGAAGGTGCGCGTGACCAGCGCGATGCATACAGAACGGCCCGCGACCGGCGATCAGACGAAGGCGACAGCCGAGACCGCGAAGGCGTCGATCTGGCGACAGCCCGTCGCGGTATGGGCGATCGCCTTCGCCTGCACCGTCTCGTTCATGGGCATCGGCCTGGTCGACCCGATCCTCCCGGCGATCAGCCGCGAGCTGGATGCCACGCCGTCCGAGACGATGCTGCTGTTCACCAGCTACCTCTTCATCACGGGCATCGTGATGCTCTTCGCCAGCTGGGTGTCGTCGAGGCTCGGGGTGAAGAAGACCCTGCTGCTCGGGCTCGCCCTGATCGTCGTGTTCGCCGCGGCGGCAGGACTCTCTGGCGGCGTGGTCGAGATCATCGGCTTCCGCGCCGGCTGGGGAATCGGCAACGCGCTCTTCATCGCGACGGCGTTGGCCGCGATCGTCGGAGCCGCGAGCGGCGGAAGCCGTCAGGCGATCGTGCTGTACGAGGCATCCCTCGGCATCGGCCTGGCGGTCGGACCACTCCTCGGCGGCGCGCTCGGCGACCTGTCGTGGCGCGGTCCCTTCTTCGGCACCGCCGCACTCATGGCCATCGCGTTGCTCGCGATCCTCGTCGTGTTCCGCTCCCCCGCGCGGGCGGCCGGTGCCGCCGCGCCGGCGAAGGTGTCGCTTCTCGCGTCGTTCCGCGCGCTGCGCAACCCGGCCCTGCTGACGCTGTCGCTGACGGCGTTCTTCTACAACGTCGCGTTCTTCGTGCTGCTGGCCTATAGCCCGTATCCCATCGAGTCCGCCGCGGCGCAGGCCGGGATGACGTTCGGAGCCCACGAGCTCGGACTCGTCTTCTTCGGCTGGGGGCTCGCCGTCGCACTGACGTCAGTGCTCGCAGCTCCCGTGCTGACCCGGCGGCTCGGCCTGCGGCCCGTTCTCTTCACGATGCTCGGGCTGCTGGCCGTCGCCGAGGCCGTCCTCGCGATCGGCATCGACAGCGCCACCGTGCTGATCGTCACCGTCATCGTGGCCGGTCTGTTCCTCGGCGTGCTGAACACCGCGCTGACCGAGGCTGTCATGGAAGCCACCGACCTCCCCCGGAACGTCGCGAGCGGCACCTACTCGGGCGTGCGCTTCATCGGCGGCGCGATCGCTCCCGCCGTGGCCGGCCCCCTCGCCGCCGCGATCACCCCGAGTGCGCCCTACTGGCTCGGTGTCGCCGCGCTCATCGTCGCGATCGCGATCCTCGCCTTCGCCGGCCGGACCCTCAGCCACCTCGGCCGCCCGCACGAGACCGCGCTCGCCGAGGCCGCCGATATCGGCCAGGGCGACGCCTGACCGCTTCCGGAGGAGATCCGCACAACGGAGGGTGATTTCCCCCTGGGCCACCTCCTTTGTGCAGGTCTGCTCCGGTACCGCGGGTAGGGAGGGGCGGATGCCGCAGAATCCGCCCCTCCCATCCGTCACGACGAGGGTCAGTCGCCCTTCACGTTGACCAGCTGACGCAGTGTGTGCCGCACCTCCACGAGGTCGGCGGCATCCGCCATGACGCGATTGATCGGCTTGTAGGCCTGCGGGATCTCGTCGATGAAGGCATCCGTGTCGCGGAACTCGATCCCCGCCATCGCCGCACGCAACTGGTCGTGCGTGAAGGTCCGGCGCGCGGCCGACCGCGAGTACTCCCGCCCCGCCCCGTGCGGGGACGAGTTCAGTGACAGCGGGTTGCCGAGCCCCGAGACGACGTACGACGCCGTGCCCATGGATCCCGGGATGAGGCCGGGCCGGCCGGCATCCGCCTGGATCGCGCCCTTGCGCGACACCCACACCTGCTTGCCGAAGTGCTTCTCGCTCTCGGTGAAGTTGTGGTGGCAGTTGATGCGCTCGAGCTCCTCGACATCGGCGCCCATCGTCTCGGACAGCTGACGGGCGACGCGGTCCATCATCTCCTCGCGGTTCAGGAGCGCGAAGCGCTGCGCCCACCGGAGCTCGCGGATGTAGCGCCGGAACTCCTCCGTGCCCTCGACGAGGTACGCCAGGTCGGGGTCGGGAAGGTCGATCCACCACTGTTTCGCTAGCCGCTGCGCGACCCCGATGTGGTGCGTCGCGATTTTGTTGCCCACTCCTCGCGAGCCGGAGTGCAGGAACATCCACACCGCGTCGGTCTCGTCGACCGACACCTCGATGAAGTGGTTGCCCGAGCCGAGCGACCCGAGCTGGTTGCGCCAGTGCCCGGCATAGCGGGCGGGGTCGAACTCGTTCTTCTCGGCGAGCTCCTCCAGCTCGGCGACGCGCGGCTCAGCGGTCGCGACGATTCTGCGGTTGTCGCGACCGGCCGACAGCGGGATCGCCCGCTCGATCTGCTCACGCAGCGCCCCCAGGTCGCGGCCGAGCAGCTGCGACTTCGTGAACTGCGTGCGGACGGCGATCATGCCGCATCCGATGTCGACGCCGACGGCAGCCGGCATGATCGCCCCGAGCGTCGGGATGACCGATCCGACGGTCGCCCCCTTGCCGAGGTGCGCATCCGGCATGAGCGCCAGATGCGGGTGGATGAACGGCATGCCAGACGCGGTGCGAGCCTGATCGAGGGTCTTCTCGTCGATGATGCTCGCCCACGACAGCAGCCTGTTCGAGAGCTTCTCCATGGTTCCTTTCCTTGTGATGACGGTCCGGGAACGGGCGCATGGAGAGGAACACACGAACGCCCCGGACCTGTGCGGTGCGGGGCGTTCTGACAGTGGCGGGTCAGACGTCTCGCACCGGAGGGTACGACTCATTGCGGAGCTGGAACTGGCCCAGGTCCGCTGCGATCAGGCGCTCGTTGCGCGTGGTCATGTCGTTCCTCCGGTGATGCCGTGCGGATTCGCGCGGCGTCGCAACCCTATGCGTGGGCGCGGCGCGGCGTCAACGAAAAAGCGGCGCGTGCGCCGGGAATCGCCGGAGCGCTCCCGTCACACGCGCCGCTTTCGTGCGCGAGTCGGCTCAGAAGTCCCAGTCCTCGTCTTCGGTGGCCTCGGCCTTGCCGATGACGTACGACGAGCCCGACCCCGAGAAGAAGTCATGATTCTCGTCGGCGTTCGGCGACAGGGCCGAGAGGATCGCCGGGTTCACGTTGGTGACCGTGGCGGGGAACATCGCCTCGAAGCCGAGGTTCATCAGCGCCTTGTTGGCGTTGTAGTGCAGGAACTTCTTGACGTCTTCGGTCAGCCCGACGGCGTCGTAGAGGTCCTGCGTGTACTGCACCTCGTTGTCGTAGAGCTCGTAGAGCAGCGAGAACGTGTAGTCCTTGATCTCGTCGCGCTCGGCCTGCGTGAGCTGCTCGTAGCCCTTCTGGAACTTGTAGCCGATGTAGTAGCCGTGCACGGCCTCGTCACGGATGATGAGGCGGATAATGTCGGCGGTGTTCGTCAGCTTCGCCTTCGCCGACCAGTGCAGGGGCAGGTAGAACCCCGAGTAGAAGAGAAACGACTCGAGCAGGGTCGAGGCGACCTTGCGCTTGAGCGGCTCGTCGCCACGGTAGTAGTCCATGACGATCGAGGCCTTCTTCTGAAGGTTCGGGTTCTCGACCGACCAGCGGAACGCGTCGTCGATCTCGGGGGTCGAGGCGAGCGTCGAGAAGATCGACGAGTAGCTCTTCGCGTGCACCGACTCCATGAACGCGATGTTCGTGTAGACGGCCTCCTCGTGCGGCGTGATCGCATCGGGGATGAGCGAGACGGCGCCGACGGTGCCCTGGATCGTGTCGAGGAGCGTCAGCCCCGTGAACACGCGCATGGTGAGCGTCTGCTCATCGGGCGTCAGCGTGTTCCACGACTGGATGTCGTTCGACAGCGGCACCTTCTCGGGCAGCCAGAAGTTGTTCACCAGACGGTTCCAGACTTCGAGGTCTTTATCGTCCTGGATGCGGTTCCAGTTGATCGCCTGCACGTGGTCGACGAGCTTGAGCGGTTCGGGAGTCATGTCGCTTCAGTTCCTGGTTCGGGTTCCGGCATCCGTCACAGCATGCAGCTGACGCACTCGGACATGTCGGTGCCCTCGAGCGCCATCTGCCGCAGGCGGATGTAGTAGATCGTCTTGATGCCCTTGCGCCAGGCGTAGATCTGGGCCTTATTGATGTCGCGCGTGGTCGCGGTGTCCTTGAAGAACAGCGTGAGCGACAGACCCTGGTCGACGTGCTGGGTCGCGGCGGCGTAGGTGTCGATGACCTTCTCGTAGCCGATCTCGTACGCGTCCTCGTAGTACTCGAGGTTGTCGTTCGTCATGAACGGCGCCGGGTAGTAGACGCGGCCGAGCTTGCCTTCCTTGCGGATCTCGATCTTCGACGCGATCGGGTGGATCGACGACGTCGAGTTGTTGATGTACGAGATCGAGCCGGTCGGGGGCACCGCCTGCAGGTTCTGGTTGTAGATGCCGTGCTGCTGGATGGATGCCTTCAGCTCGCGCCAGTCGTCCTGCGTCGGGATGTGGATGCCGTCGAACAGACCCTTCACCTTGTCGGTCTGGGGCGCCCACTCCTGCTCGATGTACTTGTCGAAGAACTCGCCCGACGCGTAGGTCGAGTCGGGGAAGCCCTCGAAGTACGTGCCGCGCTCGATCGCGATCTTGTTCGAGGCCCGCAGCGCGTGGAACAGCACCGTGTAGAAGTAGATGTTCGTGAAGTCCAGGCCCTCTTCCGAGCCGTAGTGGACGTGCTCGCGCGCCAGGTAGCCGTGCAGGTTCATCTGACCGAGACCGATCGCGTGCGAACGGTCGTTGCCGTCCTCGATCGAGCGGACCGAGGCGATGTGGCTCTGATCGCTGACCGCGGTGAGGGCGCGGATGCTGGTCTCGACGGTTTGGGCGAGGTCCTTGCCGTCCATCGCGAGCGCGATGTTCATCGACCCGAGGTTGCAGGAGATGTCCTTGCCGATCTGGGCGTACGAGAGGTCCTCGTTGTACGTCGTCGGCGTGTTGACCTGGAGGATCTCCGAGCACAGGTTCGACATGTTGATCCGACCCTTGATCGGGTTGGCCTTGTTCACCGTGTCCTCGAACATGATGTACGGGTAGCCCGACTCGAACTGGATCTCGGCGAGGGTCTGGAAGAACTCACGAGCGTTGATCTTCGTCTTCTTGATGCGCGCGTCGTCGACCATCTCGCGGTACTTCTCGGTGACCGAGATGTCGCCGAACGGAACGCCGTAGACCTTCTCGACATCGTAGGGCGAGAACAGGTACATGTCCTCGCCGTTCTTGGCGAGTTCGAAGGTGATGTCGGGGATGACGACACCCAGCGACAGCGTCTTGATGCGGATCTTCTCGTCGGCGTTCTCGCGCTTGGTGTCGAGGAACTTGAGGATGTCGGGGTGGTGCGCCGACAGGTACACCGCGCCGGCTCCCTGACGCGCACCGAGCTGGTTGGCGTAGCTGAAGCTGTCTTCGAGCAGCTTCATGACGGGGATGATGCCCGACGACTGGTTCTCGATCTGCTTGATCGGAGCGCCGGCCTCGCGGATGTTCGACAGCAGCAGGGCCACGCCGCCGCCGCGCTTGGAGAGCTGCAGGGCGGAGTTGATGCCGCGGGCGATCGACTCCATGTTGTCTTCGATGCGGAGCAGGAAGCACGACACGAGCTCGCCGCGCTGGGCCTTGCCCGTGTTGAGGAACGTCGGGGTGGCGGGCTGGAAACGACCCGAGATGATCTCGTCGACGAGCTGCATCGCGAGGTTCTCGTCACCGTCGGCGAGGCCGAGGGCGGTCATGACGACGCGGTCCTCGAAGCGCTCGAGGTAGCGCTTGCCGTCGAAGGTCTTCAGCGTGTAGCTCGTGTAGTACTTGAACGCGCCGAGGAAGGTCTCGAAGCGGAACTTCTTGCCGTAGGCGAAGTCGTTGAGCTTCTGGATGAACTCGAGCGAGTACTTCTCGATGACCTTGGGCTCGTAGTACTCCTTCTCGACGAGGTAGTCGAGACGCTCCTTGAGGGAGTGGAAGAAGACCGTGTTCTGGTTGACGTGCTGGAGGAAGTACTCCCGGGCCGCACGCTTGTCGGCGTCGAACTGGATCTTGCCGTCCGCGCCGTAGAGGTTGAGCATCGCGTTGAGGGCGTGGTAGTCGAGCCCGTCGAAGCGTGCGTCGACCTTGAAGCCGTTATCGGTCAAGGCTGTTTCCAGTGCTGATTCCACCATCGTTCCAATCCTGCGCTCACGCGCTCGACGTCTTCGGGCGTGCCGAACAGTTCCACCTTGTCCAAGTGCGGCACGGAGCACTTGCGACTGATGATGTCGCCGGCGAGGCAGTACGACTCGCCGAAATTCGTGTTGCCGGTGGAGATGACTCCCCGGAGGAGGGTGCGGTTGCGCACGTCGTTCAAGAAGCGAACGACCTGCTTGGGCACCGCACCCTTCTCCTCACCGCGACCCTGTCCCCCGCCGTAGGTGGGGGTGACGAGCACGAAGGGCTCGGTCATGACGAGGGGCGTCGGTGAGGAGTGAAGGGGGATGCGGAGCGCCGGCAATCCCAGCTTGTCGATGAATCGCGCGGTGTTGCCGGAGACGCTCGAGAAGTACACGAGCAGAGGCGCCCGCGTCGCGACCGCCGTGCTCATGGCTCAGGCGAAGCGAGCGGCCAGCTCGTCGATCTTGTCGGGACGGAAGCCCGACCAGTGGTCCTCGTCGGTGATGACGACGGGGGCCTGCAGGTAGCCGAGCGACTTGACGCGCTCGAGCGCCGCCGGGTCCTCGGAGAGGTCGAGGACGTCGTATTCGATGCCCTTCGAGTCCAGCGCACGGTACGTCGCGTTGCACTGCACGCAGGAGGGCTTGGTGTAGACCGTGATCGCCATGTCGAGTGTGGTTTCCCTTCGCTTCTTACGCATCTCCGGCTGAGAACCTGCCGGAGCCTCAATACTACATATGGGTGCCGACATCGGGGGGCACCACAAGGGGTAGTAGTTACAAGTCTGTAGTTTTGCACCGCTCTCCCCAGGTACAACACATCTTGTCCACCGTTTCATCCACAGATCAGCGACTCGATCGAAGCCCGGTTCGACGCGTGATTCCGCGCTTCCGGGCGACGCCGCACGAGTCTGTCCACAGGTCGGACGCTAGACCGACCCACCGACATCCGATTCGGGCGGATCTCGTCGCATCGGCGTGTCGCGGGCGTGTCGCCGCGGCAGCCGTCCGGGCGTCGCCGACCGGGCTTCGGAATCGCTACCGTTGAGGGGTGGCGGGATACAGAGAACTGCTGCGCGCACCGGGTGTCGCGCGCATCATCGCCGCACAGTTGACCGCTCGCTTTCCGAGCGGGATGACGAGCCTCGCCATCCTGCTCCACATCGAGCACGTGACCGGATCCTACGGGTCGGCCGGTCTGGTCCTGGCGGCGACCTCAGTCGGACAGGCGATCGCAGGTCCGGTGACGAGTCGATGGATGGGCGTCTGGGGCATGCGGCGGGTGCTGACGCTGACGCTCGCCGTGTGCGCCGCGTCGATCGCTCTGCTCGCGGTGCTCGACGTGCCGCTCTGGGTCTACATGGCGCTCGGTCTCATCGCGGGCCTGTCGACCCCGCCGGTGCAGTCGGCCGTGCGCACGATCTACCCGAAGATGGTGACGTCGCGGCAGCTCACCCCCCTCTTCTCCCTCGACGCATCGCTGCAGGAGATCATCTGGATCATCGCGCCGGTGCTCATCACCTTCGTCGCGCTGCAGGCCGGCACGGTGCCGGGGCTCCTGCTCGTCGTCGTCATCCTCATCGGCGGCGGCGCATGGTTCATCTCTTCACCCGAGCTCGGACGCGTCCGCATCCCGCGCAGCCGGCGCAGCCTGGGCCGCGTGCTGCTCAAGCCGCCGGTCATGCTCGCGACCGCGACCGGCTTCCTCCTCATCGGCGCGTGCTCCGCGGTCGAAGCGGGCGTCGTCGCGTCGTTCGGTCACGGCGGACTCGAGTCCGGCCTCGTCCTCGCGGTCTTCGCCGCCGGCAGCCTGGCCGGCGGCCTGTCGTTCGGCCACATCCCGATCGGACGGTGGGCCATGGCTCGCCGCTTCCTCATCGTCACCGTCGGGCTGGCGGCGACCATCTTCTCGCTCAACGCCTGGTGGCTCGGCGGCTCGCTGCTGGTCGCCGGCATCGGCATCGCGCCGGCGCTCGCGGTCATGTTCGCCATCACCTCGGCGAGCGTGAAGTTCAGCGAGACGGCCGAAGCCTACGGCTGGATCGGCACCGGGCAGCTCATCGGAGCCGCGGCGGGTTCCGCCATCGCCGGTTTCCTCATCGACGGCGTGGGCCCGCAGGGCGCATATGTGGCCGCTACCCTGTTCGCCGTCGTCGGCCTCGTCGTCGCGGTGACGTGCGTGCAGTGGTTCCCCGACCTCCGCGGGCGCGACGCGTCGCCCATTCCCGACACCGCACCGGTCCACACGATTACGTGAGGCTGGTTCCGCGCGGACGATCGCTCAGTCGTTGACGCGCTGCAGCATCGCGAGGACGGCCGCCGCGTAGGCATCCTCGGGCTGCGGATGCTCGAACGCCAGCTCCTCGCCGGCGAACTCGATCTCCACGCGGTGAGTGTCCGCGAGCCGGCGCAGACTCCGGAAGCCGCCGCGGAGCATCTCACGCAGCTGGTCCTCACGGGGAAGCCAAAGCGCCTCGTCGAGCGCGACGGAGTCGAGCGCCCACTCCGTCGTGCCGTTGAACGCGAGGATCGTCCCGGTCGGATAGCGCCGCGGCTCGATCGTCATCTCGCTGACGGTGAAGACGTCGGCCTCGAACTCCGGCTCGTTGAGCTGGAAGCGGTCTCCAGATGCCGGGCGCCAGACGAGCCCGGCCTCGCGCAGGGCGAGCGCGGCGTCGGTCGAGATCATGCCCCCATCCTGCACCAGGCGACCGGGTGAGGAGGGCGGGAGCAGAATGGATGCCGTGAGCGACTTCGACCCGGCCCGATACCTTCCCGACAGCCTCATCGAACGGATCCGCGAGCGAGCCGCGGGCGTCGACGCGGACAACATCTTCCCCGACGAGGATCTCGCCGAGCTGCGAGAAGCCGGCTACCTCGGCATCCTCGTTCCGGAAGAGCTCGGCGGCGCGGGCTTGTCGCTCGCGCAGGCATCCGTTCTGCAGCAGCGGCTGGCCGGTGCCGCGCCCGCGACAGCGCTCGCGATCAACATGCACCTCGTGTGGACGGGTGTTGCCAAGGTGCTGTCCGACCGCGGTGACGACGCCCTGCGCTTCGTGCAGGAGGGCGCCGCTGCGGGCGAGGTGTTCGCGTTCGGCATCAGCGAGGCGGGCAACGACCTCGTCCTGTTCGGCAGCGACACCGTGGCCGAGCCGCAGTCCGACGGCGGGTACGCCTTCACGGGCACGAAGATCTTCACCTCGCTCGCTCCGGTGTGGGACCACCTCGGGCTGCACGGCCTCGACACGACGAGCGAGGACGCGCCGAAGATGGTGTTCGCCTTCGTCGACCGCACCGACGCGGTGCGCACGCGCGACGACTGGGACACCGTCGGCATGCGGGGGACGCAGTCGCGCACGACCGAGTTGCACGGCGCCCTCGCATCACCGAACCGCGTCGTGCGCCGCCTCTCCCCCGGCCCGAACCCGGATCCGCTCGTCTTCGGCATCTTCTCGGTCTTCGAGCTGCTGCTCGCGTCGGCGTACACCGGCATCGCCCGACGCGCTCTCGACGTCGCCGTCGTCGCCGCCCAGTCGCGCACCTCGAAGAAGACGGGGCTGGCGTACAGCCAGGATCCCGACATCCGCTGGCGCATCGCCGAGATGGCGCTCACGTACGACGGGATGCTGCCGCAGCTCGAGGCGATCGCGCGCGACATCGACGAGCGGGCCGATCACGGCGGCCTCTGGTTCGCGAAGCTCAGCGGGCTGAAGCACCGCGCCGTCACCTCGGCGAAGGCCGTCGTCGACGAGGCGATGCTGGTGGCGGGCGGGTCGTCGTACTTCTCCCGCTCCGAGCTCGGTCGCCTCTACCGTGACGTCGTAGCAGGGATGTTCCACCCTTCGGATCCGGAGTCCGCCCACAGCACCGTCGCCGCCGCCTGGCTCGGCCCTCTCACCCCCTGACCGGTTGCCCGCTCGGCCCGGGCCGGTCGACTCGCCACAAACCGCGGATGCCGGGGCCACCGGATCCGCAATTCCTGGCGACTCGACGGTAGGCGGAGGGACGGATGCGGTCAGCGGGTCTCGAGGTCATAGGCCTTGAGGAGCTCGGCGACGGCCTGCTCGCGATCGGCGCCGCCGTTCTCGAACATGTGGGTCACGTGGGTGCGGAGGTGGTTCTCGATGAGGAGCTTGTCGAGCGAGGCGAGTGCCTTCTGGATGGCCCGTGACTGGGCGATGATGTCCATGCAGTAGTCCTCGTTCTCGATCATCCGGGCGAGCCCGCGGACCTGGCCTTCGAGGATGCTCGTGCGGCGCAGGGCTCGCTTCTGGATGTCGTCGATCACGCGGTCAGGATACGCCGAGACCGGCCCCGCTCGGCGAAGCCCCGTGGGAGGATGACCGGATGGCACGCACGCCGACCTCCCTGCTCTCCCCCGCCGACCAGGCTCGACGCCAGGGGCTGCGGCGGATGAAGGCCGTCGCCCTCGGCGCGCTGATCTTCATGGCGATCGTCTTCGCGATCTCCTTCCCCCTGCAGCAGACCGTCCCCGCCTTCGGCTATGTCCGCGCCGCCGCGGAGGGTGGCATGGTCGGAGCCCTCGCCGACTGGTTCGCCGTCACGGCGCTGTTCCGGCATCCGCTCGGCCTGCCCATCCCGCACACGGCGATCATCCCGAGGCGCAAGGACGAGATCGGCCACACCCTCGGCGAGTTCGTCGAGACGAACTTCCTCGAAGCGGGCGTCATCCGCGGCAAGCTCGAATCGATGGGCATCGCGACGCGGCTCGGCGCGTGGTTGCGGCGTCCCGAGAACGCGGAGCGCGTCTCGGCCGAGGCATCGGCGGCGGCATCCGGCATCCTGACGGCGCTGAGCGACGACGAGGTGCAGGACCTGCTCGAAGATCTGGCGCGCGAGCACCTGCTGGCCCCCTCCTGGGGGCCCTCGATCGGCGGATGGCTCGAGCGCGTCGTGGGCGCCGGCGCCCACCACGGAGCCGTCGATCTCGCCATCGACAACATCGAGACCTGGCTCGTCGCCAACCGCTCGGTGTTCACCGGGCTCGTCTCCCGTCGCCTGCCGTCGTGGCTGCCGTCGGTGGCGACCCGTCTCGTCGACGACACTGTCTACCGCGAGGCGCTGACGTTCGTCGCAGCCGTGCGAAACGACCCCGAGCACCCGGCACGGAAGGCCATCGACGGCTACCTCGCACGCCTCGCCGGCGATCTGCAGGGCGAGACCGAGACGGCGGCGCGGCTCGAGGCCGCCAAGGCGGCGGTCTTCGACAGTCCTCGCGTTCGCGCCCTGGCCGCCGAGGCGTGGGGCACGGCGAAGGCCGGTCTCGTCCGCTCGCTCGGCGACGCCGAGAGCCCGCTCCGCCGTCGCATCGCTGCCGCGCTCACCGAGGTCGGCGAACGCCTGTCGACCGAGACGGCACTGCAGCAGCGGATCGACGCGCGCGTCATCGACGCCGCCGCGACGCTCGTGGCCCGGCATCGGGCCGACATCGCCTCGGTGATCACCGAGACGGTCGAGCGCTGGGACGCTCAGGAGACGACAGAGAAGATCGAGCTCATGGTCGGCCGCGACCTGCAGTACATCCGACTCAACGGCACGATCGTGGGATCGCTCGCCGGACTCGTCATCTACACGATCGCCCACGCGGTCTTCGGCGCGGGAGGATGATTCCATGACGACGCTCATCCTCGCGCGGCATGCCAAGAGCGACTGGGGCTCGCCCTCACTCGACGACCACGACCGTCCGCTGAACGACCGCGGCATGCGCGACGCCCCCGCGATGGCTGAGCGGCTGGCGAGCACGGGCGTCGAGGTCGAGCGCATCCTCGCCTCGACCGCGCTTCGCGCTCGCACGACGGCGGCGGCCTTCGGTGCCGTGCTCGGGCTCGAACCCGAACTGCGCGACGAGCTCTACGGCGCCTCGGCGCGCGTGCTCCTCGACGCGGCGAGCGGCACCGGTGCGCGGTCGGTGCTCGTGGTGGCGCATGACCCGGGGATGACGGTGCTCGCCGAGCGCTTGTCGAACGGCGGCATCGGCGGGATGCCGACGTGCGCGGTGGCCACTTTCACGTGGCGGACCGACGACTGGGATGTCGCGACCGCGACCGATCCCGACGAATGGACCTTCGACAGCCCGAAGGGCTGAGCCCCGCTCAGACGACGGCGACGACCGTTCCGCCGGTGAGGCGCACCAGCTCGTCGAAGGTCAGCGGGAAGACGGTGTGCGGGGTGCCGCCGGCCGCCCAGATCTCGTCGTACTGCGCGAGGTCTTCGTCGATGAGCGTCGCGAGAGGTGCCGGGTGTCCCGTCGGCGCGACCCCGCCGATCGCCTGTCCCGTCGCGGCGCGGACCTGCTCGACGCTCGCGCGCGTGATCGCGCTGCGCCCGGTGCGCTCGGCCAGTGCGGCCGTGTCGACGCGGTGCGCCCCGCTGGTCATGACCAGCAGCGGCTCGCCGTCGGACCAGAAGACCAGGCTGTTGGCGATCGCCCCCACCTCGACGCCGAGCGCCGCTGCGGCGAGGGCGGCCGTGGATGCGGCATCCGGCAGAACGACGATGTCGCCGAGGATGCCGGCAGCGCGCAGGGAATCGTGGACGATTCGGCTTCGTGGAGGCAGATCAGTGGTCACGCTCACACTCTAGAAGGGGCACAATGGGCTGGATGCCGCAACGCCGCGGCACGGAGAGCATGAGCCCACAAGGCTCCGCCGAAAGAGGATCGCGATGACCCACGCCCTGCCCTTGCCCGATTTCACGCACGAGCGCGTGGAGGTGATCACGGGGCGGCGGAGCGGCCTCTTCATCGCCGCCGCGCTGCACTCCTCGGTGCTCGGCCCCGCCCTCGGCGGCGCCCGGGTGTGGACGTACCCGCACTGGAGCGACGCCCTCGGCGACGCCCTGCGCCTGTCGGCGGCGATGACGCTGAAGAACGCAGCCGCAGGTCTGGATGCCGGCGGCGGCAAGGCCGTGATCGGACTGCCTCCGGGAACCGTGCTCGACGCCGAGCGGCGCCGTGCCGCATTCCTCGACCTCGGTGACGCCGTCGAGTCGCTGGGCGGCCTGTACCGCACGGCCGAGGATGTCGGCTCGACCACCGACGACATGCTGACCGTCAGCGAGCGCACGGCGCACGTCGTGGGGCTCCCCGACCGCGTGGGAGGCTCGGGCGAGCCTGCCGGCCCGACGAGCATCGGCGTGCACGCGTCGCTGCTCGCGACGCTCGAGCGCGCGACCGGTTCTCGCAAGGTCGCGGGACGGCGGGTCACGATCGCCGGGCTCGGACAGGTGGGCAGCCGGTTGGCCATGCAGCTCGCGGCCGAGGGAGCAGAGCTGACCGTGACCGATGTGAACCCGGCCAAGCGCGAGCTCGCGACGAGCCTGGGTGCGACGTGGATCGAGCCCGCGGAGGCTCATCTCGCCTCGGCCGACGTGTTCGTGCCAGCGGGCATCGGCGGGGTGCTGACCGACGAGGTGATCGACGCCCTCGATGCGCAGGCGGTGTGCGGACCGGCGAACAACCCGCTGGCGCACCGCTCCGGCGCCGACCGCCTGGCCGCGCGCGGCATCCTGTACGCCCCCGACTTCGTCGTGAACGCGGGCGGCGTCATCTACCTCGACCTCGCCGCGAAGCAGCGCGATCGCAGCGAGATCGCGACGCGCGTCGAGGGCATCGGCGACGTGCTGCGGCGCATCTTCGACGAGGCAGAGGCCCGAGGTGTCACGCCGCTCGCCGCCGCGGAGTCGCTCGCCGCCGAACGCCTCGCCGCCGGGGCAGCGCGCGACGCCCTGGTCTGACCGCGTAACCGGGATGCAAGGGATCGTGGCCGACACGCCGGCGGAACGGCATCCGCACCGGCGCGCCGCGCCCGATCCCTTGCATCCCGGCACCGAAACGGGGCGACCCGGAACCTCCGGCGGAGCTCAGATCTGCAGGATGGCGCGGGCGATCAGGAAGTACAGGATGAGCCCGCTGGCGTCGACGAACGTCGTGATGAACGGGTTCGAGAACACCGCTGGGTCCACCCGGATCGCCCGGGCCAGCAGGGGCATGACTCCCCCGACCGTCGCGGCCATCGTGCACACCGCGATCAGGGTCGCCCCGATGACGAGACCGATGCGCGGCTCATAGACGAGGGCCGTGACCGCGAACCCGACAAGCCCCAGGATGCTGCCGAGGAAGAATCCCACGCGCACCTCGCGGCTCAGCACCCGCACGACGTCGCGAGGTCGCACGTCGCCCAGCGCGAGCGCACGCGTGACCGTCGTCGCCGCCTGATTGCCGGTGTTGCCGCCGGTGCCGATGAGCAGCGGGACGAACAGCGCGAGCACCGTGATCTGGGCGAGCGTCGCCTCGAACGCCGACAGCACCTGCACGGTCAGGGTCGCTCCGACAGCCAGCACCAGCAGCCAGACGACGCGTGACCGCACGATCTGCAGGATCGGCGTCGAGAGGTAGGGCCGGCGCAGCGGCTCGGCGCCGCCCTGGCGCGCGGCATCCTCGCTCTCCTCGTGCTCCAGGATGCGGGCGGCGTCGTCGACCGTCAGGATGCCGACGAGCCGCTCCTCACTGTCGACGATGGGCAGCGCGAGCAGGCCCCGCTCGGTGCAGCGACGCGCGGCGGTCTCGGCGTCGTCGTCCACGCTCGCGGTCTGCGCGCTCTGCATGATGTCGCGGAGGCCGGCGTCGGGGTCGGCGGCGAGCAGGTCGCGCAGGCTGACGACCCCGGCGACGCGACGACCCGCGTCGACGACGGGGAGCGTGTACACCGTCTCGGCGTCGTGCAGACGCGCCCGCACCCGGTCGAGCGCGCCCGCGACCGTGCTGCCGATCGGAACCGACACGAACTCCGGGCTCATGCGGCGCCCGATCGAGCCGCGACGGTAGCCGAGCACGGCGGCGGTCATCTCGCGCTCGTGAGCGGGAAGCCCGCGCATCAGCCGGGATGCGAGCGATGCCGGCAGCTCGTCGACGAGCCAGGCGCGGTCGTCGGGGTCGAGGTCGCCGAAGATGTGCGCCACCTCGGCGTCGCGCAGGTCTCCGATGAGCTCCCCCTGCATGTTCGGCGAGAGCGCTTCGAAGACCTGCAGCGCGTGGTCCTTCGGCAGCAGCCGGTAGGCGACGGCGCGGCGACGACCGTCGAGTCGCTCGAGCACCTCGGCGAGACGCTCGGGCTCGACGTCGGCGAGAGCGGCCGCGGCCGACGGCAGATCACCGCGCGACAGGGGCGCGGCGATGCCGTCGACGACGATGGTCAGTTCGTTGATCTGCTCCGGAGTCATGGGAGCCCTCCTCATGTGGACGCGCGCACATCCGTGGCATCGTCACGAAGACGACGGCACGGAGAACATCGCGAAGCCTGCTGGCGCGTCGCACCGCGGCTCGTCCGCTCAGGAGTCGATTCGGTCGACGAGCGGGCCGGCAGCGGGCGCGGCGCTGATGATCTCGCGATGGCAACTATCACCGCTCATTGAGCACCTCACCTCACTTCCTTTTTCTCGCAGGTCGACGACGGACAGAAGAAGATCTGCCGCCGATCACGGGCCGGGCGGCGGCACATCGGATGCCGCGGGCCGAACCCCGCCGACCATGCTACGCCTCACGCCTGGAAGAACCCGACCATCGCAGGCCAACCCCGTACCGGCCTCGTTACGAGAGCGACAGGCGGACCCGCGGCTCCTCGGGCGGCACGGCGGCGAGGAGCCGCCGGGTGTACTCATCGGACGGCTCGGCGAAGATGTGCCGGGCGGGGGCCGACTCGACGACTCTCCCGTCACGCAGCACGACCACGTCGTGACTCATCTGCTGCACGATCGCGAGGTCGTGAGCGATGAAGAGGTACGTCAGCCCGAGCTCGTTCTGCAGGTCGCGCAGAAGGTCGAGCACGCGCGCCTGCACCGAGACGTCGAGCGACGCCGTCGCCTCATCGAGGATCATCAGCTCCGGTTCGAGGGCAAGTGCGCGAGCGATCGAGATGCGCTGACGCTGCCCGCCCGACAACTCATGGGGGAACCGAGTCGCGAACGCCGCAGGAAGACCGACCATGTCGAGGAGCTCTGCTGTGCGCCGCTCTCGCGCCGCGGCATTCGGCCCGCCGAGCCGGTGTACGGTGAGAGGTTCGGCGATGGCGTCACCGACGCTCCGCCGCGGGTCGAGCGAGGCGAACGGGTCTTGGAAGACCATGGAGATCCGCCGACGGTCGCGCCGCCCGGCGCGCAGCACGTCGCGACCGGCGAGCGTGGCGGTGCCCGAGTCGGGTCGCACGAGACCCGTCAGGGTGTTCGCGATCGTCGACTTGCCCGAACCCGATTCCCCCACGAGAGCCGTCGTGCAGCCCCGCCGCACCGAGAACGACACCCCGTCGACGGCGTGGATGGTGCGACGTCCGGTGGGAGTCGGAATCGTGAACGACACATCGAGATCTGTCACCTCGAGAAGGGACTCGGATGCCGCGGGCTCGGGCGGGCCGGCATCCGCCACGATCCGCGGCCGCGCGCGGAGCAGCTCACGCGTGTAGTCGTCGTCGGGGGCGGCGTAGATGTCGCCGATGGGCCGGTGCTCGCGGGTCCGTCCCTCGCGCAGTACGAGGACGTCGTCGGCCACTTGCCCGATGACGCCGAGGTCGTGGCTGATCCACACCACGGCGGTGCCGCGCTCGTTCTGGAGCTCGCGCACGAGGTCGATGATCTGGGCCTGGGTGGTGACGTCGAGCGCAGTCGTCGGCTCGTCGGCGATCAGCAGCGCCGGATCGCAGGCCAGCGCGATCGCGATCATCGCGCGCTGACGCTGACCACCGGAGAACTGGTGCGGGTAGGCGTCGACACGCTCGTCGGGTCGGGGCAGGCCGACGGCGTCGAGCAGGTCGATCGCACGCGTGCGCGCCGCGCGGCGTGACAGACGGCGATGGGTCTCGAGCGACTCGGTGATCTGCCGACCCACGGTCAGGAACGGGTTGAGCGACGTCGACGGGTCCTGGAAGACGAAACCGACGCGGTCGCCGTGCACGCTGCGCAGCGTGCGCTCGGATGCGCCGACGAGCTCCACGCCCGCGGCATCGATGCTGCCGTCGTCGTTCCGGCGGCGCAGCACGCTCGATCCGCCGACGCGGGCCCCCGGGGCGTCGATGAGTCCGGTCGCTGCCAGCACCGACATCGTCTTACCCGACCCCGACTCGCCCACGATGCCGAGCGTCTGGCCGGCGATGACGTCGAAGCCGAGGCCGTGAACGATCTCTCTCGTACCGATGGCCACGCGCAGATCGCGCACCGAGAGCACCGGGTGAGCAGCGGCGGTCATCGCGCCCTCCTCGCTTCGATCAGGGTCCGCTGACGCGGATCGAGGATGTCGCGCAGGCCATCGCCCACGAGGTTGAAGGCGAGCGCCGTGACGAAGATCGCGGCCCCCGGGAAGACGCTCATCCACCAGGCCTGGCCGAGGAAGCCCTGCGCGGTGAACAGCATCCCTCCCCACGATGGCGCCGGAGGCTGCACCCCGAGCCCGAGGAACGACAGCGCCGCCTCGGAGAGGATCGCGAAGGCGAGCGACAGCGAGGTCTGAACGACGACGGGACCGGCGATGTTGGGAAGCACATGGCGGGTGAGGATCCACCACCCGGGCGTCCCCATCGTCTGCGACACCTGGACGAACGCAGAGGTGCGCACCGACAGCGCGCTGGCTCGGGCCACCCGCGCGAAGATCGGGGTGTAGACGATGCCGATCGCGATCGTCGTCGTCACCTGGCCCGGCTGGAAGATCGCGACGATCGCGAGCGCGAGCAGCAGCACCGGGAACGCGAACATCACGTCGACGACCCGCATGAGGGCGGCATCCACCCACCCGCCGCGGTAACCCGCGACGGCGCCTATCGCGAGGCCGAGGACGAGGGCGAACAGCACGGCGACCACCGCGATCGTGAGCGAGGTCGACCCCGCCACGAGCACGCGCGAGAGGACGTCGCGACCGAGCTCGTCGGTGCCGAACCAGTGGTCGGGGCCGGGGGGCTGCAACGCGCGCGAGACGTCGATGTCGTTGATGCCGAAGGGGGCGATCCAGCCTGACAGCACCGAGAGCAGCACGATGGCGAACAGGCCGGCACCACTGACCACCGTCGTCGGGTTGGACAGCAGCAGACGCCAGGCAGGCGTGCGGCCATGCTCGGTGGCGGCGGGTGCCGTGGCGGGCTCGGAGGCGGAAGAGGCGTCGATGGTCATGAGACACGGATCCTCGGGTCGGCGATCGCGTAGAGCACGTCCACGATGAGGTTGACCGCGATGAACATCACGGCCACCAGCAGCACGGCCCCCTGGATGAGCGGATAGTCGCGGGCGGCCACGGCTTCGAACACGAGACGTCCGAGACCCGGCCAGGCGAAGACCACCTCGACAACGACGACGCCGCCGAGAATGGTCGCGAGCTGAATCCCGGCGATCGTCAGAACCGGAACCAGAGCGCCGCGCACGATGTGCCGGAACGTCACGACACGGCGCGGAAGGCCCTTCGACACCGCGGTGCGGACATACCCCGCCGACGCCACGTCGATGACGGCCGCCCGGATGTAGCGGGTCATGATCGCTCCCGCGACCAGGCCGACGGTGAGCCCGGGCAGGAACACCTGTCGCAGCCACCCGCCGGGGTCGGTGCCGAAGGCGACGTAGCCACTCGCCGGCAGCCAGCCGAGCGTCACGGAGAAGAGCGAGATGAGCAGCATCCCGAGCCAGAAGTCGGGGATCGAGACGCCGAACTGGCTCGTGAGCCGCACGATGACATCGCTCAGGCGTCCCTCGCGGAGGGCTGAGTAGATGCCGGCGGGCACGGCCAGGACCAGCGCGATGACGAGGCCGACCAGAGCCAGCGAGACCGTCGCCGGCAGGCGGTCGAGCAAGGTCACCGTCACCGGCTGGCCGTTGCGGAAGCTCACCCCGAGGTCCCCCGTGACGGCGCTGCCGAGGTAGCCGAAGAACTGCTCCCACAGCGGGCGGTCGAGACCGGATGCCGCGCGCAGTGCCTCGTAGGCCTCGGGGGTGTACCGCGTGCCGAGGGCCAATCGCACCGGGTCGCCCGGCACGAGCTGGATGAGGGCGAAGACGACGACGGCGACCCCGAGCAGCACGAGCGCCGACGAGAGCAGGCGCACGCCGAGGAACCGCGCGATGCGTGCGGGGCTGATTCTCATGAGGCCTCCTCTCGGGGGGACCGTGGTGCTCGAGGTCGTCATGTCAGTCGCCGATCGATGCGCCGGCGAACCGGATGGCGCGGTCGGCGCGCGTCTCGTAGCCCGAGACCTGCGGCGACCACACCTGGATGACCGACGGGTTGTAGAGGTAGATGTAGCTGGCCTCGTCGGCGATGATGGTCGCGGCCTGGGCGTAGAGGCCCTTGCGCGCGTCCTGGTCGACCTCGACACGGGCGGCGTCGAGCAGTCCGTCCACCTCACTGTTGGAGTACTTCTGCGCGTTGCTGGCCCCATTGGTGTGGTGCTGCGAGTAGTAGAAGTCGTCGGGGTCGATGTTGCCGAGCCAGCCCATCATGAGCATGTCGAAGTTGCCGGAGTTCTGCTCGTCGAGCCAGGTCGAGAAGTCGGGCTGGCGGATCTGCACGTCGATGCCGAGCGGTTCGAGGTTCGCGGCGATGATCTGTGCAGCCGTGACGGTCTCGGGGTAGTCGGACGTGGCCAGCAGGTCGAGCGTTCCGCCGGCGAAGCCGGCCTCGTCGAGCAGCCCGCGGGCGGTGTCGAGGTCGGTCGAGTACCGGTCGTACGAGGTGTACCAGACGCTCTGCTCGGGGATCGCGAGCTGGTTCTGGGCTGCGGTTCCGTAACTGACCGCCTGGACGATCGCGTCGCGATCGATCGCGTAAGCGATCGCTTGCCGCACCCGCACGTCACTCCACGGTCCCCGTGCCTCGTTCAGCGCCAGGTACCAGTAGTCGCTCGAGGGCGTGAGGCCGAGCTGCACCGCGTCGTCGCCCTGAAGGTCGGCGACCTGCTGCGTCGGCACGACATCGGTCCACTGGATGTCTCCGGCGCGGAGCGCGGCGAGAGCCGTCGCCGGCTCGGAGATGAATCGGAACTCGACACCGCCGAGGTCGGGCGCACCACCCCAGTAGTCCTCGTTGGCGGCGAGGTCGATGCGGTCGCCGGCCGTGTAGCTCGCGACCGAGAACGGTCCGGTGCCGATCGGCGCGGTGGTGATGTCGCCCGACTCGACGTTCTCCTTCTTCACGATCGCCATGCCCTTGAAGCCGCCGATGTTGCTCAGCAGGTTCGGCGTGGGCTGCGACACGGTGATGACGACGGTGTCGTCGTCGGGAGCGGTGACGTCGGTGACCGCGCTGAACTTCCAGGCGTTGGCGAGTTCCTCGTCGATGATGCGGTCGTAGGAGTAGACGACATCCGCGCTGGTGAAGTCGGATCCGTCGTGGAAGGTGACGCCGTCGCGCAGATCGAAGGTCCAGGTGAGCTGGTCGTCGCTGACTTCCCAGCTCTCGGCGAGAGCGGGCTGCATCTCGAGGTTCTCATCGGGGGCGACGAGCGTGTCGAAGACGTTCTCGAGCACCTCGAACGCGAAGTACGAGCTCGTGCGATGCGGGTCGAGCTGGTCGGGTTCACCGCCGATGGCCGCGACGAGGACGTCTCCTTCGACGCCGGCGGCGCCGTCGAGGTCGACGCCTTCGCCCGCGGAGCAACCGGCGAGGGTGAGCGCCGCGACGAAAGTCACGGCGCCGAATGCGGTGCGCTTGTTCATGGTCTGCCTATCGGGTCATCGGTCAGGGCATCATCGCTGGTGCATCATTTTGATGATGATTCGATCAGTATGTGCCACCATGAGGGAGGGCGACAAGCACAGGCCCATCTCGAAACAGAATCTTCACAATCGCCCCGCGAGAGGAATCGCATGACCTTCACCGTCCTGGCACGCGACGGCCGTACGGGCCTGATCGGCGCCGCCACGGCGAGCAGGTCGCTCGCCGTCGGCAACGCCGTCATCGAGGTGCGGCGGGGCGTCGGCGCGGCGGCGAGCCAGGCCTGGACCAACCGGGCGTTGCGGGGCCGCCTTCTCGACGCCGTCGCGTCGGGATCCGCAGCGGATGCCGTCGCCCTCATCCCCCATTGGGATGACGAGCCGGCACTGCGCCAGGCCGCCGTCCTGCCGTCGGCAGGTCCCGGCGCAGCGCACACGGGTGCGGACACGTCGCCGTGGAGCGGCCACCTCGTCGAGAGTGACCTGATCGTCGCCGGCAACCTGCTGACCGGCGAAGACGTGCTCACTGCCATCCGAGACGCCTGGATGGCAGGTGACGACGATGACGAGGTCGCCCCGGCCCCCGATGCGGCCGCGTTCGCCGCGCGTCTCGTCGCCGCTCTCGCGGCGGGGGAAGCGCAAGGCGGTGATCGCCGGGGTCGCCAGAGCGCTGCGGTCGTCGTGACCTCGTCGAGTCTCGCCGGAGACGCATGGGTCGACCTCCGGGTCGATGACCACGGCAACCCACTCGCCGAGCTCCACCGGCTCGTCGAGCTGCGCGCGAGCGATCTGCGCGCGGATCTCAGCGCTCGAAGGGCGTAACGGCGCCGAGCACGACCGTCACATCATCGTGCCCGTTGGCCCACCAGTGCGCCTCGGAACAGCCGTAGGTCACCGTGTCGCCGGCTTCGAGCCGCACGCGGCGCTCGCCCTGCGCGACGATGAGCACCCCGCGTTCGACCGTAACGGTCTCGGTGCCGATGTGCCGGAACGGGCGGCTCTCGTTGCTGAACCCGACCGGCAGGGTCGACCGGATCAGCTGCAGCATCGACTCCCCCCGGGGGGTCAGCAGTTCGCGGACCGACTGCTGACCGGCGGGGATGTCGGCGATCGGCGGCATCCGGTGCCCCTGGCCGGCGACCACGACGGCGAGCTCACCCGCCGGCTCGTCGAGCAACTGGCCGACCGGCACACCGAGGGCACCCGCGAGTCGATGGATCGACTGGAGCGACGGATTGCCCATTCCGCGCTCGAGCTGGCTGACGAGCCCGAAGCTCACTCCCGCCTTCTCCGCGAGGGCGTGCACGCTCAGCCCGAGGCGCTTACGCGAGTCACGGACGGTCGCGCCGAGAGCGCGCACCGCTTGGGCTTCGTCGGTCTCGGGAGGGCGCGTCACGCCTGTCACCCTACCGGCGACGACACCATGCGCCGGGGTGCATCACGACGACAGGGCGCCCGACCGTGTGGTCGGGCGCCCTGTCGAGAGGGGTCTGATCAGCTGGCGGCAGCGAGGTTCTTCGCGACGTGCGCGTGCACGGCCTTCAGCCACGAGAGCAGGAACTCGGACGTCGACTCGTTGGTGACGGTGCCGTCGTCGTCGATCAGCCCCTCGGTGAGCTGCAGGTAGCCCTCGGGCTGCGAGAGCTCGGGCGACGCGAGGAACGAGAGGATCGAGCGCAGGTGCTGCTGCGCGACGGCGGTGCCCACCGCGCCGATGGAGATGCCGATGACGGCGGACGGCTTGCCGGCGAAGCTGTTGTCGCCCCACGGACGGCTCGCGGTGTCGAGAGCGTTCTTCAGGACGCCGGGCACCGAGCGGTTGTACTCGGGGGTGACGATGATGACACCGTCGGCCTTCTCGACCGCAGCCTTGAACTCGGCAGCCTCGGCGGGGATCGACGCGTCGTTGTCAGCCGAGTAGAAGGGCAGCGGTGCGATCGGGATCTCGGTGAGCTCGAGCCCGGCCTGCGGGGCCAGCTTGGTGAGCGCCTTCGCCAGACGACGGTTGATCGAGGTCGACGAGATGCTGCCGACGATGACGCCGACGTTGTAGGTGGTCATGGACGAAACCTCCCGGGGGATCGATTCATTTGCATACAGTGTACCCGTCGTAGAACGCGAAAAGCCCCCGCGATGCGGGGGCTTTCTCGGTGGACCTGAGGGGATTCGAACCCCTGACCTCTTCATTGCGAACGAAGCGCGCTACCAACTGCGCCACAGGCCCGGAACTCCCCCACACTATCACGCTGTCAGGGTGCACCCGCGCGCGCACAATGGAGGGATGCACCACCCCGCGGCATCTGTCATTCGCAAAGTCCGCGTCTCCGACGCCACCGCCGTCGACATCCGCATCGCCGACGGCCTGATCACCTCGGTCGAGCCGGCCACGCCGCAGGCGCCGTCCGCAGACGCGGGCGACACTGGCCTCGAGATCGACGGGCGCGGGATGCTCGCGCTGCCCGGCCTCGTCAACACCCACGCCCACGTTGACAAGTCGTGGTGGGGACTCCCGTGGCAGTCGTACGGCGGCGAGGGCGGCACCGATGGCCGCATCCGACACGAACGCGCCCGCCGCGACGAGCTGGGGATCCCGAGCGTCGCGACGACGGCGCACGTCCTCGAGCAGTTCGTCCGTCACGGCACGACCGCGATCCGCACGCATGTCGATGTCGACCTCGGTGTCGCCCAGCGCGGCATCGAAGCGGTGCGCGAAGCGGTCGCGGCATACGACGGGGCCCTCCAGGTGCAGATCGTGGCCTTCCCCCAGGACGGCGTGCTGCGCCGCCCCGGCGTCATCGACCTGCTCGACGAGGCGGCCGCCGCCGGCGCGGAGTTCATCGGCGGGCTGGATCCTGCGTCGATCGATCGCGACCCGGTCGGCCAGCTCGACGCGCTCTTCCGCGTCGCCGCCGACCGCGGGGTCGGAATCGACCTGCATCTGCACGACCCCGCCGAGCTCGGCGCGTTCCAGATTGAGCTGATCATCGAGCGGACCGAGCGGTTCGGCCTCGCGGGACGCGTCAACCTCGCGCACGGGTTCGCGCTCGCACAGGTCGGCGCGTCGCACCGACGCGACCTGCTGCAGGCGATGGCCGCGCTCGACATCACGATGACGACAGTGGCGCCCCTGCGCCTCTCCCAGCTGCCGCTTCACGAGATGGATGCCGCGGGCGTGCGCTTCGGCTTCGGCACCGACGGCATCCGCGACCTGTGGAGCCCCTACGGCACCGGTGATCTGCTCGGCATCGCCTGGCAGTACGCCCGCGCCTCGAGCCTCGTCCGCGACGACGACCTGCGCCGTGTGGTCGACATCGCGACGGGCGGTTCGGCCCCCTTCGCGGGACTGCCGGTCGGCCGGATCGAGGCGGGCTCTCGCGCCGACATCATCCTCGTCGACGCAGAGAACCCGATGGACGCCCTCGTTCGGACGCCCGAGCGCGAGCTCGTCGTGGGGAACGGGCGCGTCCTGTTGCAGCGCTGAGCCGGGATCAGCCTGCTGCGCGCTGCGCGAGAAGTCGCCGGACGTGGTCCTCGATCTGCGCGTCGTCGACCTGACCCGTCGGCACGAACGCCGGGGTGGGTGCCTTGGCGGCGCGGCTGGCGGCAATGGATGCCGGCGCGCGACGCGCGGCCTCTCGCTGGATCGCCTCACCGACGGCGGCCTGACGGAGAGCTTCGCGCGCGTCGACCTCGTCGAGCACGGCGGCGGCACGCGACCCGGCCGAGGCCGTAAGCGGGCGGGGCAGCTCGCGGGGAGTCCAGGTGGCACGCGCGTCGGCGAACTCGAACTCGGGCACCACGGCCGAGGCCGGCTGGACGGTAGCGGTGACAGACGGCGCGACGACGGCAGAGCGGGCGGCGCGTCGAGCAACCGCAGCCATACGGTTGAGCACGACGGTGGCCACGAGCAGGGTCGCGATGCCCGCGATCAGCAGCGCGGCCGATCCGGACGATGCCAGCATCCAGCCGCCGGCGCCGCTCGCGCCGACAGCCAGCAGAGCGACGATCGTCGTCGCCAGGCGGAGACGGCGACGGACACGCGCGCGGTGCTCGGGCGACGTCATGCGTGCGGAGCGCGCGACACGCACTTCGCGGCGCGCTTCGATGAGCCGGCGGCGCTCGCTCTCGAGTCGCAGCTGCTCCTTCTCGTGCTGCACCTGACGCGCGAGCTTCTGCTGCGCCAGCGCGGTGCGCGTCGAGAGCTCGACCCGCACCTCCTCCGGCGCCTCAGCCGTCTCGGCGAGCACGCGCAGCGCCTGGTTCAGGCGGACGGCGTTGCGCTCGGCGGCGTCGTAGCGGTAACGACTGTGCCAGGACGGAAGCAGATAGACCATCCACAACGCGACCGCGACGAGGACGATCACGCCGCCGCCGAGAACCTGCCCACCCATGGGGACAACCGTACGTGGCATCCCGCGTGGTGACACATCAGACACACGCGTGTCTGAAGTTCTTGTTCAACTTTAAGGTTCGAGTCCCGCCGCGCGACGGTCGGCACGGGGGATGGCCGCCGCATCAGGCGGCACTGCGCCCTCGAGCCAGCGCCCGAGGACGCCGCGCGGCACCTCCTCCGCGACGAGTGCGAAAGCGAAGTGATCGCGCCAGTCGCCGTCGATGTGGATGTAGCGACGGCGGAGTCCCTCGTAGCGGAATCCGAGCTTCTCGACCACCCGCAGGCTCGCCCGGTTCTCCGGCCGGATGCAGATCTCCATCCGGTGCAGCCGCAGTTCCTCGAAGCAGAGGTCGGTCGCGAGGGCGACAGCGGTCGGCGTGATGCTCTTGCCGGCGAACCGCTCGCTCACCCAGTACCCGATCGTCGCCGACGACAGTGAGCCGCGCGCGATGCCCCAGACGTTCAGCTGCCCCGCGATCTGCCCCTCGTGCTCCATGACGAAGGGCACACCGGCGCCGTCACGGTACTGCTGCAGCAGACGTCGGATCCCGAGGCGCATGTCGAACGACACGGGACCGTCGGGGCTCGTCGCTTCCCACCGCTGCAACCACGACCGGTTCGCGAGCAGCTCGGACTGCAGGATGCGGGCGTCGCGCGGCCTGATCAGCCGAATGGCCACCGGTCCGTGGTGGCGGGGTGCGGTGGCATCCACGCGCGTTCCCGTTTCTCGTGTCAGAGGTTTTCTCGTGTCAGAGGGTCTCGACGAAGTCCTTCAGCCACGGGCGGAGCTCGGGTCCGAGGTCATCACGGTCAGAGGCGAGCTGCACGATGGCCTTGATGTAGTCGAGTCGGTCCCCGGTGTCGTAGCGGCGTCCGCGGAAGACGACACCCAGGACTCCCTCGGTCGTCGCGAGCTCCTGCAGCGCATCGGTCAGCTGGATCTCGCCACCCTTGCCCGGCTCGGTGCGCTCGAGGATCTCGTACACGTTCGGCTTGAGCACGTACCGACCGATGATGGCGTAGTTGGACGGAGCGTCCTCCTTCTTCGGCTTCTCGACCAGGCCCGTGACCTTCACGACATCGGGGTCGTCGGTCGGCTCGACCGCGGCAGCGCCGTACAGATGGATCTGGTCGGGATCGACCTCCATGAGCGCCACGACGGTCAGGCCCGAGCGCTCCTGCTCGGCGAGCATCTTGGGCAGCAGCGGGTCGCGCTCGTCGATCAGGTCGTCGCCGAGCATGACGGCGAAGTTCGAGTCGCCGACGTGCGCGCGGGAGCGCAGCACCGCGTGACCGAGACCCTTCGGCTCGCCCTGACGGACGAAGTGGATGTCGGCGAGGTCGGACGACTCCTGCACCTTGCGGAGCTTGACGTCGTCGCCCTTGCGGGTGAGGTTGTGCTCGAGCTCGGGGACGGAGTCGAAGTGGTTCGAGAGGTTGTTCTTGTTGCGACCGATGATGATCAGGACATCGTCGATGCCGGCCTGCGTCGCCTCTTCAACGACGTACTGGATCGCGGGCTTGTCGACGACCGGCAGCATCTCCTTCGGCATCGCCTTCGTCGCGGGAAGGAAGCGGGTACCGAGACCCGCGGCAGGGATGACGGCCTTGATGCGCTGCTGAGACATGGGTCCACCATATCGATCAGGTGGCGCAGGCGAGTGGTTTGATGCCCACCCTTTACAATCGGGGGCATGTCCGACGCGATCGACAACGCCAAGCGCGCTCTGCGGGCGGACCTCCGCGAACGCCGGTACGGGATGTCGGATGCCGCTCGCGCAGCTGCGGCAGACGGCATCCGCACACAGCTCCGCGAACTCGTCGCCAGCACCGGTGCCCGCTCGATCTCGTGCTACCTCTCGGCGCCGACCGAGCCCGGCACGCGCGCCTTCATCGACGAAGCCGTGGCCGCGGGCGTCCGGGTACTCCTGCCCATCAGCCGCAACGACGGTCTGCTCGACTGGGTCGTCGCCGAGCCGGGCGCCGCCGTTTCGGACGGACTGTTCGGCATTCCCGAGCCCATCGGTGAAGTGCTCAGTCCGATCTCCGTCGGAGAGGTCGATCTGCTGGTGATCCCCGCCGCGGCGGTCGACTCCGCCGGCATGCGTCTCGGCTGGGGCCGCGGCTACTTCGACAAGACCCTCGGTTCGATGGAGAACCGCCCGCCGGTGTACGCCGTGCTCTTCGACTCCGAACTCGTCGACGAGGTGCCGCGCGATCTGCACGATCAGCCGGTCACCGGCGTCGTCACTCCCACCCGAACCGTCGTCCTCGCCCCCGAGGCGCACTGAAGACCGAGGAACCATGCCCACCTACGCCTACGCCTGCAAGTCGTGCGGGCACCGCTTCGATGCGGTCCAGTCCTTCGCCGACCCCGCTCTCACCGTCTGCCCCGAGTGCTCGGGCGAGCTCCGCAAGCAGTACGGGTCGATCGGCGTGACGTTCAACGGCGGTGGCTTCTACCGCACCGACTCCCGCGCAAGCGGCTCGGAGGCGGGCACGTCAACCGGTGGCGGCGACTCCTCGTCTTCGGCATCATCGAAGTCCGAGGCGAAGTCCTCCCCCGCCGCGGCGGGTTCATGACACCCGGCGCGTCCGGAGAGAGGAGAGCCATGATCAAGGGCTTCCGCGACTTCATCATGCGCGGCAACGTCATCGACCTGGCGGTCGCCGTGGTCATCGGCGGTGCGTTCACCGCCATCGTCAACGCGATCGTATCGAGCATCATCAACCCACTCGTCGAGCTGTTCTACCAGCCCAACGAAGAGGGCATCGCCGGCCCGACGCTCACCGGGATCTACGGTCAGCCGGTCCCGTTCCCCCTGGGGGGACTCATCAGCGCGATCATCAGCTTCTTCGCCGTCGCTCTCGTGGTCTACCTCGTGTTCGTCGTTCCGATGAACAAGTGGAAGGAGCGTCAGGCCGCCAAGGCCGGCGTCGTCGAAGAGGCGGCGAAGCTCCCGACCGAGCAGGAGCTCCTCATCCAGATCCGCGATCTGCTGGAGAAGAACAACGCCGCGACCTCTGCTTCGAGCGCCGCAGCCGCGACCACCGACGCCCCGCTGCGCCGTTCGCAGAACACTCCCCCGGCGGCGCCGTCCGCCTGACCGGATCAGTAGTGCGGCGGAACCTCGTTCCGCATCCGCGCATCATTCGGACCGGATGCCCCGGCCGCGCCCTCGGCGCCGGCCGGGGCATCCGTCGTCTCATCGGCCGATGTCGGCTCGGCCGTCGTACCCGGAGCGGCAGTCAGTCGAGCTCGGCGGCTGCCGACCCGCTCGACCCGCTGTCGGTCACTCGATGACATCGAGCGGCTCGGTGCTCGCGTCCGCGGTCGGCGCCTCGGGCTCGACGCCCAGGATCGCAGCGACGCGCGCGGCCACACCGGCAGGGTCGCTGTAGAGGTCGAACGAGTGCACGCGGATGTAGTGCCATCCCAGCCGCCGCAGAATCTGGGGCCGCAGCCGCAGCGACTCCCGGAGCGACTGTCCGATCGTTTCGGGGTCACCCTCGACGACGACGGCCTTGCCGTCACGCTGGGCGACCAGCGGCAGCAGCCCGCGATACGCGACATCGACCGCGACGCCCAGACGGCGGAGGTTCTGCGCGAGGGCCAGAGTCAGCGGGTCGGCGAGGTCTTCGAGACGGGCCTCGCGAGCGCGTGCCGCGATTCCCCCGAGGATCGACATGAGCGTGGCGGCGCCGTTCTCGAGTCGTCCGTCGTCGAACGCCGACGGCCGGATCGACGACACGATCACCATGGAACGGCGGGCGCGCGTCATGCCGACGGTCAGCAGCCGCTCACCATCCGGCCCCGACAGCACACCGAAGTCGCTCAGCACGCGCCCGTGGCGCGTCAGACCGTAACCGAGCGAGAACACGACGCGGTCTCGGCTCTCGGCGACCGACTCCTCGAGCCCGAGCACGGCGAACGGCTCAGCCGTCTCGCGGCCGACGAACTCGGCGACATCCGATCGTCCGGCGAAAGCAGCCTCGACGGCGGCCCGGATGCGGAGGGCGTGTTTGGTCGACGCCGTGACGACCATCAGCGACTCGTTCGGCCGGTTGACGGCGTGCTCGACGACGAGCGTCACGACACGGGCGACCTCGGCATCGGGGCTCTCGACCGCTCCCGAGTCGGGGTCCGGTGCACCGACACCGCCCTCGACGTAGTCGACGCTGAGGCTGCCGCGTCCAAGATACGAGCCGGCCCAGGGGAACGAGACGATCTCGCCCCCGTAGAAGGCCTCGTTGACGAGTTCGGCGAGGTCTTCGCCGCCCGCGCGATAGCTGCGGGTCAAGGTCTCGACCGGAACGATCTCGGCGAGGCGCTCGAAGACGCTCCGCTCGTCGGGGTCTGCGATCGGCTCGTCCGACGGATCGCGGTCGGCGGCGATCTCGAACGGGGTCGGGCGCTGCGTGACGGGGTCGCCGAACGCGACGATCTGCCGCCCGCGGCGAAGGGCCGAGGCCGATTCGGCGACGCTCAGGGCGCCGGCATCCGCCAGGATCACGACGTCGAATGCGGGCCGAGCCGGCAGGGAGGCCACCTCGTAGGGCGACGCGATCCAGACGGGCGCGAGCGTGCGCAGGAGCTTCGGTGCGACGGCGAGCAGTTCGGCAGCCGACGCTGTGCCCTCGCGCAGCGCGGCCTTGAGCGCCGCGGTCTCGTCAGCCTCGTCGACGATCGCGATCTTCCATCGCGTCGCGAGCTCGGCCGCCAGCTGCTGCCCCGCCGAGGCGGCGTGCGCCTCGTCGACGAGGCGGAAGTCGCGTTCGAGACGATCGACGACGCTGGTGTTGGCTCCGAGCAGTGCACGGTCGCTGCGAAGCATCGCCTCGAGGGCGGACTGCCACCAGGCGAACTCGAACTCCGCCGCGACGCGCTCCTCGGGCACATGGCGCACCGAAAGCTCGGTGAGCAGGCCCTCGAGGCCGAGGGAAGCGAGTTCACCGCGCAGCGTCGCTCGTTCGACGAGGTTGTCGAACACGTCGGACTCCGCGGCGAGCCCGGCGAGGATCCGCACGAGCTCGGGGATCGGCGTCGCGAGCAGATCGTGCCCCGGGCCGAGCACGCGTGAGAGCTCGGCGAGATCGGCGTCGACGCGCTGCCACGAGGTCGCGACCGCGTCGAGACCCGCGGGGATCTCGGGGACGACGCCCACTTCGGCCAGACGCTGCCACTGCTCGCGCTGCTTCTGCACGCGCACGAGGGCGTCGTGCATGTCGGTGACGTGCATGCCCGGCCGGACGTACTCCTTCGAGAGCCGTCGCAGGCGACGCCGTGTCGCACCGTTCATCTCGGGAGTGTCGCGGCGGGTGGAGTGCGCCTCGATCAGATCGCCCAGCGGACGCTCGAAGACGGTCAGGCTGAAGCGGTCGAGCGACGCGCGGATCCCCTGGAGAAGGCGGATGTACGCACCGAGCTCCGCGAGCGTCGTGAACGGCCGCATCCGGGTCTGCCCGATGAGCTCGTACCCGCGCTCGAGGATCTCGGGGATCTCGGTGCGATGCAGGCGGCCTGCCAGAGCGTGTGCCGCGCGTGCCTGCTCGGTCGTCTCGAACGCGACGCCGTACCACGGCGAGTCATCGGGCCCGAAACGGAACTCGCCCAGCCGAGCGGCGGTCGCGAGCGATGCGGCCGCTTCGGCGCGACGCGTCGAGAGGCGCTGGAGGGTCGCGGCATCGAAGCGCGTGGCTGCCGACGGCTGCGGCGACTCGGCCGCGATCGTCGTCAGCTTCTGCAGCACTTCGAGCGGCGAGACGCCGAGCATGGGATGCCGCTGCGTCAGCGAGACGCGATAGTCGCGCAGAACCGTGCGCAGCCGAACGAGGGCGTCGTCGATCTCGCCCATCTTCGGGTGCTGCGCCTTCTCGTTGCGGGCGATCGCGCGAATGAGGTCGCGGTGGACGCCCCGGGGCGAGACGGCCAGCCCGGGCAGCCCGATGCCGGCGAGGCGGTGACGGACTCCCTCCAGAGTGGAGCGGCGAGCGCTGACGACGAGGACGCGCTTGCCGCGGCGGACCAGCTCGCCGACGGCGTTGATGATCGTCTGCGTGCCCCCTGTGCCCGGCAGCGTGTGGACGACGAGCGACTGCCCGGCGACAATCCGGTCGAGGACGCCTTCCTGCTCGGCGTCGGCGTCGAGCAGCAGTCGGTCGGATGCCGGCGGGCGGTCGTCCGAGGGAACGGCGTCGGGAACGGGGTAACGAGTAGCCACGAGCGCGCGGTCGTCCTCGTGGCCGGCGAGAGCGTTGAGCACGGGGACGTCGAGGTCTGCCGCATCGCGCTCGGCGCGAGCGGCGACATCCGCGAACGTCGAGACGATCAGCCGTGGCTGAACCGTGAAGGTGTCGACATGGGCGGTCAGGGCGCGCAGATGGTCGATGACGGGCTGCGGCTTGAAGATGCCGCCGTCGTACGCGAGCGCGGCGAGCCCGCGCCGGTCGAGGTCGATTCCGAAGTGCGCACGCGCGATCTCGACGAGCTCGGGATTGACGGAGAACGAGCCGTGCAGTTTGAGATCGAAGTCGCCGTGATGGCGGCGGATGGCGAGCGGTCGGAGAAGGACCGGGGCGTTGTAGGTGAGACCTCCGGCCCGCCACGAGGCGAATCCGACGCCCAGGTGGACGGTGTCGAGGCCGCGCGTGGTGCGGAGTTCGACGTCCTTCGCGGTGATGCGCCCGGCGGCGAGGCGGGCCGTGCGCAGCGCCACCTCGTCGCGGAAGAGGTTCGACAGGAGCGTCGAACGGCCGGTGATGAACTGCGGGAGGCTGCCCGGATGCGCCTTGGTGATGTCGATGCCGACATCGTCGGAAGCGATGTAGTGGAGCAGCGTCGAACGGCCGCCGAGGCGGGCGGCCTGCACACGGATGCGTTCACGCTCCGGGTCGGCCACGTGGGCGACGGCGACGTCGTCTTCGGCGACATCGAGTTGCGCCGGGGTCACCGAATCGACCCGAACCTCGTCGGCTGCGTCCGGACGGACGGCTCCTCGATCTCCTCGCCACACAGCACACACCCTAAGCGGCGCGCCTGCATCCGGCCCTCAGGCGCCGCCGAGTTTCGCGCTATTTCCGACACGCCGGACGATCGGCGGTTCCTCCCCCGGCGCCCGTCGCCGCCGCCCATCCCCCGCATCGTCGCCGCGCGCGGGGCGCAGCGGGGCCGCCCGGGATGATGGAGCCATGACCGACGCAGCATTCGCGGTGCACCCCACGCCGATCGGCGATGCCCTCCTGGTCGTGACCGAGACCGGCCTCGCCCACCTCGACATCCTGGACCGCCCCGCCGAGATCGCCCTCGCCGACCTCACCCTGAGCCTCGGCGCGCTCCCGGTCCACGACCCGGGCGCGGCTGCCGACGTGGCCGCCGAACTCGACGAGTACTTCGCGGGCCGGCTGCGGCAGTTCCGGACGCCGATCGACTGGCTCCTGGCCCCGCCGGGATTCGCCGGCGCCGCACTGCGCGCGGTCTGCCGCGTTCCCTACGGCGAGGTGGCGACCTACGGCGAGATCGCGATCACCGCCGGCTCACCGCGAGCGCACCGAGCCGTCGGGTCTGCGTGCGCGCGGACGCCGATCTCGATCGTCGTGCCCGCACACCGTGTCGTCCGCAGCGACGGATCGATCGGACAGTATGGCGGCCATCCCGAGCGCAAGCGATTCCTGCTCGACCTCGAGAGCAGAGCCGACTCCGGCCGCGTGTAGGCCGCGCCGGAACGGCGACGGCCCCGGGCAGCGCGCCCGGGGCCGTCGTCTCGATCAGCGAGGTGTCGCGGCCTAGTGATCAACCGCCTTCTCCGCGCCATGACCGGTCAGAGAACGCACCTCCATCTCGGACGCCTTCACCGGGTCCTCCCGCCGCCGCTCGGTGACCGAACCCAGCCAGCCGAGGAAGAAGCCCAGCGGGATCGACACGATGCCCGGGTTGTTGAGCGGCCAGATCGCCGTGCCGACGTTCTTGAACACGCTGGTCTCGGTGCCCCAGAACACGGGCGACAGGATGATGAGGATGATGGCTGCCGCCAGGCCGCCGTACATGCTCCACACCGCGCCACGCGTCGTGAACTTCCGCCAGAAGAGCGAGTAGATGATCGTCGGGAGGTTCGCCGAAGCCGCGACAGCGAAGGCGAGGGCCACCAGGAACGCGACGTTCTGTCCCTGCACGCCGATGCCGCCGACGATCGCGAGGATGCCGATCACGATGACCGTGCGGCGAGCGACCTTGACCTCGCCGTCGGGCGGCACGTTCCCCTTCTTGACGACGTTCGCGTAGATGTCGTGCGCGAACGACGCCGCCGCCGTGATCGTGAGGCCCGCCACGACCGCGAGGATCGTCGCGAAAGCCACCGCCGAGATGAAGCCGAGCAGCAGGGGGCCCCCCAGTTCGAGGGCGAGCAGCGGAGCAGCGGAGTTGACCCCGCCGGGCGCCGAGGCGATGCGCTCCGGACCGACGAGCGCGCCCGCACCGTACCCGAGCACGAGGGTGAGGAGGTAGAAGAGGCCGATGAGCCAGATCGCCCACACCACCGAGCGACGGGCCTCTTTCGCGGTGGGCACCGTGTAGAAGCGCATGAGGACGTGCGGCAGACCCGCCGTTCCCAGCACGAGCGCGACCGCGAGCGAGATGAAGTCCCACGGATTGGCGCCGTACTGCAGGCCCGGTCCGAGGATCGCCTCTCCCTTCGGCGAGGCGGCGACCGCGCTCTCGAGGAGCGTGTTGAGGTTGAACCCGTTGATCGCCAGCACCCAGATCGTCATGACGAGCGCGCCGCCGATGAGCAGGAACGCCTTGACGATCTGTACCCACGTCGTGCCCTTCATGCCGCCGATCAGCACGTAGACGATCATCAGCACGCCGACGACGGCGACCACGATCGACTGGCCGACCTGCTCGGTGATGCCCAGCAGCAGTGAGACCAGACCGCCCGCTCCCGCCATCTGCGCGAGCAGGTAGAAGAAGCACACCGCGAGCGTGGTGATGGCGGCCGCCATCCGCACCGGCGTCTGCTTCAGCCGGAACGACAGCACGTCGGCCATCGTGAACTTGCCGGTGTTGCGCATGAGCTCGGCGACGAGCAGCAGCGCGACGAGCCAGGCCACGAGGAATCCGATCGAGTACAGGAACCCGTCGTATCCGTTGATCGCGATCGCGCCGCAGATGCCGAGGAAGGATGCCGCCGACAGATAGTCGCCCGCGATCGCGAAGCCGTTCTGCGGTCCGGTGAACGAGCGGCCCGCGGCGTAGTAGTCGGCCGCGGTCTTGTTGTTGCGGCTGGCACGGATGACGATGAACAGCGTCACCGCGACGAATGCGCCGAAGATCGAGATGTTCAGCACCGGATTGTTGTCGACGGTCTCCCCCGCCGCGACGACGGCCGCCCCCAGGCCGTTCACCGCTTCCCAGAATCCGTTCACGATCCGGCCTCCTGTCGCTCGAGATCGTTCCGGATCGCCGACGAGATCGGGTCGAGCTTGTGGTTGGCGTACCAGACGTAGCCCATGGTGATCGCGAAGGTCGTGACGAACTGGCCGAGCCCGAACAGCAGACCGACGGTGATGTCACCCCAGACACGCTGCGCCATGAAGTCGGTCGCGAACGACGACAGCAGCACATAGACGAAGTACCAGACGAGGAAGACGATCGTCAGCGGCCATACGAAGCTGCGGTGCTTGCGCTTGAGTTCCCGGAACGGCGCCGACTCCTCGACGGCGACATAGTCCACTCCGCCGGGAGGCGGCGAGTGGGTGGGCGATGCGGTCATGTGGCCTCCTTGCCTCATGGTGAGCAGCTCTCCAGCGGTCGTCGTCGTCGAGCGACCGCGATGGTAGGGTCGACGCTACGAAAGGCGGCAACGAGGCCGTCACCCCCGGAAGTAGGTAGTGCGTGACGGCACTGGCGGTACCCGAGAACGACGCGCAACTGGTCTCCCGCGCGGTCGACGACCTCGCGCGCAGCACACGCTTTCCCGTCGTCTTCGGCGGCCTCGAGAGCCAGGGCTCGGTTCACGTCACCGCGATCGCCGGAGCGCGGTCGCATTCCATCGACGATCTGGTGGTGCGCGTCGGCCGCGGGCTGGGCGGCGCCGCGATGGTCGAACGGCGTCCGCGGCTCGCTCTCGACTACCGCACCGCGCGCACCATCACGCACGACTACGACCGGGCCATTCTCGGCGAGGGCATCGCCACCCTCTTCGCCGTACCGATCGTCACCGAGGGCCGGGCGCGCGGGGTGCTGTACTGCGGCTCCTGGTCGCAGGCTCCGGTGGGCGACCTCGTGGCGCGTCCGGCGTTCCGAGCGGCTGACGCGATCAGCACCGAGCTGCGCATCCGCGACGAGGTGCAGCGCCGGCTGGCGCTGGCGCCGGCACCCGAGTCCGCGGCCGGCCTCTCCCCCGCCGCGCGAGAGGACCTACGCGAGAGCTTCGCCGAGCTGCGCAGCATCGCCGCGACGATCGACGACGCCGACCTGCGGGCACGGCTGGCGGCGATCGAGCGCCGCCTCACCACAGTTGCGGGCGACGGGGCGGCGTCGGCGAAGGATGCCGAGGTGCAGCTCTCTCCGCGGGAGCTCGACGTTCTCGCCTGCTGCGCCCTCGGCTCGACGAACGCGGAGATCGGCGCGGCGCTGAGCCTCAAAGAGGGAACCGTGAAGTCGTACCTCCAGGCGGCGATGGCCAAGCTCGACGCGTCGACCCGTCATGCGGCCGTCGCGCGCGCGCGGCGTCTCGGCCTGCTGCCCTGACCGCGGATTCAGGCGGCGATGCGCAGGCCGGCGACCTGCTCGGCGATGACGGCGCCGTACTCCGTGATCATCCGGTCTCGACCCAACCGGTCCCGAGCGGCGAGCGCGGCGCCTCCGAACGCAACGCGCTCCTCGACGGCACGACCCCAACCGGCCGCGATCGCATCCGGGTTGCGCGGGGTGACGATGCCGATCCCCTCGACGAGACGGGCCGCGTCGCCGACATCCGTCGTGACCGGTACCGCACCGCTCGCCACCCCCTCCAGCAGGCACAGGGGGGCCGCCTCACCGAACGCGCTCGTAAGTGAGACGACGTCCGCGGCGCGGTAGATCGCGGGCATGTCGTCACGGATGCCGAGAGCATGGATGCGGTCGCCGCCGATGACCTCCAGCAGCTCCGTGAGACGGGGGTTCTCGCGCGTCATCCCCGCTCCGCACATGACGTAGTGCGCATCGGGCACGAGCGCTCGATGCGCGGCGACCGACCGCAGGAACAGCTCGGGATCCTTCATCGCGTCGAACCGAGCCGCATAGGCGACGACGACCGCCCGGTCGGGGATGCCGAGCTCACGCCGCACGCGGTCGCCCCCGCGGGTGACCGACGGCTCGAAGCGCGAGAGGTCGATGCCGTTGTCGACGACATGACGCTGCGTGTCGCCCAGGACCGACGCGTAGGCGGCATCCGTCGACCGCGCGCATGACACCGCCGCCGTGACGATCCCACGACGGACGCTCTCACCCAGCCACTCCAGAGCATCGCCCGAATGCTCCGGGTCGGACCGGTGCAGGCATGTCACGACAGGCCGGTCGGGCAGCATCATCGCCTCGTCGAGAGCGAGCAGGAGTCCGAGCGGCTGCTCTTTGAGGGTGAGCACGACGTCGGCCGCGGCGATAGCGCGCGCCGCGGTGCGCAACTGCCGCGAGGAGAAGGCGTGCGGCGCGTGCGGCACCGGCCCCGCCGTCTTTCCCAGAGACGTGATCCCGATGCCCGAGGCGCGCAGCGCCCGATACCGCGGGTCGCCGGCCATGTGCTGGACGGTCGACTCGCGCCGCGCCCGCGACGCGATGGCGAGCACGCTGTGGTGCTGTTCGCCCCGCGCGTGGAGGCCGGCGACGACATCGCTGTGCAGGATTCGAGCCCCGCCGGCGAAGAAGCCCTCGGTGAGGGAGAGGACGCGAAGCGGAGCGCTCATTCAGGACCTTCGGGATCGACGCGGCGGGTGCGATCCATCGTGCGGCAACGCCCGCCCGCGGCGAGTGAACCGCGGACGAGCGTTGCGTGAACGAACGGCGCCGGACGCCGGTCCCGAGAGCCGGGCTCAGAGGATGGGCTTGCCTCCCGTGACCGCCAGACGTGCGCCCGAGATGTACGACGCTTCGTCCGACGCCAGCAGCACGTAGGCCGAGGCGAGCTCGGCGGGCTGCCCGGCGCGTCCCAGCGGCGTCTGCTCGCCGAAGCTCTCCACCGCATCCGACGGCAGGGTCGCCGGGATCAGCGGGGTCCAGATGGGCCCCGGGGCGACGCTGTTCGCGCGGATGCCGCGCTCGCCCAGCATCTGCGCGAGCGATGCCGTGATGCTCGCGATGGCCGCCTTCGTCGCCGCGTAGGGCAGGAGGTTGGGCGAGGGCTGGTCGGACTGCACCGAGCTCGACCCGATGATCGACGACCCCGGCCCCATGTGCGGCAGCGCAGCCTTTGTCAGGTGGAAGTACGCGTCGACGTTCGTCGCCCACGTGAAGTCCCACTCCTCGTCGGGGATCTCCTCGAGCGTCTCGCGGTTCATCTGGAAGGCGGCGTTGCTGACCAGGATGTCGATCCCGCCGAGCTCTTCCACGGTGCGGCGGACGACCTCACGGCAGTGGGCCGGGTCGGAGATGTCACCCGGGATGAGGACGGCGCGGCGCCCGGCCTCTTCGACGAAGCGCTTGGCCTCTTCGGCATCCTCGTGCTCGTCGAGGTAGCTGATGGCGACATCCGCTCCCTCGCGGGCGTAGGCGAGCGCCACAGCCTTGCCGATGCCGCTGTCGCCGCCGGTGATGAGCGCGCGCTTGCCGGCGAGCTTCCCGGAGCCGCGGTAGGTCTCCTCGCCGTAGTCGGGCTTCGGCACCATCGCCTGGTCGGTTCCCGGGACGTTCTGCTGCTGGGGTTCCATGGTCATCCCTCTCTGTCGTCGAACGGTGCTTCTACCCGATCCCCCTCAGCCGTCGGATTCACGGGGCTTGACACGAGAGGGCCGAGTCCGGCATCGCGCGACCGTGCGGGGCCGCCTCAGTCGACGCCCCGCGAGCGGGCGATGGCCGCAGCGGGGGCGATGCCGCCGTCCCGCCAGACCGCGCCGTGGCCGGGCAGCACGAGGTGTGCACCCGTCTCGGCGAGCAGCGAGAGCGAGTCCAGCGCCTCGTCGCTGTGCGCCGTGGCCGCGCGAGCGACGACCCGCGGACCGGTGCGTCCCGTGTACGGATCGAGGGTGACCAGTGCGTCTCCGGTCAGCAGGATCCCGGCCGATTCGAGCAGGAACGCGCAGTGTCCGTCGGTGTGGCCGGGTGTCGCGATCGGAAGGATGCCGCCCGCGAGCGGGATGGAGTGTCCGGGCACGATCGACGGATCGGTCCGCACGCCCTTCACCCCGAGCGCTCCCGCGCCAACCATCCTCGCCAGGATCGGGAGCGCCGCCGGGTAGCGGAAGGGATACGGGAACCGGGCGGCCTCGTGCGCATAGCGGTATGGATGCCGCGCCAGCTCCTCGTCGCCGGGGTGGACGTCGGCGACGAGGTGGTGCTCGTCTGCGAGGCGCTCGCACATCCCCACGTGGTCGAAGTGGCCGTGGGTGAGCAGCAGCGCGTCGATGTCGGACGGGTGGGCCCCCACGGCCGCGAGGGCCTGTTCGAGGAGCGGCCACATGCGCGGAAGTCCCGCGTCGATCAGGACGAGCCCGTCATCGGACGCCACGAGGTAGGCGTTCACTCCGCCGCGGGCGAGTTGATACACGCCCTCGGCGACCTCGGACACGCGCGGTCGGTGATCGATCATGGCTCCCCTTCCGGTCCCGCCCGATGATCCGCGGGGGCTAGGAGGAGCGCGCGGGGCTTGACAGATCGATCGGCCGTCACCCGCCGCGCGGGCGTGATGGTTGCACCGAGCCCGGGAGGAGTCAAGGCCCGTGGCGTGCGCGGCGGGCCCGACGTACGTTCGCGGCGCCGGCGCACTCGGCGTTCGGCCGATCCCCAGGAGGCGAGATGTTCTTTCATCGACAGGAACTGCAGTTCGAGGCCCGTCCGGAGAAGCCCGACGCGATCTTCGCGCGACGGATGCAGGAGGTGCTCGGCGGCCAGTACGGCGAGATCACCGTGGCCATGCAGTACGGGTTCCAAGCCTGGAACGCCCACATCCCGGGCAAGTACCGCGACCTGCTCTACGGCATCGGGGCGGAGGAGTTCGGCCACGTCGAGATGCTCGCGATCATGATCGCGCAGCTGCTCGAGAAGGCCCCGGCCGAGCAGTCCGAGGCTGCGGCGAAGTCCGACCCCGTCCTCGGCGCCGTCATGGGCGGCATGGATGTGCAGTCCGCGATCGTCGCCGGTGCCGGTGCGCGCCCGGTCGACTCGAACGGCAACCCGTGGCAGGGCTCGTACATCACCGCGAGCGGGAACCTGCTCGCCGACTTCACGGCCAACGCCAACGCCGAGATGCAGGGCCGTGTGCAGGTCGCGCGGATCTACCACATGACCGACGACAAGGGGGTCCGGGACATGCTCTCGTTCCTCCTGGCGCGCGACACGATGCACCAGAACCAGTGGATCCGCGCGGCGCAGGAGCTGCGCGAAGAGGGAGTGGAGGACATCCCCGTGCCGTCGAACTTCCCGCTCTCGAACGAGGCGCGCGAGCACGCGTACAAGTACATCAACTTCTCCGACGGTGCCGCGGCAGCCGAGGGCTCGTGGGCATCGGGTCCCACCCCCGACGGCAAGGGCGAGTTCACGTACCTCGACGGACCCGACACCTCGGTTCCGATGCCCCCGCCCACGCAGCCGGACCCCCGGTTCTACGGCACCGACGCGAAGCCGAACCTCCTCGACAAGGCCGAGGGCGTCATCCGCGACAAGCTCTGATCCTCGCCCGATGCAAGGGATTTCACTCGACACCCCGATCGGATGCCGTTCCGGCCGGGGTGTCGATGGTGATCCCTTGCATCGGCGCGCGCCGTGGCCCGGGCGGGCGGGCGCTTAGTCGGCTCTGAAGCCCGAGAGCTTGTGCGTGCCGTCGCAGAACGGCTTGATCGCGCTCACGCCGCACCGGCAGAGAGCCATCGTGCGCCGGTTGCGCGGGATCGGGTTGCCCGCGTCATCGAGCAGCTCCACGTCGCCCCGCACGAGCAGCGGCCCGTCGGGGCACGCGGTGATGGTCACGGATGCACCGCGGTGCTCGCTCATCGTGTCTCCTTCTTCCGTAGCGTTCTCATGCTGTTCGCCGCTTTCCGCAGTCGCGTGCCCCGGTAGGGCACCCCGCCGCGCAGGCGCAGAGACAGCGCCACCCAGCTCGTCACGCCTCGCTCGACGACCCAGGGGACGGCCCACAACGCATCCATCCGCCCGAACACCCCATGGCTCCCGTCGCGGCGGCGCCCGGCCTCCGCGACGGCGATGACCGCCACCACGGCGAGCGCGAGTGCTGCCGGTCGCCGGCGCAGCGCGAGGACGAGCGGAACGACTGCCAGCTCCACCGCGAGCCGAGCGGGCTGCGCGAGGCTGTCGTACGCCTGGCGCACCCGCTGCTCGCCGAAGCGGCCGGCAGTCGCGGGCCGGCGCGCGACGAAGATGTCGCGTGCGATGCGACGGCGGCCGCCGCGGGCGAGGATCGTGCGTTCGAGCTCGAGGTTCTCGAAGAGGACGTCGGTGTCGTATCCGGGGCGTCCGCGGGCGGTCCGCACGGCGACGGTTCCGGAGAAGTCTCCCCCGAAGGCCCGGTTGATGAGGGTTCGGCCCGTATCCCAGCGGGCGTGCCACGGGCGGGGTCGCTGCCAGATGTTCTGAGGCCGCACGATGTCGGCATCCGCCAGCGCCGCAACCACCCGTTGCAGCGCGCCGTCGTCGTACCGGACGTCGTCGTCGGCGATCACGGTCACCGGATGCCGGGCGAGGAGAAGCCCCGTCATCGCTCCGCGTGCCTTCCCATTGCGGCCGGGGACCGACGGCGGAACCACCCGCACGACGTCCCAGTCTCGGCGGTGGGCGGCGAACAGGTGCGCGGGCGAGCCGTCGACGACGGTGACGTCGACGCGACGGGCGAGCCAAGCGAGGTACTCCCCCAGCTCGGCCTCATCGGCCCGATGGGTCTCGTCATCCCAGCGCAGCGGCAGAACGTACTCGACGTCCCCGCGCATCACGCCGTGAGGTCGGGAAGAACGCCGCCGCGGAGCGCGCTGCGCCCCGCCTCCCAGGCGGCAAGCACATGGTCGCCCACGAGGTCGTCCATGACCAGGCATGCGCGGGCGCCGAAGAGGATGTCGGGCAGCAGGTCGGGCTCGTCCTCGGCGAGGGATCCCGCGAGGTCGCGGCCGGCGATCTGCTCGTGCACGGCGTCGGCCTCGACGTGCTCGTCGAAGTACCACGTGACGTCGGTCCCGAATCCGAGGCGGCGGAAGCCGTCACCGTAGGAGCGATTGGGGATCGACGAGGTCATCTCGAACGCCGCGAGGTGACCGACGATCGCGCCGCGCAGGCGACGGTGGAGCCCGAACAGCGACATGGCGTTGTGGCTGGCGAGCACGACGGCGGGCACCATGTCGATGTACGCGCCGTACGTGTCGTCGAGGCCCGCGCCGCGCACGCTCTGGGCGAAGATCGTCGCGTGCACGCGTGCCGGGTCACCGCCGCCGTACTCGTCGGACTGGATCTCGACGAGCGCCGCCTTCGAGCGACCGCTGAGCCGCGGGATCGCCCACGAGTGCGGGTCCGCTTCGCGCAGCGTGTAGACGGTGCGGAGGATGAGGAACTCGCGCAGCTGCTCGAGCGAGGCCTTCTTCGCGACGTATCGCGACATGCCGGGCCCCGCGGTCGGGGCGGTCAGGTCGAACAGCCAGCGAGCGACGGCGTCACGGTCGGGCTCGTGCGGGTCGATGACCTCGGCGGAATCACGCAGGGCCGCTTCGAAGGCGCGCTCGATGCGGCCGCGCGCGGCGATGAGCGACGGCTCCCATTCCCACGAGGCGTCGAGGCCGGGCAGCGAGCCGTAGTGGAGGGCGTACATCAGGAACAGGGCGAGCTGCAGATCATCGTCGCGGAGGATGTCGCCCGTCTCGGCGAGCGCGCGACCGACGATCTCGGGAGCATCGACGGGCAGACCGCTCGTCGCCGGTGCGACGAGCACCCGCTGGAGCATGGCGCTGACAGGTCCCCTCGAGCAGAACGGCAGGGGGTCGGCGACGCCGAGATCGATCGGGACGGTCTCGATGGTGGTGCTCATGGGGCTCCTCGGGGGTGACAGCCGTGACCGTACGTGCCCCGCGCGGCATCCTTCGAGCGGGTTGACCGGCATCATCCGCGTATGCAAGCTCACCTCACGGAACGGGCGCGACGCGCGCGGACGATAGCGCGCAGTCGTCGGCTCGTCCAGCCCGTGGGCCGTCGCCGGGCTGCGGCCGCATCGTGGCGGCACCGTGTCCGCTCGAACTCCGGCAGAGAGGCGATCGATGAAAGCCATGACCTATCGCGGACCGTACAAGGTCCGCGTGGAAGAGAAGCCCGATCCGCGCATCGAACACCCCCATGACGCGATCGTGCGGGTGACGCTCGCGGCCATCTGCGGCTCGGACCTGCACCTCTATCACGGCATGATGCCCGACACCCGGATCGGTCACACCTTCGGCCACGAGTTCATCGGCGTCGTCGAACAGCTGGGCGGTGCGGTGACGAACCTCGCCGTCGGCGACCGGGTCATGGTGCCGTTCAACATCTACTGCGGATCGTGCTACTTCTGCGCACGCGGGCTGTTCTCGAACTGCCACAACGTCAACGCCAACGCGACCGCGGTCGGGGGCATCTACGGCTATTCGCACACGGCGGGCGGATACGACGGCGGTCAGGCCGAGCGCGTGCGTGTTCCCTTCGCGGATGTCGGACCCACCGTCATCCCGGATTGGATGTCGGACGAGGACGCGCTCATGCTCACGGACGCCTATTCGACGGGTTACTTCGGCGCCCAGCTGGGGAGCATCGTCGAGGGCGACACCGTCATGGTGCTCGGTGCCGGGCCGGTGGGTCTCGCGGCGGCGCAGTCGGCCTGGCTCATGGGTGCGGGGCGGGTCATCTCGTTCGACCACCTCGACTACCGCCTGACCAAGGCGCGCGAGTTCGCGCACGCCGAGACGGTGAACATCTCCGAGCACCGCGACGTCGTCGTCGAGATGAAGCGGATGACCGACTACCTCGGCGCCGACGTCGTCATCGATGCCGTGGGTGCCGAGGCGGACGGCAACGTCACCCAGCACGTCACCTCTGCCAAGCTCAAGCTGCAAGGCGGCTCGCCCGTCGCCCTGAACTGGGCCATCGACGGGGCACGCAAAGGCGGATCGGTCTCGGTGATCGGTGCGTACGGTCCGTTGTTCAGCGCGGTGAAGTTCGGCGACGCCCTCAACAAGGGACTCACGCTGCGGATGAACCAGGCACCGGTCAAACGGCAGTGGCCGCGCCTGTTCGAGCACATCCGTGCGGGGTACATCTCGCCGAGCGACATGATCACCCACCGCATCCCTCTCGACCACATCGCCGAGGGTTACCACATGTTCTCGTCCAAGCTCGATGACTGCGTGAAGACGGTCGTCGTCCCCTCGGAAGGCTGACCCATGACCTCGAACCGCTCTGACGTGCCGACCCCGTACACCGCGAGCGTGCCCCGGCCGGCGCCCGACCGCGCGGCGCTGCGCGCCCGCATACCGGGATGGGGCGTCGACCTCGATCCCGCCGACCGTCCCTCCGGTACCGTCGAGAAGATCGACGAGGCCGCCGCCGAGCGCGGGATGCCGCCGCGCCAGGGCCTCGACCCGCGCCGCGAGCGCTCGATCGAGCACGCCTTCCTCACCCCCGTCTACGGCACGGCGCAGCCGCTTCACGGACTGTCCGGTCGTATCCGCAGGCTCGGATACGACCGGTTCAGCGAGGGGCGCGCCGCGCACTGGCTGCTCCTCATCGCCGGCGATCGCGTCGAGGCGATCGGTGCGCATCTGCGTTCGTTCGCGACCACGCGGCCCGATAACCCGATCACCGAGACCGGTGTTCTGAGCGAGGCCCGGCGGCATCCGATCCGGTCGCGGTTCGGACGCGGCCGCGTCGATCAGCGCCACACCTGGCTCGACCCCGTTCTCGTCGCGGGCCCATGGGTGCTCGCCGTGTGGGGCGTGTTCCGCGTCGTGCGTCGCACAGTTCGGCGGAGCTAGCCCGGGCGGGCGGTCAGCGCCGCGGTGTCTCGGCGACGGTCGCCGGATCAGCGAGGGGTTCGAAGAGCGCGCCGTCACTCGGCGGCGTCTTCGCACCGCGACGGACGCGCGCGTCGGCGATGTCGGCGGACAGGCGCGCGGTCACCCGAGGCGCCAGCCGCGCACCGATGAGCGAGGCCCGTGCCTTCCAGCCGGCGGGCTGCGCGACCCGCGGGTGCAGGCCCGCACGAAGGATGGCGTCGACGACCGGTTCCGGCTCATCCATGAGCGGCATCCGCAGCGCCCGGCCCGCGTGGTTGCCCGCGTGCCGCCAGAAGGGTGTCCGCACGGCCCACGGCAGCACGGCAGCCACCGCGACGCCTGAGACTCCCGTGAGCCGGAGCTCCTGCTGCAACGTCTGGGTGAGGCTGAGCAGCCCGGCCTTGGTCGCCGCGTACGAGGCCTGGTAGGCCAGGGGCACGACGCTCTCGACCGAGGCCGTGTTCACGAGCACGCCGGATCCCTGCGCGATGAATCGACGAAGCGCGACGTGCGCTCCGCGCATGGCCCCGATGAGATTCGTCTCGACGACGCGGACGTGCTCCTCGATCGGGACGTCGCCGAACAGGCCGATCGTGCCGACGCCGGCGTTGTGCGCCCAGACGTCTATGCGCCCGAACACCGTCTCCGCCTCGTCGGCGAGGCGCTCGAGGTCGCCCGCACGCGAGACGTCCCCGACCACGGCATGAGCTCGTCCGCCGGAATCCCGGATGCGCTCGACGAGGCTCGTCAGCGCGTCCGGTCGCCGGGAGAACACGACGACGGCCGCTCCGAAGCTCGCCGCGCGCAGGGCGACGCCTCGCCCGATGCCCGTCGAGGCCCCCACGACGACGACGGTAAGCCCGGACAGGTCGGCGAGACGCGAGGAAGCAGCCATGCTCGAAGCATCACCGCCACCGCGCTCACAGCGATGCCCGTTGCGCCCGGTGCTCCCAGGCGCTACGGGCATCGCCGTAGGCGCACTGGTCAGCGGTCGGTACGCGCGTCCTCGGCGGCCTCTTCGGCCTCGGCGCCCTCTTCCGGCGACTCGGAACCGGCCGAGGCCGCTTCGTTGTCCTCGTGCTGGTGCTCGTCGTCTCGTCCGTGGTGGTCGGCACTCATCTGGCTTCTCCGATCGGCTCGTGTGGCGCCCCCGACTGCGGAGGCACCTCCCACTCTGCACGCGGATCGGATGGCGCGAACCGGGCTTGCACCGGGAGCGGATGCGTGCGAGCCGCACCGCTCCCGGAAGCCGCGGTCAGTCGCGCGTCTCCGAGCGGTGGCGGGGCTTGCGAGCCGGCCGGTCGTCGCGGTCGCTGTCACGGTCGCGGTCACGCGGTCGGTCGTCACGGTCGAAGCGGCCGCGCGAGCTGCGGCTCGGGCCGCCGGTGTCGACGCGGATCTCGATCGCCTTGCCCGAGATGCGGGTGTCGGCCAGGCGGTCGAGCGTCGACTGGGGCATGTCGGACGGCAGCTCGACGAGCGAGAAGTCGGGACGGATCTGGATCGCGCCGAAGTCGCCGCGGCTGAGACCGCCCTCATTCGCGAGCGCCCCGACGATCTGACGGGGCTCGACGCGGTGGCGCTTGCCCACCGCGATGCGGTAGGTCGTCATGTTCGGGTTGCTCGCACGCGGGCGGCGTTCCGGCCGCCCGTCGCGGTCGTCGCGGTCGAACGAGCGCGGGGCACGGTCCTCGCGCGGCGCGCGTGCGCGCGGCTCGGGGTCGGGCTCGAGCAGCAGCGGGGTCTCGCCCTGCGCGACCACGGCGAGCGCGGCGGCGACGTCCACTTCGGGCACATCGTGGTGACGGACGTAGTGGGCGACGATGTCGCGGAACCGCTCGATGCGGTCGGTGTCTTCCAGCGCAGCGGTGATGCGGTCGTCGAAGCGCGACAGGCGCGTGACGTTGACCTCGTCGACGCTCGGCAGCTGCATCTGCGTGAGCGGCTGGCGCGTCGCGCGCTCGATCGCGTTCACGAGCCCGCGCTCGCGCGGCGTGACGAAGCTGATCGCGTCACCCGTGCGGCCGGCACGCCCGGTGCGGCCGATGCGGTGCACGTACGACTCGGTGTCGGTCGAGATGTCGAAGTTGACCACGTGCGAGATGCGCTCGACGTCGAGGCCGCGGGCAGCGACATCCGTGGCGACGAGGATGTCGAGCTTGCCCGACTTCAGCTGGTTGACGGTGCGCTCGCGCTGCACCTGAGCCACGTCGCCGTTGATGGCGGCGGCAGAGTAGCCGCGGGCGCGCAGCTTCTCGGCGACCTCCTCGGTCGCGCTCTTCGTGCGGGCGAAGACGATCATCGCCTCGAAGTTCTCGACCTCGAGGATGCGGGTGAGCGCATCGATCTTCTGCTGATACGACACGATCAGGTAGCGCTGGGTGATCGTCGAGGAGGTCGTCGTTTTCGACGCGACCGTGATCTCCTCGGGGTCGTTGAGGTACTGCTTCGACATGCGGCGGATGGCCGCCGGCATCGTCGCGGAGAACAGGGCGACCTGCTTGGTGTCCGGGGTGTCGGCGAGGATCGTCTCGACGTCCTCGGCGAAGCCCATCTTGAGCATCTCGTCGGCCTCGTCGAGCACGAGGTACTTCAGCTCGGACAGGTCGAGCGTGCCCTTGTCGAGGTGGTCCATGATGCGGCCGGGGGTTCCGACGATGACGTGGACTCCGCGGCGCAGCGCCGAGAGCTGCACGCCGTAGCCCTGACCGCCGTAGACCGGGAGGACGTGGACACCCTTCGTGCGCGACGCGTACTTCTCGAACGCCTCGCAGACCTGCAGCGCGAGCTCGCGGGTCGGGGCGAGCACGAGTGCCTGCGGGGTCTTCTGGGTCAGGTCGAGCCGGTCGAGGATCGGCAGCGCGAAGGCCGCGGTCTTGCCGGTGCCGGTCTGTGCGAGGCCGACGACGTCGCGTCCCTCGAGGAGCGTCGGGATGGTCGCGGCCTGGATCGCCGACGGGGTCTCGTAGCCCACGTCGGAGAGCGCCTTGAGAACCTGCTCCCCCAGCCCGAGGTCGCGGAAAGTGATGACGGGCGGCTCGTCGACGGACTCGGGTACAGACTGTTCAGCAGAAGTGGACACGCTTCAGGGTAGTCCGCCTCTGCCGAGATCGCATGATCGACCCGGCGCGACCGAGCCCGGTGCCCTAGCCTCGAAGCAGGTCGACGGACTCGAGGGGGTATCGATGCCGGAGTGGTTGCTCTTCACCATCGCCGCGGTGGTCTTCTCGATCGCGGCGACGTGGCTCGCCAAGCGGGCGCTCGAGGCACGTGTCGGCTGGGTACGCGGTCCTGTCGTCTCCCTCATCGTCTTCGTCGTCTTCGGGCCGCTCGGTGTCTGGGTTCTGCGCGGAGCGGGAGTGCTGCAGGAGGAGGGCGGCCTGGTCACCGATCAGCCGGTCGCTTTCGGCTTCGTGCTGCTCGTGCTCGCTTGGCTGTTCGCGATCGTCCTCATCGCCCTCATCACCCTCGAGCTCATGTGGCCGGCGCGTCCGCCGGTCGGTCCCGTCACCTACGTCCGCGAGGCATTGCACCGCCGCCGCCGGGCGGTGAGGTACGCGCGTATCGTCGCGATCGCCTCGCGTCACGGCCTCGGCGGGATGCGCAGCGAGTCGGCGCGTGCCGAACTGCCCCGGGCGCTCGCAGCCACCCTCGACGATGCCGGTGTCACCTTCGTCAAGCTCGGCCAGATCCTGTCCACCCGCAACGACCTGCTGCCCGCCGAGATCACGAGCGCGCTGGCGTCCCTGCAGATGGACACGACGCCCATCCCGTGGCACGAGGCGAAAGCAGCGATCGAGAAGCAGCTGGGCCGACCGCTCGAGCTGGTCTTCGCCGGCATCGACGAGACGCCGCTGGCAGCGGCATCCGTCGGTCAGGTTCACAGCGCACGGCTGAAGGACGGACGCGCCGTCGTGGTGAAGATCCAGCGTCCGAAGGCGCGCGCCCAAGTCGCGACCGACCTCGACATCATCGAGCGTGCCGCCGCCGACCTCGAGCGACGCACGACGTGGGCGAAGGATGTCGGCGCCTCGGCCCTCGCCGCACAGTTCGCCGTCGCCCTGCGCGAAGAGCTCGACTACCGTGTCGAGGTCGCGAACATGCAGATGCTGCGCGACTCGATGACGGCAGCCGACGCTCGCGCGGTGCGGATCCCGGACGTCTTCCCCGACCTCTGCACGGAACAGCTGATCGTCATGGAGCACGTGCAGGGCATTCCGTTCAGCCGGCTGCCCGAGCCCGACAGCGACGCGCCCGGCGCTGTCGCGCCCGCGGAGGCGACGCGCATCGCCGACGCCGTGCTCGACGTCATCGTCGGGCAGATCGCACTGCGGGGGGTCTTCCACGCCGACCTGCATCCGGGCAACCTCATCCTGCAGCCCGACGGGATCGTCGCCCTCATCGACTTCGGGTCGGTCGGGATCATCGAGCGCAGTATGCGGCGCCTTCTGCTGCCGATGCTCGTGGCATTGCACAACGAGGACGACTCCGGCGCAACGGATGCCGTCCTGATGCTCGTGAAGCCGCGCGGCGACGCCGAGCTCGATGTCGGAGCACTTCAGCACGACATCGGCGTCATCCTCACACGACTGCACAACTCCACCTCCGACCAGCATCTCTTCACCGCGCTGATCGAGGTGCTCCGGCGCCACCGACTCGCACTCCCGCCCGGTCTGCTGCTGGGGTTCCGGACGCTCGGCGCGATCGAGGGGACGCTGCGGCGCCTCGATCCCGACTACGACATGATCAAGCGCGCGCTCACTCGGGCCCCGCAGTACGCCCTGCACATGGGCGATCCGCGCTCGGCGGCGATGACCGCTCAGGTGCAGCTGCAGCTCGGGCTCGAGCGAGCGCGTGAGCTGCCCCGCCGCGTGGACGGCATCCTCAGCGACCTCGAGTCGGGCCGCCTCACCGTACGACTCCGCGCTCTGGAGTCCCCCGACGACCGCTCGTGGGTCGAGTCGCTCACCGGACGCCTCACCACGACACTCGTGGGAGCCACCCTGGTCATCGTCGGCGTCATGATGGGCGTCGTCCAGCACGGTCCACTGCTCACCGAATCGGTGTCGGTGTTCCCGTTCCTGGGTAGTGTGGTCGGGCTCGGCGGCCTTCTGCTGCTGCTGCGTTCGCTGCGTTCGGCGCTCGTCCGTCGCGATGGAAGGTGACCCATGAAGATCCGCGATCTCGTCCACTTCGTCGCGGCCGCCGATGCCCTGCACTTCCCGCGCGCTGCGGAGAAGCTCGGAGTGTCGCTTCCCGTGCTGTACTCGTCGATCGACCGCCTGGAAGAAGAGGTCGGACATCCGCTGTTCACGAAGGACGGCGGCAAGCCGCGCCTGACCCCGGCCGGCACCCTCCTGCTCGCCGACGCCCGAGCCGAGGTCGCCGCGGCGCCCGCGCCGGCTGTCGCGCCGAAGCAGAAGGCGTCGGGCGGTGGAAAGGCCAAGGCGTCGAAGGGCTCGGGTCGCGCCCCCATCGTCAAGGGACAGCCCAAGCCGTACAAGAAGCGTCAGGGACGCTGAGGCCTCAGCCGCGGGTGGCGGCAGTCTCGGGTGCGCTGTTCCCGGTGCGCGACTGCGGCTGCGGGGACCAGCGGAACAGGTCGATGAGACGCGCGAGCGCAGGAACGCGGGCGAGCAGAAGCAGCAGGCCGTAGCCGAGGGCACCGCCGGCGACGTTCGAGAGGAAGTCGTTGATGTCGGCGATGTGTCCGCCGGCGAAGTACGCCTGCGCCGCGAGCTGCAGCGACTCCACGGTCAGGCTCGTGATCGCCGCCGCACCCACGACCTTCAGCCACGTCGGCCGGGCGAGCATGAGCGGAATCAGGATGCCGAGCGGCACGAAGACGAGCATGTTCATCAGCGCGTCGTCGAGCTCGTAGTCGGCGAACGGGATGAGCGCCAGCCCCGGCGTCCACGGCACCCCCGAGTCGGGCTTGTCGAGGAAGATCGGGAAGATCGTGTTGCCCACGATGCCCGCCGCGTAGACGGCGACCGCCGCGGCCACGGCCGCACGAGGCAGCGAGAAGCTGCGCCGAGCCCACAGCACGGCCAGGAGCACGGCGAAGACCACGATGCCGAAAGGGATGACGACGGGAAGGACCGGTAGTTCGGCGAAGGGACTGCTCATCATCGTCGACGCTATCGCGCCGCCGCCCCACGCCCGGACGGCGTGCCTCACCGCACGCGCGGGTCGATGAGGAACTTCATCGTGTCGGGGTCGGAGTTGCGCCTGAAGAAGTCGGCGAGGTCATCGAGACCGCCGCGTGCGGTGACGAGGTCATCCACGCGCACGGCACCCGAAGCGACCAACTGGATGGCGAGCGGCCAGGTGTCGACATAGCGGAAGAGCCCCTCGACGACGAGCTCGCGACTCTGAAGCAGGAAGAGGTCGAGGTCGACCGTCGCTGATCCCATACCCACGAGGACGGCGCGACCGGCGCCGCGGAGCGAACGCAACCCGGCGGCGATCGCCGCGCGGGCGCCGGACGCGTCGATGAACGCGTCCATCCGCCCGTCGAGTGTCGCCACCTCGGCGGGCTCCAGCACCCGCGTCGCCCCGTGCGTGAGTGCGACCTGTCGACGAGCGTCGACCGGATCGACCACCACGACCTCGGCAGCGCCGAACGCGCGCGCCGCGGCGCCGGTCAGGATGCCGATGGGACCGGCACCGGCCACCAGCACCCTCGAGCCCGGCACCACCCCGGCCTTGCGAACGGCGGCGATGCCGACCGACAACGGCTCGACCAGCGCGCCCTCGTCGTCGCTCATCGTCTCGGGCAGCGGGTGCGCCGCGTCGCCGGGAACCGCCAGGTAGCGCGCGAACGCGCCGTTCTCGGGCGGCGCCGAGGGGAACCGCATCCGCTCGCACAGGTTCGTACGCCCCGCCCGGCACGCGGGGCACCAGCGACAGGGACGCTGCGGATCGATCGCGACCCGCTCACCGATCCGGTTCGCGTCGGCCGGAGAGGCGACGGCGGCGATCACCCCGGCGGCCTCGTGTCCGAGGATGAGAGGACTCTCGACGACGAGATCGCCCACCCGGCCGTGCTCGAAGAAGTGCACGTCCGACCCGCAGAGCCCGACGGCAGTGAGCTCGACGAGCACGTCGCCCGGTTCCATCACCGGTACCGGCATGTCGCGGACCTCGAGACGACCCGGCGCGACCAGCACGCTCGCCATCATGCGATCGGGGATGCTGCTCATGCGTGCACCCGCTGACCCGCAGATCCGGTCGTCGGCGCTTCTGCGGGAGGCGCGTCGAACTCCTCGTCGTAGCGGGCGAGCGCCGCGGAGAGGTCGTCGGCCCGGCGGCCCGCTGCCTCAGCCGGGTCGAGCGAGAACAGCAGCGTCTCGGGTAGCGACGTCGCGAAGTAGTCGACGCGCGCGGGAGCAGAGCGCAGCTCGGTCACCCGCGCCGCGACTCGCGACCGCAGGGCGGCTGCAGCACCGTCGTCGCCTCGGGCACGGGCGGCCCGCGCCCCGTCGAGCGTGTCGGCGTCGACCTCCGCCGCTGCCGCTTCCACCATCGCCGCCCGCCACGCGTCATCGGCCGCCGCCGCTTCACCCGCATCCGCTCGAAGCCGCCCGAGCCGCAGCCACAGGGCGGCCCGGCTGTCGAGCAGGTGCCAGGCCTCGCCGAGCGATCGCGGAGCGTCGAGCGCGTGCTCGAGGATGGCCGCCGCCTGCGCGGCATCCGGCTCCACCTCCGCAGCGCGCGCGATCGACGCCCGGGCGAACGCGCGGATCGCGACGCCCTCGCCGCCTTCCCACGGCTGCAACGGACGGCTGAGCAGCAGGTCGATGGCCTCGGCGGGTCGCCCGACCATCGTCAGCAGGTCGGCCACCGTCACGAGGAGGTCATCACGCACGATGAGCCGGTCGCGGTGCGGCTCGAGCCTGGCCAACCGGGCGGCTGCGGAGATGCCGCGCCGCTGCGCGAGCTGGTCGAGCTCGAACCAGAGCCGGGGGTCGTCGCTCACCTCGACGGCCCGGTCGTACAGCACGGCAGCCGCGTCGAGGTCGCCCTCGACCTCCGCCGTGGCCAGCGCGGCGTTGCGCAGCAGCACGCCGTCGCGCGTCGCATCGTCGAGCGCAGCACGCCACTGGACCAGCGCGTCGGCTCGGCGTCCGCGGTCGTAGAGCCACATGCCGAGCAGCGATCGGGCACGCGCATCCGTCGGATCCGCGGCCACGGCAGCGTCGAGAGCGTCGTAGGCGTCGAGGCCCGCGGGGAACACCCAGTCGGCCGGTGCGCACTGCGCGCGACGGCGCGCCTCGGCCGCGGCATCCGTCTCACCCGCCTCGGCGAGCACACGCGCCCGGACGTACTCGGCGACCGGGGCGACGCCTCCCGTGCCGGCCGCCGGGCTCGCGGCCGCGGCGGCGAGCACGGCGAGCGCGTCGTCGCGCTCCCCCGCGCGGGCGAGATCACCCGCGAGATCGAGCAGCACGAGGCCGTCGTCGGGAAGCCCGCACCCACCGAGGGAGGCGGTGAGCACGTCGAGCCGATCGCTTCGCCCGAGGTCGGCGAGCTCGGCCTCGGCTTCGGCCTCGCGGCCGAGGCGACGCAGCACGATCACCCGCAGGTTCCGTGCGAGCGGGTCGTCCGACCCGTGACGCAGCGCATCGTCGAGGCGGCCGAGCGCGGCGAGGTCGCGCCCGGCTCGCGCGTCGAGCAGAGCCATCTGCAGGCTGGCGGGGTGGGCCCACCGCACATCCCACGCGGCCTTCGCGAACGCGTCGTAGGCACGCTCGTCGTAGCCGCGACGCCTCTCGACGAGTCCGAGGCGGTAGTGCGCCTCACCGTCGGCGGGGTTCGGGTTGCGGAAGGTCAGCCGGTCGACGGCGGCGCGCAGGTATGCGGCGGCGTCGTCGTACTCACCGCGGCCGTAGGCGGAGGCGCCGAGCGCCGTGTTCGAGCGCGCGTCGCCGGGGTCACGGCGGAGCGCCTCTTCCCAGTACGGCTCGGGATGCCGCGTCGGGTGGCGGTACTGCGCGAGGTGGACGCCCGTGAGGTACAGCTCGTCGGCTGAAGCGATGTCTGCGGGCAGCGGCGGCTCGGTCGCAACGGCAGGCTCGGGCGCGCCGTCGTCGTCGGAGCGCGGCCGCCAGCGGATGAGCTCGCGACCGCCGTCGTGGACGACCACCTCGACATCGGTGCCCCCGATCCCCTCAGCGCACTCGATCGACTCGATGAACGGCCGGCCCGGCCCGAGGTCGATGACGCGCTCGTGCGTGTCGGCCCCCGCGGTGATCCGCACCCGGGCCGCGCGCACGGCCCCGGTGACGGCGACGCCGACGTGCACGCGCCCCGCTTCGAGACGCACCGAGACCGCAGCATCCTTCGTCGCCTGGTGCGCCGCGCCGATGCCGGTGATCGGGAACCAGAACTGCGAGAACGTCTTCACCTCGCCGGGTGCGAGGTAGGCGAAGTCGGGCTGGTTGTCGGTGTACACGCCGGCCATCAGCTCGACGTAGGGGCCGTCGCCATCGGTCAGCTGGTCGTCCCAGGCGTGGCCGAAGGGGGCATTGCCCCACGTCCACTGCTTCTTGCCCGGTGCGATGCGGCGGTCCGCCCAGTGCACGAAGCCCGCACCGGCGGCATGGTCATAGCCGCCGAAGAAGTCGTCGCGCGTCTCGACCACCATGTATGACGTCGGCACGGGGATGTTCCCGTAGTAGTCGATGCGGTCGGCATCGGGGTGGGCGGCGTCGACCCGCGCCGGGTAGTCCACGCCGTAGTACGGGCGGTCGGCCCGGGGAAAAGCCGTGACGGCACGACGAGCGTGATCGGCGACATAGCGGACGTCGGTCGGGAAGAACGACTGGTAGTCCTCGTGAGCCCGGGCCGCGACGTTCGCCCACCACAGGAACGTCTGCGGCACCTCGGTGCGGTTGTGCAGACGGGCCCGCAGCTCGATCAGCGAGCTGTCGGGGCGCAGGCGGATGCCGTGGGTGCCGCGCATGCGCGCGAAGGGGTCGTGATCCGACATCCAGACGGTGACCGCCCCGTCGGGTTCGCGCTCGATCCAGCTCTCCATCGGCAGGAAGGTCGCGGGCCGGTGGTGCTGCGGCCAGTTGAACTCGACACCCCCCGACACCCAGGGCCCGGCGAGCCCGACGAGGGCGGGCTTGATGACGTTGTTCCGATAGAAGAAGTCGTAGTCGGCGCTCTTGTCGTAGCCGATGTGAATGCGGCCGCCGAGCTCGGGAAGCAGCACCAGCCGGATCCAACGGTTCTCGAGGTGCACGGCCCGCCAGTCACGGTCACGCGGCTCGGCGGCGATCCGCTCGGTGAACGGCAGCGGGTACACCCGCCCGCTCGACCCCTGGTAGACCCGACGGTCGAAGAACATCGGGAGCTTCTCCGGTTGCGCCGGCTCGTACGTGGGGATCGTGAGTGGCTGCTCCCAGACGGCCACGCCGCCGTCGTCGAGCGTCGCCTGCTCGTCCGCGGGCGGCTCGGGAAGACGCAGCGAGGATGTCGAGGTCGAATGCATGCCTCCAGCGTCGCCGAGCGAGCGCGGCCGCAACATGGCGGAAGCGGCCGTGCACCTGGACGATCCGCCGATATGCCAGGATGACGATCATGGCCATCTCAGACGGTTTCGCGGGCGAACGCCTGTGCGTCGTGCCGGCGCCGGCCATCACCGCCGCGCTCCAGCGCCCCGTGACCCGGCGACTCGTCGTGACCGATGCCGGCTGGTTCCCGCACGCCGCAGATCATGGCCGCACCCGCGAGCGCGGCATCCGCACGACGATCGTCATCGTGTGCACGGCCGGCGCCGGATGGCTCGAGATCGCCGGCACACGCCACCGCGTGCCGGCCGGGACCGCGGTGGTGATCCCCGCGCGCACGCCACACGCCTATGGCGCGGATACCGATGACCCCTGGACGATCTGGTGGTGCCATGTCGTCGGCTCCGACGTCGACGACCTCACCGCGGCGATCGGCACGACGGCCGCGCGCCCGATCGTGCGACTGCATAGCGTCGAGCGCGCGGTGTCACTGCTCGACGAGATCGTGCGCGGGCTCGAACGCGACCAATCGCCGGTGCGTCTGGTCGCCGTCACGGGCGCAGCGTTCAAGCTCATGACGCAGCTCGCGTCAGACCAGGCGCTTCCCGAGCGCGGCGACCCGCTCGAACGCGCGATGACGTTCCTGTCCGAGCGGCTCGACAGCGCGGTGCCGGTCAGCGAGCTGGCCGCGCTCGTCGGGGTCTCGGCATCCCATCTGACGTCGCTGTTCCGGCGCGCGACGGGAGGCGGCGTCCTGGCCTACCACACGGGCCTCCGCATGACGGCGGCACGCACCCTTCTCGAGCGCACCGACCGCACCGTCGGCCAGATCGCGACCGAGGTGGGTTACAGCGATCCGTTCTACTTCTCGCGGCACTTCCGACGCGTGCACGGGATGAGCCCGAGCCGCTACCGGGAGGACCGTCGCGGATGACCCCGCTCAGCTGCGGTCGCGCGTGGCTGTCGTCGGCGCCGCGAGGATCTCGGCGTTGAGGCGTCGCTGCCACGCGACATCCGACCACTGCGGATGATGCGGCGCCGCGTTCGAGCTGAGCACCATTCCCCACACCCCGTGCTCGAGCGCGGTGCGTACACCGTGCTCGGCGAGCTCCGTTCCGACCGGCCCGTCTTCGAAGTCGGCCCGGAGCGGGGTGTAGCCGACCCACCCCTCCCCTACGACAGCGGGGATGCCGCGGCGCCGCGACCACGCGGCGAGCGCCGTCACCCGCGACCCGATCTCGCGCAGCATCTCTTCGCGGTAGAGCCCGTAGTGGTTGTAGAGCCAGCGGTCCCAGAGGTCGGGGTCGACCCAGTCGTACCCGTAGATCTGCTGATCGGTGATGACGGTAGCCTCGAACTTCCAGTCGGCGGCGCGGCCGTACTCGGTGAACGTGGGCGCGTCGTCAACCAGCAGCGCTCGCATGGCCGCGCCGGGGAAGCCCTCGGTGCCTTCGGAGCGGATGTCGATGCGCCGCTGCAGCGCGTCGAGCACGCCGTAGGCGTAGACGTGCAGCTGACCGACCTGGAACCGCTCGGAGAGTCCCGCGAGGTCGAGGAAGGGGGCCTTGCCGTAGCTCGCGGTGACGAGGTGACCGGGGTGCGCGGCACGCACCTGGTCGAGGGCGGCATCCCCGCCGTCGGCGAACGCGGGGACGATCGAGAAGTCGACCTCGTTGTGGAGCTCGGCGAAGGCGATCGTGTCGCCCAGACCCGCGGCCTCGATCTCATCGAGCATCCGAATCGTCGCCGTCGCCAACACGTCGTAGCGCTCGGCGAGCGGCACGGCGTCGATCGCGCGGAACCAGCGCTCGTCCGCCGCGAACGCCGGTGACTGCTGGTACTCCCAGCTCGCGAGGATGACGACGATGCCGCGTTCGCGGGCACCGCGCAGCAGATCGAAGAAGCGCGTACGGAGGTCGAGCCGGTAGCCGCCGGGCACGTCGTACCAGCGTGTTCCGTTGCCGAACACCTCACCGTGCGGCGAGCGCCCGAGCCCCTCGATCTCGAGGTCGCTCGCGAGGTCGTCGAGCCCGAGACCGCCGAACAGCAAAAGCGGCGCCGCGCAGATGCGGATGGCGTTGTAGCCGCGGTCGACCGCTTCGTCGAGCGCAGCGCCGAGGTCGGCGTAGGGCTCGCCCGCGCCGGCTCGCGTGTACCAGGAGAAGTCCCACAGCGTGATCGTGAGGCGCGGCGGCAGGTGGGCGGGAACGGCGCCCGTCAGCGCCCGGGTGTCGGGGGCGGGATCGTGGCCGGAGCCGAGATAGCGGGTCATCGGGTCATCCCTTCGTCGCGCCGGCGGTGAGACCGGCTCGCCAGAATCGTTGCAGAGCGGCCATGACCACGATGAGCAGCACGGCCGAGACGGCGGCTCCCGTGACGACGAGCTCGTAGTACAGGGGTGCGCGCTGCGTCTGACCGTTCCAGAGCATGAGCCCGAGGGTGACCGGGAACGTGCGGGCGTCGTTGAGCATGACGAGCGGCAGCAGGTAGTTGTTCCAGATTCCCACGAACTGGAAGAGGAACACCGTCACGAGGGCCGGGGCCATCATGCGGGTGGCCATGGTCGCGAAGATGCGCACGTCGCCGGCGCCGTCCAGGCGCGCGGCCTCGATGACCTCGTCAGGCACGCCCGCGGTGGCGTAGATGCGGCAGAGGTAGACGCCGAAGGGGCTGACGATGCTCGGCAGCAGGAACGACCAGTACGTGCCGGTGAGGCCCACCGCATTGAACATGAAGTAGGTCGGCAGGGCGATCACCGTCGCGGGAACGAGGACGCCGCCGAGGATCATCGCGAACACGGCCTCGCGCCCGGCGAAGGCGTACTTCGCGAAGGCGTAGCCCGCCGCACCACTGAGTATCGTCGCGATGAGTGCGCCGAGCCCCGAGTAGAACAGGCTGTTGAGCAGCCACTGCGTATAGATGCCGCGATCGGTCGTGAAGAGGTTCTGGAGGTTGGTCAGCGGCTGCGGTGAGTCGCTGAACCAGAGTCCGAACGAGCCGAACAGGTCGGCGTTGCTCTTGGTCGCGGCGAACAGTACCCACACCACCGGCAGCGCGAAGTAGACGAGAGCGGCGACGAGCACGGCGAGGGTCGGCAGCGATCCCCAGAACCCCGCGCCCGGTCCCCCGGTGCCGCCGCGGCGGGCCGTGCGGCGATCGCGACGAACGGATGCCGCGCCGGTGGTGACCGAGCGGGTGGATTCGGTGACGGGTGCGATCACCATGCGCGATTGCCCTTCCGGTTGACCAGCCGCAGGAAGACGAACGAGAACACGAAGGCGATGACGGCCACGATGACAGCCATCGCGGCGGCGAGGTTCGGATTGCTCTGCGTGAACGCCTGGTTGTAGGCGGCGAGGTTCGGCGTGTAGTCGGTGTTGATGGCGGTCGTGAGCGGCCGCAGCACCAGGGGTTCGACGAAAAGCTGCAGCGTGCCGATGATCGTGAACACCGTGGTCAAAACGAGCGAGGGACGCAGCAGGGGGAGCTTGATCTCCCACACGATGCGCCACTCGCCCGCACCGTCGATGCGCGCGGCCTCGTACAGATCGGCGGGCACCGCCTGGAGCGCCGCGATGAGGACGAGCATGTTGTAGCCGGCGAACGTCCAGATGCCGATGTTCGCGATCGCGAACATGACGGTGCCCGATTCGAGCGGGGCGGCCGAGATGCCGAGGGCGGAGAGCCCCTGGAGGATCGGACTCGTGCTCGGCACGTAGAGGAAGCTCCACAGCAGCGAGGCGATGACGCCCGGCACGCCGTACGGCATGAAGAACGCGACGCGGAAGAACTGCGGCCAGCGTGCCCGGGTCGACTCCAGCAGCAGCGCGAGCACCGCCGAGAGCACGACCATCAGCGGCACCTGGATGAGCGCGAAGACGGCGATGCGCCCGAGGCTCGAGACGAACGCGGGGTTCGCCAGCGCTCGGACGTAGTTGTCGAGCCCGACGAAGAGCGTCTCCGGCGCGCCCAGTCCGAGGCCGCTCGCGCGCACCGAGAACAGGCTCTGCACGACCGCCCAGACGATGGGGGCGACGTAGAAGACGGCGAAGGCGAGGAGGAACGGGCCGAGCAGCAGCAACAGCGGCAGTCGGCTTCGGGTGGTGTGCATGCGATTCCCTTCGGGGCACGACCGGTCGGGGCGGGCGGCGTCGCTGCCGTCCGCCCCGCTCGGGTCAGTCGGCTACCGAGATCCCCTTCGCCGTCATCTCGGCCACCATGCGCTCCTGCACCGCGGCATAGGCCTCGGTGAGCGGGGTGCCCGACTCGACGGCGGCGGCGACCTCGTCGAGCAGGCTGGCGTTCAGGGCGTCGACCAGCGGCGGCCACTGCCAGTCGCGCGCGACCTGCTCGTTCGACTCGGCGAACACGTCCCAGATGTCCTGGCCGCCGAAGAACTCGAACACCTCGGGGGCCGACTGGATCGAGGGGATCGAGTCGACGTCGGCGATCGCGGGCCAGCCGGCGCCGTTCTCGGTGAGCAGGCTCACGCTGTCGAGGTTGCTGTTGAGCCAGAGGGCGAATTCGGCCGCCTGCTCGGGGTGCGCCGACCCCTTCAGCACGACGTTCGCGGAACCGCCCGACCAGCTCGCCGAGCGGGGGTTCGCCGCGTCCCACTGCGGCATGAGTCCGACCGACCACAGCCCCGAGGTCTCGGGTGCGTTGTTGCGGATGATCGCGTCGGCCCACGAGCCACTCATCCACGACACAATGCGCCCGGCCTGCACGTCGGCGAACCACTCGCTCGACAGGTCGGCCTGAACCTTCACGAGGTCTTCGTCGATGAGGCGCTGCCAGTACTCGGCCATGCGAAGGGTGTCGGGGTTGTCGATCGCGACCTTCCAGGCATCGCCCTCGACCTGGAACCAGGGCTCGCCCGCCTGCTCGGCGAGGCCCTCCATCCAGGCGGCCTGGTTCGGCGCGAACGCCGCGATGTATCGGTCGGGCGCCGTCGCCCGCACCGCCACGGCGGCCGCGTAGAAGTCGTCCCAGGTCGCGGGGGCCTCGGTGATCCCCGCTTCGGCGAACACATCGGAGCGGTAGTAGAGCCCCATCGGCCCGGCCGCCTGCGGGATGCCGTACACCCGATCGTTGAACGTCGTCGCGCCGATCTGCCAGTCGGAGAAGACGTCGACCTCGTCGCCGACGTAGTCCGTGATGTCCTCGAGGGCGCCGTTGAGGAGGAACGTCGGCATCTGGTCGTAGCCGACCTGGGCGACATCCGCGGGGTTGCCGGCCTGGACATCCGAGAGCATCTTGGCGTAGCCGCCTTCGGCGCCCGAGACGATCGTCTGCAGCTCGACCTGGATGTCGTCGTGCTGCTCGTTGAAGAGATCGACGGCCTGGTCGATACCGGGCACCCAGGTCTGGAACGTGAGGGTGACCGGACCCTCGTCGGCCGGCGCGGAACAGGCCGCGAGCGGCGCGATGACGGCGACGGTGACCGCCAGCGGGAGAAGGCGACGGCCGCGGAGCCGCCGGGGTGGAGTAGACATCGATGCCCCTTTGCATGTGTGCGACAAGCTGCTCGGGTAGCAGCCGGATTTCACACGTTAGAACCGGCGAGAGCGCACGCACATAGCCGAATGAGCGTGCGCCCTGGACGATCCGCTGATCACGCCGCCCGGGGCAGACCTGCTCCGGGACGCCTCATAAGCGGCTTTCATACGGTGAGAAGAACGAAGGGAGCAGGGATGCCGGAGGAAGTCGTCTCGGACGAAGCGCGGGTCACCATCAGCGGCGGCGAGCTGCGGGGCTCGCGGACGAACGGGGTCGACCGCTACCTCGGCATCCCGTACGCGAAACCGCCCGTCGGCGAGCGCCGCTTCCGGGTCGCCGAGCCGGTCGATCCGTGGGTCGGCGAGCGCGACGCGACACGGTTCGGCCCCACGGCGCCGCAGACCCCGTACGCGGGCGAGCTCGGCGAGCTGCTCACGGTGCCGACGATCGACGGCGACGACATCCTCACCGTCAACGTGTGGGCACCGGTGGGAGCGACGGACGCCCCCGTCGTGCTGTGGCTGCACGGCGGCGCTCTCGAACGCGGCGCCGCCGCGCAGACGATCTACGACGGCACCACCTTCGCCCGGGACGGCATCGTCTTCGTCTCGGCGAACTACCGCCTCGGTGTCGAAGGATTCAGCGTGCTCGACGACGTTCCCCTCAACCTCGGGCTGCGGGATGCCGCCGCCGCGTTGCGCTGGGTCAGCGACGAGATCCACGCGTTCGGCGGCGATTCGGCACGCATAACGCTCATGGGCGAGTCCGCCGGTGGCGCCCTCGTCGCCGCGCTGGTGAGCGATGCGGGCTCGCGCGCTCTCGTCTCGGGCGCCATCATCCAGTCGGGCCCGCTCGAAGCCGTCGAGCCCGACAAGGAGCGCCGGGCGTCGGACGCGATCGCCCGCGAGCTGGGCATCCCGACGACACGCGAAGCGTTCGCCGCCACGGGCACCGCCGATCTGCTGCGCGCGCGATCACGGGCCTCGGCCGGTTCGAGCCCGCTGCGCGGCGCGCCGGGGTTCGTCCTCGCCCTCGACGAGGAGTCGCTGCCCGAGGTGCCCGAGGTCGCGCTGACGTCGGCGGATCTGCCCGTCATGATCGGGACCAACACCGACGAGTACCGCCTGTGGCTGACCCCCGACGCGATCGCCCGGATCGGGCGGCTGAAGGCGTGGGGGGCCCGGCGCGCGATGGGGGTGTCCGAGCGGGCGGCCCGGTCCGTCGCACGCGCGTTCCCCGGCGCATCGCCCGGTGAGGTTCTGGGGCAGCTCCTCACCGACCGGCTGCTGCGCGCCCCCGCGACGCGCGTCGCCCGCGCGCGCACCGCTCCGACGTTCGTCTACGAGTTCGCCTGGCGCAGCCCGGTTCGGGGTCTGGATGCCGCGCACGCGCTCGAGATCGGCTTCGCCTTCGACCGGCTCAGCGACCCCGAGGCGCTGCTGCTCGCGGGACCGGACGCCCCGGCCGATCTCGCGCGCGACATGCACGCGGCGTGGGTCGCCTTCATCCGCGCGGGCGACCCCGGCTGGCCGCAGTTCTCACCGTCGCGCATGACGCGCATTTGGGATGCCGCGACCCGCGACCTTCCGCAGCGACGCGCCGAAGTCATCGACGCTCTGAGCTGACCCGGGCATACGCGAAATCCGCCGCGTCGGCTAGGGCCTCTCGCCAATTCGTCGTCGGTGCGAGAGTTTCGTCCGGACCTCTCGCACCGACGAACGGAGCCGTCATGACGGACGCCAACACCTCACCTGCCACGGGCGACGACGCTGCCGTCGACGATGCCGCCGTCGTCGACGCGCAGACGCCCGCCCCGGAAGCATCCGAGAACGCATCGGGCGTCACGCGCGCCGCGTCGCGCGTCGTGCATGGCGTCGCTGATGCAGGCAAGGGCGCCATCCACAAGGTGCAGGATGCCGCGAAGGATGCGCTTCCCGACGCCGTTCCCGACGTCGCAGACAAGATCGTCGACGCCGCGGCCGGCTTCGCCACCGCCCGAATCGATCAGAACGTCAAGATCGTCGACGGCGCGCTGACGCTCACCCGCCGCACCGGCAAGGCCGCGCGCATCGCTGCCGTCATCGGTGTCGTCGCCGTCATCGCGCTGCTCATCGCCCGCCGCTCGTAACGGGATCGAAGCGCGCTCCCCCGCGCTCACCGCGCATCGAGAGCATCATCGCGAGGGCGATCCAGCCGATGAGCGGTAGGACGATCAGAAAGAACCACACGCCGCTGCGGTTCGTATCGTGCAGGCGACGCCAGGTGACGGCCAGCATCGGCAGCAGGGTGGCCAGCGAGAAGACGAGCACGATCACGTCGGGGACGTTCTGCACGACACGAGTGTCGATGGGCCGCCAGTCGCCTGTCGTGAGACCGTTGACCACCTGGACCACGATCGGGAACAGGACGATCACGAGCATCGGCCACCAGAACTCCGCCCGGCTCGCGCGTCCGCGGAAGGTCGAGTAGTTCTGCATCCACCGCCGCAGCGCCGCGAGCGGCGGTGCACCGACATAGGGCCGGGTGAGCGGAGGTTCAGTCAGACGGTTCGGTCGGGGAGTCGCTTCACTCGTCATGCCGTGAGCCTACGGGGCGCCCTCACGCGGGCGCCTACCGGAACACGCGCCCGATCGACGCACCGGTCTGCGAGATCTGCAGCCAGATCGCAAAGCTGTACAGCGGTCGCATGACCCACCGCAGCAGCGGGATTCCTCGCCGCGAACTCGTGCGCTCCCACGCGTGCCGGATCAGCAGGCGGGTACCGCCGGCCGCGGGCTCCAGCTCGATCCGCATCCGGCGCTTGTTCGACGTCGGCGAGTCGGGCCAGGTCGTGATCCACTCGATCGCCGTCGTGGGCTCGCTGTCGACGAGTTCGATGCGGGCGCGCCGACGCTCGGGGTTGATGCGCTGCGGCTTGCCGTTCGGCGCCGTCTCGAGCGCGTACGCGGTCCATGTGGCTCCCGGCGCGGCGTCGTCGGGCAGATCGTCGACCCGGCCGAACAGGAGGTCCCATTCCGGCATCCGGGCGGGGTCGTTGAGCAGCGCCCACACGTCTGTCACTGCAGCGGGGACATGCACTGCGCCGGCGCCCGAGAGCGACCGGCCGTTGTCGGCGGCGCGAGTCGGCAGCGCGGGGTAACGCTCAGCCTGATCCAGAAGCTCGCGCACCTGCTGCGGGCTCGTGTCGAGGCGCTGAAGAATCGCCTCGATGAGCCCGCTGCCCTCGTCGACCAGCTCGCGCAGCACCGCGGCGGCATCACCACGCTTGCCTCCCTGACCCGCGCGTCGGAGCACGTCGAGGGCGCGATCGTTCCACGCGAACTCCCCACGCTCGTGATACGTGATGCGGCCGGGACCGGGCATGGCGGCCTGCACTCCGAGTGACGCGAGCTGATCGGCGTGCTGCTGCTCGACTGCCGCGCGCGTGCGCTCTAGGTCGGCGCCGAGCGCGCGCAGAACCTCGCCGGCCACCTGCTCGTTGATCGTCAGGGCCAGCAGAAGGTGGTCGATGTCACCGCTCTGCTCGCCGAGTCGAGATGCCTCCTCGGCACCGGCGAGGGACAGGTCGTACATCGTCGCGGTCGCTACCGTCAGCTTGCTCATCGGGTTCTCCTGGGGACGTCGATGGTCGGATCGATCCGTTTGGCGTACTTCTTGTGCACGGCCTGGCGCGAGACGCCGAGCGCGTCGGCGATCTCTTGCCAGCTCATGCCCGCGCGCAGGCCCGCCTCGACCTGCGCCAGCTCGAGGCGCTCGGTGAGAGAGCGCAGCGACGCGATCGCGCGCAGACCCGCACGTGGATCACGCGTGTCTGCGGCGACGCCGGCGATCTGGGTGGATTCCATATAAGCAACCTAGGTTGCTGAAGGGCTCCTTGTCAACCTTGGTTGCCAGCCGAGGGCTGCGTCGGACTACAGCCCACCGCGGATGATGACGACGCTGTCACTGATCTGCTCTCGGCCCGGGCGGCTCTCGGCATCCGGCAGGTAGCGGAAGTCGCCTACCTCGATGGTGGGCCCTCCCGTGATGATCGTCCCGAGTCCGCCTCCCGAGGAGCACGCCTTGTTCTCGAAGCCACCGTCGCGGAGCTGAATGAGGCAGATCTCGTCGTCCTGGCCCTTCGCAAGGAACAGCTCGACCCCGTCCACCTCGCCGACGAAGCGCGTCGTGTCGGACGCAATGCCCTCGATCGCCCGCTCGTCGGCGACGACGTCGCGGTCGGTCTGCTCGGTCGCAAACTCAGGCAGATCGCCTGCCGAGCAGCCGGCGAGCAGCAGGATCGGTGCGGCCACGAGCAGTGCTTTCATCAGCGATCGCATGCCTTGCACCCTATCGAGAGGGATGTCGCGGCTCAGGCCTCGGTGACGCGGCCACCCTCGACGTGCCAGCGTCGGTTCGTGCTCACGGCATCCAGCATCCGCCGGTCGTGGGTGACGAGCAGCAGCGTGCCGTCGTACGACTCGATCGCCTGCTCGAGCTGCTCGATCGCGGGCAGGTCGAGGTGGTTGGTCGGCTCGTCGAGCACCAGGACGTTCACGCCGCGCGCCTGCAGCAGCGCGAGACCGGCGCGGGTGCGCTCCCCCGGCGACAGCTCGTCGACCGGGCGCAGCACGTGATCGGCATTGAGACCGAACTTCGCCAGCAGCGTCCGCACCTCGCCGGAAGCCATCTCGGGCACGAGCGCCTCGAAGGCGTCGGCCAGCGGGCGCGAGCCCACGAGCAGCGAGCGGGCCTGGTCGATCTCGCCGATGCTCACGCTCGACCCGAGTCCGGCCGATCCCTCGTCCGGAGTCTGGCGACCGAGGATCGTGCGCAGCAGCGTCGACTTGCCGGCACCGTTCGGCCCGGTGATGCCGATGCGGTCACCGGCGTTGACCTGAAGCGAGACCGGTCCGAGCGTGAACGCCCCCTGCCGGACGACCGCGCCGTTGAGCGTCGAGACGACGGAACTCGATCGCGGCGCGGCACCGATCGTGAATTCGAGCTGCCACTCCTTGCGGGGCTCCTCGACCTCTTCGAGCCGGGCGATACGGCTCTCCATCTGGCGCACCTTCTGCGCCTGCTTCTCGCTCGACTCCGTCGCGGCCTTGCGCCGGATCTTGTCGTTGTCGGGATTCTTCTTCATCGCGTTGCGGACGCCCTGGCTCGACCACTCCCGCTGCACCCGAGCACGAGCGACGAGATCGGCCTTCTTCCCCGCGAACTCGTCGTACTTCTCGCGCGCGTGACGGCGCACGGTCGCCCGCTCTTCGAGGTAGGCGTCGTAGCCGCCGCCGTAGATGCGGTGCGAGTTCTGCGCGAGGTCGAGCTCGAGCACGCGGGTGACGCTGCGCGCGAGGAACTCACGGTCGTGGCTGACCAGCACGACTCCCCCGCGCAGGCCGCTCACGAACGTTTCGAGGCGCTCGAGCCCGTCGAGGTCGAGGTCGTTCGTGGGCTCGTCGAGCAGCACGATGTCGAAGCGCGACAGCAGCAGGGCCGCGAGCCCGACGCGCGCCGCCTGACCGCCCGAGAGGGATGTCATGAGGATGCCGTCGGCGTCGAGCTCGAGCCCGAGGTCGGCGAGCACGATCGGCAGGCGCTCGTCGAGGTCGGCTGCACCGCTCGCGAGCCAGCGCTCGAGGGCCGTGGCGTACCGGTCGTCCGCGCCGGGGATCGAGGGATCGCCGAGGTCGGATGCCGCGGCATCCATCTCCGCCGTCGCCTCCGCGCATCCGGTACGACGGGCGATGTACGCGGCGACGGTCTCACCCTCGACGCGCTCGTGCTCCTGCGGCAGCCAGCCGACGAACGCGTCGGCGGGCGCGAGGCTCACGGTTCCCGCCTGGGGTGCGTCACGCCCGGCGAGGATGCGCAGCAGCGTGGACTTGCCGGCGCCGTTGGCCCCGACGATCCCGACGACGTCACCCGGACTGACGGTGAGATCGACGCCCTCGAAGAGTGTGCGGTGGCCGTATCCGCCGGCGAGGCCCTGAGCGACGAGAGTTGCGGTCACCGGACGATTCTTCCATCTGGCGGGATGGGCGCCGGATCGGTGCGGGCTGACCGGTGGGCGTCTAGCCCTCGCCGAGCGCCGCGTCGCGGTCTCTGCGCCAGGTGACGAGGTAGGGATAGGCGGTGTTCAGATCGTGGGCGCGGCGAGCGGCACGGACTGCGGGGGCGAGCAGGTCCGCGTCGCTGCGCTCGTACGAGTGACCGAAGGGCAGAGGGAACCGCGACCGAAAGTGGTCCATCCACAGCAGCACGAGGTCGCCGTCGTGGGCGAGGACCCCGCTCGAGAACGAGCCGCGCTCGTGGCGGACGATGTCCCAGCCGCCGTCCGTCCGCGGAATCGCGGAGAAGTCAGGGTCACCCATCCACCGCCACGCATCGCGGTGGCGGACCGGTGCGCCGATGCGACCCGCGAGGGCTGCGGCGAGGGCGTCGGGGGTCCAGGGCGCGGGGAAGAACGATGAGAGGCTCGCGATCAGCGCGAGCGGGCTGAGGAGTCCGGCATCCGCACTCCTGCGCTCAGCGGCGAGAGCTTCATTGAGGATGACCGTGTTCGTCGCAGGCGCTCCGGGATCGAGCATGGCGAGGTACAGCTGCAACATGTCGAGGTACCGCCGGTGGTCGGCGGCCGTCGCGAACGGCGGAAGCGGGATGTCGGCGACGGGCTCGCGCCCTGCGGGAACGTCAGCGTCGAGGAACTGTTCCATGCGGACAGTTTGGCGCAGAGCGGTGCGGGTGCTGACGAGGTGGGATGCGGCTGGCTTTCATCTGTCAGCACGAGAGTGAATGGCTAGCATCGGCATCAATCGCCTCCCGTCGTCGGCTCGCCCGCCGAGGCGCGTGAGAAAGGCCGCCGCCGAATCTGAGGTCCGTACGCCGTAGGTCCGTCAGCCCCGGCTTCGTCGTCGGAGCACTCGTGTACGTCGCGATCGTCGTGACGTTCGTGATCCTCGGGGCCACCAATTTCGGTCGCGGAAACGACGATGAACCGCCGGTCCTGCCGTCAGACTTCCCGCGCCCGACCGTTACCGGGACCCTCGGCCCCTGAGAACGGCCGCGCTGGCCTCTCGCGAGGGGAATCCCGGCGCTACGGACGAACCCGGGCCCCGCGTCCGTCGAAGACGACGACATCGTCGTGCTGCAGCTGGCGTCCGCGGCGGCGGTCGACCTCGCCATTGACCGTGACGAAGCCATCGATGATGGCTTCCTTCACATCGCCGCCCGAGTCGAGCAGGCCCGCGAACTTCATGAACTGTCCGAGGCGGATGCCGTCGCTCCCGATCGAGACGTCGATGATGCGGGGAGTTTCAGCCATGCGGAAATGCTAGCCGAGCACTACGGGCGCAGGACCAGGATGTCGCCGGGCTGGATCTCCACCGGGGACATGAACTTGCCGTTGTACCCCATCACCGTGATGTAGTCGATGCACAAGCGATCACCGATGCCCCAGGCCGTGTCGCCGGACGCCACCGTGTAGGTTGAGATCTCGCCCTCATCGTTCAGCCCCCCCTCGCCAGATGCGTAGGTTGTCGGACCGAGGTCGGTGATCGTGCCGCCCAGCCGCGCCGCGGGATTCCACGCGTCGTAGGGATTGATCATGGCCCACGTCGGGCAGTCGCCGGGACCCTTGGCGCGGACGCTGACTCCGCCGTCGATGTCCTGGTATTCGGCCGTGCCGCCCTGACCGTCGAGCGGTGTGGTAATCTCCGCCACGGCGTCCGACGGTGGGCTCACGGACGGCGACGCTGTCGACCCGACGTTCGCGTCAGAGTCCGCGGTCAACGAGTCGGTGAGTCCTGAAACGGCCGGCATAGCCAATGCGAGAAGACCAGCGACCGCGAGCCCGGCGGCGCCCAGCAGAATTCCCTCGCGTTTGTTCATTGCTGAGGAGGCTATCGGACACTCCACTTTCCCGCACCGACTCGAGAACGGCCCTCCGGCCTTTCATGCAACACGGAAAGTGCTGTGGGACTATGCGACCACGCTCGTCGTCATCGTCCTGTCCCTGCATCTCGCCAGCGGAAGCCAGCAGAGTTCATGCTCGCGGCGGCTATCGGCACGGCAGCGCTCGCTGAGATCGCGGCGGCGGTCGCGGTCAGTACATCTCACCGCGTGCGGACACTCGCGTCGGCCAAGTCCGCACCGCCACGCCTCACCGCAACGAAACTGATGGCTGGTAGATAGGAAGGGGAAGGGCCGGGGCGCTTCGGACATCGGAAACCAGTTCGTCTCGGTGCCGCCTTGCTCGGTCCGCTCGATCGTCTTGGCGCCTAGGAACAAGCGTCGCATACGCATTCGGATAGAGGTGCGCCAACACCGAGGCAAAGTCGGGCTCAACTGCAGCACAGTACCGGTACTGACCGGCAAGCCGAGTGACCAGGTGTTGCTCCCGCTCCTCAAGCTTCGCCGCATGACCCCCGATGCCAAACTTCTCGATGTAATAGAACTCTTGCCGCAGCCTCGCCTTGAGACGCTTGCGCACCCGTGCGTGCGAACGATCCTCCACCGACAAACCCGTGACGAACATCGGTTGGCCGCGTTTGAAAGATCTCGTCTTGAGATTGTTCAGCTCGAAGCCAGCAGATACGACAGCAGTCGCAACTTCATCCTCAACATCGAACCAGGCATGCTGCGAGCTGAACGTCATGTCATCTGCGTATCGCGTGTAAGTCAAACCACGATCGACAGCCAGGGATGCAAGGCGGTCATCCAACTCCATCAGTACGATGTTTGAGATTCGAGGGCTCGTTCTCGCCCCGAGCGGCAGGCGCATTCTTCGACAAGTGAGCCTTGACAGCAGGTTCGCGGCCTCCCTGCCGAAGCCCAGCAGGACGAGCGCATCGGAGATCTGGACCGAGGTCGTGCTCGCGAAAAAGCTCTTGATGTCGAACTTCTGCAGAAACTGAGCACCAACATGCTGCGCGGCATTGGTGAGCGTGGACCTCCGAGCCACATACCCGTTGGGCGCCGGCCCCATCGACAGGTCGACGGGAAACAAGATAGTGCTTATCCGCCGATGCACGGCGTCGAGCTCCGACACGGGGACCGCGACCAACCTGCGCTTGCCTCGTATAACCATCGAGTACGTGTCATAGGCGCTAGCATCGTCGCACGACTCAGCCAGCCGCTCGAGCCGAGCAACATCCCGCCCGAGAGGCGCAGTGAGCGATGCCACGCTCGGGTGGACTTGAAACTCGAAGATCGGGTGCAGGGGTGCCATAGTCGCTCACTGATCACATGGTCGCGAGGGTGACTCACCCCCAGAACTCGACACCCCTGCTCTTACACAATAGGGTGTCGCGAGCCGCCCAGGTGGCGATCATCGTCGAAATCGAGAAGATACGCCAGGTTCCTTCCCAGGGAGAGGTAGCGGTTCGTCTCGAAGTCGCGGGCTCGACCACTGAGATGAACTCTAGTGATCCCCAAAGCATAGTCGGTGACAGCCAAGCAGGGAGCCAACTTTGTGCCGACGTAGGCCCTAGCCTCGCGCAGGCCGACCGAGCTTAGCAGAACACGCCAAAGTCGTCCATAGAGCGAGTCCATGGCGGAGTTCTCTTCGAAAACCACTGTCAAGGAAGCGTCGCGGTAACGTGCTAGCACGCTTTGGAGCAAAGTCCCATACATCGCCACTAGGCGATCTGTAAGAGGCTGATCGAGATCGTTTCGCGCGTATGCCACGTATGCTCGGAACTCGAGGCCGCCTAGCGCGTCCAGCAGAACCTGGCGAACTGACTCGCTGTCTTCCGTGAAGTGGAAACCAGTCTCCGCAAACTTGCGCCGTCGCACCTCGTCGGGCCAGATCGTCGAGTCACCCAACGCGGTCTCGTACGCAGCCCTGATAATCGACTCCGCCGCCGCGACGTCGCGAAACGCGGTGGCGCCGATGAGCGTAGTGCGATCGTTGCGCGACGTGCCTGACTCGTCAAGAAACAGGTGTACGCGCTCAGCCGGGAGAGTTTGAGCGATGGCGGTCACGTTGCGAGCATATGCGCGATGCGGTCACGCAACCACATCCCTGCTGAGCCATCATGTGTACGCGCTTCAGCCCGAGGCCCGCGAGCACGATCGACGGACGCTCGTCGAGGTTGGCGGCACCGCCGGTGAGCCAGCGTTCGGTCGCGGTGTCGCACCGGTCGTCGGCACCGTAGGTCGGGGCCCGCCTACCCAGGTCGGATGCCGCGGCATCCGACCACCACAGTCGCCACGCGCATCCGGCGCGGCACGCGATGCGCGCGGCGACGGTCTCGCGCTCGACGTGCTCGTACTGTTGACCCGGGCGGCCACAGGCCGCTTCGAGGAGACCAGGCTCGCGTTCCCGTCTGAGGGGCGTCGCTTCCGGCGCACTGCGGATGACCGCCAACTTTCCGATGCCGGTGGCTACGGGCGAAGCCGACGACCGCGCCCGGCCCTCTCCAACGGCCGATTAACGGGTGATTGTTCGGGACGTCCCAGCTTGCCGAGGCCGCATGCGTTCGCCCCTTACCCCGCAACCCCAGCGCCAGGACCCCAGATATGCCTGAATCCCACGTCAACACTCCGGGCACCATTTCGGTCCTCGAGCTGGACGTCCCACTCCCTTACCGACGACCGTGAATCACGAACATCCATTGGGCGCATCCTCAGCCGAGGAACGCAGGAGCACAAACGCACAGAATCACACAGTCAGGGAAGCACAGAAGCACAAAAGCGAGAAGGCGCACTCAGAGCAACGCTCGCACGTTTTTGGCTTCAAATTTTTGACGGCGACCGTTGTACGACGGGTCGAAAGCCAGCAGGTTACCTGCTTCGAGCCCCGCCCACATCCGGCGATCCTCGAGTTCATTGAGATGGAAGAAGTAGAGGTGCTCGCCGCTTCGCGCGAACCCAAACTGCTTGCCCGCAGGAATAGTCTCAACGATTCCCGTGATCCGCCCGCCCGCACGGATTGCGTGGACAGTATTTGATCGACAGGTCACTGCCATCCCTTGCGCCCTCCGCGAGATGTACCCCTCGCTCGTCGTAGCCTCTGCGACCCGCTCACAAAGTCCAGCCAAGTGGGAAAACCAGTCGTCAAACTCCTCGGTCCGGCTCTCCGAGGGAAGCTCGGCCGTCGCCTCGAGGCAGGCTTCTACCAGTTCCAGCGCGTCCGAGAACCGCCCCGCCGCCAGTGAGCGCTCGCCGCCGAACGTGGCAGATCGCAAAAGCAGCTCGACCAGCTGGAACCCCTGCTTGGGGCTTGGTTGCTTCTTCGCGGCGGCCGTGGCTGAGCCGACCGCGAGCAGGTATGAGCCCTCGTAGAAGTGCGACAGCCCGATACGGAGGAAAATTTCACAACTGTCTGGATCGAGGCGAGCGGCCTCCTCAAAATGCGCGCGCGCGGTCCCGATTTCGATACCTTCCGAGTCCAGGAAGGCCGCTAGATGAAAAAGGGCTAGAGGCTTCGACGCGTCGTCCGCAAGCTCGACGGCCTGCTCAAAGGCAAGCCGTGCGGCGGCGTGGTCACGCCGCAATGCATGCACATACCCCTCCACGCGGCGAGTCTCGTAGAACCCAGGCGAGAGCTGGTGAGCTTCCGTGCAAGCGGAAAGCGCGCGGTCGAGGTTGCCACCCTTGGTTTCGCGAATTGCCCTAAGGAGGAGTCGAGCCGCGGGCGCGTTGTGTAGCTCACGAATCTCGACCGTTCTCGGGTCGAATCGCCGATCTCGTTGCGCGCTGCCACGCTGGAGCCTGTTGCTCAGTTGCATGAGCTGTTCGCTCTTGGCCAATACTCTCGCGCGAACCTTCTCGGACACGGGGTTCTGCTTCGTCAGGTAGTCTCGCGCGAAGTCGCCCACTTCGTAACCAGCGTCGCTGTCAATCCCCGAGACGTAGGTCATCGATACGAAGTTGCTGCGCATGAGGTCGAGGACGAATGCTTGTATTTGTGTCGCGCTGACCTCGTTGATAAACGCCAGCTCGCCCTGATAGCGCACGCCTCGAAGCACTTGCATGCTTTGGAGAACTCGGCGCGCGCCACCTCCCAACTTTTCGTAGACGTTCGACATGCAGAAGTCGAGCAGGAGCCGACTCGAGGCGACCATGTCCGATGGGCGGCGGCCAGCCTGAACGCCTGATACGACCCATTTGATGTACAGTGGGTGCCCCTTCAACTTCTCGACCAGAGAGGATCGGCCGGCTTCGTCGAGCTCTTTGAGCATCTTCACGTTGCGGCCATGGGCCAAGGACATCAGCAAAGATCGACTCTCTTCGGCACTCAGCGGGTCGAGCTTGACGTCGTTCTCCTTGAAGACGCCGATCCGGCTGGTCATGAGAACCTTCGAGCCATTCGGAATCTCACGCAGGAATTCCCGCAGACGCTCGTCGGTCACGGTTTCCAGGTTGTCCAAGATGAGGAGAACTTTGAACGTAGCCATGTACTCCAACAGGTCTTCTGTCGGGTCGCTTCCGCCCGCTACGCCGAGCTGTGATGCAGCCTCGGAGAACATACCGAGACTATCCTGAATGGCGTTACTGATACGCTCGATCTCCGTCACGGTGAGTTGCTGACTTTTGGCCGTCACCCAGACGATCGCCTCAAAATCAGCCTTCGGGTCGTCCAGCAGATCATAAGCGACTTTGAGTGCTATGGCACTCTTACCAAGCCCCCCATCCCCAAGAATCGAGATAGCCGGCCACGAACCGAGCACGTAGCGCTTGATCTTGCGCAGATCATTCGACCTCCCGAGAAAACCCGTCTCGTCGAAGTCAGGCATCGGGAGATTGTGGAACGGCTCATTGACTGGATCTGCGGGCAAATTGACACGCAGGCCAAGAACGGATGAAGGGTCATCATTGATCTGCGCCAGCATCTCCTGCGTAGCTCGCCAGTGGTCAGGAGCAGCAGTAACTAATTGCTGAGCTATATCGATCGTGCGAGGGAGGTCCTGTATCTCGAGAGGACGCGTGTGCGCAACGCGATTCCGGGTCTGCGTAAAGAGGCCAATCTGCGGCGACACCCCTGTAAGTGAGTCGCGCAGGTCGCTCGCCAGCAGGGACTTGTGGGACAAGAGCAACTCATGGGTATCGGCGAAATCCAGGTAGTCCACAATTGCAGGGTGGCCTTTCGCAGCTGATCCACGATCATGCGCGAGACGCGCTTCCGCCTTCTGAACAACCGCAGGTGGCAGCATCGCGCCGTGAACCACCCGCAGTTCCTGGACCGAAGCGCGCGAGTCGAGCTCGATCGACGAGATGAGTGCGAAACAGGTCAATCGAGTGGCGTTGAACACGTAAGGCCTTTCTTGATGCGGTCTCCCTTGCGCATTCAACCACCTGCGGGGCCGAACCAGGCGCACCCCGCCGGGCAAGCCCCCCGCGCCCTTCCCTCGAAGGGCAAGCTTGTCCGCACGACTACGGAATCAAGAGCCACGTCCGTTCCGCGAGGTCGGCTTCGAGGCCGTTCGGCTACGGTAGCGATACGAACCCGAGGAAGGAGTACGCGCAGCGTGGACGGCACGAGTGACGTGACCCTCCGATCCGGGTCACACGACCACCTCCGACACCACGAGGCAGGTGAGGCGCTCCGAAGGATCGCTTCGTCGGCCGCGGAGCCGTCGAGAGTTCTGATCGCGGACGCACTCACCTACCGCGTGCCTGAACTGGCCGCGCTGGCGGGGGTTCCGCAGGATCCTCGGTGGCATCCAGAGGGCGACGTGCTCACCCACTCACTCCTCGCAATGGATGCAGCAGCAAAGCTATGGAGCGCGCGTCGCGGGTCGACAGCTCGTCGCGGATCAACAGCGCGCCGCGGGATAGTCGTCCTTGCAGCGCTATTCCATGACGTCGGGAAACCCGACACGACACGGATAGGTGTGCCTTCCGTGGCCTCGCCTGGACACGCCGAGCTTGGAGAACGAATCACGCTGCGCGCGGGCATCCGCCTTGGGTGGCCGGTCGAGGAGGTACGAGCCGTTGCCGCTCTTGTCCGCCATCACATGGCGCCCCTCTCGGTCGAGGGCGACCCCACACCGAAGGCAGTCATGCGACTCCAGAGGCGGCTTGCCGCTGCGGGAACATCACTCGAAGAGTGGTCGATCGTAGTTAACGCGGACGGCTCCTCTCGCGGAGTCGCTTCAGACCCAAGTCGTGCTGACTCGTGGTTGCGTGTTCACTCCAGGGCCTCATAGTTTGCCCTCGCGTCCGGCTTGTAGGCAACGACGAGCACGAGCGTAGTTCGATCGCGCACATCCTCGAGCGTTCTGAAGTAGTTGTGAATCGCCACGGATCGCGGAGGCTCCGCACCGCTTGCGCTCCGGTCGCGCCAGCGAGGCAGCGCCAGTACGTCGACGACAACCGTGAACGTTCTGGAAGGAGGCGCGTTGGTGGTAGGCCTCGACGCTGTGGCTGTCAGGCGCCGCGTGGCCATTCCGATCCGCGCGCGCGACGTCGTAGTCTCGCCTCATGCAGGAACGCGCCCCCGATGGCCCAAGCAGCCACTGTCGCACCACCTATCTGTTGGGTGCCGGATTCTCTAGGGCTGTCTCCCAATCTATGCCCCTACTTAACGAACTGGGCCGCCGGGTGCACGAGGCAGATGCTGTTCTTGAAGAGCGTGTAGCTCGTCATGAGATCGAAGATTTCGAAACTTGGATGTCGCTCGTCGCGAAAGGCGAGCCTTATCGGAGCCGGGCCGAAAATCACGAATCGCTCGGTTTGTATTTCCGCGCCGTGCGGCAGGTCGGGCGAGTGCTCCAAGATGAGGTCGGTATCGCGACAAGCGGGGACCTACCTGTTTGGCTTCAACGCCTGGTCCAGATCTGGCACGCAACCAAGGCGCCGGTTGCGACCTTCAACTACGACACGCTCACGGAGATCGCCGCCAGGAGAGGGAGTCTTTATGACCCAACCGAGAGGCTCGTCCTCCCCTGGCCGACCGTCATAAACTTCGCGCCGAGCGGGAATGACAGGTCGATGGGCGAGGAGAGCCGCAACGTCGCCTGGTCATCGTTTCAGCTGCTCAAGTTGCACGGTTCGATTAACTGGTTCTGGGTGCCGGAAGACTCGAGTGGCGCAACACTCGAACGTGTTCCGCTTTTCGATGCGGCGATCGAGAATGAGCGGAACTTCGACGTGTCCCGTTGGCTACCGGGCCGTGAGCCGTACATCGTTCCGCCTGTGGCGAGCAAGTCCTTGTTCTACGGTGGTCCTGTCACAACCCACCTGTGGCAAGCAGCCAGCGCAGCCCTCAGGGAGAGCGATGAACTTGTCGTCATCGGGTACTCCATGCCAGCCACCGACCTATCAACACTCGGGCTGTTACGCGAGTCTCTGCGCGGTAAGCAGAATCTGAAGGTTGTTGTGTGCGATATAGAGCCGAATCGAGTTGTCGAGCGAATCACAAGCCTTCTATCACCCGACATGGAACTGGACGTGACTACCTTCGCAGGCCTAGATGCGGTCGCATCCTTCGTCGACGATAGATGGGCCGCGATGCGGAGTAGGGTAATTGACACGCTTCGCGCGCGACTCGTTGCTGCTGCAGAACTGCCAGTTTCGCTTAATGGCGATGGGCAGCAAGTTCGGCAGATCAATTCGCTCACTCGGTCTGGCGATTCCTTGACACTGCATGCTTCCAACAGTTTTCATGCGACTATGTGGCGGGAAGAATCAGACATCAATCCCGAAGAGAGGGTGGGCCCGTCCTACTTCGTTGAAGCGCGGGAAGTCGCGGCGGCACTGAGCGGTTGCGTCGAGGTGCAAGCTGAAAGCCAATCGCGGCGAGCGGAGGTCTGGGGTGGCCGGGAATCGTCTTTTGGCATCCGACGCTGGTTCGATCTGTATGCGAATCTCTCTTAATCGCCCACCTAGGTGATGGCCGCCGTGGCGTCGCGGTAGCGCACCTCCACGGACTGGGTACGCTTTACATCCCCGGGTCACAACCGCGAGCACGCGCCTCGCGGAGGTGATTACGGCCCGTAAGAGAACCGACCAGCGTGGCTCTTATCGCCAGACCCAAACCGAATCGAGGCGTCAGTAACGGTGCTTTACCTGTTCGCGCTTTCCCCTGAAGCTCTGCCGCCAACCTCCGTGAGTCTCTCGGTGATCCCGGGAATTGCCTGACTTCCCGAGAGGCGCGTTCGTGGCTGAGAGGCATGCCATGTCACGCCGAGAAGAAGGGCTGTTTCCGTGAAAGACGATGGAACTCGGAGGGCGCCCTCACCGTGAGCATTACCATCGAGCACCGCGATGCACGAGCCGGGCGCGATGCTTGGCGAAACAGCCGGTCGAAGGTAACCGCGTGGTGCCCCTGGAGGGATTCGAACCCCCGACCCGCTCCTTAGGACGGAGTGGCTCTTCCACTGAGCTACAGAGGCAAGGCACCCCAAGTCTAGACGGCCGCGGGCCGCGGCATCCCGTCCCTCCGCAACCCCAGCGCACCCCGCCCTATGCTGACCAACGTGACCCGAGACGCCCCAGCCGCTGCGCCAGCGCGCAGGCCGCTGCGGACGGCGCTCGGACTCCTCGCCGCGTTCGTGCTCTTCTTCGCCACCATGGCCACGTGGATCGGCAGGCTCATCGCGTTCCACGCGCTCGGTATCCCGATGCAGGGCGACGAGTGGCTCGGCTGGGTGCTCGCGGGGCTCATCGCCCTCGCGGTGTGGCCACTCGCGGGACGGCGAGCACATCGCGAGTTCTGGGCTCACCAGCACCACGGCGCCATTCCGCCGAGAGCGTCCGTGACGGCACCGGATCGCGCTCTCCGCATCCTCGTCATGGTCGTCGGCGCGGCGGGCTCGTCGCGCTGTGCGGGCCGCGCAACATCACCCTTGCGCTGGCCGAGGCGTGGCAGATCATCGCTCCGGGCGGACGGTCATCTAGTGCGCTCCTGCAGCTGATCGGTCTGCTGCTGTGCTTCGTGCTGATGGTTCCGCCGATGCTCATCACACAGCGGAGCCTCCGCCGCACCCCGCCCGATCATCCGGATCGCCTGGGCCTCGAGCTCCGCCAGAACTGGTACGTGTCGGCAGCGACCGCGTGGGTCTGCTGCCTGCTGCTCGGGCTGATCGTGAGCTTCGTTCTCGCCAGAACCCTCTGACGCGGTAGTCGCCCGCCGACCTTCAGAATCCCCTGGGAGTCACCGCTCACGTTTGCGTTCGGCTCTGATTCTCGGAATCGTGGCGGGCTCCGCAGCAATCCACGGAAGGAGAGCTTCATGCTCACGCTCACCGAGAACGCCGCCACCGCGGTGAAGAACCTCACCGCCCAGATCCCCGCCGAGACCGGCGGTATCCGTATCAGCGACTCCGGCTCCCCCGAAACCGGCTTCGCCCTCTCCCTCGCCGAGGCCCCGCACAGCGAGGATGCCGTCGTCGAAGCCGATGGTGCACGCATCTTCGTCGACCCGGCCGCGGCCCTTGCGCTGGATGACCGCGTGCTCGACGCGCAGGTCGACGGCGAGGGCGCGATCAGCTTCGCGCTCGGCGTCCGGGGCTGACACCCCGACAGACTTCGAGAGCCCCGGCACCCGCATCCTCAGCGCGGAAGCCGGGGCTCTCGTCTGTCCGGCCGACAGCAAAGTGAGTCCAGGATGCGACGCGCATTCATCGCCGGCGACAAGCGAAATTTGAGCATCGCCCGCCGTCGGGCATATTAGAGGGGTCTCATCTGAAAGGCCCAACGACGTGACCGATCGCACCTCTTCCCCGCCCGCATCGTGGTATCCCGACCCGGGTGGAATATACGAGAGCCGCTACTGGGACGGCGCTACCTGGACCGACCACATCGTGATCAATGGGGTTCAAACGCGCGAGCAGGTCCGCGAAACACCCGAAAGCGCCGCTGCCACGCTCGGCCAGCCCACGACACGGCGCGCGGCCCGTGAATTGACGGTCAGCGAGTCCGTAAGCGATGACATGCCCGCTGCGGGCGGGCAGGTCGGCGCACCCATCCTTGATGAAGCTGCGCCCACCATCGCCCAACAGCCGAGCGCGCCTCTCGCCCCGCAGGAACTGTCGCCAGCTCGGTCGACACCGCCGCAGAAGGTGCCGTTCTTCGGTGCCCGCAAGTTCGCTCAGGACCTCCAAGCAGAGAATGCCCGCCTCGAGGAACTCATCGCTCGCTACGGCCTTCGCGAGCTTGCCGACTTGGACGCGGCGAAAGTGAGCATTCAGGCGGAGACCGCGCGGGCAGAAGCGGATCTTGACCGCGCTCGTTCCGGTGCCTTCGCGGCCCACCAGGAGAAGGCATCGGTAGCCGCCCAGGTCATCGACCTCCGCAATCAGATCGAACTGCAGGAGTTCGGACTCTTCGATTTCGAGCATCCCGCGGAAAGCTCAGTAGCGCTAGCGACGGAACTTGAGTCCGTGCGCAGCGAGATCAAGAGCAAGATTAGAGCTGGTGGGGCCACGCAGGCCACGCAGAACTTCACGTTCAACAACAGCGCCGCCAAGGGACGAAAGTTCGTCGCCGACATGTCGAAGCTTCTTCTGCGGGCCTACAACGCCGAGGCTGAGAACTGCGTCAAGACGGTTCGAGCAGGCAACCTCGATGCGGCACGCAAACGCCTTTCGACAGTCGTCGATCAGGTCGAGCGTCTCGGCAAGATGATCGATCTGCGCATCACTCCCGGGTACCACCGGCTTCGGCTGCGCGAGCTCGAACTTGCGAGCCGTCATCTCCAGGCGGTCCAGGCCGAGAAGGAGCTCGAGCGCGCACGACGCGAGGAACTGCGGGAGCAGAAGAAGGCTGAGCAGGAGCTCGCGCGAGAGAAAGAGCGGCTGCAGAAGGAGCGCTCGCATTACGCGAACGCGCTCGCGACCCTGGAAGCGAAGGGTGACCTCGAAGGGGCACAGCGCATTCGCGAGAAGCTCGACGATGTTGAGAACGCGATCGAGAACGTTGACTACCGCGCGGCGAACATCCGAGCCGGTTACGTATACGTGATCAGCAACATCGGTGCTTTTGGCCCCGATGTCGTGAAGATCGGACTCACACGACGGCTCGACCCCATGGACCGGGTGAACGAGCTCGGAGACGCGTCCGTGCCGTTCCGATTCGACGTGCACGCGCTGTTCTTCGCCGATGACGCTGTTGCGATCGAGTCCATGCTGCACCAGCAGTTCGCTGAGCAACGGCTGAACAAGGTGAACCTGCGGCGGGAGTACTTCCGCGTGACGCCCGAAGACGTACTCAACGCGCTGAATGAGCATCACGTCGAGGTCCTCGAGTACACCCTGGACCCGGTTGCAGCCGAGTATCGGAGCTCCATCGCCGTCGTCTGAGACCCCGTCGATAGGGTCGAAGGGATGGAAGCTGAGATCATCCCCCGCATCGTCCTCTTCGTCACGATGGCCGGCTCGGGTGCGCTGCTCATCTGGATGGCGCGGGCCGCGGCATCCGGAAAGCTGAGGCGGAACTCGCTCGCCGGCATCCGCACACCCAGCACCATGGCCAGCGACGAAGCCTGGCTTGCTGCCCACGAACGTTCGAAGGGGGCGACTCTGCTCACCGGCTACCTGGCGGTCGCGATCGGCGTGGTATCTCTCATACCGATGCCGCCGGCAGCGCTCGGGATCATGGTGCTCGTGGGCGCCGCGCTCATGGTCATCGTGATGATGTGGGGAACCCGAGCCGGCACCAAAGCGGCGCTGGCGGCAACCGAGGCAGCACGATGACAACATCCCCCGTCAAGATCGACCTGTACGACGATGTCGTCTTGCGGTCGCTCCGCACGGAGGATGCTGCGGCACTCGCCGAGGCGTACCGCGTGAACTCCGAGCATCTCGCACCTTTCGAGCCCCTCCGCCCGGCGAATTTCACCACCGAGGCAGGTCAGCGCACCGAGATCGCTGCCCTCCTCGCGAGCCGCGAGGCCGGTACGGCGCTCCCCCTCGTCCCCGCCGACGCATCGCGGATCATCGGGCGGATCACCCTCTCGGGCATCACCCGCGGAGCTTTTCAGAGCGGCAACCTCGGTTACTGGATCGACCAGAGCTACGCAGGTCGCGGCCTCATGACCGCGGCGGTCAACGAGGTCTCACGCCTCGCGGCGGACGACCTGCAACTGCACCGCATCCAGGCCGGCACGCTCGTCGACAACGTCGCCTCGCAAACCGTGCTCAGAAAGTGCGGCTTCATCGAATTCGGGCTCGCACCCGAGTACCTGCTGATCGCCGGGCGCTGGCAGGACCACCGGCTATTCCAGAGGATTCTCGCGCGATAACCCGCGGGCGACCGCGCAAATACGGCAGGATGGGCCCGCACCATTCTCGTGAGTCGAACCACCCACTGGAGGATCCTGTGACCTACGCCGCCGCTCCGCAAGCTCCCGCTTCCGTGCCCACTCCCCTGTCACAGCCTCTTTACGGCGCCTCGTTCGGCGAGGCGTTCACCCGCTTCTGGCGGAAGTACGCGACCTTCTCGGGGCGCGCGAGCCGGAGCGAGTTCTGGTGGTTCTACCTCGCGCACGCGCTCATCGTGACGGCGATCTTCGCGTTCATGATCGTCGGTGCGTTCGCCGGGATGACGACCGATCCCGTCACGGGACGGGACCAGCCCGGGCCGCTCATCGGCGTGGGTGCGTTCCTGTTGGTGCTCTGGCAGCTCGCAACCTTCATCCCGATGATCGCCCTGTCGTGGCGCCGGCTGCACGATGCCAACCTGGCCGGTCCGTTCTGGTTCCTCGGATTCGTGTTCCCCATCGGCGGCGTCGTCGTCCTCGTGCTCTGCGCACTGCCGAGCAACCCCGCCGGGGCACGCTTCGACAAGTAACCGCGGTCGCCCCGTAAACCGAGGCCCGCAGAAAACTGCTCGCCGTCACTCCCCGCGATCGGCGAGCCAGTACAGCGCCCCGTCGGCCGTGCGCTCGAGCACCCCGGTGTCGACGGCGTGGCGGCGGAAGAACGCGGCATCCGTCACGAACATGCTCAGCCGCTCGTTGAGCGCCGGCTCGCTCACCGGTTCGCCCGCGGTGACGAGCCGGCGGGCCACCGCCGCCACGGCGGAGTCGAGCTCGTCGAGCGCGAGGTCACCGGCGCAGATCCGCGGCCCCTGCAGAACGGCGAGCGCGGCGAGCTGAGCGTCGAGCGCGGCGAGCGCGTCATCCAGAAAGCTGTCGCTCAGGCGCACGCCGTCATCCGTTCGCTCGGCGATGCCGCTCCGGACGAACGCCTCCGACTCTCCATCGACGGATGCCGACGGCGTCGACCCGATCAGATCGGTGAAGGCGCCCCGCAGCCGCGGACTCCGAAGCATCATGACGAGGGAGCGAACCGGACGCAGCGACGAAGCGGACATCCCTCGATCCTCACCGAGCCACACGCGCGTAGCAAGACGACGGCGACGCTAAAGCGCATGTAGACCCAGGTACTGGTCGCCCAGACAAGTCCGAACCGCAGTCCGATGTGGCATGTCGCGCCCCTTCGTAGCGTCGATGGGGACGAAAGGTGACACATGATCCGTGTTCAATCGCTCTCGAAACGGTATGGCCAGAAGGTCGCGGTCGACGGCCTCGACTTCGCGGTCGAGCCGGGCCGGGTGACGGGATTCCTCGGCCCGAACGGCGCCGGCAAGTCGACCACCATGCGCATGATCGTGGGGCTCGACAAGCCGACATCCGGCACGGCCGAGGTCAACGGTCGCGCGTACCGCGACCTGCCCGCGCCACTGCGCGAGGTCGGGGTGCTGCTCGACGCCCGCGCCGCGCACAAGCGCCGCACCGCGTACAAGCACCTGCTCGCGATTGCCGCGACCCACCGCATCCGCGCCCCGCGCGTGCGCGAGGTGATGGAGCGCACCGGTATCGACTCGGTAGCGAACAAGCGCGTCGGCGGCTTCTCGCTGGGCATGGGCCAGCGGCTCGGTATCGCCGCAGCGCTCCTGGGTGACCCGCAGACGATCATCCTCGACGAGCCCATCAACGGACTCGACCCCGACGGCATCCTGTGGATCCGACGCCTGCTGCGCGAACTCGCCGCCGAGGGCCGCACGGTGCTGCTCTCGTCGCACGTCATGAGCGAGATGGCCCAGACCGCCGACCACCTGATCGTCATCGGTCGCGGCGCGATCATCGCCGACGGGCCGATGCGCGATGTCATCGCGGGAGCGACTCAGCCGGTCGTCCGGGTGCGCACGCACGACAGCGAGCGGCTCGTGGCGGCGGTCGCACGCTCGGGAGTGACAGTCATCACGCGCGAAGACGGCGCGCTCGACATCACCGACCTGACCACCGAAGAGGTCGCGCGCATCGCCGGGGCCGCGGGCGTCGTGCTCTACGAGGTGGCATCGGTGTCGGGCTCGCTCGAAGACGCCTACCTCGCCCTCACCGCGCAGGCCACCGAATACCCGTCGGCACCGAGCCAGAACGAGAAGGACAACTGATGGCCCTCACCACCAAGCCCCACCGCGCCGACGCCCGCACTCAGCGCCCGCCGTTCACCGCCGTGGTGCACTCCGAGTGGATCAAGGTCGTGAGCCTGCCGTCATCCGTCCTCGCACTGGTCGGCATCCTGGCGGTGGGAATCGGCGGGAGCCTGTTCCTCGGCCTGACCCTCGAATCATCCGGCGTGCCCTCGGTTCCATCCATCGAGCGCACCATGGCCGACGTCACGGTACCGATGGTCGTGCTCGGGCAGATCATCGCCGGTATCTTCGGCGTCATGACGATCGGCGCCGAATACTCCTCTGGTGCCATGCAGACGACCCTCACGGCGGTGCCGCATCGGATGCGGATGCTGACGGCCAAGACCCTCGTCACCTTCACGACCGTCACCGCCGTCGCCCTCGTCACCGTGTTCGGTGCGTGGGCGGTGACGAACCCGATCTACGACGGCTTCGGTCTGGGCGCTCCCCTCACCGCACCCGGGGTGTTGCTCGCCCTCGTCGGCTCGGCTGTCTACCTCGGCTTCTGCGCAATGTTCGGACTCGGCGTGACGACTCTCGTCCGCTCGACGACCACCGGATCGATCATCGTCTTCGCCGCGACGCTGCTGCTACCCGTACTCAGCTCGCTGCTGCCGTTCGGGCTCCTCTCTCGCGTCATCCGCCTCGGCCTGCTCGGCAACGCCGGTGACGCCATGGGCCGGGTGGGAATCGAAGGCGGACCTTTCCTCGACCTCTGGAGCGGACACATGAGCGTCGGAGCCGGCTGGCTGATCGCGGCCGTCTGGGCGGGTGCAGCAATCGTGATCGGCGCGGTGGCGCTGCGGACGAGGGACGCGTGAGCCCGTCCCCAGGGCGACGGGACGTGGCTGATGCCGTCATCCTCGTCTCCTACCTGATCGTCGCGGTGTTCCTTGGGTATCTGTCCGTCGAATCGACGATCGCCACTCCCCTGTGGCCGATGCTGCTGCTGGCGCTTGCCGGGGTGGCGGATGTCGTGGCCTCACGGCGGCATCCGGCAATCGGTTTCGGAGTCGCCGTCGCCCTGATGCTCGTCTCCTTCGCCGTCGGTACGGGGGCCGAAGCCCTCCTCGTGGTGGTCGCGCTCTACCGCGCCGGTCTCGACGAGGCACGCCGCGCGTGGCTCTGGTTCGGGTGGGCGACCGCGGGAGCGCTCGCGGCTTCACTGGCACTCGCGGTGCGGGTGCGCGTCGGTCCGCCGCTCCTCGGCCTGGCACCCCGGGAGGATGCCGCCGCCTGGGCGACCGACTGGGCGAGCATCGCCGTCGTCGTGATCGCCGCGAGCCTCATCGCGACCCTGCTCGGCATCAACGCGGGGCACGGCCGGCGGCAGGCCGCAGCGCTCGCCGAGCGGGCGGAGCACCTGCGGCGCGAGCGCGATCAGGAGGCGAGCATCGCGGCCGCGGCCGAGCGCGAACGTATCGCCCGCGAGATGCACGACGTCATCGCGCACAGCCTCGCGGTGATGGTCGCGCTCGCCGACGGCGCGCAGGCCTCGGTCGATCAGCGGCCCGACGAAGCGCACCGCGCCATCGGTCGGGTGAGCGAGACCGGGCGGCGGACCCTCGGCGAGGTGCGGCGGCTGCTGACCGCGGTGCGCGGCGAGCGCGATGCGCCGCTGGCGACGGAGGCACCCCGGGTGGAGCAAATCCCGGCGCTCGTCGAGGAGTTCCGGTCGGCCGGCATCCCGGTGCGCCTGGAGCAGACCGGAACCGTGACCGAGGGCGCGGCCGTGAGCCTGACGATCTACCGCATCGTGCAGGAGGCGCTGACGAACGTCCTGCGGCACGGACGTGACGTGCGCGACGTGCTCGTGCGGCTGGTGTTCGAGCGCTCCGAGGTGACGATCCTGGTGAAGGACGTGTCGGCGCCGGCAGCCACGCCCACCTCTCCGGGGCGCGGGCTCGTCGGTATCCGGGAACGGGCCGCCTTCTACGATGGCTCGGTGGAGGCGGGACCGGTCGCCGGCGGCGGCTGGCGGGTTCTCGTCCGCCTCTCGACGGAGGAACGATGACGCAGCCCGCCGCGCCCGAGGCCCGTACGGCGGTGCTGCTCGTCGACGATCAGGAACTGATCCGGTACGGCTTGCGCCTCGTGCTCGAGGCTCAGCCCGACCTGGTCGTGGTGGGTGAGGCATCCGATGGCGCCGAAGCCGTGCAGGCAGCGCAGCGGCTGCGTCCCGACGTCGTGCTCATGGACGTCCGGATGCCGGGACTCGATGGCATCGAGGCCACCCGCCGGCTGACCGCGGCTCTGCCCGAGACGCGGATCATCGTGCTGACGACGTACGACCTCGACGAGTTCGCGTTCGGCGCGCTGCGGGCGGGCGCGGCCGGCTTCCTGCTGAAGAACACCCGCCCCGACGAGCTCGTCGCCGCGGTGCGGGCCGTGACGGCGGGTGATGCCGTCGTGTCGCCCCGGATCACCGCGAAGCTGATCGATGCGGCGATGCCGCATCTCTCGGGCACCGGCCGGCCGGCATCCCCCGAGGCACTCTCGGCGCTGTCGCCGCGCGAGCGCGACGTGTTCCGCCACGTCGGGCAGGGGCTGACCAACGCCGAGATCGCTGCGGCGCTGCACCTGAGCGAATCGACCGTGAAGGCGCACTTCGGCCGCATCCTGGTGAAGCTCGACCTCGCGAACCGCGTACAGGCTGTGATCCTCGCCTACGAGCTCGGAGTGGTCAGCGTCGACCGCTGAGCCTGTTTGCGGCACGGCTGCGGCGGCGTGGCTCGCCCGGGCTGGCGCTTCGTCTGGCACTTCGCGCCCCCTCGGGTCGGGGGTGGGGGCCACAGCTGCCAAGTGAACCGCGTGAGCCGATGCATACTGACCTCGTGAGGATCGCGATCGCCGGCAGCACCGGCACCGTCGGCAAGCTCGTCCACAGCATCGCCACCGAACGCGGACACGACGTCGTCGCGCTCGCGCGCAGCAAGGGTCAGGACCTCGAGCATGCCTCGCTCCCGCCTTCGGTGCTGGACGGTGTCGACACGATCGTCGACGTCAGCGGCATCCAGACGCTCTCGCGGCATCGCTCGCGCCGGTTCTTCGAGAGTGTGTCGGCCAACCTGCAGCAGGCGGGAACGGCCGCAGGCGTGAGACACCTCGTCGCGCTCTCGATCGTCGGAATCGACGGGGTGGATGCCGCGTACTACGGCGGCAAACTCGCGCACGAGCGGGCGGTGCAGCGCGGGGCGCTCCCCCACACGCTGCTCCGCGCTGCGCAGTTCCACGAGTTCGCCGAGCAGACGCTCGTCCGCGGCAAGATGGGCCCGATCACGGTCGTACCGGCCGCCCGGGTACGCCCCGTCGCGGCAGAGGAGGTCGCCGAGCACCTCGTCACGCTCGCGGAGGGCGAGCCGGTGGGCCGCGCGCGCGACCTGACCGGGCCTCGCGACGAGCTGCTCATCGACATGGTGCGAGCGCTGCTCGATGCCCGCGGCATCCGCCGCACCACGGTCGAGATGCGCCTGCCGGGATCGTTCGGTCGCGCGATCTCGTCGGGGCGCCTGCGCGGGCACGCGCACGCCGAACGCGGCACCGTCACATTCGCGGAGTGGCTCGCGAGCCAGACCTGAGAGGCGCGCCGCCGAGGCGGGGGAACTCATAAAGCACAAGAACTGTTGCGCAATGGTTCTTGCGCATCTAGCGTAGCGGGTATGACCTCCGCCGACAGCTCCGCTTCTCGACTCGAAACCGCTGCCGCCATGCGCGTGCTGGCGCACCCGACCCGGCTGCGGCTCCTCGGCATCCTGCGCGAGAACGGCCCGCAGACGGCGGCTCAGCTCGGCGAAATCGTCGACGAAGCGCCGGGCACGATCAGCTACCACCTGAGCAAACTCGCCTCGATCGATCTCATCGAGCCCGCCGAGCCGCGCAGCGCCGATCAGCGCGAGCGCTGGTGGCAGGCCGCCGCTGCCGAGACGACGTGGGAACCGGCGGAACACCTCGATGACCCGGCCCAACGGGCTGCCTCATCGGCGCTGGAGAAGTCGATCGCGCAGATCTACGCCGCCCGCTACAGCGAGTACGTCGACGCGATGCCGACCCTCCCGGCCGAGTGGGTGGCCGCCGGGGCGACCGGCGACCGCACGATGCGCCTCACGCTCGACGAGCTGACCGCGATGCGCTCCGAGCTCGAATCGCTGATGCACCGGTGGCAGGAAGCGAGCGCGCGACACGACGACGCAGACGAGACCACCGCACCGGTCGCCCTCGTCTACCAGGCCTACCGCCGGCCATGACCACGACCGACTCCCCTGTCCGTTCGGCCGATGCGACGCACCGGCGCGCAGCATCCCGCGCCCTCTACGCCCTGCTGTCGGCGCACGCGATCTCGCAGACGGGTAACGTCATCACGGCCTTCGCCATCCCCTTCTACGTCCTGGCCACGGGCGGCTCGGGCGTCGAGATCGGGCTGGCCGCGTTCGCCGCGACCGCGCCCGTCATCGTGGGAGGCGTGTTCGGCGGGGTGGTCATCGACCGCATCGGCGGCCGTCGCACCGCGATCGTCGCCGACATCGTCAGCGGTGTGACGGTTCTCGCGATCCCCGCGCTCGCGCTCACGGTGGGCCTGCCCTTCTGGGCTCTGCTGGCACTCGTCTTCACGAGCGGCGTGCTCGACGCTCCCGGCCAGATCGCCCGCCGCGTGATGCTGCCCGAGCTCACGGAGGCGGCGCACGTCAGGCTCGAGCGGAGCGTCGGACTCCTCGACGGCTCGGAGCGCCTCTCCAAGCTCATCGGCGCGTCCGTCGCCGGCGCGCTCGTCGCTCTCCTCGGACCAATGGCAGCGCTCGTCACGAACGCTGCCGCGTTTCTCATCTCGGCTGCGATCACCCGCCTGATGGTCCCCGCGACGACAGTGCGAATGACCGCCGTCGGCGACACGGATGCCGCAGCCCGGCGCTCGTACTGGCGCGAGCTGCGCGACGGGTTCCGGTTCGTCGTGCGTGATCCGCTCATGCGGCTCATCGTCGGCATGGTGCTCATCACCAACCTGCTCGATGCGGCCCGCAGCGCCTCGCTGATGCCTCTCTACGCGAACGCCGAGCTCGGCGGCGCCGGAGCCCTCGCCGTCATCGTCGCTGTCATGGGCGGGTGCGCGCTCATGGGCAACATCGCGTTCGGCTTCATCGCGCACCGGATGCCGCGGCGCGTGACCTTCGCGCTGTGCTTCCTCGTCGCCGGCGGCCCGTCCAGCGCGGTGTTCGCCCTCGGCGCGCCGTTCCCGGTGCTCGTCGCTGCCGCCGGCGTCTCGGGGCTCGCGGCCGGCGCGTTGAACCCGATCCTCGGCGCGGTGCAGCTCGAGCGCGTCCCGGCGCCCATGCGCGGTCGCGTCTTCGGCCTGCTCAACGCCGGCACGTGGGCAGGGGTCCCGCTCGGCGCGCTGCTCGGCGGCATCGCCGCCGATGGCCTCGGTCTCTTCGCATCGTTCGGCATCGTCGCGATCGTCTACACCGTGGTCACGACGGCACCCCTCACGGGCGGAGCCTGGCGGCTGATGGAACGGCGACCGAACGAACAGGCGGCACTCTAGGCCCCTGCGCCACGTCTCGCACGTCGTTCCCTATCCGGCATCCGCTCGTGTTGACTGCCGGGATGAGCAACTGGGCCGAGACCGTCATGTTGTGGCACGTGTACCCGCTGGGGTTCACGGGAGCACCGATCCGGCCGGACGGCGCCGACGACGACGGCCAGTCGGATGCCGGCGCCGCAGACCAGCCCGTCGAGCACCGACTGAACCGCATCGAGGCCTGGCTCGATCACGTCGTCGAGCTCGGCCTCAACGGCCTGCTCCTCGGCCCGGTCTTCCCCTCGAGCACGCACGGATACGACACCGTCGACTACTTCCGCATCGATGCCCGGCTCGGTGATGACGGCGACATCGATCGTCTGATCGCGGCCGCCCACGACCGCGGCATCCGCGTGCTGTTCGACGGTGTCTTCAACCATGTGGGGCGCGAGCATCCGGCATTCGAAGCTCTCGAGGAACGGGGCCCGGAAGCCGACACCGCCGACCTCTTCCGCGTGCGGTGGGACGGCTGGCAGCCCGGCGAGCCGGTCGACGCCGACGTCTTCGAGGGGCACGACGCCCTGGTCACGCTGAACCACGACTCCCCCGCCGTCGCGGATCTCGTCGTCGAGGTGATGACCCACTGGCTGGGCCGCGGCATCGACGGCTGGCGCCTGGATGCTGCCTACGCTGTGCCGTCCGCCTTCTGGGCGAGAGTGCTGCCGCGGGTTCGCGCCGAGTACCCCGAGGCATGGTTCCTCGGCGAGGTCATCCACGGCGACGCCGCCCGCATCGTCGAGGAGTCGACGATCGACTCGCTGACGCAATACGAGCTGTGGCAGGGCATCTGGCACGGCATCGCCGACCGCAACCTCTTCGAGCTGAAGCACGCGATCGAGCGGAACAACGAGCTCCTATCGGTCTTCGCTCCGCAGACCTTCGTCGGCAACCACGACGTCACGCGGATCGCCTCGGCGATCGGCCCCGACCTGGTGCCGCACGCGCTGGCGGTGCTGTTCACCGTGGCGGGGGTGCCGTCGGTGTATGCGGGCGACGAGTACGGCTACGAGGCGGTGAAGGAGGAACGACTCGGCGGCGACGACGCGGTGCGCCCCGAGTTCCCCGATGCGCCGCCCGCCCCCGAGTCGCTGCCCGAGACCGCGCAGCACATCCTCCGCACCCATCAGCAGCTCATCGCCGTGCGCCGGCAGCATCCCTGGTTGCATCGCGCCCACACCGACGTCATCCACATCGACAACACCGCGATGGTGCTGCGGACCGCGACCGGAACGGATGCCGTCGTCACAGCGCTCAACGTCGGCGACGCGCCGGTGTCCGTGCCGGTGGCCGATGCGACGCGGGTGCTCGCCGGATCGCTGGCCGACGACATCGACAGGCACGCCGGCGAGGCATCCCTTCCCCCGCGCGGCTGGGCAGTGCTATCGGCTACCCCCGCCTGACCCGCGACCCGACCCAGATGGCGGTTCTCCCCCACGCGTGACGACAATTCGCGTCGGCTCGCATCGGGTCGTCAGCGGAAGTCTCGTGACTGGTGCCTCACCCCCACTCGCAGGTCTTCGAAGGCGTCGGCGAGGATGTTCACGACCCCCTCGTTCGACCGTTCGAGGATGCCGCGGACGATGAGCGCCGGGCTGTCGCGCACCACCCGCCGGTAGCGGTGCCACATGCCCGTCGAGCAGATGACGTTCATCAGCCCGTGCTCGTCCTCGAGGTTGAGGAACGTGATGCCGGATGCCGTCGCCGGGCGCTGCCGGTGGGTGACGAGCCCGGCGATCTCGACACGGCGCCCCGACTCGTGCTGTCGCAGATCGTTCGCGGTGAGCACGCCGCGCGCGTCGAGCTGGGAACGGTAGTGGGTCATCGGATGGTCATCGGGTGAGATGCCCGTGGCCCACAGGTCGGAGGCCAGCACGTCGTAACTCGACTGGTCGGTGAACAACGGCGGCTGCACGGCGATGAGCGAATCGGGCAGGTACTCGATGCGGTCCTGCGCGGCCGATCCCGCCAGCCAGATCGCCTCACGACGGGTGTGTCCGAAGCACTCCAGCGCTCCCGCGGTGGCGAGCGCTTCGAGCTGCGTCGTGTCGGCACCGGTGCGGCGCACCAGGTCGCGCATGTCGCGATAGGGGCCGGATGCCTCGCGCTCGGTGACGATCCGCTCGGCGAACCTCTTGCCGATGCCGGTGACGGCGGCGAGCCCGAGCCGCACCGCGAATGCACCGTCGCGGCGATGCGCCGCCGACTCGTCGGGGGCGTTGATGTCGAAGACCGGCACGGGAGGCTGCTCGCCGAGGCAGCTCTCCTGCCCCGTCGGCCCCAACTGCTCCGCCTCACCCGACACGGATTCGAGCACGGCCTCGGCTCCCGAGAGCTGCAGGTCGGGGCGCCGCACCTCGACTCCGTGACGGCGGGCGTCGGCCGCCAGTGTCGCCGGCGAGTAGAAGCCCATCGGCTGAGCCCGCAGCAGCCCCGCGAGGAACGCCGCCGGGTAGTGCAGCTTGATCCACGAGCTGGCGTAGACGAGCAGCCCGAACGACAGCGAATGGCTCTCGGCGAAGCCGAAGTTCGCGAACGCCTGGATCTTCGCGTAGATGTCGTCGGCGGCATCCCCCACCAGGCCGTTCTCGGCCATGCCCTCGTAGAGCTTCTGCTTGAGCGAGTCGATGCGCTCGATGCCGCGCTTGGAGCCCATCGCACGACGCAGCAGGTCGGCATCCTCGCCCGAGAGTCCGCCGATGACCATGCCCATCTGCATGAGCTGCTCCTGGAAGACCGGCACCCCGAGCGTGCGTTCGAGCACGGGCTTGAGCTTCTCGTGCGGATACGTCGTTTTCTCGTATCCGAGCTTGCGGCGCACGTACGGGTGCACGGCACCGCCCTGGATGGGCCCCGGCCGGATGAGCGCGATCTCGATGACGAGGTCATAGAACCGTCGCGGCTGCAGGCGCGGCAGCAGTCCCATCTGCGCGCGGGACTCGACCTGGAACACCCCGATCGAGTCGGCCCGGCACAGCATGTCGTAGACGGCGGCCTCTTCCTTCGGCAGCGTCGAGAGCTCGAACCTCTCCCCCGTCGCTCCCTCGATGAGGTCGAAGCAGTACTGCAGCGCGGCGAGCATCCCGAGGCCCAGCAGGTCGAACTTCACCAGGCCCATCCAGGCGGCGTCGTCTTTGTCCCACTGGATGACGGTGCGGTCCTGCATCCGGGCGTGCTCGATCGGCACGACCTCGCCGACGGGACGATCGGTCAGCACCATGCCGCCCGAGTGGATGCCCAGGTGCCGGGGTGCCTTCAGCAGCTCGGCGGCGTAGCTGAGCACCCGCTCGGGGATGTCGTGGTCGGGACCGGTGTCGAGCGTGGCCCCCCAGCGTTCGACCTGCTTCGACCAGGCGTCCTGCTGTCCCGGGGAGTGCCCGAGCGCCTTCGCCATGTCGCGCACGGCGTTCTTGGGCCGGTACTGGATGACGTTCGCCACCTGCGCCGCCCGCTCGCGCCCGTAGGTGGCGTAGACCCACTGGATGATCTCCTCGCGCCGGTCGGAGTCGAAGTCGACGTCGATGTCGGGTTCCTCCTCGCGGAGGGCCGAGAGGAAGCGCTCGAACGGCAGCCGGTAGTAGATGGAGTCGATCGCGGTGATGTCGAGCAGGTAGCAGACGGCACTGTTGGCCGCCGATCCCCGCCCCTGGCACAGGATGCCGCGACGCCGCGCCTCTTGCACGATGCCGTGGACGATGAGGAAGTAGCCCGGAAAGTCCTTCTGCTCGATGACCGCGAGCTCTCGCTCGATGCGGTCGCGGTCTTCGGCCGGAAGGTTCGGGTACTTGCGCGGCACGGCCTCCCACACGAGGTGCCGCAACCACGACATCGGCGTGTGCCCCTCGGGAACGGGAAGCTTCGGCAGGGCGGGCTTGGCCCGGCGCAGCGGGAAAGCGAGCTCGTCGGCAAGCTCGACGGTGCGCGCCACGGCTCCGGGGAACCGGCGGAAGCGCCGCGTCATCTCGGCTCCCGACCGCAGGTGCGCCCCGGCGTGGGACGGTAGCCACCCGTCGAGCTCGTCGAGACCGCGGTTGGCCCGGACCGCCGCGATCGCGGCAGCGAGGTGGGCGCGATCGGGTACGGCGTAGTGCACGTTGTTCGTCGCGAGGATCGGCAGGCCGCGCTCACGCGCGAGGCCGGCGAGGATGTCGTTGTGCCGCGAGTCCAGCGGCTCACCGTGATCCATCAGCTCGACCTCGACGGCGTCGCGCCCGAACCGGTCGACCAGGGCGTCGAGCTCGGCGGCGGCAGCATCCGGTCCGCGCTCGATGAGCGCCCGGCGCACAGCGCCCTTGCGGCATCCGGTGAGGATGCTCCATTCGCCTCCGGCGATGTCGGCCAGATCGTCGAGCCGGTACCGGGGCTTGCCCTTCTCCGCTCCCGCGAGCTGGCCCTGCGTGAGCGCCCGCGCCAGCCGGTGGTACCCCTCTTCGCCGCGGGCGAGGATGAGCAGATGCTCGCCCGGCGGGTCGGCCTCGTTGCGCGCGGCGCCGACGCGCTGCGGCAGATCGAGCGACAGCTCCGCCCCGAACACGGTCTTCACGGCGAGCTGCTCGGCGGCCTCGGCGAAACGGACGATGCCGTAGAACCCGTCATGGTCGGTGACGGCGAGAGCGTGCAACCCCAGCCGTTCGGCCTCTTCGGCCAGCTCTTCGGGCGATGAGGCCCCGTCGAGGAACGAGTACGACGTGTGCGCGTGCAGCTCGGCGTACGGCACCGCGTCCTCGGGACGCTCGATCCTCGGCGCGGAGTACTTGCCCCGCTTGCGCGACCACGCGGGGCTGTCGCCACCGTCCGCACCCGGCGGCGCGCTCGGCGCCCGGTTACCGCTGAGCAGCCGCTCCATCTCGGACCACGGCACCGAGGGGTTGTTGAAGCCCATCAGTCGTACCGCCCCTCGACCGACCATTCGCCGCCGTCGCACACCAGCAGCCACGCGGTCTGGGTGGCATCGACCATCTGGAAGCGGTGGGCATGGCGCGCTCGCGCGGCATCCCACGCCCGCTCGATCACCGGCCACGGCCCCGCCCACGAGCGGATGCCGCGCGACCCGGTCGACGACACCAGGGCGGCCGGGATCGCCGTCAGCTCGCCCCGCCCGTCGACGGCCACCATGTCGCCCTCCCGATCGACGACAGCCAGCGGCAGCGCCCGCTCGAAGACCGTCGCGGGCAGCGGATCGGGCAGGCTCCCCGGCCAGGGCCGTTCGCGCGAGCTCGTCACCGGGCGGTCACCCCACGGCACGAGCACCTGCCGCTCGGCGAGCCAGCGGCCACCGCCCACGACCGGGGTCACGACGCCCGTGTGGCCGAGCATCGCCTGCACCCGCGACAGGGCGTGGTGCACCCGCTGCTCGGGACCGGAGCCGAACAGCGACACGGCGTGATGGGATGCCGCATCCACCGCTTCGGGCTCGATCTTGACCCGAGCGACACCGCTGGTGAGCTTGCCGCTCTCGGCCAGCTGCCAGCGCACCCGGTCGACGACGGCGGCGGCGTCGAAGGTGCCGGGGTGGAGCCAGACACGGTTGCTCGTCTCGCCCCGGTCGCCGGTGAGGATGACCCGCAGCTCGGTGCACACGAGATCGACCGCGCCGAGTCCGGAGATGAACTCCTCGGCCGCGACCCTCATGCCGAACGCGACCTGGTCGGCGAGGTCGAGCGGAGGCTCGAACGAGACCTCGCGGTGCAGCTCGGGCGGCGGAGTGCGCGGGACCACCGGGCGTGAATCGGCGCCGGAGGCGAGGCCGTGCAAGCGCGCGCCGCGGGGGCCGAAGCGTTCGACCAGTCGTTCGGGCTCGATCGCGGCGAGGTCGCCGAGGGTCTGCACGCCGAGCCGGGCGAAGAGGTCGACGGAGTCGTCGTCGAGCACCGCGATCGTCAACGGTGCGAGGAACTCCGCCGAGCGCCCGGCTTCGACCACCCGGATGGGCCGGTCGGGGCGGGTGCTCATCCGCGCGGCCTGCTGCGCCGTGAAGGGTCCGTCGGCGACACCGGCCCGCACGTCGAGGTCGCCCTCGGCGACCGCGGCCAGCAGCGCGCCGGCGGCCTCGGTCTCACCGCCATAGAAACGCGCGGGGCCGCGCACGCGCAGCGCGCAGAGCCCTGCCTCGAGCACCTGCACTCCCGGTGCCATCTCTTCGAGGCGCGCCACGATCGGCGCGAACTCCCGGTGATCGCGCACCGCATCCGCGTCGGCCACCTGCAGCGCGGGGCAGCGCGCCTGCGCGTCGCGGCGACGCTGCCCGCGTGCGACACCGTCGGCTCGCGCTGCCGCCGAACACGCGATGACCACGCCCTTCTCGAAGACCGCGATCGGCGCGTTCGGATCGCCGCCGCTTTCGCGCACGAACGCCACGACCGGCCAGTCGGGCACCCACACCACGAGGCTGCGTACCGGTGCCGTCGCCTCCTGCTCCCCCACGTCAGACCGCCCGTCGCATCGGGATCGGCTCGACGACCGGGCCGCCCGCGAGAGCCCGCTCGTGCGGAGCGGCCGAGATCGCGCCATCGGGCGCGGGCAGCAGCATCCGCGCCGATCGGGGAACCGGGAACCGCCGGCTCGACACGGTGACCGTCAGCTCGCGGTCGCTGAGGTAGCCGTCACCGTCGCCCAGCCCCGACCACCGCGGATCGGTGACATCGAGCATCGCCTCGGTCTGCGGCCACGGCCCCTGCACGAGCAGCACCGTTCCACGGTCGCGCAGCCGGCCGGCGAGCTTGGCGATGTCGGAGTCTTTCGCCCGTTCGGGCGGACGCACCGCGACGATAGGAAGCACGTCGGCGATCGTCGCGGTGACGGCGAGCCACCGGGCTCCCGGATCCGGGATCAGCACGACGCGGGACAGGTCGACCCCGGCGTGCTCCGCCGCTTCGGCCCCGAAGCCCGGCATCCCGACCACACCGCACCACGACCCGGTCTGCGACGGCTGGGCGAGCAGGGCGAACAGGAGCGACGACGAGGAGCCCAGCGAATAGGCCGCGCCGGGACGCAGCCCCCGCCCGGGCAGCAGCCCGGCCAGGGCAGGATGGGTCGGCAGCACCGGAGCGTCGAGGCGGCGCCCCTGCATCCGCTCCATCTGCGCGCGCAGTCGCTGCACGTCCTCGGCGGCAGCAGGATTGCGCATGATCGACCTCACTCAGCAAGGGTAGAACATATGTTCTAGACCATCAATGTCGAGATCGAAGATACGACCGACTTCCGACATCGCCTGGCAGATTGGATCGCGTGAACGCCTCCGACACCCCGCCCGTGACCCTGCGCCCCTACCGGTCGGCCGCTGACGAACTACCGGATGCGGAAGGTCCTGTCACACGTCACGCGTTCTGAGGACGAGAAGAGCGGCGAGCGTCGTCCATAGCGTGAAGATCGCCATGATCCCGAGTCCCACCAGCGGCGGCATCCCGCTCGTCGTCCCGACAGCGTACGAGGCCTGGCCGGCCGTCGTGGGCCAGTAGGTACCCGCGAACTCACCGATGACCCCGGGCATCCCCGGGGCGAGAGCGGGCACGAGAAGCGCGACGGACACGATGATCGCGAGCGCACCGGAAGAGCTTCGCGTGATGATGCCGAATCCGAGGCCGAGGACGGCCGTGAGGACGAGGTACACGATCGCACAGACGATGGCCCGAGCAGTTCCAGGGTCATCGAGTGCCGACACGGGCAGGCCGGCCGCAGCGAGCGCGGCCTGCGTGGCACCGAAGCTGCATGCCACCGCCGCGACTGCCACGACCAAGCCGACAAGCGCCGAAACTCCGAGCTTCGAAGCCAGGAGGGCCCCGCGCCGGGGCACGATGGCGAGGCTCGTGATGATCTGCCCCGAGCCGTATTCACTGGTGATGGCCTGCGATCCGATGGTCGCGAGGAGGATCTGACCGACCAGGATGCCCTTGAAGCTGATGCCGGTGGGGTCGAAATCGGAAGGGAGCGCGGCCTGCCAATCGGCCACGAGCCCGCTCACCCCCAGCAGGCTGACCATCACCGTCACGACGACTGCCGAGGCAGCGAGGATCCAGGTGCTGTGGACACTGCGGGCTTTGATCCATTCGGAAGCGAAGAGGTTCATGTCAGGCGGCCTTCTGCTCGATCGTGGTCATGGCGAGAAACGCGTCTTCGAGCGAGTCCCGAACGAGGGTGAGCTCGAACACCTCGGCGCCGGAGGCGGCTGCGATGCGGCCGACGCTCTCCGTCGTCGCCCCCGAGACGACGAGGACGTCGTTGCGATCGGCGTCCGCCCGAACCGGAAGCCCGGCTCGCCGGAGCGCATCACGCAGGACATCGGCATTCGGAGTCCGAACGCGGACGTACTCGTTCGTGCGCGAGGCGATGAATGCGTCCAAAGACTGGTCGGCGAGCAGACGACCGTGGTTGATCACGATGAGGTGATCCGCCGTCAGTTGCATCTCACCCATCAGATGGCTCGAGAACAGCACCAATCGGCCTTCCGCAGCGAGCTCGCGCATCAGGGATCGAGCCCAGCGGATGCCTTCCGGGTCGAGCCCGTTGAGAGGTTCGTCGAAGATGACGATGCCGGGGTCGCCGATCAACGCCGTGGCGATCCCCAGCCGTTGCTTCATCCCGAGCGAGAAGTCGCCGGCCGGCCGGCTCCCTGCTTCAGCCAGGCCCACCAACTCCAGAACCTCCCCGACTCGACCCCGTGGCACGCCTCCGGCACGCGCGACGGACGCGAGATGATCCACGGCCGTACGCCGCGGATGAACGGCACGCGCATCGAGCATCGCGCCGATCACCCGCATCGGATGGGGCAACTCATGCAGACGATGCCCGTTCACGGTCGCGGCGCCGCTCGTGGGCTTGTCCAGGCCGAGGAACATGCGGAGAGTGGTGGACTTGCCCGCCCCGTTCGGCCCGAGGAAGCCGGTCACGATCCCGGGCCGAACCTGGAATGACAGACCGTCCACGGCGGTGACGGTTCCATAGCGCTTGACGAGATCGTGAGCTTGGAGAGATGCCTGCGTTGTCTTCTGCACGGCAGGTACACTACACCGTACCGTGTAGTTTTGCTGCACTGGTCGGTGTAGAGTTCGGGAAGAGCAAAGGATGACGATGAGCGATGCGAGGCCGGTCAGGCAGGGCCAGGAGCAGAAGCGCTCCGCGATACTCGCGGCGGCGCGAGAGCTCTTCGTCGAGGTGGGCGTCGAGCGCTCGAGTATGGATGCCGTTTCGGCGCGCGCGGGTGTCTCCAAGCGCACCGTCTACGACTACTACGGCGATAAACGGCGGCTGCTGCTCGGAGTGGTCGAGAGCGCGGGCGAGACGGCCGTGAACACCCTCCGCGAGCTGTCCGAGACGCACCTGCCGGACGCCATCGCGATCGACGGCCGCGATGAATTGCACCAGGCTGTGATCGCGTTCGCCGCCGAACTCGGGGGGTTCCTCGCCACGTCGACGAACTACGCAGCCGCTGTCAAGCTGATCTCGGAGAACGAGTCGCTCCTGCCCGAACTCGAGGACCACCCGCTGGACCGAGCGCACGCCGACGTTCTCGCCGAGCGCTTCGCTCACTTCGCGACCGAGGGTCTGCTCGACCTCGACGACCCGGGACTCGCCGCCGAGCATTTCCACGCGCTCACGACGCTCCGGGTTCTCAACGAGCCCGCTCGCCGCCGGACGGACGCCGAGCGGGTCCGACAGATCATGACCGATGGCGCCGGCGCATTCCTGCGCGCCTACGGCCCGAGAGCGCGGTAGGCGCGCACCGCGGCGATCAGGCGGCGAGACTCAGGTACGGCTCCCAGCGCGGGTCGGATCGCTCCGTGCCCCGTACGGCCCACTGCGGTCCACGCGGGGGCTTCGGCAGCCATCGCAGCTCCCACCCCATCTCCTGCGGAGTGTGGTCGCTCTTGAGGTTGTTGCACCGCAGGCAGCAGGCGACGAGGTTCTCCCACGAGTTGCTGCCCCCGCGCGAACGCGGCATCACGTGGTCGATCGTCGACGCCGCTTTCCCGCAATAGGCGCATCGGTGCGCGTCGCGGCGGAGCACGCCACGCCGCGTCACCGGCACGCGGCGCGCATTCGGGATACGGACGTACCGGGTCAGGACGATCACGGCCGGGCGTTCGTACGTTCCATCGATCCCGAGAACGGGATCGTGGACGACGTGCTCGACGATCGTCGCCTTGTCGTTCAACACCAGGAGGAGGGCACGACGGAACGACACCACAGCGAGTGGCTCATACCCGGCGTTCAGTACCAGAGTGCGCATTTCCTGTCCTCACGAACTGCCCTGACGGCTTCAGCGGATGTTCGATGACCGACGTCGCGCGAGCCGTGCGGGCAGGCCCCGCGAGGGTGCGAGCACGAAAAAAGGCGCTGTCATGAAGACAGCGCCTTGATTCACGGCCGAGGCCGCAGTGGTGCACACGATGCCGCAGGACGTAGCGACCGATCGCATTCACGGTTCGAATGCCCGGTACTGGTCCCATCAGCTCCCCCTCGGCGTGCGCGAGCGTCGCGTTCAGGGTAATACACCCTCGACCCAGGAAGGTCGACGGGAGATGAACGGATGATGCGTGTCGTCAGCCCGCGTTCGCGACGAGCCACGACTCGGCGTTCATGTACGCGCCGTCGACCACGATCTCGAGATGCAGGTGCGTTCCGAACGCGCGGCCCGTATCGCCGACCTGGCCGAGCAGCTGTCCCGCCGAGACGGTGTCGCCGACCTGCACCGCGCGGGTGCCCCAGTCCATGTGCGCGTAGAGGCTCGTGACGTTCGTGCCGTTGATGTTGTGCGCGACCTTGACGTACACGCCCCAGCCCGGACCGCTCTCGCTCGAGGCGACGACCGTGCCGTCGGCGACCGAGTAGATCGGCGTGCCACGGTCGGCCATGTAGTCGGTGCCGCGGTGACCGGCGTACGGGGTGCCGAAGTTGTTGAACGACATCAGCGGACGACGCACGAGACCGGAACCCGGCGCGACGAGCGGGATCGACTGGCTGTACGACGTCGACGACGAGGCGGTCGAGCTGCTCGCGGAGATGCGGTTCGCGAGGGCCTCGGCGGCTGCCTTGGCGGCGGCCTCCTCGTCCTTCTTCTTCTTGATCTCTTCGGGCGTGGTCGCCGTGAAGCCACTGCGGTCGAGAGACGCGGGTCCGACCTCGGACGCGACGACGATCGACTGCGCGTTGTTGGCGGCGACCTGCTGCAGCGTCATCGCGTCGGCCGACGTACCGCGCACGGCGGCGAAGGCCGGGATGGCGACGGTGGCGACAAGGCCGACCACGGCAGCGACGGTGAAGGTGCTGCGAACGGGGTGGACCCGGCGACGGCTCCGGCGGGAAGCGCGGTTCTCGATGGTCGCGACGTCCCGCTTCTGCTTCTTCGCCATCGGGAAGCGGCGGCCACGCAGGGCGCGACCAGAGCGTTCGGGATTCGTCGCGTCGACCTCGGGTACGTCTACCGACGAATCGTTGTGTTCAGCCAAATCAGTCCTCCGGCGCCTCTGCGCGATGGTCTGCGCTGGCTCGTCGACACTGCGCGTGTAGGTCCACGCGACATTCGGGTGTCACCGCGTGGACGACGAGCCGAAGAGGCAATCCATGCAGCGGTCTCGGGCGGGCTTCTCGCCTGAAGACTTCTCGAGGCTACCGGAAGGTAACGAATAAGTCACGCTGTCGTTCCCTTCCCCACCGGACGCTCAGGTCCGGTGGCCAAACGCTCGCGGACTCAGTCGCGACGCGTGAGGAAGATGTGCGACGCGACCTCGACGGGCAGCTCGAGCCCCTCGTCGACACCGTCCATCTGAACGAGGACGTACCCCTCCGAGAACTGGAACGTGCCCTCACGGCCGGGGACGACGCCCGCCGCCCGCAGCTGCTGCAGCAGTTCGGGGTCGACCTGGGCCGGCTCGGCGAGCCGTCGCACGGTGCCCTCGATCGGCCCGCCGGTCTCGTTCAGCAGACGCACGAGGCCCACCACACCGTCGTCGAAGGTGCGCGCAGGCACATCCCCGAGCTGGTCGAGACCGGGGATCGGGTTGCCGTAGGGCGATTCCGTGGGGTGACCGAGCAGCTCGATGAGGCGACGCTCGACGAGCTCGCTCATCACGTGCTCCCAGCGGCAGGCCTCTTCGTGGACATAGGCCCAGTCGAGTCCGATGACATCACTGAGCAGGCGCTCGGCGAGACGGTGCTTGCGCATGACGTCGACCGCCTTCTGCCGGCCGCTGTCGGTCAGCTCGAGCGAGCGGTCTTCCGACACGACGACGAGTCCGTCGCGCTCCATGCGGCCGACCGTCTGCGAGACGGTGGGGCCGGAGTGCCCGAGGCGCTCGGAGATGCGTGCACGCAGGGGGACGATCGCCTCTTCCTCGAGTTCGAGGATGGTACGCAGATACATCTCTGTCGTGTCGATGAGATCGGTCATCACAGCCCTTGTCGTGCGCGTGGTCGGGAGGATCCCAGCCTATCCGCTGGTGAGGACATGCGAGGCTGCCCTTACCTCCTGCTCATGGCACGGCGGGCCCGGACGCCGCCCCTAGAATCGGCTCATGGCGCACGTCACCCTGCCCCGAGACATCCTTCCCCGCGACGGCCGCTTCGGCTGCGGTCCCGCCAAGATCCGCCCCGAGCAGGTCGCCGCCCTGTCGGGTCCCGGCTCGATCCTGCTCGGCACGTCGCACCGCCAATCGCCGGTGAAGAGCCTCGTCGGCCAGGTCCGCTCCGGCCTGTCCGATCTGCTGCGGCTGCCCAACGGATACGAGATCATCCTCGGCAACGGCGGATCGACCGCGTTCTGGGATGCCGCGGCATTCGGCCTCATCGAGAACCGCAGCCAGAACCTCGTCTTCGGCGAGTTCGGCGGCAAGTTCGGCGCGGCCGCATCCGCGCCCTGGCTCCAGGCTCCCGACATCCGCAAGGCCGAGCCCGGCTCGAGCATCTCGGCCGAGGCTGTGGAGGGCGTCGACGTGTACGCCTGGCCCCACAACGAGACGTCGACCGGTGTCGCCGCCCCCGTGCGCCGCGTCGTCGGCGACGAAGGCGCGCTGACCGTCATCGATGCCACGAGCGCGGCGGGCGGAATCGACTTCTCGGTCTCGCAGTGCGACGTCTACTACTTCGCCCCGCAGAAGAACCTCGGCTCGGATGGCGGCATCTGGTTCGCCGCGGTCTCCCCCGCCGCGATCGAGCGGATCGAGCGGGTCGCCGCGTCGGGCCGCTACATCCCCGAGTTCCTGAGCCTGAAGAACGCGCTCGACAACTCGCGACTCAACCAGACACTGAACACGCCCGCCGTCGCGACGCTCTATCTGCTCGACAAGCAGCTCGAGTGGATCCACAGCAACGGCGGCCTGCAGTGGGCGGCTGACCGCACCGCAGAGTCCTCTTCGGCGCTGTACGACTGGGCCGAAGCGTCCGAGCACGCGACGCCGTTCGTCGCCGATCCCGCCGACCGCTCCCCCGTCGTGGTGACGATCGACTTCGACGACACCGTCGATGCCGCTGCCGTCGCCAAGAGCCTGCGCGGCAACGGCATCGTCGATACCGAGCCGTACCGCAAGCTGGGCCGCAACCAGCTGCGCATCGCGACGTTCGTCTCGATCGAGCCCGACGACGTGCGCCAGCTGATCAAGTGCATCGACTACACGATCGACCGTCTCTGAGCGCGTAACGCCGCTGAGACGACGAAGGGATGCCGCACCGCGCGGCATCCCTTCGTCGTTCCCGTTCGAGCGGTCAGCGCTCCCAGGGCGATTCGTCATGGTCGGAGTCGTCGTCCTCGTCCGAATCATCGTCCTCGTCCGAGTCGTCATCATCGTCGTCGAACTCGTCGTCATCCGAGTCGTCTTCGTCGTCATCGGCAGCGCCGGAATCGAGCGCGTCGATGTCGACCCCGTCGACGTCGCCCGCGTGGGTGACCGCCGTGCTGCCGTCCGCGAAGTCGTCCTCGTCCGCGTCGTCGTCGAGGTCGTCCGCGTCATCATCGAGATCGGCCGCGTCGTCGTCGAGATCGTCCGCGTCGTCGTCGTCGCTGTCCGCGTCATCGTCCTCGTCCGCGGCGGCCTGAGCGGCCTGGTAGTCCGCGAGCCGCACAGCCCACGGAACCCACTCGGGAGCGAGCAGCGCTCCGACGGCCGGGAGCAGCTCGACCTCGAGCACCGTCGGCTCGGCGTCTTCGACCACGGCGACGCTGACCGTCCACAGCCACCCGGGGTAGCCGGCCAGACGGTTGGCGAAGCGCAGAGATACGACGCCGTCGGCCTCGACGACGTAGTCGACGGGATCGCCGACGGTCGACGGGGGCGTGATCTCGGCGAGCGCAGCCAGGGCGAGATCGTGAGCGGCGAGCAGTCGTTCGTCGACCGCGACCGGCTCGGACGCTACGGCATCCTCGGGCGCTGCGGCCTCGTCAGACGCCGGCTCGATGACTTCGACCTCGTCCGTCGCCGACGTGTCGGCGGGCTCAGGCGTCGAGGTCATCGGCGACCTTGCGCAGCACCGCGGCGATCTTCTTGCCGTGACCCGAGCTGGGGTAGCGACCGCGACGGAGATCGGCGCCGATGCCGTCGAGGAGCTTCACGAGGTCCTCGACGATGATCGCCATGTCGTCCGCGGGCTTGCGGTTGCGCTTGCTCAGGCTCACGGGAGCCTCGAGCACGCGGACGGCCAGCGCCTGCAGACCGCGCTTGCCATCAGCGACACCGAACTCGAGGCGCGTGCCGGGCTTGAGCGACTCGGTGCCCGCCGGGAGTGCCGTGGCGTGCAGGAAGACGTCCTGGCCGTCATCGGAGGAGATGAAGCCGAACCCCTTCTCGTCGTCGTAGAACCTGACCTTGCCGGTGGGCATGTGCGTACCTCGCTGTCACGGACCGCGTTTCGCGGGCAGAACGGAATGCCGGGGCCGTGTCAGCCCCGGTAACCAGCCTACGGCACCACTGCGAACCGCTACGCTGATGCGGATGAGCACGCGCAGCACGGGCGACGACCTTCCGGTCCGCCGTATCGACCGCATCCTCGCGTTCATGTCGCTGGGGCTGCTGATTCTGGCGATCGTCTGTTTCTTCGCGATCATCATCGGCACCGCGACCGGCATGGAGCAGTCAGACTTCGGCACCGGGGCGTGGCCCACGGTGAGCGCCATCGTGTGGATCGCGCCGCCCGTCGCGTTCGCCCTGCTGCTGACGGTGCTGATCATGACCTTCATCCGACGGAGCCGGGCCAACAAGGGCCGGTGACGTGTCTCCCGTCGACGCCCGTGCCCTCGCGAGCTGGCTCGCCACGGTCGACGACGACGTCCTGACGGACCTGCTCCGTCGACGCCGCGTCTCGCCCGACGTCGCCTGGGCCGATTTCTTCGACGCCGCCGAGGCCCTGCTCGATCCCGCGGCGGTGGCCAAGGCCGCTCCGCTTCTCTCCCGGCCGCTCGTCGAGGCCATGGACGACGCGGTCGCCTCCGGCGATGCGGTTCCGCCCGGTACGGCACGCGACGCCCTGCTGCATCTCGGGCTCGTCTCTCCTGGCGGGATGCCCTACGCCGGTGCCGCTACGGCGTGGCGCGATGTCCCCCGCCCCGAGACCGCGGGCCGTTCCATCACGACGGGCTCGCCGGAGGATGATGCGCAGCTGGCCGAACGCGCCTTCACCGCGCTCTCGTCACTCGCCGATGTCCTGTCGCTGACGCAACCGTCGCCCCTCGGACGCACCGGTGCGGGAACCCTGGGTGCCGCCGACCGCCGCCGCCTGATTGAAGCAGGAGCGGTGGCGGATGCCGAGACAGCCGACCTCGTGATCGGGATCGGTCTCGACGCCGGGCTCCTCGGTCCGGTCGAGCGCGAGTGGCGGGTGACGACCGAGGGAACCGCCTGGTTGCTCCGTGGCTCCGCCGATCGCTGGGCCAACACCGCCGGCCGCCTGCGCGACGCGCTCCCATCGGCGCTGCGGACGACGGACGGCGGATGGCAGCCGCCGGCGCAGTGGCACCTCGCCTATCCGCTCGACCCGCAGTGGTCCGCGCGTGCCGACCGCCTGACGGCGCAGTGGCGGCTGTGGGCGATCATCGACGCATCGGGGCGCCCGGCAGCCTGGGCGACGGCGCTCGCGAACGGAGGCGACGTCGACCGGACGACGCTGCAGGAGCACCTCCCCGGCGAGGTCGACCGCATCTTCCTCCAGAACGACCTCACGGCGATCGCGCCCGGGCCGCTCGAGCCCGCGATCGATGCGCGGCTGCGCCGCGCGGCGCGGCGCGAGTCGCGCGCGCAGGCGTCGACCTACCGGTTCTCCGCCGAATCGATCGGAGCAGCGCTCGCGGCCGGAGAGGATCCGGCATCCCTCGCCGAGTTCCTCGCCGCGATCTCGCTGACCGGCCTGCCGCAGCCGCTGGCATACGAGCTCGAACGGGCGGCCGGCCGCCACGGCCGACTGCGCGTGGGCGCCGACTCCACCGGTCGGACGCAGGTGACGGCATCCGACCAGGGCGCCCTCGACACGCTCGCCGTCGATCAGGCGCTGCGACCGCTCGGGCTCGTGCGCGATGGCGACCGGCTGCTCAGCCGCAGCTCGGTCGACGCTGTCTTCTGGATGCTGAGCGACGCTCGCTACCCCGTCGCCGCGGTCGACGAGAACGGAGAGGTACGGATCCTCGACCGCGCCAAACTGGCCGCATCGGCGGACGACGCACCGGCAGGCACCTCCGAGGCCCGTTTCCGGCCGCTCATCGAGCGCATGCGCCGAGCCCATTCCTCCGACGACGCGGATGCCGCGTGGCTGGGCCGCGAGCTCGAGCAGGCGGTCAAAGCACGCGCGGTGATCGAGGTGAGCGTGCGCCTGCCGGACGGCGCGACGCGTGACTTCGTGCTCGAAGCGACGGGGCTGGGCGGCGGCCGGCTGCGCGGACGCGACCGCGCCTCGGATGTCGAACGCACTCTGCCGGTGTCGAGCATCGTCTCCGCCCGGCTGACCTGAGCATCGCAGGCACCCTCCGCACAGGCCGACGTGGGCTGAGCACCGGTACGATTGCTCGTTATGGCTGATGGTCCCCTGATCGTCCAGAGCGACCGCACCGTGCTGCTGGAAGTCGCCCACCCGAGCGCCGAGGATGCGCGGCACGAGCTCGCGATCTTCGCCGAGCTCGAGCGGGCGCCCGAGCACATCCACACCTATCGCATCACGCGCCTGGGCCTGTGGAACGCACGCGCCGCGGGGCACGATGCCGAAGACATGCTGGCCACACTCGACCGCTGGTCGCGCTTCCCCGTGCCGCCGTCGGTGTCGACCGACATCCGCGAGACGGTGACGCGCTACGGACGTCTGGTCATCGAGCGCGACGACGAGGGCACCCTGATCTTGCGCTCGAGCGACGCGGCCGTTCTCTCGGAGGTCACGCGCAACAAGCGCATCCAGCCGCTGCTCCTGGGCAACCCCACGCCCGACACGTATGTCATCGACGCCTGGGCCCGCGGCCAGATCAAGCAGGAGCTGCTGAAGATCGGCTGGCCCGCCGAAGACCTCGCCGGCTTCACGCCGGGCACGCCGCACGAGATCGAGCTGCACGAAGACGGCTGGAGCCTGCGCCCCTATCAGCGCAAGGCGGTCGACATCTTCACCGAGGGCGGCTCAGGCGTCGTCGTACTCCCCTGCGGCGCCGGCAAGACGCTCGTCGGAGCCGCAGCGATGGCCGACACGAAGACGACCACGCTCATCCTCGTGACCAACACCGTCAGCGCGCGGCAGTGGCGCAACGAGCTGCTCAAGCGCACGAGCCTGACTCCGGAGGAGATCGGCGAGTACTCCGGTCAGTCGAAGGAGGTCAAGCCGGTCACGATCGCGACGTACCAGATCCTCACCGCGAAGCGGAAAGGCGAATACGCCCACCTCGCGCTCCTCGACGCGCTCGACTGGGGTCTCGTCGTGTACGACGAGGTGCACCTGCTGCCCGCCCCCGTGTTCAAGCTCACCGCCGACCTGCAGGCGCGACGCCGGCTCGGCCTCACCGCGACCCTGGTCCGCGAGGACGGCCGCGAAGGCGACGTGTTCAGCCTCATCGGCCCCAAGCGCTTCGACGCGCCGTGGAAGGAGATCGAGGCACAGGGCTTCATCTCCCCCGCCGTCTGCTACGAGGTGCGCGTCGACCTCCCGGCATCCGACCGCCTCGAGTACGCGGCCTCGGCCGATGACGAGCGGTACCGCCTGGCTGCCACCGCGCACGCGAAGATCGGGGTCGTCCGCGACCTCGTCGCGAAGCACACGGGCGAGCAGATCCTCGTGATCGGCCAGTACCTCGATCAGATCGATGTGCTGTCCGACGCGCTGGGAGCGCCGAAGATCACGGGTTCGACGCCCGTCGACGAGCGCGAGGAGCTGTACGAGGCGTTCCGAACGGGCGAGATCCCGGTGCTGATCGTGTCGAAGGTCGCGAACTTCTCGATCGACCTCCCCGACGCCTCCGTCGCCATTCAGGTCTCGGGATCGTTCGGCTCGCGCCAGGAGGAGGCGCAGCGACTCGGGCGCCTGCTGCGTCCGAAGTCCAACGGTCACACCGCGAGCTTCTACACGCTCATCGCGCGCGACACCGTCGACCAGGACTTCGCGCAGAACCGGCAGCGCTTCCTCGCCGAGCAGGGGTACAGCTACACGATCCTCGACGCCGAGAAGCTCGAAGCGGCCTGAGCCGGTCGCCCCACGGCGGCCGTGTCAGGGCTTGGTGAGCTCGGGCGTCGGCTCGCCGGGAAGCGGCACGGTCGCCGTCGGCGTCGGCATGGGGATCGGCGGCGGCAGCTGGGTCCGCGGAAGGCCGTACGTGCGCGCGATCGGCCGCCGCCGCAGCACGTACTCGACGGCAAGGCAGTAGCCCCCGAGCAGCAGCACCGAGGTGGCGAAGCTCACCCAGCCGACATCCGCCGCCGACGGGTCGGTTCCCGCCACGATCCCGGTCACGAAGGCCAGCAGGTTGTTCACGATGTGCACCGCGATCGCGGCCTCGAGTCCGCCGGTGCGCCACGTGAGCCAGCCCGCGGCGATCGCGAAGAGCGCGACGGCTGCCTGACCGACCGGGTCGTAGAGGTGCCCGATGACGAACAGGGGCACCGGCAGCAGGATGGCAAACAGCGGATGCCGCAGCCACCGCCCGATCGACTGCATCAGGTAGCCGCGGAAGATGTACTCCTCTGCGGCGGCCTGGACCGGCACCACGAGGATGACCACGAGCAGACTCAGCCACAGCGTGGCACCCGCCGGGGGCGTGAGCGATGCTCCGCTCTGCTCGGGAGGGAGCAGCGAGGTGACGATCGCGACGACGACCGCCATGGCCACGGCGAGCCCGACGCACACGATCAGCCACCGCCAGCGCAGCCGCCCGAACACGGCGGAGGCGAACCCGAGACGACGTCCGTTGATGAGGAGCGACGCGAGCAGGTACGCGGGCAGCAGCAGCGCGATCGCGCCGAGGCCGACCAGCAGCGACAGCGGGTTCGTGACATCCAGGGAGTCGGAGGTCTCGAGCACGCGGTTCAGCGCCCGAGCCGCGTCGTCGCTCGACAGCGCGACGAGAAGCGCCGCGAGCGCGACGACGAGCAGCATGGCGAGGAAGAAGACGATGCCGACGGCGCCCACCGCGAGCGGGGTCCACCACCCCGAACGACGACGTGCGAAGACGAGCCGATGGAATGCGAGACGGTCGGAATCGATCGGACGCGGCATGCGTCCATCCTCTCGCGACCCCTACCAGGTCGACCCCCTGCGGCGCGATATCCAGCAAACCGATGGGATCCGGTGCAAGTATGGGCCTATGACAGCACCGCGCATTCTCGTCGTGGACGACGAACCGAACATCCGTGACCTGCTGATCACCGGGCTGAAGTTCGCCGGATACCAGGTCCGCGCCGTCGGCAACGGCGCGCAGACGATCTCGGCGGTGCTCGAGGAGGAGCCCGATCTGATCGTGCTCGATGTGATGCTGCCCGACATGAACGGCTTCAGCGTCACCAAGCGGCTCCGCGGGGCGGGCTACACCGCGCCGATCCTCTTCCTCACCGCCAAGGACGAGACCGAGGACAAGATCGAGGGGCTCAACGCCGGCGGCGACGACTACGTCACCAAGCCGTTCAGCCTCGACGAGATCGTCGCGCGCATCCAGGCGATCCTGCGTCGCACGATGCAGGCCGACGAGGAGTCGATCATCCGGGCCGGCGAGCTGACGATGGACCAGGACACCCACGACGTCCAGGTCGGCGATGTCTCGATCGATCTGTCGCCCACCGAGTTCAAGCTGCTGCGCTACCTGATGCTCAACCCGAACCGGGTGCTCAGCAAGGCCCAGATCCTCGATCACGTCTGGGAGTACGACTTCAACGGCGACGCCGGCATCGTCGAGAGCTACATCTCGTACCTGCGGCGCAAGATCGATCCGCACTCGTCCGAGCCGCTGATCCAGACCAAGCGCGGCTTCGGATACATGCTCAAGGCCGACAAGTCGGCCTGATCCGCGGGAGCGCAGACGCCTGAGCGATTCCGCGAACGACGGCGTCACCCGATGGTGGCGCGGCATCAGCCTGCGCACGAAGGTGACCGGGGTCATCGTCACGTTGCTCGCGATGGGTCTGATCGCCGCGGGCGTCGGCACGATGATCTTCCTCCGGAACGCCCAAGTCGCAGCGCTCGACGGCAGCCTCCGCTCGCTCGCCCCGACCGACCTGGCGAGCACGGTGATGGATGTCACCGTCGAAGACGGCATCGCGCTCTTCGAGGCGAAGGAGTCACCGGCGCCGACCACCTTCGTCGTCGCGATCTACAGCGCCGAGGGCGAGCTGCTGTCGGTCGCGGGCGGACCCGAGTCGGTCCGCCCCGATCTGCCCGCCTCGTTCCCACTCGACCGCACGGTCGTCAAGGGCACCGAGCCTTTCGAGCTCGCCGCCCGTCAGGGAACCGGCACCTTCCACGCGAGTGTCGATGTCCTCCAGCCCGAGGGGTCGCGTGAGAGCTATACGCAGCTCGTCGCGCTGCCGCTCACCTCGGTGACACAGACCGTCGCGAACTTCATCAGCATCTACACCGTGATCGCCGCCCTCATCCTCGTGGCCGGCGCTCTCGGCACCCGCTGGCTCGTGACCCTCACCTTCCGCAGCCTCAGCCAGGTCGAGGAGACCGCGATGACGATCGCGGCGGGCGATCTGAGCCAGCGCATGGGCGACATCTCCCCCGGTACCGAGGTCGGCCGGCTGAAGATCGCCATCAACGCGATGCTCGACCGTATCGACACCGCCCTGGCCCAGCGCGACGCCACGGTCCAGCAGATGCGGCGGTTCATCGGCGACGCCAGCCACGAGCTGCGCACACCGCTCGTGACGGTCCGCGGATACGCGGAGCTGTACCGCATGGGCGCGATCACCGACGCCGAGCACACCGCGCAGTCGATGGAGCGGATCGAGAAGGAGGCCGTTCGGATGAGCGGCCTCGTTGAAGACCTCCTGGCCCTCGCGCGCCTCGACGAACGCCGTGACCTGGTCATCACGCCGGTCGACCTGCGTCCCATCGCCCGTGACGCCGCGCTCGACACGCGAGCGGCGGCGCCCGAGCGCCATGTCTCGGTGATCGAGTACTCCGATGAGACGCTCACGGTGGATCTGCCGACGAACACGGGGACCGGCGCGACGACGAAGCGTTCGGGCGGTGCCCGCAACCGCACCGGCCAGACGCTCTCCCGCCTGCGTCGGCGACCGAAGGACGAGCGGGGCGCACGCTCGGGAGACTCCGGCACGGCGTCCCGGAAGACGGATGCCGCGTCGGCGAACACGTCACCCGGCGCGACCACGGACACGAAGCCGCTGCTGCAGCCGAGCGAGCCGCCGCTCGTACCGGTCGTCCTCGGCGACGAGAACCGCATCCGCCAGGTCGTCGCCAACCTCATCGGCAACGCGCGGCGCTACAGCCCGGAGGGCACCCCGATCGAGATCGCCGTGGGCCTGGACCGCGACGCCCGCATGGGATGGATCTCGGTGATCGATCACGGCGAAGGCATCCCCGAACCCCTGCGCGAGAAGATCTTCCAGCGGTTCTGGCGGGCCGACACGTCGCGCACGCGCGAGACCGGCGGCTCGGGCCTCGGCCTGTCCATCGTCGCCTCGATCGTGGAGGCGCTGCACGGTTCGATCGACGTCCAGGCCACGCCGGGCGGCGGCGCCACGTTCCGGGTCGCATTCCCCTTGGCCGATCGCCGCGAGGCCGCCGAGCATCTCTGGATCGAGACCCAACCGCTGCCGCGTCTGCGCGACGAGCGCTGAGCGGAGTCGCGGCGGCTTCTCCCCCGCCGCACCGGGCACTGGCCTCTCCCCGATCGCATCCGCGCGCGAGCGCAGCGGGTCGACGGCGACCTAGCGTGTCGGCATCCACCGCACACGACGCAAGGAGCGACATGGCCACCTTTTCGATCGACAGCGACGCCGTAGCGAGCGCCACCGCCGCCATCCGCGCCACCTCGGAACGCATCGAGAGCGACACCGGCGCGATGATGGCGCAACTGACACAACTGCAGGGCTCGTGGACCGGCAGCGCCGCTCTCGCTTTCCAGGCCGTCGTGGAGAGGTGGCGCGCGGCGCAGCGCGAGGTGGAAGCGGCGCTCGGCGACATCGGATCGGCACTGGATGCCGCCGGCCAACAGTACCTGCAGGCCGAGGCTGCGGCCGCGGGCTTGTTCCGCTGACGCCCCTCCGAAACGCAGAACGGCCCCCCCGAAGGAGGGGCCGTTCTGTATGCGATGGATCAGAAGTCCATGCCACCCGTGGGGTCGCCCGCGGGAGCCGGGGTCTTCTCCGGCTTGTCCGCCACGACCGCCTCGGTCGTGAGGAACAGGCCCGCGATCGACGCGGCGTTCTGCAGCGCGGAGCGCGTCACCTTGGCCGGGTCGATGATGCCCTGCTCGAACAGGTTGCCGTACTCGCCGGTCGCGGCGTTCAGGCCGTGTCCGATCTCGAGCTCGGCCACCTTGTTGGCGACGACGCCCGGCTCGAGGCCGGCGTTCAGAGCGATCTGCTTCAGCGGAGCCTCGATCGCGACCTTGACGATGTTCGCACCGGTCGCCTCGTCGCCCGAGAGCTCGAGACCGCTGAACGCGTTCTTGCCGGCCTGGATGAGTGCGACACCACCACCGGCGACGACACCCTCTTCCACAGCTGCCTTGGCGTTGCGGACGGCGTCCTCGATGCGGTGCTTGCGCTCCTTGAGCTCGACCTCGGTCGCAGCTCCGGCCTTGATGACGGCGACGCCACCGGCGAGCTTCGCGAGGCGCTCCTGGAGCTTCTCGCGGTCGTAGTCACTGTCGGTGTTGTCGATCTCGCGACGGATCTGGGTCACGCGGCCCTCGAGCTGAGCCGAGTCACCGGCACCCTCGACGATCGTGGTCTCGTCCTTCGTGATGATGACCTTGCGCGCACGGCCGAGCAGGTCGACGGTGGCGTTCTCGAGCTTGAGGCCCACCTCTTCGGTGATGACCTGGCCGCCGGTGAGGATCGCGATGTCCTGCAGCTGAGCCTTGCGACGGTCGCCGAAGCCGGGAGCCTTGACGGCAGCCGACTTGAAGATGCCGCGGATCTTGTTGAGGACCAGCGTCGCGAGAGCCTCGCCCTCGACGTCCTCGGCGATGATGAGGAGCTCCTTGCCCTCCTGGATCACCTTGTCGACGATGGGCAGAAGGTCCTTGATGTTCGAGATCTTCTGGTTCGCGATGAGGATGTACGGGTCCTCGAAGACGGCCTCCTGGCGCTCCGGGTCCGTGACGAAGTAGGGGTTGATGTAACCCTTGTCGAAGCGCATGCCCTCGGTGAGCTCGAGCTCGGTGCCGAAGGTGTTCGACTCCTCGACGGTGACGACGCCCTCCTTGCCGACCTTGTCGATGGCCTCGGCGATCAGCTCGCCGATCGAGGCGTCAGCAGCCGAGATCGAAGCGGTGGCAGCGATCTGCTCCTTCGACTCGACCTCCTTGGCGTCAGCGAGGAGCTGGTCGGTGATGGCCTTGACGGCCTTCTCGATGCCCTTCTTGAGCGAGATGGGGTCGGCGCCGGCTGCGACGTTGCGCAGGCCTTCGCGGACGAGCGCCTGAGCGAGGACGGTCGCGGTGGTCGTTCCGTCACCGGCGACGTCGTCGGTCTTCTTGGCGACCTCCTTGACGAGCTCCGCACCGATCTTCTCGTACGGGTCGTCGAGCTCGATCTCCTTGGCGATCGAGACGCCATCGTTCGTGATGGTGGGGGCGCCCCACTTCTTTTCGAGCACGACGTTGCGACCGCGCGGGCCGAGCGTCACCTTGACGGCGTCGGCCAGCGTGTTCAGGCCGCGCTCGAGGCCGCGGCGGGCCTCCTCGTCGAAAGCGATGATCTTTGCCATGTGTGTGTCGTCCCTCCCGGACGGTGGAGAACAGTCTTTAGCACTCGATGAACGTGAGTGCTAAAGCCATTCTGGCACTCGCCCATGGGGAGTGCAAGCCGCGTGGCCGGTGACGCGACCCGGGGAAACGACGGAGCGCACCGCGATGGCGGTGCGCTCCGTGGAGTGTTGCGATTCAGGCGACGACGCGCACCGATTCCGCTTGCGGACCCTTCTGCCCCGTCCCCACGGTGAACTCGACCGCCTGCCCCTCTTCGAGCACGCGGAAGCCGCTCATCTCGATGTTGGAGTAGTGGACGAAGACGTCCTGCCCTTCGTTCACGGTGATGAAGCCGAAACCCTTCTCGGCGTTGAACCACTTGACGGTGCCCTGTGTCATGCGAATCTCCTGATGCTGTGCGACAGCGTCATCGTATGCAGGGCGTTCCGCCGGATCCGGCGCTTCCGGTCACTGTTGACACGGCCGCATCGAGAATTTCACGAGCGTGAAACACGCCCGGTCGTCAGCCCTCGCCGCCACCGCCCGCGCGGTCCTCGCCGACGACCACGGTGAGCTGCTTGCTGGGCTCCCCGTCCGCGCCGTCCGGGCCTGCATAGGCCTCGCTCATCTCCACGTCCGCTCCGCCGATCACTTGGGCGAGGCCCCGCGCGGCACCCTCGTCCTCCGCATGGACGTAGAAGATCGTGGTCGTCGCGAAGTCATGAGTGCTGGCGTCACCCGCGTCGACGACATCCGAGTTCCATCCGGCACCGACGACGGTGTCGCGGAGGGCGGTCGCCAGTCCGCGCTCCGACGTCGCGTTGAGGATCAAGACGGGATACGAGGTGTCGACGACCGGATCGGCCTCGACGGGAGCCTCGACCACGGACGTCGCCGTGGGCGCCGCCGGGAACAGCCCGATGCGACCGGTGACGATCATCGTGCCGAAAACGCCGGCCGCCACCAGGACGAGGACCGCGACGGCAGCCCAGACCAGGAGCACGCCGGCACGCAGCCGGGGGTTCTCGGCCCGGTGGGCGCCGACGCGGGTGGTGTCGGCGGGCAGCTCGTCGAAGCGGTCTTTCGGGTATGTCGTTGTCGGCACGGAGGAATGCTATCTGCCGAAGCTTCGCGTCACATGGCCGCGCGGTCGGCGCGCGAGCGCTCGGCCGCCGCACGCATGCGCCGCAGGCGGTGCACGAGCAGGGGGTCGTGCGACACCGCGTCGACCGACTCGATGATCCGCCCGAGCAGCTGGTAGTACCGCGCAGGGCTCAGCGAGAGCTCTTCGCGAACGGCCTCTTCTTTCGCGCCGCTGTGAGCACCCCAACGCGCCTCGAAATCGAGGATCGAGCGGTCGCGTTCGGAAAGTGCCACGTCTCCACGCTACGACCGCGCGCGCTCGGAGCCGGGACGCCACTCCCACCATCGCCCGAGCGGATCGGCCGCAGCGTCGATCTCCCCGTCGAGGGCGACCGCGAAGCCGTCGCGCCAGCCGGAGGGAGCACCGCCTGCCCAGCCGTCATGGGTGGCGGGCTCGTCAATCGTCAGCCAGCGCCCCAGTCCGCGCGCACGCGTGACCACGCCCGCGCGTCGTTCCCGGGGGATGTGCACGAGCACCCCGGGCGTGGTGATCACGAGCGTCGCGTCGGCCGGGGCGAGCGCTGCCACGTCCGGAAGAAGGTCGTACGCGTCGCCGGCGAACAGAAGGGGCGGGTCGGATGCCGCGACAGCCGCCGCCGCTCGGATGCGCTCCGCCCGCCCGCTCTCGCCCGGCCACACCAGGCGGGTCAGCCAGTCGACGTCGCGGGGATCGCGCACGTCCAACGGGGCGAGATCGATGCCGGCGCGCCAGACGATCTGGGGATGCCGCACGCGCGGCATCCGCACCCCCCTCACCTCGCTCGGCAGCTCGACCACGGCTGCCCCCGCGGGCGGGTCGAGGCGCGTCTCGCCGTCGTCACCCCGGTACCGATACGAGTAGCGGTCGGGATACAGGCACAACCCGGCGCTCGCTCCGACCTCGAGCAGCGCGATAGGCCCCGAGACGCGCGACAGCGTCGGAAGAAGCGCCGCGCAGCGGAGCGGCTCGTTCGTCTGCACCGAGCGGACGAGGGTCTCCGAGACGACGGCGTCGGCATGATCGAGCACCCACGATGCCCACGACGACGAATCCACGTCGCCGGAACCGAGCAGGCGGCAGACCGCGAACACGAGCGGCGGCTGGCGCCGGTTCGCGGGAAGCCGCGACAGCACCTGCTGCAGGTCGCGGTCTTCGACGACGCGCCGCGCCCATGCCGCGTAGAGATCCGATCGCCCGGGTGCCTCGTCGACGGCGAAGCGTCGGTAGCGCTCGATCACGGCGGCGAACTCGTCGGACATGAAGCCATTCTCAGGGAACATCGACCCGCAACGTCGAGTTGAATAGGACGAGGCGAAGGAGCAGACATGACCTATTCCGTGAACAAGACCGACGAGCAGTGGCGCGAGGAGCTCACCCCTGAGCAGTACGCGGTGCTGCGGCAGGCCGGCACCGAGCGCGCGTGGACCGGGGAGCTGCTCGACGAGAGCCGCGCGGGCCTGTACACCTGCGCCGCCTGCGGCGCCGAGCTGTTCCAGAGCGGAACGAAGTTCGACTCGCACTGCGGTTGGCCGAGCTTCTACGAGTCGGTGCGCCCCGAGGCCGTCGAGCTGATCGAGGACCGCTCGCACGGCATGGTGCGCACGGAAGTGCGCTGCGCGAACTGCGGTTCGCACCTGGGGCACGTCTTCCCCGACGGTTTCGGCACGCCCACTGGAGACCGCTACTGCATGAACTCGCTGTCGCTGTCGTTCACTCCCGAGCAGGAGAAGTGACCGGAGCCTTCGAGGCCGCCGGCGCACGCCGGTCGTGGTCGAAGGTCACCGACGAAGCACCCTCGCACGAGGAGCTCGTGCGACTGGTCTCGGCCGCGGGGCGGGTCGCCGACCACTCGTCGTTGCGTCCGTGGCGGCTCATCGAGATCCGAGGCGACGGGCGGACGCGGCTGGGCCGTGCGCTGAACAAGGCCGAGGGCAAACGCGGTGTCTCGACGAAGCCGATGCGCGCCCCGCTGCTCATCGCGGTCGTCGCCAGCTACAGCAAGAAGAGCAAGGTCCCGCGGTGGGAGCAGGAGGCCGTGGCATCGGGCGTCGCTCACATGCTGAGCCTGCTTCTCGACGAGGCCGGGTGGGGCGTGTTCTGGCGCACGGGCGGCGCGACGCGATCCAAGGCGGTCGCGAAGGCGCACAAGCTCGGCAAGCGCGAAGAGCTACTCGGCTGGCTCTATGTCGGCGGTAAGCCCGCAGACCGCGACTCCGGGCGCCGCAAGTCGATCGACGGCGAGTCGTTTCTGAGCCCGATGCCCTGAATCGCCCTCAGGTCGGAGGCTGCGAGCGGGATCGGAGCCTGCGGGCCGACAGACGACGCTCGTCGAGGAGGTCGGCGATGTCGACGTCGAGCGCTGCCGAGATCCGCGCCAGCTCCTCGATCGACATCGCCGATGGCTGCCGAACGTGCAAGCGGCGGGCGAGCGTTCGCATCGGGATCCCGCTCGCCTCTGCCAGCCATTCCTGCGTCAACCGCTCATCCGCGAGAACCGCGCGGATGGACCGAGCCACTCGAGCGCTTAGCAAGCCGTCTGCCATATGGCAACACTATTGACGCCCTTGCCACATGGCAATAGTTCAGCCAAACTTGGCACGTGCCCACAGGAAGAACACCGGAACCCGGCTCGCTCAGCCGTCATGTCGCGAATCTGCTCGCCGCTGAGATCGCTCGTCGCGGACTGCGTCAGACCGATGTCGCCGCCCAGGCCGGCATGTCGGCCTCGCAGCTGTCGCGCGTCCTCGCCGCGAAGAAGGTCTTCACGATCGATCAGCTCGACGCGGTGTGCCGCGCCGTCGGCATCCCCATCGGGCAGGTCGTCGTCATGCCCGGCCGGCGGCGGTGGCCCGGCAGCGGAGCCGTCGACATCGCCGTGTCCAAGGCGCCGCAGAACGACCGCGGAGCGGACGAGTGTGACGGATGATGCAGCCGAGCGGCAGAATGCCGACAACTCCGCCAAACTGGGCACGTGCCCTCAGGAAAGACCCCGGAAGCCGGCCCGCTCAGTCGTCATGTGGCGAGTCTGCTCGCCACCGAGATCGCACGCCGCGGACTGCGCCAGACCGACGTCGCCGCCCAAGCGGGCATGTCGGCCTCGCAATTGTCGCGGGTGCTCGCTGCCAAGAAGGTCTTCACGATCGACCAACTCGACGCCGTCTGCCGCGCGGTCGGCATTCCCATCGCGCAGGTCGTCGTCATGCCGGGCCGGCAGTCTCGCCGGACCCGCGACGGGTCTCCCCTCCCCCGCATCGATGTCGGCCCCTCACGCGATACTGAGCGGGCGGTGGCCAAAGCGCCACACGATGACCGCGGAGGGGACGACGGTGACGGATGACGAACTTCTCGACACACTCGATCTTCTCGGCGTACGCCTGACCATCACCGACCTGCCTCCCGACCGCGACGGAGAGTACGAGCACGGGCTCCGCGTCGTCCGACTCCGGCCGGGAATGGCCCGACGCCTCCACCGGTCGGTCCTGGCGCACGAGTGCGCCCACGCCGTGCACGGCGACGTGCCGCTTCGCGACCCGCACCACGCCGAACGGCAAGAGGCGAGAGCCGACGAATGGGCGGCGCGGATGCTGGTGTCCGTCGACGAGTACGCGCGCGCCGAGAGCATCCACGACGGACACGTGGATGCGATGGCCCTCGAGCTCGACGTGACCGTCGACCTCATCCGGGCCTTCCAACGCACGCTCCGGCACCCTCGCACCCTTCGTATGCCAGACATTCCGACGGGCGCGCCGCGGTAGCACAGCGATCCGCATGCAGCCGACCGCATGAGTCGAGACGTAAAATCGAGGGATGCCCGGAGGCGCCTCGAGCGCGGGTCGGAGGCAGAAGCCGCTGGCCACCGGAGACACCGCGGGAGTCGCATTGCACGGAAACGCCACCACTCGTTACGACGACGTCGCCCTCCTCTCGGTGGCGAGTGTCCTCCCCTCCCGCATCACCCCGTCAGACGCGATAGAGGAGCGGCTGTCGGATGTGCTGCGTCAGCTGAAGCTCAAGCCCGGACTGCTGCGACGCGTCGCGGGCGTGAACGAGCGACGCAATTGGGCGGCGGGCGAGTCGTCCGACGACGCGACGATCCAGGCCGGTCGGCGAGCGCTCGACGAGGCGGGTGTGCGCCCGGACCAGATCGGACTGCTCATCAACACCTCCGTGTCGCGCAAGCATCTCGAGCCGTCGGTCGCGGTGCGGCTGCACCACGGGCTCGGCCTCCCCACCTCGGCCATCAACTTCGACGTGGCCAATGCCTGCCTCGGATTCATCAACGGCATGAGCCTCGCGTCGGGCATGATCCAATCGGGCCAGATCGACTACGCGATCATCGTCAACGGCGAGGATGCCGACGAGATCCAGGTCAACACCGTCGAGCGACTCAATCGCGGCGGTCTCGGCCGCGACGGCTTCATGAGCGAGTTCGCGTCGCTCACGCTCGGCTCCGGCGCCGCCGCGGCCGTGCTGGGGCGGGCGAGCGAGAACCCCGGCGGGCACCGGATCGTCGGTGGCGTCACCCGCGCGGCCACGCAGTTCCACGAGCTGTGCGTCGGCAGCGTCGACGGGATGTTCACCGACGCCAAAGCGCTCCTGAAAGGCGGGCTCGCGCTCGTCGTCGATGCGTGGAAAGAAGCGCAGTCGACCTTCTCGTGGTCGACGATCGACCGCTACATCACGCATCAGGTCTCGTCCGTGCACACCAACGCGATCGTCAAGGCGGTCGGTCTCGACCGGCGTCGTGTGCCGGTGACCTACCCTCACCTGGGCAACGTCGGACCGGCGTCCATCCCGATCACCCTCGATGCGGAGAAGTCGACGTTGCAGCGTGGCGACCGGGTCCTGCTGATGGGGGTCGGGTCGGGCCTGAACACCAGCATGCTGGAGCTCGCCTGGTGATCCCCTCGGTGCCGCGGGAGCTGCCCGGAGTAGAGAGCAACGTATCGACGACCCGCGTCGTCACCGGTGTCGGCGCCGACGCCGGGTCGCAGCGCCGCTGGCACCTGCTCGACACCGCCCCGCTGCTCGCGCGCGAAGGGATCACGCCCGTCGGGACGATCGTCGCCGTGCACGGCAACCCGACCTGGTCGTATCTCTGGCGCGGGCTCGTCGCTGCGTCGCTACAGCGTGCACGGGCCGGCGGGCCGGCCTGGCGGATCGTCGCCGTCGACCAGCTCGAGATGGGCTACTCCGAGCGGACGTCGCTGACGAGAGGCCTGCCGCAGCGCATCGCCGACCTCGGTGCGATCATCGACGACCTCGACATCGCCGGCACGCTCGTCACTCTCGGACACGACTGGGGCGGCCCGGTCTCTCTCGGGTGGGCCGTGCGCAATCGTGACCGGGTCGACGCCGTCGCCGTGCTCAACACGGCTGTGCACCACCCGGCCGGGATGCCGCTGCCCTCGGCGCTGCGCGTCGCGGGAGCCCGATCGCTGCTGGCCACCACGACGGTCAAGACGACCGCGTTCCTCGACACGACCCTCGCGCTGGCCGATCCCTCGCTCGCGCCCGACGTGCGCGCCGCCTACCGGGCGCCCTACGCGTCGAGCGAGCTCCGCCGGGGCATCGGCGCTTTCGTCGCCGACATCCCCGCGACGCCCGACCACCCGAGCACGCCGGCGCTCGATGAGCTCGCGGGCGGTCTCGTCGACCTCACCGTGCCCGCCCTGCTGCTGCGCGGACCGCGCGACCCCGTGTTCGGCGAGCACCACCTCGACGATCTCGCGCGTCGCCTCCCGCACGCCGACGTCCACCGCTTCGAAGGCGCCGGTCACATGCTCGCCGAGGAACGACCGTACGCAGATCTGGTGCTCGACTGGCTCGACGACAAGGGCCTGTCCGGCGGCGACCACGGCGACCCCGTCGACCGCGGTATCCGCGCCGAGGAGGAGAACGCGCACGACGACGCTCAGCCGTTCGTTCCGATCTGGCAGCGACTGTACGACCGCCGCGACGACGGCGACACCGCCGTGGTCGACCTCACCCGTCGGGTCGGCGGCGAACCACTCGATGTCAGCTGGAACGAACTCGCGCAGCGCGTCGACCAGCTCGCCGCCGGATTCGCGGCGTTCGGCATCCGTCCCGGAGACCGCGTCTCGCTCCTGGTCCAACCCGGCCCGACCCTGACGGCCGTGCTCTACGCATGCCTTCGCATCGGTGCCGTCGTGGTCGTCGCGGACCGGGGGCTGGGCATCCGCGGACTCTCGCGGGCCGTTCGCGGCACCGAGCCCGCCTTCGTCATCGGCGAGCAGGCGGGCCTCGCAGCGGCCCGCGCACTCGGATGGCCCGGCCGACGCATCTCGGCGCCGAACCTTCCGGCGCCGGCAGCGCGCGCGCTCGGCGTCGAGGCGAGTCTGGCCGAGATCGCGGCATCCGGGTCGCGTGCCACCGTTCCGGCACCCCCGGACGCGCACGACGAGGCGGCCATCCTCTTCACGTCGGGTTCGACGGGACCGGCGAAGGGCGTCGTCTATACGCACGCGCAACTCGCCGCGCTGCGCGACACCCTGGGGGCGCACTTCGACGTCACCCCGGACGTCGGACTGGTCACGGGCTTCGCTCCGTTCGCGCTGCTCGGGCCCGCGCTCGGGACGCGCTCGGCGACGCCGCGCATGGACGTCTCGGCACCGCGCACCCTCACGGCCTCCGCCGTCGCCGAAGCCGTGCGCGCCTCGCGTGCGCGAATCGTGTTCCTCTCCCCCGCCGCCGTCGCGAACGTCTGCGCCACAGCCGGCGCGCTCACTCCCGACGATCGCGCAGCGCTCGCGCAGGTCCGGACGTTCCTCTCGACCGGCGCGCCGGTGAGCATCGATCTCCTGCGTCAGGCGCACCAGCTCATGCCCGCCGCCGCGGCGCATACGCCGTACGGCATGACCGAGTGCCTGCTCGTCACCGACGTCACCCTCGACGAGCTCGAGAGCGCACAGCAGGCACCCGACGCCGGGGTCTGCGTCGGCACGCCGATCGGATCGGGCACGGTGCGCATCTCGGCTCTCGACGACGATGGGCGCGCAACGGGCGATCTGTCCGACACGCCGCACGTGACGGGTGAGATCGTCGTCTCGGCACCGCACCTCAAGCGCGGATATCACCGCCTCTGGGCTACCGACCGCGATGCCGTACGCGGCACTCAGGCGCATCCGGGACGCTGGCACCGCACCGGCGATGTCGGCCACCTCGACGCCGATGGCAGGCTCTGGGTCGAGGGACGGCTTCCCCACGTCATCGTCACGGCCGACGGCCCCGTGACGCCCGTCGGTCCCGAGCAGCAGATCGAGAGCATCGACGACGTTCGCCGTGCCGCGATCGTCGGGGTCGGACCACGCGGCCGCCAGGTCTGCGTCGCGGTCGTCGAGACGACACCCGGCGCGCGTCGGCCGGGCCTCGCACCGTCGGATCTGGCCGAGCGCATCCGCACGGCATCCGACACGCCCGTCGCTGCGGCGCTCGTGGTCCCGGCACTGCCGACCGACATCCGTCACAACTCCAAGATCGACCGGTCGCGCTTGGCGGCATGGGCCGAGCGCGTGCTCGCGGGCGCGAAGGCGAGCGCGCCGTGATCGTCCTCGCCACCGGTGCATCCGGATTTCTCGGTCGCGCCGTCGTCGCCGAGCTGATCTCCGCCGGACATGAGGTGCGGACCCTGCAGCGTCGCCCCTCGGGTGTCGCCGGCGCGCACGACATCCGGGGATCCGTCACGGATACGACGACCGTGTCGGATGCGGTGGCGGGCGCCGATGCCGTCGTCCACCTCGCCGCGAAGGTGTCGCTCGCCGGTGACCGGCGCGAGTTCCACGACGTCAACGTCGGCGGCACGACGACCCTCCTCGACGCCGCGGCGGCAGCCGGCGTGGCGCGCTTCGTCCAGGTCTCCTCACCATCGGTCGCCCATGCCGGGTCTGCGCTCGCGGGAGCGGGGGCCGACCCGGCCGACCCCGTCCGCGCGCGCGGCGAATACGCGCGCACGAAGGCGGAGGCCGAGCTCATCGCGCTGAGCCGCGACAGCGCAGCCATGCACGTCGTCGCGGTGCGGCCGCACCTGGTGTGGGGGCCGGGCGACCCGCAGCTCATCGAGCGCATCGTCGCTCGCGCGCGGCGGCGCACCCTCCCCCTCCTCAACGGCGGCACGGCGCTGATCGACACCACGTACGTCGATAACGCCGCCTCCGGCATCGTCGCGGCCCTGCACCGGGCGGATGCCGTCGGCGGTCGCGCCTACGTGCTCACCAACGGCGAACCGCGGCCCGTGGGCGACCTGATGGCGGGCATCTGCCGCGCGGCGGGAGCCCCCGAGCCGAAGCTGCGCCTACCGGCTGCCGTCGCGCGTGCGGCGGGAGCCGCCGTGGAGAAGGTCTGGGAGGTGCGTCCCGGCGCCGACGAGCCGCCGATGACGCGTTTCCTCGCCGAACAGCTGTCGACCGCGCACTGGTTCGATCAGACCGACATCCGGCGCGACCTGCAGTGGGCGCCGACCGTCTCGATCGATGAGGGCCTCGCGCGCCTCGCGGAGCACTACGCCGCTCGTCGCTGAGTCGCGCCCATCACACCTCAGCGGACTCGGCGCCGCCACGGTACGACGGCGATGACCACGCCGACGAAGGCCACACCGGCCGCGACCGTAGCGGCCAGCAGCGACGGTCCGGCCGGAGGCGGCGCGATCGCATCGAGGACGATCGATGCGGCGAGCAGCCCCACGACCGATCCGAGGCCCAGGAGCAGTACCCCGGTGCGCTTCACCAGCGCGGCCGAGATGACGATGTAGACGACCCCCATCGCGCCGCCCAGGTACATCCAGGGCTCGGACGGCAGCGCCGCGGGCATTCCATTGAGGGTCACGCTCACCGCAGCCGCGATGCCGAGCGCGACGGACCCGCCCGTGAAGTTCACGACCGTCGTCGACAACGGGCTGCCGAGCTCCTGGCGCAGGCGCCCGTTGGTGCCCTGCTGCCAGGCGATGCCGGCTCCGGCGATGAGCGGCAGCGCCAGCATCCACCACGCGACCGGCTCACCCCGCTGACCGAGCGCGCACAGCACAACGCCGACGATCGCGAGCAGTCCCCCGACCAGGCGGGGGACGGTCACGGCGACCACCCCGGCGGGTCCGTACCCGACGCGGTCGAGCACCAGTCCGCCCGCCGTCTGGCCGGCGACCAACCCGACGGTGAAGAGCGCGACTCCGATCGTGGCGACGGTGAGTCCCTGCGTGGCGACCGTGACGGCGCCCGCGAGGCCGCCCAGCAGCATCCAGATCGGGATGCCGCGCCCCGCCCCCGCGATCAGGAGACGGAGCCCCCGCCGGCCGCTGGGGGCCAGCAGGGTGATCGCGAGGATGAGCACCAGCCCGCTTCCGAACGAGATGGATGCCGCGACGAACCCGTCACCGATCGCTGCGCCGAGCGCGCCGTTGATGCGCGCTTGAACGGCGGTGAGGACGCCGATGAACACCGTCGCGGCGATCGCCGCTCCGAGCGGCAGAGCCGGGGGTCGAGTCTGATCGGTCACTCGGTCAATAGTGCATCAGGAGCGCCGCACGCCACGAACCCGCGAGCACTGCATCCGCCCCCTCTTGACGCTCGCAGGACGAACCGGGACCGTGGAGAAGGAGAACGGGGAACGGTTCGCGGGTCTGGTCCGCACGTCGCACATCCCCCCTCGGTGCGGCGGCCGACCCGCGAATCGTTCTTCTCGGGGACCATCATGGGGCGATTCATCTATGGCAACGGCAACACCAAAGTCGAGATCGAGGACCGCGCGCTCGCGCACCTGCAGCAGGTGATCGGGTCGAAGCTGCGGCGCAACGAGTGCTTCTTCTTCACGTGGCGCGACGACGTGAGCATCGGCGACGGGCGGCGGTCGGTCTGGATCCATCAGAACGCCGACCTGGTGTTCAAGTACCACGGTCACCGTTCGCCGCAGCTCAACCGCGACTGGCTCGAGGCGCTCACCGCCGTCGCGAATTCCGGGAGCGGTCTGTACCTGACCCCGGAGCCGACCCCTCGCGGTCGCGGCGGTCGCGATGCCGTGACGATGCACGATCGTGCCGACATGATCGGGCTGCACTGACGCGACGCTTAGGCTTGTCCCATGTACGTGGGCACCATTCGTCGTGTCGAGAACACCACCGTCGAGCTTGCCGGGCACTCGCTCGAGGAGATCCGCGATCAGGCGCAGGCTGCCGCGCCGGAGGGCTTCGACCTCGTGTCGGCTCCCGTCCAGATGATCAAGGGCAGCACAGAGCTGAAGGCGACCGCGACGTATCAGCGGCGCGACGGTTTGCGCGACATCGAGGCCGATGACCGGCAGGCGCTTTTCGCGCAGGTGCCGGAGGGCTGGCAGCTCGTCAACATCCGCAAGCACTGACGACGCGTCCGCGCGCCATCTCGTCGGGATGTCGTCGGGCCATGACAGTCTTCGGGCCGGGAGAGGAGAACCCGGCCTGTGGGGACCAACAAGCGCTACGCCGATGCGATCGATCGCCGTGCCGACGAGCGCACCGAGCGGGTCCTCATGCGCATCCCGCCGTGCACGATCCCGATGCAGGCCTACGGCCCCGACCCGCTCGAGTGGCCGGCGGAGCGGCCCACGGTGTGGGCATGGGTGTCGTGGCCGCACAAGCCGGCCGAACGGGTCGCGGCTGTCGCACACGGATGGAACGACCGCGTCGTGGTGGTGCATTGGATGAGCCCCGCCGGCGAGCTCAACACGGTCGTCTGGCGCAACGCCGTCACGCGTCGGAGCGACCACAGGCGCGGTTAGCCCGCCGAGCGCGAGTTGGCAACCCCGTGCCGCATCGCGGGGTGAGGTGGCATCGTGCACGGCGATGCGTTACGTGAAGTACGGGGGCGAGACTTTCATCACCAGCGACGCCGTCGCCCGCGCGCTGCTGGCTCTGACCGCGAGCGTCGCCGCCACATCGGGAAGTGAAGTCGTCACCATCCTCGCAATCGAGCCGGGATCGGAGGAACCCGCGCAGGTCGACCTCGTGATCGGGACGGGCATCCACATCCTGTCCCGGCCCGCCGCCATCGACATCCCGGAGCCGGATTTCGAGGATGCCGTCGGCTGGCTGCAGCTTCATCCCGACTATCCCCGGCTCGCGCCTGAGCCAGGCCCGACAGCCGACACCGACGACCTCACGTCGTGGAACGACGATTTCGGCGGAGCGATCGACATCATCTGAGCCGGCCGCAGTGTGGCACGGAGCTGTGGAACGCGACGTGCTGATCCCGTTTCAGTAGAGGCGAGCATCGAAGCGAACGCCGCGGGCGCGGGCGTCGGGAACGGTCGCGAGCTCAGGTGATAATGAGCGCTGGCAACACGACAGGGTGTTTTGCCGGGTGCCATTGGAGGAGCGCATGCCGTTTCGCACGAAGGAAACACTGGAGGCCTGGCTGGCCGAGTTCGCTGAGCTCGGTTACCCGATCAGCGAGCGGCTGCGGGTCATGCCTCAGGACGGCACCGGGGGCCACGACACCGGCCTCATCGGCCTCGACCTGGTGAACGCCGGCACCGTGACCTACCTGCAGCCCGAGCCCGTCGGGTCGACGCACTGGGCGATCACGTTCGAAGCGCGCGAGCAGGACGTCAAGCTCGACGCGGGCCGCGCCTTCGAACTCTCTTCAGAGCTCGCGATGGTGTCCGCTCTGTGCTCGTTCCTGCAGTCCAAGTCCGCCGCGTTCATCGCCAACCGGGCGGCCTGAGGACTCAGTCGCCGGGCGGCTCCGGGACCAACCGCAACCCGGCCGCGCTGTTCGCCGCCTCATTGAGAACCACGAGCCACCGCCGGTTGAGGGTCCCCGTCGGCGCTTCGGTGAAGCTGAAGTACAGCGAGGAGGCGCGTGAGATCCAGACGCTTCCGTACTCGCCTTCCTGCCCCGCGGCCGCGTCGTCACCATGCGTGTCGGGCTCGCTGCCCCATGTGAAGACGAAGCTCTCGTCGCGACGGAGCTTGGTGACGATGACCGCACGGAGATGCTGCAGCGCCCAGTCGTCGATGTTGATGGCCGGTGCGACACCGTAGATCAGATGTCCCATGGTTCTCCCTCTCGAGCAGCGGTCCCGACCCGCCCCGGACCGGGGCTCCTCTGACGCCTGAGCGTCCGAGCGGCTGACCAAAATGTACCGCGCCCGTCGGGCGTCGGGAGACCGCGCCGAGGGTGCAAATGATGCGTCGCGCTCCCCCGCTCGCGCAAGCCACCTTGCATACTTTCGCCACCCGACGACAATTGTCCGGTGCGTCGGATCCACTACGGAACGGGCGTCGTCCTCACGACGGACGACGTCGCCGACGTGTTGCTCCGACTCAACGTCGCCCTCGCCAACCTTGCGCACTCCGAGCGGGTGACGATTCCCGTCGCGAGTGGCGATTCCGCGGACAGCAGCGTCGACCTCATCCTCGGCCCCGGCATCGCGATCATGTCCGAGCCCGCTCCGTGGCACGGAGACGAACCGGACTTCTCGACCGGTGCCACCCTGCTCCGGATGAACCCGCACTACCCCTATCGGCGCCCCGCCGGACAGGCGCAGCCCATGACGCCGATCGACACGGACGACTGGGACCTCGATCTCGACGGCTACTGACACCGCACGGAGTCACGGAGCCGACTACGGGACTCGAACCCGTAACCCCCGTATTACAAGTACGGTGCGCTACCAATTGCGCCAAGTCGGCAAGGCGTCCAGTCTAGCGACGGACGCGAGCGGCGCCGAAACGTCGGCGGCCGCAGGCGGCCCGTCAGGACGCGGGCGCCTCGGTCGGGGTCGGAGTCGGGGTGGGCGCGGACTTGTAGTACGCGTCGCTCGCGGTCGTCAGCACGAACTGCGAGAACTCGGCCGGGTCGCTCAGGTCGCCGATGTACTGCTTGCCGTTGACGAGCACCATCGGTGTTCCGGTCAGCGCCAGCCCATTCGTGTCAGGGATGCCGGCGACGGCGCGCTCGGTCGCCGACTTCGCCCATGCGGCGTACGAGCCCGACTCGATGCAGTCGCGGACCACGCGGGTCGAGTCGACGCCGGAAGCCTGCGCCATGTTGGCGAGCTCGGTGTCGGAGTAGCCGTCGGAGTCGACCTCGGGCTGACGCGTCAGCAGTTCGTTGTTGAACGCGAAGAAGGCGTCGGGCGCGTTCGTCGCAACGCAGGCTGCAGCACTGGCCGCGCGGAGCGAGTACTTCGTCCCGTTCGACTTCGCCGTCAGCATCGCGACCGGGTAGTAGCTGAGCGTGACCGCACCGTCGTCGACCCACGAGGTCAGCTGCTGCGCATTGGCGACCTGCCACTCGCGCGCGCCGGCGGAGAGGTAGTCGACGTAGACCCGGATCTCGACGGGCGGTGCCGTCGTGGAGGTCGGAGCAGGAAGGCCCTCGGCGGGAGTCGCGGCCGCGGCATCCGGGGCGGGCTCGGCAGGCGCGGACGCGTCGGTCTCGGCGGCGATGTCGGTGGAGACCGAGGTATTGACGACGTCGGCGACGACGAAGCCGTCGCCCGACGCGGTGGCGGGCTCGAGCTGCGGCTTGCTGCCGGCGCTCGAGACGGTCATGGTGACTGCCACCGCTGCGGCTGCCACGACTCCGACGGCGAGCACCCCGAGACCCGAGCGACGCGCGATGCGCGCACGCGACTGCCGGGTGTGAACCTGCAGCGCCTTCTCGCGCACCGCCTCGCGACGGTCGATGACTGCCGGCGATTCGGGAGCGTCAGGAGTGTCGTCAGAAGACATGGAACCTCGGGGAACAGAAGTAAGGATGAGGCCGCGCGGGGCGACTCGCGGCGGGCCTCACGGGTCACTCGATGGTAATCAGCCAGCCTGGGAAAGCCCAGAGCACCACCCGGAATGCGTTGTCTCCCGCACGCCCGCGCCCGTGCCATACTGAGAGCGCGCCCGATGAGGGGCGTACGGGGGCGACCCCGTTCCATTCACAACGGATCGTCCGGCACGTACCTGCCGGTGAAGGAGAAGAAACGATGGCGACTGTCACTTTCGACAACGCAACCCGTCTGTACCCCGGTGGCACGCGCCCCGCGGTCGACAAGCTCAACCTCGAAGTGGGCGACGGCGAGTTCCTCGTCCTGGTCGGCCCCTCCGGTTGCGGAAAGTCCACCTCGCTGCGCATGCTCGCCGGCCTCGAAGAGGTCAACTCGGGCAGCATCCGCATCGGTGAGCGCGACGTCACCGACGTTCCCCCGAAGGACCGCGACATCGCGATGGTCTTCCAGAACTACGCGCTCTACCCGCACATGACGGTCGCCGAGAACATGGGCTTCGCGCTCAAGATCGCCGGCGTCGGCAAGGAAGAGCGCGCGCAGCGCGTGCTCGAGGCCGCCAAGCTCCTCGACCTCGAGGAGTACCTGACCCGCAAGCCGAAGGCCCTCTCGGGTGGTCAGCGTCAGCGCGTCGCGATGGGCCGCGCCATCGTCCGCAAGCCCCAGGTGTTCCTCATGGACGAGCCGCTGTCGAACCTCGACGCCAAGCTCCGCGTCCAGACGCGCACCCAGATCGCTTCGCTGCAGCGCAGCCTCGGGGTCACCACGGTCTACGTCACGCACGACCAGACCGAGGCCCTCACCATGGGTGACCGCATCGCGGTCCTCAAGGACGGCATCCTGCAGCAGGTCGGCACGCCGCGCGACCTGTACGAGAAGCCGAACAACGTCTTCGTCGCCGGCTTCATCGGCTCGCCCGCCATGAACCTGTTCACGGCGTCGCTCGCCGAGGGCGGTGTGCAGTTCGGCACCAAGGTCGCCGCGGTCGAGGCCGACACGCTCGGCAAGGCTCACGGCTCGACGGTCACGATCGGCATCCGCCCCGAGGACATCATCGTCAACCCCGAGGACGGCCAGGGCCTGACCGTCGACGTCGACCTGGTCGAGGAGCTCGGCGCTGACGGCTACCTCTACGGCCACACCGACATCAACGGCAAGCGCACCGACATCGTCGCGCGCGTCGACGGCCGCCGTCACCCGAACGCGGGCGACCGGGTCGTCCTCGCCCCCGTCACCGGACACGTCCACGTGTTCGACGGCGAGACCGGCGAGCGCCTCACCGACAAGGCCATCGCTTCGGCCTGATCCGGTATCTTCGTACGCTGCGGCGCGGGTGGCCTCTGGTCGCCCGCGCCGCAGTCTTTGCGCCTCACATCCGATCGGAGAATCCGTGACCGCCTCGCTCTCGATCACCGCCAGCAGCGTCGACCCGGGTCTGCTCGCCCTCCCCTGGTCGACGACCCTCGCCGATTGGTCGACGCCCGACATCGTCTACCTTCCCAAGGGCATCTCGCGTCACCTCGTGCGCTTCGCGAACCTGTCCGGACGCGTCGTGGCGATCAAGGAGACGACGGCGACGATGGCTCGGCGCGAGTACGAGATGCTCGGCTCGCTGCAGCGCCTCGACGTGCCCTGCGTCGAGCGCGTCGCAGTCATCGACGGACGTCGCGACGAGAACGGCGAGGAACTGCCCGCTGCCCTCGTCACGGCCCACCTGAAGTTCTCCCTCCCCTACCGCGCCCTCTTCACCCAGGTGCTGCGTCCCGACACGGCGACCCGTCTCGTCGACGCCCTCGCCGTGCTCCTCGTGCGCCTGCACAACGTCGGCTTCTTCTGGGGCGACGTCTCCCTGTCGAACACGCTCTTCCGCCGCGACGCCGGCGCGTTCGCCGCGTACCTGGTCGACGCCGAGACCGGCGAGCTGCATGAGCGGGGCCTCACGCGCGGTCAGCGGATGCACGACCTCGACATCGCACGCACGAACATCGCCGGCGAGATCATGGACCTCGAAGCCGGTGGCCGCCTCGAAGGCGGTGTGGACGCCATCGCGATCGCCGACGGCATCATGTCGTCGTACCACTCGCTGTGGGCGGCCCTCACCGACCAGGAGACGTTCTCGGCGAACGAGTCGTGGCGCATCACCGAGCGCGTCCAGAAGCTCAACTCGCTCGGGTTCGACATCGGCGAGATGTCGATCGACGCGGCCGCCGACGGCACACGCGTATCGATCCAACCGAAGGTCGTCGACGCCGGCCACCACCAGCGTCGCCTGCTCCGCCTGACGGGACTGGATGTCGAGGAGAACCAGGCCCGCCGCCTGCTCAACGACCTCGATGAGTTCAGCGCGCGTGTGTCACGCCTCGGGTCGAACGAGGAGATGGTCGCGCACGAGTGGCTCACCCGCGTGTTCGAGCCCGTCGTCCTCTCGGTGCCGTGGGACCTGCGCGCCAAGCTCGAACCGGCGGAGCTCTTCCATCAGGTGCTCGAGCACCGCTGGTACCTCTCGCAGACCGAGGGGCGGTCCGTTCCCCTCGCGGAGGTGCTGTCGTCGTACGTCGAGAACGTGCTCCGTCACCGGCGCGACGAGGCGACCGTCATGGGGCCGCCGACCGAGACGATGTCGGTGCCGATCGTCACCGATTCCGTCCCGGTCGACGACGACGAGGCGGAGGTCGACTGGCGCGACCTGGTCTGAGCGCCATCCGGCCACGGCCCGCGGGTCACGCCCACGGGCCGTGCCGCCGGTCAGTAGCCGACAGTGAAGCGCTCGCGGACATGCTTCGGGTTCTCGATCTCGTCGACGACCGCAATGGCGAAGTCGGCGCCCGAGATGAACGAGTCGCCGTTCTCGTCGGTCACGAGCACGTCTCCACCGTCGCGATAGTGTCCGGTGCGCTCGCCCGGGTTGAATGAGCCGAAGCCGCCCGCAGGGTGGATGAAGAACCAGTCGCGACCGCTCTCGTCGGCCTGCAGGTCTTCGAGGATGCCGATCGCCTCGAGCGCCTCGTCCTTGAACTCCTCGGGGAAGCCGCTGTCGATCAGGCGCGGACCGCCCGGCGCGACGAGGCTGCCACCCGCGCCGCCGACCACGCCGACGCGCACGTTCTCGGGAAGACTCTCGACCAGCAGCGCCGTGTTCGGGCGCACCTGGCCCTGCATGTCGCCGCGCGGCGCGACGGCGGAGACCACGACATCGACGCCCTCGAGCTGACCGACGAGCGCCGGCACGTCGAGCAGGGTGCCTTCGAGGTAGGTCGCACCCTCGACGCGCTCAGCGGGTACCTTTCGGGCGACCGAGACCACGGTGTGGCCGCGCGACACGGCTTCCTCGACGATGTGGCTGCCGGCGTAGCCGGTGCCTCCGATGACAGCGATGCGTGCCATGACTGTTACCTCCGTTGGGTGTCGAGCGCAGACCGCGGTCCGCGCGTGTGGCGAGTCAGCGAGCGGGCTGGGTGTGCCAGATACGGTCGATGTAATCGCGGATGGAGCGGTCCGACGAGAAGAAGCCCGTGCGGGCGACGTTCAGGATGGCCGAACGGGTCCAGGCATCGCGGTCGGCGTAGGCGGCATCCACCCGCTCCTGCGCCGCGATGTACGACGTGTAGTCGGCCAGCACCATGAACCGGTCGTCGTAGAGCAGGTTCGACACGACGGGCTCGAAGGTCGAGCGGTCGCCCTCCGAGAACGCGCCCGACCCGATCAGGTCCAGGGCACGGCGCAGCTCGTCGTCAGCCTGGGCGAACTCTCCCGGCCGGTAGCCGGCGGCCCAGAGTTCCTCGACCTCGGGCTCGCTCATGCCGAACAGGAAGAAGTTGTCGTCACCGACGAGCTCACGGATCTCCACGTTCGCGCCGTCATCGGTGCCGATGGTGAGCGCGCCGTTCAGGGCGAACTTCATGTTGCCCGTGCCCGAAGCCTCCTTGCCGGCCAGCGAGATCTGCTCCGACAGGTCGGCCGCGGGGATGACCCGCTCGGCAAGGGTGACGTTGTAGTTCGGCGGGAAGACGACCTTGAGGCGCCCCTCGAGGCGCGGGTCGTTGTTGACGACTGCGCCAACCGCGTTGATGAGATGGATCACACGCTTGGCCATCGCGTAGCCGGGAGCCGCCTTCGCGCCGAAGATGAAGGTGCGCGGCTGCAGGTCGGATACCGCCACTCGGCCCGACACGACACGCTCGTAGAGGGTGACGATGTGCAGCAGCTTCAGCGTCTGACGCTTGTACTCGTGCAGCCGCTTGACCATGACGTCCAGCAGATGGTCGTCGGCGATCTCGAAGCCGTCGCGCTTCATCAGAACGTCGTTGAGGCGCCGCTTGTTCGCGGCCTTCACGTCGGCGAAGGCAGCGCGGAAGTCCGGGTCCTCCGCGTACGACTCGAGTTCACGCAACCGCTCGAGGTCGGTGAGCCAGCCCGTGCCGAGCGCCGCCGTGATGAGCTCGGAGAGCTTCGGGTTCGCCAGCCGCATGAATCGGCGCGGCGTGACGCCGTTCGTGACGTTCGTGAACTTCTCGGGCATCATCTCGTCGAACTGATGCAGCACCTTCTCGCGCAGCAGCTGCGAGTGCAGCTCGGCGACGCCGTTCACCTTCGCCCCGGCGACCGTCGCGAGGTAGGCCATGCGCACGGCCCGGTGCTCGGAGACGATCGACATGTCGCGCAGACGCTGCTCGTCGTCGCCGAACCGCTCGCGCACACGCAGCAGGAACTCGTCGTTGATGCGGTAGATGATCTCGAGATGCCGCGGCAGCAGGCGTCCGAGCAGATCGACCGACCAGACCTCGAGCGCCTCGGGCAGCAGGGTGTGGCAGGTGTAGGCGAAGCACTTCTGGGTGATCGCCCACGCGGCATCCCAGTCGAGCTTCCGCTCGTCGACCAGCACGCGCATCATCTCGGGGACGGCGATGACGGGGTGGGTGTCGTTGAGCTGGAAGATGACGCGGTCGGGCAGATCCTCGAGATCGAAGTCCTCCGGCAGCACCTTCGTCATGTAGTCGGCGATGGATGCCGCGACGAAGAAGTACTGCTGCTGCAGGCGCAGCTCCTTGCCCTGCGGAGTGGAGTCCTCGGGGTAGAGGACCTTCGAGATGTTCTCGGCGAAGGTCTGCGCGCGCACCGCCTCGACGTAGTCGCCGCTGTTGAAGGTGCGCAGGTCGAAGGCCTTCGTCGCCTCGGCGCTCCAGAGGCGGAGGGTGTTCACACGACCGTTCTGGTAGCCGGGGACCATGTAGTTGTAGGGCACGGCACGGACGCTCCAGGCCGGCACCCATCGGCTGCGGATGACGCCGTCATCGTCGTAGGTCTCGGTGTGACCCGCGAACGACACGGTCTGCGCCGCTTCGGGGTGACGGAACTCCCACGGCGAGCCGAGTGCGAGCCAGGCATCCGGCTTCTCGATCTGCTCGCCGCCCCGGAACACCTGCCGGAAGATGCCGTATTCGTAGCGGATGCCGTAGCCGATACTCGGCACGCTGAGGGTGGCCAGCGAGTCGACGAAGCACGCGGCCAGCCGCCCGAGACCGCCGTTGCCGAGGCCCGGCTCGACCTCGTGGGCACGCATCGTGTCGATGTCGATGCCGCACGCGGCCAGTGCTTCGGTGGCGATGTCGGTGAGCCCCGACGCGAGCAGGTTGTTGTCGAGCTGGCGCCCGAGCAGGTACTCCGCCGACAGGTAGCAGACGGCCTTCCGCTGGTCCTCGCGCTGACGTCGCTGATCTTCGAGCCACCGCGCGACGAGGTAATCGCGGACGGTCGCCGCGAGCGCCATGTACTTGTCGGTCTCGGTGGCCGCCGACAGGGCGACGCCGCGCTCCATGTTGAGGTTCAGCAAAAACTCACGCACGAAACCGTCGACCGTGGCCGGAGGCGAGCTCACCGGCGCGAGCGCCAGCGGGTGGGTCGCGACGATCGTGCGGGAGCCGGAGGTGTTGTCGTTCTCGCTCACGGTTCGAAACTACCCGCTGGATCGTCATCCCGCGGGGTCGTCTCTGATGGACCGCCCGGAATTTACAGGAAGGTCATCGCTCGGTCACAGCCGGCGTCACCGCGATCACTCCTGGGCGGCCCGGATCGTGGCGACCTGGTAGAGCGCGACGGACGCCGCGATACCGGCGTTGAGCGACTCGGTCGCCGACGAGATGGGGATCGAGACGACCTGGTCGCACGTCTCCGTCACGAGACGCGAGAGCCCCTTGCCCTCCGAGCCCACGACGATGACGACCGGGCGGTCGGCCAGCTGCAGCGCTGGCAGCGCGACGTCTCCCCCGCCATCGAGACCGAGTACGAAGACGCCCTGCTTCTTGAACTCCTTGAGCGTGGTCGTCAGGTTCGGTGCGATCACGACCGGGATGCGCGCGGCCGCGCCGGCGCTGGTCTTCCAGGCGGCCGAGTTGACGCCCGCCGAGCGGCGCTGCGGCACGATGACGCCCTGGCTGCCGAAGGCGGCCGCCGAGCGCATGATCGCCCCGAGGTTGCGGGGGTCGGTGACGCCGTCGAGCGCGACGAGCAGCGGCGTCTCGCCCGAGTCGATGACCTGCTCGAGAAGATCCTGCGGGTGGCCGTACTCGTACGGAGGCACCTTGATCGCGACGCCCTGGTGCACGCCGTCGAACCCGGCCATGCGGTCGAGTTCCTGCCGCGTGACCTCGAGCACGGGGATGCCGCGGTTCGTGGCGATCGACAGCATCTCCTTGACGCGGTCGTCCATCTCGACGCGCTGCGCGATGTAGAAGGCGGTGGCGGGGATCTTGGCGCGCAGCGCCTCGAGGACGCTGTTGCGGCCGGTGACCGTCTCGGTGTCGTCACCCGACTTCGACTTGGGCGCGCGGTTCGAGCTGCCTTGGCGCTGCTGCGGCTTGCCGCCGGCAGCGACGTAGCGCTCCTGGGCGGCCTTGCGCTTACCGGCGGGGTGCCAGGCGCGGTCTTCGGCCTTGGGGGTCGGGCCGCGCCCCTCGAGCGAGCGACGGTTCTTGCCGCCGGTGCCCTTGGTGGGGCCCTTCTTCTTGCCGCGTCCGGCGGACGGGTTTCCTGGCTTAGCCACGGTTCACACTCCAATGGGTCCCCTCGGGACCGTCTTCGAGGACGATGCCGGCCGCCGCGATCGCGTCGCGGATGCGGTCGGCCGTCGCCCAGTCCTTGGTGGCGCGCGCCTCGGCGCGCTGGTCGATCATGGTGCGCACGAGCGCATCGAGAGCGATGGTCTCGGCGTCGTCGCCGCGCGCCTCGCCGGCGGCGTCGAGTCCGAGCACAGCGAGCATTCCCGAGACGGCTGCGACGGCATGCGCCACTGCGTCTCGATCGCCCGCGTCGAGAGCGGTGTTGCCCGCCCGGACCGTCTCATGCAGAACGGCGAGCGCCTGCGGGACGGCGAGATCGTCGTCCATCGCCGAGGCGAAGGCGGCGGGAAGTTCGACGTCGCGAGACGCTGATGCGTCGGGAAGCAGGCGTGCGGCGCGCTGCAGGAACGCCTGGATGCGGGCGAGCGCCGCCTCCGCCTCATCGAAACTCTGTGAGGTCAGGTCGAGGCTCGAGCGGTAGTGGGCGGCTCCGAGCGCGTATCGCACGACGCGGGGGTCGCGCTCACGCAGCACATCGTCGGCGAGCAGGAAGTTGCCGAGCGACTTCGACATCTTCTGGTCACCGACCGTGACGAGGCCGTTGTGAACCCAGTAACGCGCGAAGGCGTCACCCGCAGCCGTCGACTGCGCGAGCTCGTTCTCGTGGTGCGGGAAGCGCAGGTCGAGCCCGCCGCCGTGGATGTCGAACTCGCCGCCGAGGTAGCGCCGGCTCATCGCCGAGCACTCGATGTGCCAGCCGGGACGGCCGAGTCCCCAGGGGGAGCTCCAGGCGGCGTCCGACGGCTCTTCGGGCTTGGCGCCCTTCCACAGGGCGAAGTCGCGCGGATCGCGCTTGCCTCGGGGGTCGGCGTCCGCCGCGGCCTCCATCGCGTCGAGCGACTGGCGCGTCAACGAGCCGTAATCGGGCCACGACCGCACATCGAAGTACACGTCTCCCGATCCGTCCGGCGCCGCATAGGCGTGGCCGCGCTCGATGAGGGTATCGATGAGCTCGATCATCTGCGGAACGGATGCCGTGGCGCGCGGCTCGTACGTCGGCGCGAGCACGCCGACCGCCGCATAAGCGCGAGTGAACTCGAGCTCGATCCGGTAGGCGAGCGCCCACCAGGACTCGGCATCCGTCGCATTGGCGAGGATCTTGTCGTCGATGTCGGTGACGTTGCGGACGAAAGTCACCCGCCCATGACGGTACTCGAGCCAGCGACGCAGGATGTCGAACCCGACAGCGGCCCGGACGTGGCCGATGTGGGGCCCCGACTGGACCGTCGGACCGCAGACGTAGACCGTGACGTTCGACGGGTCGCGCGGCGCGAAATCGCGCAGCGCCTGCGCGCGGGTGTCGTAGAGGCGAACGGTCACTGCACCAGCCTACCGGCGGGCTGCCACGCCGCCGTGGCATGAGCGCGCTCCGAGACGCGGTAGAACTGGAGGGTGCTGCCCGTGATCGCCGTCCTCGCCGCGGCAGTGCTGTTCGGCACGACCGGCACCGCACAGGCCCTCGGCCCCGAGAGCACCACACCGCTGGGGGTCGGCGCCGCCCGGCTCATCGTCGGCGGCACGGCGCTCGCTGCCGTCGGCCTTTCGGTCGGGGCCCGAAGACAGCGCGCACGCTTCGCTCGCGACGGCATCCGCCCGGTCACGAGTTCGCGCGCCGTCGCCCTCATGGCACTGACCGGGCTCTGCCTCGCCCTCTACCAGCCGTTGTTCTTCCTCGGCACGGCGCGCAACGGTGTCGCCGTGGGGACGGTCATCGCACTCGGATCCGCGCCGGTGCTGGCCGGACTGCTCGAGTGGGCCCTCACGCGGCGGCGGCCGACGACGTCGTGGATGACCGCGACCGCCCTGGCCACGGCCGGAGTCGCCCTGCTCGCCGTCGCGGGAGGCGGCTCGGCGGGGGCGGACGGTCTCGGCGTGCTGGGGTCACTCGGGGCGGGCGCCTCGTTCGCGGTGATCGCCAACGCGCAGCGGCGGCTGATCTCCGGCGGCTGGGACGCCTTCACCGTCTCGGGCGCGATGGGAGCCGGAGCTGCGGCGTGCGGCGTCGCGATGCTCCCCTTCACCGACATGGGCTGGCTCACCGACCCCCGCGGCTGGGCGATGGCTCTCTGGCTCGGGCTCGCGACCGTCGCGCTCGCCTACGCCCTGTTCACCTGGGGGCTCGGCGGTCTGAGCGCCGCGACCGCGGCGACTCTCACCCTCGCCGAACCGCTGACGGCAAGTCTGCTCGGCGTCATCCTGCTCGGTGAACGTCTCGCTCCGCTCGCGCTCGTTGGGCTGGCGGTGCTCGCCGCGGGCCTGGTGCTGCTCGCCGCGACCTCGCGCTCTCGTAGCAACCCTGCCCCGACACCCCTGGAGGCCTGACATGACGGAATCGCTCACCATCGTCCGAGATGATCTCTCCGGCGTCGCGACGCGCGGGCTGCTGGCCGCACATCTGGCCGGCATGCTCGCGAACACGCCCGTCGAGAGCGTGCACGCACTCGACCTGACGGCGCTGCAGCATCCCTCCGTGCGGGTGTACTCGGCTTGGCTGGGCGACGAGATCGCCGCCGTCGGAGCGCTCAAGGTCTTCGGCAGCGACTGCGCCGAGATCAAGTCCATGCGCGTCTCCGAGGCTTTCATCGGGCGCGGGCTCGGACGCGCGATGCTGCAGCACCTCGAGCGGGAAGCCCGGGACGTCGGCATCCGCTCGCTCTGGCTCGAGACCGGCTCCGGCGCGGATTTCGTCCCGGCACGCGGACTCTACGAGAGCGCCGGGTTCTCGTACTGCCCGCCCTTCGGCGACTACTCCCCCGATCCGCTGTCGGTGTTCATGACGCGCGACCTCGATCCCGCGACCGAGTCCGCTGCTCCCTGAGCCGCAGCACGGTCGACGTCGGGCGCACTTCGATGCATCAGGCGCAGCTCGAACCGCGCTTCATCCGCGCAACTGCGCCCGACCCGTGCCGGATGTCGGCTGACCCGTCAGCGGATGCGGTGAACGAGGGCGACGGCGGTCGCTGAGACGCCTTCGCCGGTGCCGGTGAACCCGAGCCCGTCGGTCGTCGTCGCGGCGACGGAAACCGGCGCCCCGAGGGCATCTGTCAAGACCGCCTCGGCCTCGGCACGGCGCGGCGCGAATCGCGGGCGGTTGGCCTGCACCTGAACCGAGACGTTGCCGATCGCGAACCCGGCCTCAGACACGAGCTCGCGCACCCGCCGCAGGAAGACGACGCCCGAGGCACCCGCGTACTCGGGACGGTCGACGCCGAAGTGGGTGCCGATATCGCCGAGGCCCGCGGCCGCGAGCACCGCGTCGACGATCGCGTGGGCGACGGCGTCACCGTCGGAGTGACCGCGCAGTCCGGCCTCGCCGGGCCAATCGAGCCCAGCCAGCCGCAATTCCCCGTCCCCCCCGAAGGCGTGGACGTCGGTACCGATACCGACGAGCGGGATCACGGATGCCGCAGGAGTCGCCGGCCGCAACAGGTGACGCGCTCGATCGAGGTCGGCGGGCGTGGTGATCTTGAACGACAGATCGTCGCCCATCACCGTGTGGACGGGGTGACCGACGGCCGCGAACAGGGCGGCGTCGTCGGTGTACTCCTCCGTCGCCGCGGCGTACGCCGCCTCGAGGAGCGCGCGGGGGAAACCCTGGGGAGTCTGCGCCGCTACGAGCGGAGCGCGATCGACGGCTTCGTCGACCACGGCGCCGGTCACGCGTTTGAGCGTATCGACGACCGGTCGGGCGGGGACGACCCCGGCGCCGGTGCGTTCGACCTCGGCGATCACCCGTTCGAAGACATCCGGCGGGGTGAGGGCGCGAGCGGCGTCATGGACGAGGACGGTCTCGACGTCGGCCCACAGCGCTGCGAGCCCCGCGGCGACCGACTGCTGCCGCGTCTGGCCACCGACGACGACCGACACGAGATCGGACCGCCCGCCGAACGCCGCTTCGGCCTCGGTCTGCGCGTCGCCCTGACGTCCGCGGGGAACGACGATCACGACCTGCGCCGCCGGCGCCGGGGCAATGCCGTCGAGGGCGTGCCTCAGGATCGAATGCTCGTCGATACCGACGAAAGCCTTCGGCGCCCCGGCCGACAATCGTGTTCCGGAACCGGCCGCGACGACGACGATAGCGACGCGCGGAACGGGGATGATGCCCACGGCAGCGGATGCCGGATCGGCCTCAGGAGGCGAGGACCTCGTCGAGGACGCCCGAAGCGTGGTCCTCATCGGCCTTCAGCGCGAGCGCGATCTCGGAGACGAGGATCTGACGCGCCTTGGCGAGCATGCGCTTCTCACCCGCGGACAGGCCACGGTCCTGATCGCGACGCCACAGGTCGCGAACGACTTCGCTCACCTTGATGACATCGCCCGAGGCGAGCTTCTCGAGGTTGGCCTTGTACCGACGCGACCAGTTGGTCGGCTCTTCGGTGAAGGGAGCGCGCAGGACGTCGAACACGCGCTCGAGACCGTCCTTGCCGATGACGTCGCGAACGCCGACCAGGTCGACGTTGTCAGCCGGGACCTCGATGATGAGGTCTCCCTGGGTGACGTTGAGCTTCAGGTATTTCTTCGTCTCGCCCTTGATGATCCGGTCCTTGACCTCGATGATCGTGGCTGCCCCGTGGTGGGGGTAGACGACGGTTTCGCCAACCTCAAAAAGCATGGAGTTATATCCCTTCGGCAACATCCAGGATAACACAGGGGGCATACAGTAAGGTTTGCCGCCGCTTATGCCCCGCAGCATCCAGCCGATGTCGGCGGACCAGCCTCGTCACCCTCTAGACTGCTGAGGACGCCGTCTGCCTGCCTGGAGGATCCGTGAAACTGCGAATCGTCGCTTCGATTGCCGTGGGCGCCGCCCTGACCCTGGGAGCCGCCGGCTGCAGCATGATCGCGCCGCAGGCGACCACGATCGACTTCTCCGCTTCGGACGGCGTGAACATCCCGCCGTCCGGCCCGCTCGACGTCCGCAACGCGATGGTCATCGCCGACGAGTCCGGCACGGCCGGCAACTTCCTCGCCGCCATCGTCAACCCCACCGACGAGGACCACACGCTCATCTTCGGGTTCGACGGCGTCACCACCGAGATCGAGGTTCCGGCTCGCGACAGCATCAGCCTGGGCGTCGACGGCAACGAGCCGATCCTGCTCGACGGCATCGACACCAAGCCCGGCGCGACCCTTCCGATGTCGTTCCAGTCGGGCGACGCCGAGGGCGTACGCATCGACGTGCCCGTCCTCGACGGCAAGCTTCCCTACTACACCGAGTACGTCCCGCTCGAGACGCCGACCCCGTCGGTGACCCCCACCCCGTCGGCCACCCCGACACCGTGACGACTCGGCGCATCTGACGCGAACAGAGGGCCCGGCGTTCATCGCCGGGCCCTCTGTTCATCGCGCTCGCGAGCGTCAGCCTTCGAATCGATAGCCGAGGCCTCGAACGGTGAGCAGCATCGACGGCTGCCCCGGGTCGCTCTCGATACGCGAGCGGATGCGCTTGATGTGCACGTCCAAGGTCTTCGTGTCACCGAAGTAGTCGCTGCCCCACACGCGGTCGATCAGCTGCCCGCGGGTCATCACGCGTCCGGCGTTGCGCATGAGCACTTCGAGCAGCTCGAACTCCTTGAGCGGCATGTTGATCACGCTGCCGTCCACGGCGACCGTGTGACGGTCGAGGTCGATCGTGACCCGACCACCGACGAGCACGCGTTCGTCGACATCGACCTCTGCGGTCGCCGCACGGCGCAGCACAGCCCGCATCCGCGCCAGCAGCTCGCGCGACGAGTACGGCTTCGTCACGTAATCGTCGGCGCCCAATTCCAGCCCGACGACGATGTCGACCTCGGAGTCCTTGGCCGTGAGCATGATGATCGGGATCTTCGACGTCGTCCGGATGATGCGGCACACCTCGGTTCCCGGCATCCCGGGCAGCATGAGGTCGAGCAGCACGATGTCGGCACCACGCGACTCGAAAGCCTCGAGCGCAGCGGGTCCGTCCTCGGCGATCTCGACCTCGAAGCCCTCCCGTCGCAGCAGGTAGGCCAGCGGGTCGGCGAGGTCGGGCTCATCCTCCACGAGCAGGACACGGGTCATGATGGGTCTCCCTTCGTCCGGGCGGGAAGGGCCCGGGCGATCTTCTTTCTGGTCTTCCGGGGCGTCGGCGCCGCGCCGTCGGGCGCGGCGATCGCGGGAAGGCGGATGGTGAACGTGGAGCCGCGGCCCGGCCGCGACCACAGCTGGACCTCGCCCCCGTGGCGCTGGACGGCGTGCTTGACGATCGACAGCCCGAGCCCGGTGCCCCCGGTGCGTCGGGAACGGGCGTAGTCGGCCCGGTAGAAGCGCTCGAAGACGCGCTGCTGCTCGCTCTCGGGGATCCCGATACCCCGGTCGGTGACGGCGATCTCCACCGTGTCGCCGTTGCCACGGATGCCCACGCCCACTTGGCTCGCCGGCGGCGAATAGACGATGGCGTTGGCGATGAGATTGCCCACCGCTTCGCTCAGCACCTGCACGTCCCCGCGGACGTAGAGCCCGCGGTCGCCACCGCGCACGAGGGCGACGCCCGCCGACTCGGCAGCGATCGCGTGCGTCTCGATCGCCGACGTGACGACCTCGTCGATCGCGACGTCGCGCAGCTCGGTCAGCTCGTCGGAGGACTGCAGGCGAGACAGGCTCATGATGCGCGAGGTCAGGTTGCCGAGCCGCATCGCCTCGGCGCTCAGCCTGCTGGCGAACGAGCGCACCTGTTCCGGGTCGTCGGCGGCCGACTCGATCGCCTCGGCGAGCAGAGTGACGGCTCCGACCGGTGTCTTCAGCTCGTGGCTCGTGTTGGCCACGAAGTCGCGGCGCATCTCAGCGAGCCGCTCGCGCTCGGTGATGTCGCGGACCAGCACGAGCGTGAAACGCGGCGTGATGCTGCTGGCGCGCGCGACGATGAGGCGCGGTTCCGCCGGCGCGACGCCGCGTCGGAGCTTCAGCGTTCCCGTCTCGGAATGCGGCACGCCGCGGGAGGACCGCAGCAGCTCGCGCAGCTCATCGCCGGGGATCGACTCGCCCTCGAAGAGACCGAACAACTCGGCGGAGGGCGACGTCGCGACAATCGTGAACGACGCATCGACGATGAGCGCAGCCTCGTCGAGGGCGCCCAGAACCTCACGCGCGCCCGCAGGCAGTTCGCCGTCGGCCTGTTCCTGCGCCTGAGCGCGAGCACGCCAGGCGAGGAAGGCCACGGCGCTGATGAGAAGGCCGACGAACACGCCCGCGAGAAGGGCGAGCAGCGCGAGCTGCGTCGGATTCATTCCTCCAGATTAGAACGCGGCGCAGGGTCCGCCCATCGCGTCTCGGCCGTTCCTACCCCGACTCGCGCGGATGTTCATCGGCTCGGCACCGTTCGTTAACCTTGTCGAGCGACAATCGCGTCGCCGTGAGTACGGCGTCGTGCTGTCTCCGCAAGAAGGAAAGGTGCTCCGATGCGCGAAGTGTTCCACCAGTCCCTCGAGGACGTCCAGACCCGCCTGGTCGAGATCTCCGAGCTGGTGACCGTCGCGATCGAGAAGGCCACGCGTGCATTCGGCACGAGCGACATCACCCTCGCCGAAGAGGTCATCGACGCGGATGCCGTGATCGATGAGAAGGCCATCGCGATCGACGAGCTGGCGATCGAGATCCTCGCCCGCCAGCAGCCGGTCGCCCGTGACCTGCGCATCGTCGTCTCGGCCCTGCGCACGAGTGCGTCGCTCGAGCGCATGGGCGACATCGCCGAGCACATCGCGCAGCTCACCCGCATGCGCTTCCCCGAGCGAGCGATCCCGAAGGGCCTCAAGGGCACCTTCACTAAGATGGGCGAGATCGACGTCGAGGTCGCGCGCACGCTGACCGAGCTGCTGCGCTCGGAAGACCTCGCGCTCGTCGAGACGCTGCGTGCTCTCGACGACCGGCTCGACGACCTCCACCTCAGCGTCTTCGAGAAGGTGCTCAGCGAGAACTGGCAGGGCGAGGCCGCGGCCACGGTCGACGCGACCCTCGCCAGCCGGTACCACGAGCGCTTCGCCGATCACGCGGTGACGGTCGGCAAGCGCGTGGCCTACCTCGCGACGGGTGAATGGCGCCCCGACACCGAGACGATCAACGTCATCGTGAACGAGAGCGGTCTCTGACCGACATCCGGTCTCGACGAAGGGGCGGTGCCGATCGGCGCCGCCCCTTCGTACGTGTCGTACTCAGGCCTTGCCCTGGTTGGCCACGGCAGCAGCTCCCGCTGCGGCCGCCTCGGGATCGAGGTACTCGCCCGGACCGAGCGGCTTCAGGTCCTCGTCGAGCTTGTAGACCAGCGGGATGCCGGTGGGGATGTTCAGCTCGGCGATGTCGTCGTCGCTGATGCCCTCGAGCTGCTTGACGAGCGCGCGGAGCGAGTTGCCGTGAGCGGTGACGAGCACGGTCTTGCCGGCACGCAGGTCCGTGGCGATGTCGGACTCCCAGTAGGGCAGCAGACGGTCGATGACGAGCTTCAGCGACTCGGTGCGGGGCACCTCGCCGTCGATGTCGGCATAGCGCGGGTCGTTCACCTGGCTGTACTGGTCGTCGTCGGCGAGGGGCGGCGGCGGCACGTCGAACGAACGACGCCACAGCATGAACTGCTCGTTGCCGAACTCCGCGAGGGTCTGCGCCTTGTCCTTGCCCTGCAGGGCGCCGTAGTGGCGCTCATTCAGACGCCACGAACGCTTGACCGGGATCCAGAGGCGGTCGGCCGCATCGAGCGCGATCTGAGCGGTCTGGATGGCGCGGCTGAGGACCGATGTGTACAGGACGTCGGGAAGCAGGCCCGCCTCGGCGAGCAGCTCACCGCCGCGCTGGGCCTCGGCCTTGCCCTGGTCGGTGAGTCGGACGTCGACCCAGCCGGTGAACTGGTTGGACTTGTTCCACTCGCTCTGCCCGTGGCGGAGGAGGATCAGCGTGTAGGGCGCACTCATGCTCCGAGTCTATCGAGCCGGGGCCTGCGATCATGGGGTCATGGCCCCGGGACATATCGGGCAGGCCACCCGTGGAACCACGAACACGAACCGCCTGCGTCGCGTCGATCGCTGGATCGCGCGGCATCCCGTGCTGCGCCGGTGCGCCGACCCCCTGGTGATCGACCTCGGCTACGGCGCGAGCGGCGTCACGGCGTTCGAGCTGGAGGCACGCCTGCGCCCCGCGCGACCCGACGTCGAGGTGCTCGGGCTCGAGATCGATCCCGAGCGCGTCGCTCGCGCGCGCACGCAACTCGAGGAGGTGCGGGTCGGACGGACGCCCTTCGCCCCGGACGCCCGCGTCGGATTCGCGCGAGGCGGGTTCGAGGTGCCCGTGCCGGGTAGCCGCCGGCCGGCGATCATCCGTGCCTTCAACGTATTGCGCCAGTACGACGAAGCGGATGTCGCCGACGCGTGGTCCCGGATGACGTCGCGCCTCGCACCCGACGGCATGCTCGTCGAGGGCACGTGCGACGAGATCGGCCGGGTGAGCACCTGGATCGAGGTGGGCCCGGGTGCCGCACCCCGCAGCCTCACGATCTCGCTCCGTCTCGCGGGGCTCGACTCCCCCGCGATCGCGGCCGAACGTCTGCCGAAGGCCCTCATCCACCGGAACGTCGCCGGTGAGCGGGTGCACGAGCTGCTGTCGTCGCTCGACGACGAGTGGCGGCGGGCCGCGCCGGCATCCGCTTTCGGCCCGGTGCAACGGTGGCGGACGGCCCTGGGGGCGATGGCTGACCGCGGAATCGACCTCGGCGACCGTTCACGGTGGCGCCTGGGCGAGTTCACCGTTCCGTGGAGCGCAGTCGCGCCGCACTGACGCCCGCCGCGTCCGTCATCGCGCGAGGTCAGCCCTCGTTCCAGTCAGCGGCGTCCCGTCGCGCCGCAGCACGGCGAGCGACGGCGACAGCGGCTTCGTAGCCCTCCTCGGGGTACGAGACGAGGTGCTCCGTCGCGAGGGCGTGCACGCGGACGTTCCACTCCCCCGCTGCCGCAGCCCGGTCGATCGCGTCGCGGCCCGATTCGCCGAGCATCACGAACGCCCGGCTCAGACTCTGCTGCAGATCGTCCGGCCCGAGGCCGAAGTGCGCCGCCAGTTCCGATGCGAGCGCGGCGCGCTCGGCCTCGGGTGCGAGTCCGGCTGCCGTACGCCACGCGGTCCGCGCGACCTCGGCGTTCTCGTCGTGCAGGAGCTCCGATGTGATCGCGGGCCAGGCCCGGGGGTCGCGGATCTTCGAGAGCGTGTGGAGCGCCTGAGCCCGTGCCCTCGGGAACGGCGATCCGAGCTCGGGAAGCACCCGATCGAGAGTCGTGTCGCGGTCCTGCCGGGTGAGGGCCCAGGTCAGGGTCTCGCGAACGGTGAGGTCGGGCTCGTGCGCGCACTGCTCGACGAGCACCGGAACGTACTCGGGACGCGGGTAGGTTCCCGCCGCCATCGCGCTGCGAACCCGCTCCGACCCGTCGGGTGAGGCCAGTGCGCGGCGCAGCAGATCCGCGGCCGTGGGGGCGTTCTCGCTGGTCATGTGGCTTCCCTCCCCTCCATCGAACACCCTCGCCGGCTCGCTTGTTCCGTCGACAGGCCGAGCGCGCCGGCAGGGCAGGATCGGCGGCCGCCGCATCGGCTCAGCACGTCCGAGGGCAGGGTCGAGGATCAGCCGCCGATGTCGAGGGCGACCTTGATCCAGCCGGGCTCGCGGCGGTCGAAGGCCTCGTACGCATCGATGACGCCCGCCAGCGACTCGTGCGCCGTGATGAGGGCGGTGGGATCGAAGACACCGGCGGCGACCATGTCGATCAGCGGAGGCGTGACGCTGTGGTGATCACAGTTGCCCATCCGCACGGTCAGGTTCTTGTTCATGGCCTGCCCGATCGGATAGACCTCGGCCAGCGGCGAGTAGACCCCGATGATCCCGATGCGGCCGTACTTGGCGACCATCTCGACCACCCAGCGCGATGCCTGCGACGGAGCGTCGCCGGGTCGCCAGAGATCGCCCTGGGGCGCGATGTCGGGCGCGACCTGCGCGACCTCTTCGTCGAATTCCGCCGCGGCGTCGTCATCCGGAGCGGCCGGCCCACGAGCCGGACGTTCGGCGTCCACACCCACGGCGTCGATGACGCAGTCGGCCCCGATGTCGTTCGTCAGTTCCATGACGGCCGACACGGGGTCGACGTCGTTGAAGTCGATGATCTCTGCCCCGAGGGTCCGGGCCTGTGCAAGGCGATCCGCGACGCCGTCGACGACGATCACGCGTCCCGCCCCCTGCTTGAACGCCGAGACGACGGAGAACTGCCCGACGATCCCCGCTCCGAGCACGACGACGATGTCACCCCGGGAGACCCCCGCCAGCTGCGCGCCGAACCATGCCGTCGGGAAGATGTCCGAGAGCAGGATCGCCTGATCGTCCGTGACGGAGTCGGGCAGCTTCGTCATCGTGTTCTGCGCCCACGGGATGCGCGCATACTCGGCCTGCAGACCGTTGATCGGCCCCGTCGCCTCGGGCCCGCCGAAGAAGGATGTGCCGGCGTGCGGCCCGTTCGGGTTCGCCACGTCGCACTGCGCGGTGTGCCCATCGCGGCAGTAGCGGCACGCGCCGCACGACATCGTCGAGTTGATCACGACACGGTCACCGGGTTGGAAGCCGCGAACATGTCCGCCGACATCGGTCACGACGCCGACCGCTTCGTGTCCGAGGATGGTGCCCTCCTTCATCCCCGACATGGTGCCGCGGATGAAATGAAGATCGGTGCCGCAGATCGCGCTGCGGGTGATGCGGACGATGGCGTCATGCCCGTCTTCGATGCGCGGTTCGTCGACCTCGTCGAGCCGGATGTCGCCGATGCCGTGCCAGACCACTGCCTTCATGATCGCTCCTCACTCCAGGGGAAGACGACCACGCCAGGGAGGCGCCGGGATGCCGCGCGAGGCGGTTGCGAACCCCTGCTGCCTGCCGTACCGTCGGCGGGCGCTCAGATCCGCGGCATCGCCGCGCGGGCCTCGGCCTGCGGCATCCCCGCCGCCGTGAGCAGATCGACGACCAGTGGACGCAGCGCCGTGATGACGTTCTGGTCGCCGAGTGAGGAACCGGGCGCCAGACTGGTCGGATCGAGCCGGGTGGCGACCGCGAGCAGCGACTCTCGGGCGGCCGGTTCCAGCGCGATGTCGTCGATCGACTGACCCAGCAGGTCGGCGGCGCGCGCGATCTGGGCGAGCAAGTCCGCCGCGATCGGGCGCGGCTGGCGGTCTTCGAGGGCGTACACCACGCGGCGCGCGATGACCCGGAGGTTGCGTGTCGCGAGGTCGAGGGATGCGCGCATCCGGTCCTGACGTTGCAGCTCCTCACGCTGGCGCCGGAGGAACGGCGAGATGCGCGCTACGGCGAGCCCGGAGTCCAGCGAGGTCGCCCAGTCGTCGACGAGCGGCTGCAGCGCTCGCGCCTTCTCGAGTCCGCGGTCAGCACGCACGCGGTCGCCGCGGCGCAACGCCTGGATGACGGTCGCCGCCGCGCCGTCGAAGTTCGCGAACAGGGCGCGGCCCGCGCGCGAGACTTCGCGCAGCGGCCGGCGCGGCAGCAGGGCCGTCGCCAGCAGCGCGGCCACCGCTCCCACCGATCCGTCGACGAGGCGCAGGAACGGCATGCTTCCGGGAATCGCGATCACGATCACCGACTGGATCGCTGCCGAGATCGCGAAGCTCGGCTGCGCCGAGAGCGCCCGTGCGGTGAGCAGCGTCGCGGCGAGAGCCAGGGCGAGCTGCCAGGTTCCCGATCCGACGACGACCACGATGAGTTCCGAGACGAGCACGCCCACCAGCATCCCGATCACCGTCTCGAGAACCCGACGAGGCCGCGCGTCGCGCACCAGACCCAGGCTCGAGATGGTCACGGTCGCCGCGAGCAGGGGCGACGGATGCCCCAGCACGAGGTGCGCGAAGGCGTAGGCCGCGGATGCCGCGACGACGATCTGCACGATCGCCGGAGCGGAGTCGCGCGCGCGCTCGAAACCCCGACGCGGGCGCACGCGCGCCCGCCAGCCGGTCGCGATGGGTGCGGTGACGGCGGGCGGCTCGTCGGAGCGCTCGGGCGACACGTCAGGTGCGGCGGCTCAGGCGCGGCAGCCTCGGCGGCGCAGCGGTGCGCCCGGCGTCGGGCGGCACGACGACCTCCTGCACAGCGGCCACGCTCTCGCCGTCCGCGTCCACCACGAGCTCGGCGTCGACGGGCACCGACCGCTTGACGATGGCGAGGGCGATCGGGCCCTGCTCGAAGTGCCGGGCGACCGAGGTGATGCGACCGACCTCGTCGCCGTCGCGGCGCACGACCGCGCCGCGTTCAGGAAGCACCGCGTCGCTGCCGTCGAGCTGCAGGGCCACGAGCCGTCGGGGTGGATGGCCGAGGTTGTGCACCTTCGCCACCGTCTCCTGGCCGCGGTAGCAGCCCTTCGACAGGTGGACGGCGGTGCGGAGCCAGTCGACCTCGTGGGGAAGCGTCATGCCGTCGGCCTCGGTGGCCGCGCGCGGCCGCCACGCGGCGACGCGCAGGGCGTCCGCAGCCCATCGCCCGGCGACACGGCGACGGCCCGCGGCGGCATCGTCGGCGAGCCGGCGGAGGTCCTCGCGGTCGACGATCGCCTCGGCCCAGTCGCGTCCGGCGCCGGGATGCCCCTCACCGGCCGCGTACCCCCACCCTCCGATCGAGACCTCGGGCCACGGGTCGCGCCACACGGCGGACGATGCGAGGTCGGCCACTGCGGATGCCGTTCCGCCGACGACCGCCGTGTCGCCGGAACGATCGACGACCTCGACCCGCAGCCGGAACCGCATGCGCGTGAGCCAGGTGACCAGCGCCTCGAGACGCTCGACGTCGGTGATGAGCCAGGTCATCTCGCCATCGTCGACGACGGATGCCGCGTGCTCTACGTGACCATGCGGGTCGAGCACGAGCAGTTCGGTGCTCTCCCCCGGGAGCAGCTGCGTCAGCGCCTGCGACGTGAGCGAGTCGAGCCAACTGAGCCGGTCGGGGCCCGCGACCGTGACCACTGCACGGTCGCCCAGGGGTGCGACCGCACCGCCACTGTCGAGGAGCTGCTGCTCGCGCATCGGATTGCCGATGTGCGTGAGCCCCAGGTCGTCGCACACCGCTCCGTCGACGCCGGCGAAGGTCGCGCCGTCGCCCGGCATCACTCGGCCTTGGCCAGACGGGCGGACGCGTGCGAGGCGAGCTCGCCGCCGAGCGCCGCGATGTCCCACGCCCAGAGGAGGTGGCCGTCGACCAGCCCGTACATGCGAGTCGCCGCGGTGTACTCCTTCGCCCCCGCCGTGCGGACGACGGCGTCCGTCGCGAGGTCGATGCGCGGCCCGCGGACCTGCCCGAGGTAGAGCTCGCTCACGCCGTCGGAGTGCACGAGGGCGACCTCCAGGTCGAAGCCGCCTTCAGCGTTGCGGAGCGCCTCGACGTCGTCGACGGTGCGCTCGCGCCCGGGTGCGGATGCCGGAAGCAGTCCCGGTCCCGCATCCTCGGCTCCTGCCGGACGCGCGACCCTCCAATAGCCGGTCTCGGCGACCAGCGGGCGGTCGCGTGCACCGTTGTCGTCGAGGAGCCAGGCGCTGGCGGAGTAGTTCAGATAGTCGCCACCGTCGTGGCTGAAGCTCACCTGGTGCGCGAACTCGCCGGTCAGATGACCGTCGGCAGTCTCGTAGTCGATGACGCCCGAGCCCTCCCAGACTCCGAGCAGCCACGACAGCGGGACGAGGTCCGCCGGCAGGTCGGTGGGCAGCTCGAGCACGATGTCAGCGCTGGCCGCGGTAGAGGTTCTTCACGACGACACCCGACACGAAGACGATGGCGAGCGACGCCAGTCCGAGCAGGCCCACGTAGAAGATTTCGAGCGCGAGGAGATCCATGTCTCTACTCTATGCCCGCGCGGACCGTTCACGCCTGTGGCAAGCGGTTGCGGTCAGGCTCCGACGAGCGACGCGAGCCCGAACCCGATGCCGATGAAGCCCATGACGAACAGCGCGCCGAGCACGCTCACGGCCACGCGCTCGATGAAGCCGCGCACCCGTCCCAGCGCCAGCTGGACCGCGAAGGCGAGGATCAGGCAGCCACCGAGGGCCACCGGCATCCACATCGCCCGGTCTTCGGCGGGGGCGAGGATCCCCACGAGGACTGCGGCGACGGCCGCGGCGATCCAGACGGCGACGACTCCGACGACGGTGCGCGGGGGTGCGAGATCGGGCGTGGTCACCGTCCCATTGTGGCCCACCATGTCGCGCGGTGCGACGGTGCGCACAGGCCGCGCCCAGCGAACGCCTAAGATGAGGTCACGTCCCGGCCGCTCCCGGAGGAATCCCCGTTGGCACAGCTTCTCGTTCTGAGTTCCACGCACGGCGGTGGTCTCGCGCTCCCGGCGCTCGAGCTGCTCAGCCACCGGGTGCGGCAGATCCCCGCCGAACCCGCACAGCTGGTCAACGCCCCCAGCGCCGAAGTCGTCTTCGTCGACGCGCGTCATGACCTCGTGGGGGCGAAGTCGCTGTGCAAGATCCTCGGCAGCACCGGCATCGACGCACCGCTCGTGCTCATCGTCACCGAGGGCGGCCTCACCGCCGTCTCCACCGACTGGGGCATCGATGACGTCATTCTCGCGACCGCCGGCCCCGCCGAGATCGACGCGCGCATCCGTCTGGCGATCGGACGTGTGAGCAAGGAGGCGGTATCGAGCCGCATCCAGACCTCCGGCATCACGATCGACGAGTCGTCGTACTCGGCGAAGGTGCACGGACGGCCGCTCGATCTCACGTACAAGGAGTTCCAGCTGCTGCACTTCTTCGCGACGCACCCCTCGCGGGTGTTCACCCGCGAGCAGCTGCTGAGCGAGGTCTGGGGATACGACTACTTCGGCGGCACGCGCACGGTCGACGTTCACGTCCGGCGACTGCGCGCGAAGCTCGGCGACCTCGAGCAGCTGATCGGGACCGTCCGCAACGTCGGCTACCGCTTCAACGTGTACGAAGACGAGCCGGTTCCCGCCGGCGGCGCATCCGCGCAGAGCTGACTCTCCGCCTCGTTCACCGGCAGGACACGCAGGACTGCCATGATGAGGGGATGATCGACACCGAGGCTCTGGACTCCGGTCTGGGCGACGCCGACGACGACGACTTCGACCCGGCCGTCGAAGACGTCGACGCACAGCTGCCCGACCACCGCTACACCGACCGTGAGATCAGCTGGCTCGCCTTCAACCAGCGCGTGCTCGAGCTCGCCGAAGACCCGACGCTGCCGGTGCTCGAGCGGGCCAACTTCCTGGCGATCTTCGCGAGCAACCTCGACGAGTTCTTCATGGTGCGCGTCGCGGGCCTCAAGCGGCGAATCGTCACCGGCCTCGCGGTACCCACCAACGTCGGCCGAGCTCCGCAGGAGGTGCTCTCCGACATCTCCGCCGAGGCGCACGCGCTGCAGCTGCGCCACGCCGGCGCATGGGGCAACATGGTGCAGCCCGCCCTGGCGGAGGCGGGCATCGAGATCGTCGGATGGGACGACCTCGACGATTCCGAGCGCGGCCGACTGTACGACTACTTCCAGGCGCAGGTCTTCCCCGTTCTGATGCCGCTGGCCGTCGACCCGGCACACCCCTTCCCCTATATCTCGGGGCTGTCGCTGAACCTCGCGATCCGCATCCGCAACGCCAAGACCGGCCGGCAGGAGTTCGCGCGCCTGAAGGTGCCGCCGATGCTCCCCCGGTTCGTCGAGCTGAACACCGGCACGTCGGTCAAGCGCTACCTGCCGCTCGAGGACCTGATCGCGAACAACCTCGAAGACCTCTTCCCCGGCATGGAGATCCTCGAGCACCACACCTTCCGGCTCACGCGCAACGAGGATGTCGTGATCGAGGAGGACGAGACCGAGAACCTGATCCAGGCCCTCGAGGCCGAGCTGCTCCGGCGTCGCTTCGGGCCGCCGATCCGGCTCGAGGTGACCGAGGACATGGACGACGTCACGCTCGACCTGCTCCTCGGCGAGCTCGACATCACCGACCAAGAGGTCTACCGACTGCCGGGGCTGCTCGATCTGCGCGGACTCTTCGACCTCGCGCGCATCGACCGCCCCGAGCTGCGGTACAAGCCCCACGTCCCCACGACGGCGACCGCCTTCCAGCCTGCCGAGCAGAACGGGCGCACCGACTTCTTCGGCGCCATCCGCGCCGGCGACGTCCTCGTCCATCACCCGTACGAGTCGTTCACCACGAGTGTCGTCGCGTTCCTCGAGCAGGCGGCCCGCGATCCCCACGTGCTCGCCATCAAGCAGACGCTCTACCGCACCTCGGGTGACAGCCCCATCGTGCAGGCGCTGATCGACGCCGCCGAGCGCGGCAAGCAGGTGCTGGCGCTCGTCGAGGTGAAGGCCCGCTTCGACGAGGCCGCCAACATCGTGTGGGCTCGCAAGCTCGAGAAGGCCGGTGTGCACGTCGTCTACGGCCTCGTGGGGCTGAAGACCCACTGCAAGCTGCTGCACGTCATCCGCGAAGAGGACGGCACGCTCCGCAGCTACAGCCACATCGGCACCGGCAATTACAACCCCAAGACCAGCCGGCTCTACGAGGACTTCGGCCTGTTCACGAGCGACGAGCAGGTCGGCCGCGACCTGACGCGTCTGTTCAACGAGCTCAGCGGCTACGCGATCGAGAAGAAGTTCAAGCGGCTGCTGGTCGCGCCCCTCCACCTGCGGAAGGGGCTGCTTCGGCACATCGACGCCGAGCGCCGCAACGCGCTCGACGGCAAGCCCGCCCACATCCGCATCAAGGTCAACTCGATGGTCGATGAGCAGATCATCGACGCCCTGTACCGGGCGAGCCAGGCGGGGGTGCGTGTCGACGTGTGGGTGCGCGGCATCTGCTCGCTGCGCACCGACCTTCCCGGCGTCACCGACAACATCACCGTCCGGTCGATCCTCGGGCGCTATCTCGAGCACTCGCGCATCTTCACGTTCCACAACGACGGCGACACGATCGCGTACATCGGCAGCGCCGACATGATGCACCGCAACCTCGACCGCCGCGTCGAGGCCCTGGTGCGCGTCGTGGCGCCTGCCCACGTGAAGGAGCTGACGACGCTGTTCGACCTGGCGATGAGCGACTCGACCAGCTCGTGGCACCTCGGTGACGGCGGGGTGTGGACGCGCCACGCGTTCGACGACGATGGCAAGCCGCTGGTCGATCTGCAGGACCGCACCATGGCTCAGGTGCAGCGGCGCCGCCGGGCGCGGGCGGTGCGATGACCGACACCGCGGTGTACGCGGCAGGCGGAGTCGTCTGGCGGTGGGTCGACGACAAGGTCAGGGTGCTGATCATCCATCGCACCAAGTACCGCGACCTCACCCTGCCCAAGGGCAAGGTCGATCCCGGTGAGATGCTCGCCGAGACGGCCGTGCGCGAGATCCGGGAGGAGACCGGCATCTCGGTCCGGCTCGGTCCGCCCGTCGGTGTCTCGAGGTACCACCTGCCGAGCAAGAAGCAGAAGATCGTCCACTACTGGGCGGCGGAGGCGACCGACCTGGCGATCAGGATGTCGACGTTCGTACCGAACAAGGAGATCGCCGCGCTCGAGTGGATGAGTCTGAAAAAGGCTCGCAAAGCGCTCAGCTACCCCGTCGACGTCGAGATCCTCGACGAGTTCGTGCGGCTCGTCGACGAGCGCGCCATCGACACATTCCCCCTCATCGCGCTGCGGCACGCGAAAGCCGTAGCTCGCGAGGACTGGGACGGCGAGGATGCCGCGCGGCCGCTCTCGTCCCGAGGCAAGAAGCAGGCGCACGCGATCGTCGGCCCGCTCGTCGCGTTCGGCGTCCGCCGCATCATCTCGTCCGACGCGCGGCGATGCGTGCGCACCGTGACGCCCCTGGCGGCCGCGATCAGCAAGCGGATCGACAAGTCTCCGCACCTTTCGCAGGACGCCTGGGAGAACGGTCAGGCCGATGTCCGGTCGGTCGTCGGTGATCGCGTGCGCGCCCGCAAGCCGGTCGTGCTCTGCACCCACGGCCCGGTGCTGCCCGACCTCCTCAGCGAGATGGCGCTGGCCACCGGCACCCTGCGCGGGTCGTATCTCGGCAGCGCCTCGTCGCTCGAGACGGGCGCATTCTCGGTCGTGCACCTGCCGCGGGAGAACCCCGGGGCCGGGATCGTCGCAATCGAAACCCACATGCCGAAGGTGTGATCTCGCACGCGATGATCCCCCGATAGCCGCGTCTTTCCGGGGCTGGGGAGCGCCGTTCACCTTCTGTTCACCCCCACAGCGCACTCTCGTAAGGGACGGTGTCTACCGTTCGGGACGAACCTGCACCGGGTTCTCGTCATCAACATGCGAAGGATTCACACAGTGAAGCTCTCCCGACTCGCCCAGCTGGGCGCCGTGGCCGCCGTGGCCTCTCTTGCCCTCGCGGGCTGCGCTGCGAACGAAGGCGGCGCTCCCGACGCCGGCGCCGGCTCGAGCGACTCCTCGGCCCCCTCCCTCGAGGGCAACCTCGTCGGAGGCGGCGCCTCGTCGCAGGAGGTCGCCGTCCAGGCCTGGACCCAGGGCCTGCAGACCGCCAACCCCGGTCTCACGATCGACTACGACCCCTCCGGCTCGGGCACAGGACGCGAGTCGTTCCAGGCCGGCGCCGTTCAGTTCGCCGGCTCGGACCGCGCGTTCAAGACCGACGAGATCACCGCCGGCCCGTTCGAGGCGTGCGCCGAGGGCTCCGACCTCGTCGAGCTCCCGACCTACATCTCGCCGATCGCCGTCGTCTTCAACATCGACGGTGTCGACTCGCTCAACCTCGACGCCATGACGCTGGCGAAGATCTTCGCGGGCCAGATCACGACGTGGAACGACCCGGCCATCACGGCCCTCAACGAGGGTGTCGAGCTGCCCGCGACCGCGATCACCCCGGTTCACCGCTCCGACAAGTCGGGCACCACCGGCAACTTCACCGACTACCTCGGCAAGACCGCTCCCGACGTCTGGACCGCCGGTTCGGTCGAGGAGTGGCCGGCCCTCGGCGGCGAAGCCGCTCAGGGTACGTCGGGTGTCATCTCGGCCGTCGAGGGCGGCCAGGGCACCATCGGCTACGCCGACGCCTCGCGCGCCGGCGACCTCGGCACCGTCGCGATCAAGGTCGGCGAGGAATTCGTCGAGTACTCCCCCGAGGCTGCTGCCGCGATCGTCGACGCCTCGCCCGAGGAGGAGGGTCGCGCCGCCACCGACATCGCGATCAAGCTCGACCGCACCAGCACCGAGGCCGGCGTCTACCCGATCGTCCTCGTGAGCTACCTCATCGGCTGCGCCGAGTACAAGGACGCCGCGACCGCTGAGATGGTCAAGGGCTTCTTCAGCTACGCCGCGAGCGCCGAGGGCCAGGATGCCGCGGCATCCGCTGCCGGCTCCGCTCCGATCTCGGAGACCCTGCGCACGCAGGTGACCGAGGCCATCGAGGCCATCAAGTAATACGCTCCGGGTGCCCGGTCCGGTTCGCGCCGGACCGGGCACCTCGCGCGGTTCCCGTCCGTCGCACAGAATCGAAGCCATGACCACCACACCCGAGGTCACCCGCACCGGAGCCCCGAAGGCCAAGACCCGAGCGGGCGACCGCTGGTTCTCCGGCACGGCGCTCTTCGCCGGCTCGATGATCCTCGTGACCCTCGCCGCGGTCGCGATCTTCCTGGTCATCCAGTCGCTCCCCGCCTTCGTCGCCACCAACGAAGACGCCTCGATCCTGCCCGACAACTTCTGGTCGTACGTCGGGCCGCTCGTCTTCGGCACCGTCTGGGCAGCCGCGTTGGCGCTGCTCATGGCCGTGCCGCTGTCGCTCGGCGTCGCCCTCTTCATCTCGCACTACGCCCCGCGCCGGCTGGCTCAGGCACTCGGGTACGTCGTCGATCTGCTCGCGGCCGTTCCCTCCGTCGTCTTCGGTCTGTGGGGCATCGGCGTACTGGCACCCGCCGTGCAGCCGATCTACAGCTGGTTCGTCGACAACGTCGGGTGGTTCCCGCTCTTCAACGGTCCCGTCTCGAGCACGGGCCGCACGATCTTCACGGCATCTGTCGTCCTCGCGGTCATGGTCACCCCAATCATCACCGCGATCTGCCGCGAGATCTTCCTCCAGACCCCGACCCTGCACGAAGAGGCCGCGCTGGCCCTCGGGTCGACGCGCTGGGAGATGATCCGGATGGCCGTCTTCCCCTTCGCCCGCAGCGGCATCGTCTCGGCCGCCATGCTCGGCCTCGGACGAGCACTCGGCGAGACCATGGCCGTCGCCATGGTCCTGTCCGTGTCCGGCGGGGTCACGTTCGCGCTCTTCACGTCGGGCAACCCCTCGACGATCGCGGCGAACATCGCTCTCACCTTCCCCGAGGCCTACGGGACGAACGTCAACGTCCTCATCGCCACGGGCCTCATCCTCTTCGTCGTCACCTTCGCGGTGAACGCGGTCGCGCGCTACATCGTGAGCCGCCGCAAGGAATTCTCGGGGGCCAACTGACATGACCGCGACTCTCACTCCCCCGAGCACGTCGGCGCGCAGCGCTTCGACGAGCCTCACCACGGGGCACCTGCCCAAGTGGGGGCCTTGGGCGATCCTCGGCGCCTCGCTCGTGGTCGTCGGCATCTTCTTCGGCGTCATCGCCGCGGCATCCGGCGATGCGCTCAACGTCCCCGGATGGCTGATCCTGTCGGCCGTGGCATACCTCGTGCTCATCACGGCGGTCTCGGCCGCCGTGGAAGGCCGCCGCAAGTCGGTCGACCGCCTGGTGACCGGGGTCGTCACCGTCGCGTTCCTCATCGCGATGGTGCCGCTCGTCTCGGTGGCCTTCACCGTCATCACGCTCGGCGCTCCCAGCTGGAGCGGCGAGTTCTTCAGCTCGTCGATGCGCAACGTCGTCGGTGAAGGCGGCGGCGCGCTGCACGCCATCATGGGCACGGTCCTGATCACTCTCGCCGCAGCTGTGATCTCGATCCCGATCGGCATCTTCACCGCGATCTACCTCATCGAGTACGGCCAGGGGAAGCGTCTGGCTCAGGGCATCACGTTCCTCGTCGACGTCATGACGGGCATCCCGTCGATCGTCGCGGGCCTGTTCGCCTACGCCCTGTTCGCGCTCTTCCTCGGCCCCGGCATCCGCCTGGGCATCATGGGGTCGGTCGCACTCGCCGTGCTGATGATCCCGGTCGTCGTCCGCTCGACCGAGGAGATGCTGCGTCTCGTCCCCAACGAGCTGCGCGAGGCGTCGTACGCGCTCGGTGTGCCCAAGTGGCTCACGATCGCCAAGGTCGTGCTCCCCACCGCCATCGCCGGTATCACCACCGGTGTGATGCTCTCGATCTCGCGCGTCATCGGCGAGACCGCCCCGCTGCTGATCACCGCCGGCTTCACGGCATCCATGAACTACGACCTCTTCAACGGTCGTATGCAGACCCTGCCGGTCTTCACCTACACCCAGTACATGAACCAGGGCATCCCCGCCGAGGCCTTCGTCGGCCGCGCCTGGGCTTCGGCTCTGACCCTCATCGTCATCGTGATGCTGTTGAACCTCGTGGCGCGCCTGATCGCCAAGTTCTTCGCACCCAAGACCGGCCGCTGACCCGAAAGAAGAAACCTCCGTGTCCAAGAGCATCGAAGTCAACGACCTCAACGTCTACTACGGCGACTTCCTCGCCGTCGAGGGTGTCTCCCTCGACATCGAACCCCGCAGCGTCACCGCCTTCATCGGCCCGTCGGGCTGCGGCAAGTCGACCTTCCTGCGCACCCTGAACCGCATGCACGAGGTCATCCCCGGCGCTCGCGTCGAGGGCAGCGTTCTGCTCGATGGCGACAACCTGTATGGCCCCGGGGTCGACCCGGTGCTCGTGCGCCGTCAGGTCGGCATGGTGTTCCAGCGGCCGAACCCGTTCCCGACCATGTCGATCCGCGAGAACGTGCTGGCCGGCGTCAAGCTCAACAACCGTCGCATCTCGAAGTCGGACGCCGACGCCCTCGTCGAGAAGTCGCTGCGCGGCGCGAACCTCTGGAACGAGGTCAAGGACCGCCTCGACAAGCCCGGCTCAGGCCTCTCGGGCGGACAGCAGCAGCGTCTGTGCATCGCTCGCGCGATCGCGGTCTCGCCCGACGTGCTGCTGATGGACGAGCCCTGCTCGGCCCTCGACCCGATCTCGACGTTCGCGATCGAGGAGCTCATCCAGGAGCTCAAGAGCGACTACACCGTCGTCATCGTCACGCACAACATGCAGCAGGCGTCGCGCGTCAGCGACAAGACCGCGTTCTTCAACATCGCCGGAACCGGCAAGCCCGGCAAGCTCATCGAGTACGACGACACGACGTCGATCTTCACCACCCCGTCCGTGCAGGCTACCGAGGACTACGTCTCCGGCCGCTTCGGGTGAGTCGAGCCCCCGGCTCGTCGTGGGCCGGGTCCGGCAAGGGCCGGGATGCAAGGGATCGTGCGCGACGCGCCGGTGCGAGGACTCCTCGCCCGGCGCGTCGCCGTTTCCGCCTTGCATCCCGGTGCGGCGGGCTGCGTCGGGCGTTCGGGCGGCCGTCGTGCCCGGATGCAAGGGATCCGTGCCGGCACCCCGGTGAGGATGCCGTTCGGGCGGGGTGTCGGGGCGAACCGCGGCGGTCGATTCCGGCCGTCTCAGCCGCATCCGGATCGGCATGTACGCTTCCCCCGGCGCGTGCGCCTCGGCCCGAGCCATTGCAGCGCACGGCGGCTCGATGGCATGCGTGACGGCCGCGAGGCATCACGGCCTCTGGACCCTCGATGACGACGACGAACCGCACGTATGGCTGAAGACCGGCCAGCGAGCCCACCACGACGGGTCCTGCGGGTGCATCGAGCACTGGGACCGAGATGCGCGTGACGCGGCATCCGGTCCTCTTCCCCTCCGGCAGGTGCTGTGCCAGATCCTCGGATGCCGCGGTCCCGAGCACTTCTTCGTCACGCTCGAATCCGCGCTGCGACAGCGCCACCTCACGAGGGACGATCTGCGGTGGCTCCGCCGGCACACCAATGCCCGCGGCCGGGAGGCGCTGCGCCTCGCTCGAACGGATGCTGACAGCGGACTCGAGTCGCTCCTGCGCTGGCGTCTACGGAAGCACGGCCTCCGGGTGAGGACGCAGGTCTCCGTCTTCGGAGTCGGCGTCGTCGACGCGCTGATCGGCGACCGGCTCATCGTCGAGCTCGACGGCATGGCCAATCACCACGGCGAGGCGAAGCGCCACAAAGACCTCACTCGCGACGCGAACGCCGCCTCATGGGGTTACGTGACACTGCGCTTCGACTACGCGCTCGTCGTCCACGACTGGGAGCTCGTCGAGTCCGCCGTCCTCGGCGCCCTGCGCTCCCACCCGAGCCTGCAGCTCGCGGCATCCGCCTGATGCCCACTCCACACCTTCGGCCTCGACCGCCGAGACCGGGGGTCAGTCGCGCGGCGAGAGCAGGTAGGCGTTGAGGGATGCCGTGAACTCGGGGTCACTGTCGAGAGCGGCGCCGTCGAGCTCGATGATGGGTGCCGCGAGCCGGACGCTCGACACCAGCCACGCGGCATCCGCACGCCGCAGCTCGTCGACCGGGATCGTCTCGTATGCCGTCTCGAAGCCGCGCTCGGCGAGATGGTCGAACAGGCTCAGCTGCGTCGTGCCGTGCAGGATGCCGCCGTTGGGCGCCGGCGTGACGAACGTGTCGCCGCGCCGCAGAACGAGGGATGCCGTCGGCGCCTCCAGCACGAAGCCGTCGGAGCTGAGGAAGATCGCGTCGTCAGCGCCGCGCCGGTGCGCCTCGCGCAGGGCGGCCATGTTCACGGCGTACGACAGGGTCTTCGCGCCCAGCAGCAGCCACGGAGCCCGCGCCGGCGCATCGATGGAGTAGCCGCGGTCGAGCGTCACGACGCGGACGCCGTGGGTGCGTGCCCGGGTGAAGTCCGCCGCGGCGGATGCCGTCGCCCAGGCCGTCGGGGTCGGTCCGTGCTCGATGCCGCGGCTGAGGATCAGCTTCACGACTCCCTCTCCCGAACCGCATTCGGATGCCGCGACAGCCACGGCCGCCCACCACTGGGCGATGTTCGGCACCGGCAGGTCGCAGAGCTCGGCGGAGTGCGCCAGGCGCTCGAGGTGCGCCTCGACCTCCTGGGGGTGGCCGTCGACCACGCCGATCGACTCGAAGATGCCGTCGCCGCGCTGGGTGCTGAGCTCCCCCACCGTCAGCGCGGGGGCCGCGGGATCGACCGCGGTGAAGGTCGACGCGAAGTCCAACCGGGTGTCATCCGCCGCGAGCGGGTCGATCATCAGCGCGAAACGCAGTGCCATGCGCCGAGCCTACGACGCGCCCGGTGCCGGGATGCACGACATCCTGCGCGACACCCCGGTACGGATGCCGCTCCCCCGGCGCGTCGCCCACGATCCCTTGCATCGCGGCCCGCCCGCCGCCGCCCGCGAGCCCCCTCCAGTACCGGCCGACCACCGGTTTTGTCTACCCCGGGAATGCCCACGTCCGAGGCTCCGTTAGACTGTATGTGCCGGGCCGCAGTAACCCCGGGCTCCATCTTCAGCCGCTGCGAGCGGCCACGCGCCGAGAGGCGTTCTGCGGCCCGGCACTTCTCTTTTCCGGGGTCTTTGCCGGCTTTCTCTCCGGACGCCGGCGCTGCCTCAGGTGAGAGCTTCGCGGCGCCACAAGCCAGCGCACGACCCCAGGTCGTCGGCGTAGGTGCTTAGCCGGAGGGCGCGCGCGGTCAGCGCCGACGAACGGTCGGGTTCGCTGACGTCGTGGTCGTCGGCCACCGAGGTCGCTCCGGCGGATTGCACGCGGCAGAACGACGCGGCGCGTTCGAGCGCAACCGCGAAGTCGCCGCGGAAGACGCCGCGCATGATCACGTCGATGAGGGCCACGAGCTCTTCCGGCCCCGCCGGTGTGGGAGCCCCCGCGATCACTTCGTCGGCAGAACGCAGCACGACCCGTCCGCGTTCATAGAGCAGCGCGGCGGTGCGCGGGTCGCGGTGGATCATCAGCTGCAGGAGGTACAGCCGCCAGAGCGCGCCCGGCAGCGACTTCGCGGGCGATCGCGACCACAGCTCGGCGACGGTGTCGATGCCGTGCTCGGCGGTGAATCCGACGAGGCGGTCGACCACGGCGTCGCTCGGGTCTTCGCGCACCCGCGACAACAGGGCACCCGCGGTCGCGTGGGCGACGCGAGACACCTCCGCCGGATCTTCACCCGCGAAGTGCCGATCGAACTCGTCGGCGGGTCGCCGAACGGGCTTGTGGTAGTCCCGGGATCCGTCCGTCATCATTCCAGGCTAAGCGAGAGCGGCAGCCCTCCGGCCCTCGCGGGCACAAGCTGGAAACGACGAAACGGCCGGCCCACGCGGGGCCAGCCGTTCCGCTGCCGGATAACGGGGTCGGGCAGTCAGGCGCTCGTCGGGATCGCGACGATGGGGTCGGTGGTGGGCAGGCCGCTCGGCGACCCGCCGCTCTGCTCGATGGTGAGGGCGATGACGTCCTCAGGCTGCATGTCACCCTCGAGAAGCATGGCGGCCGAACCGTCGCTCGATTCGAACGCGCCCGCCGGGATCGGCGCGCTGCCGCGCACGAACCATGCCTCGTACGACTGGTCGTCGGCGATCTCGGGCAGGCCTTCGGCGACGAGCACGACGCCGTCGACGCTCGGCGACCAGTGAACAGTGGCTTCGCCGCCGTCCACGAGTTGTGCGGTGCTCGACTGGGCGTCGTCGGAGCGCTCGATCTGTGCGAGCACGCTCTCGGCGGACGGCGCGCGCATGCCCTGCGTCAGGGTGCCGACGCCCCAGCCGATGCCGACGAGCAACGCGATCGAGGCGGTCAGGGCGAACAGGCTGCGCGTCCAGTTGCGACGCTGCACCAGCTGCACTTCCTCGGTCACGGGAGAGCCGACGGAGTAGCCGGATGCCGCGGCCCGCGGGTCGTCGTCTTGGAGCTCGTCCGCCGGGTCGGCGATGTCGTCTTCGTGGCGCGGCGCTTCGACGGGTGCGGACGTCTCGGCCTGCGGCTCGACGGCGTCGGACGCACCGATCTGCGCGAGCAGGCTCGCTTTCAGGCCGGGCGGGGGCGTCACATCGGCGACACCTTCCGACAGCAGAGCCGCCGCTTCGGCATCCGCCTCGACCAGGGGCATCCACTCGGGGTGCGCGTCGAGGGCCTCGCGATAGGCGAGCTCGTCCTCAGGCGACAGCGCTCCGAGCGCGTACCCTGCCGAGAGCTCGGCGAATGTCTGTTCGTTCACGATGTCACCCCCATTGCACTACGGAGCTTGGTCAATCCATCACGCATCCGTGTCTTGATCGTTCCGAGCGGCGCTCCCACCAGCGCTGCGATCTCGCTTTGACTGTAACCCCCGTAGTAGGCGAGGGTGATGGCCTCTCGTTGCGCCTCGGGTAGAGAGCTGAGAGCCCGAGCGACGCGCCGTCCTTCGATGCGCAGCTCCACCTGTTCGGCGACGCCTTCGGGCTGTGTCGCCATCTCTCGGTAGCCCGCACGTACATCGCGATCGCTGCTCGCCTGCGACGACCGGACTCGGTCTACCGCTCGGCGGTGGGCGATCGTGAGAACCCACGATCTTCCTTGCCCCTTCTTCGGAGCGAACGTCGAAGCGGATTGCCACACCTCGAGGAAGACCTCCTGGAGCACTTCCTCGCTCTGCGCGCGGTCGACCAGCACGCGCAGGATGAGTCCGAAGACCCGCCCCGACAGGGTGTCGTACAGGCGGGCGAAAGCACTGTGGTCACCGTCGGCGCAACGCTGGATCAGCTCCGCGACGTGATCCGTCGACGGCCCGTCGTCGGGCACGTCCATTCCATCTATGACCATCGCTACCAGCATGCCGCATCCTCCGACCTGTTCCCGGATGCAGCGCCGACCTGTTATCGGTTCTCTACCTGCCGCGCTTCGCGGCCACGGTCGTCACGGCATCCGTGTCGCCCTTCTTCCTATGAGAGGGGTGCTTCGGATGCCTGAAAACTCGGTTTCGAACTTTCTTGAACTTTTTCCGATCCGATCGGTGGGGGCCTCCGAAGAACCCTCGACGCCGGGGACGGACCCACGGCGGAGAACACACGGAGGCAATCATGCTCAGCACCAAGAAGAAGTTCACTGCTGCCCTGGCCCTCGGCTTCGCCGGAGCCCTCGCTCTGTCGGCCTGCTCGTCGGGATCGGGTGACACCATGACCGAGGAGACCGAGGCCCCCTCGTCGTCCGCCGCTCCCATGGAGACGGCTTCGCCCGACGCTTCGATGGACCCGGCCGCCAACCTCGTCGGCCCCGGCTGTGCCGACTACGCCGCAGCCGTTCCGGACGGATCCGGCTCGGTCGCCGGCATGGCTCAGGACCCGGTGGCAACCGCAGCTTCGAACAACCCGCTGCTCACCACCCTCGTCGCCGCCGTCAGCGGACAGCTCAACCCTGACGTCGACCTCGTCGACACGCTGAACGGTGACGAGTTCACCGTCTTCGCTCCCGTCGACGACGCTTTCGCGAAGATCGACCCCGCCACCATCGAGTCGCTGAAGACCGACTCGGCGACCCTCACGTCGATCCTCACCTACCACGTCGTGCCCGGCCAGATCGCGCCCGACGAGATCGACGGCACCCACACCACCGTCAACGGTGCCGACCTGACCGTCACCGGCTCGGGCGACAACATCATGGTCAACGACAGCGCCGCGGTCATCTGCGGTGGCGTCACGACGGCCAACGCCACGGTCTACCTCATCGACACGGTGCTGATGCCCCCGATGTGACCCGAACAGCCGCGGTGAGGGGTTCCCGCGGCACGGCCTCGGTATCTCCGTGGCCGAGGCGAAGCCGCCGGTGCGAGCACACCGGCGGCTTTGTCGTGCCCGGACGGATGTCGGCGGGTCGGGTGTCGGTCGGTTCGGGGCCTCCCCCGCGGCTACTAAGCTGGGAAGCTCAGGGCCTCTAGCTCAGTCGGTAGAGCATCGGACTTTTAATCCGCGGGTCGTGGGTTCGAGCCCCACGGGGCCCACCTCTGGCACAGCGTCGAAACCCTTGGTTCTCCGGGGAAGTTGGGATGCTGAAGCCACCACGAAACCCCTCGTGGCAACAGAATGGCAACACTTCTGGCGGCCACCTTTGGGTGCTCGCGGGCTCGACAAGCCGCGCGGCGGCGGTGGCAACGGGCCGTGGGAGCGCGCCGGAGCTAGTCGGTCTTCGAGTCGCTGATCGATACGCGTCGACTCCGCGTACGTACGCCACTCTTCAACGAGGCGAGAACGTCCCCGACGCCAGACGCATCGGCGGCTCGCGCCATCGCGTCGGCCACATTCTCGAGGTCGTCGTCGAAAAGGTCGTCGTCGAAAAGGTCGGCGTAAGTGTCGAGCGTCATCGCCGCTGACGTGAGGCCAAGCATGCACTGGACCGCCGTCACGTTGGCGCCGGCACTGATCGCCAGCGACGCTGCTGTGTGTCGCGGGTCGTGGGGTGTGACGAGCCGAAACGGATGCGGCGGTCGCGCGCCCGCGGCGGTCGCCGCCTCAATGGGCTCCTGCGTCTCACCTCGGACCTCCATGACCCCACTGTTAAGTCACCCGGTCGTCGACTTCGCTCGCCGGATAAAGTGGTCACCGTCGCCAAAGCGCAACGCATCTCGCGGCCGCGTCGCGACCAGATGATCGATGACGGGTGCGAGGAACACCGGGTACGGCACTGTCCGCTCCTTGTGCGTCTTCGGCGTGCCGATGATGACTTGACTACCCGCCTCGACCGCATTCTCCTCGACCCGCACTCGGCGCCGCACGGTATCGACGTGCTTTATCCGCAGTGCGGTGGCCTCACCCCATCGGAGGCCGGTGTACGCAAGGAACACGACAAGGTCGGGGTGCTTTGCGATCGCGACGAGCTCCGTGACCTGAGCGTCGGTCAAATAGGCGCGCTCCTTGCCGAGCTTCCGGGGCAGTTTGATGTCGCGAGCGACATTGCGCGAGAGGCGGCGGTCACGGGCACCGACCTCGAGTATCCCGGCGAGGAGTTCGTGACAACGGCGAACTGCTGTCAAGCTGTGGGTCTTCGCGAGCGACGCAATCCACGTCTGCACCTCGGAGTGACGAATCGAGCCGAGCTGCCGCTCGCCGCGCTTCAGTTCGACGTGAATCTTCCAGGCGGACTCGATCCTGCGCGGCGTGGACGGTTTGAGGTCGCCGGGGCGGGATTCCAGCCACGCTGCGCCGACCATTCCGGCGGTGACTGGACCCACGGACGGAGCGACGCAGTCACCCCGGTGCTTCGCGAGCTCGAGCTCGGCGAGCCGAGGCTCCGCGGAACGGTTCGTGCCGAAGCCACGCTCTTGTGTCTGGGTGTGATCTGGCCGGCGATAGGCGATGCGGTACTGCCGTCCGCCGGATGCCGTCTCGTATGCGTGGACGCTGCCCATGGCGATCCTCCCAAGCCTCGTTGGGTCGGACGCTACGTGCAGTTTGAGAATCCCGCAGGAGTTCAGCGATATCTGTGGATAGTTCTCGGCCACCTCAGCGCGGATGACCTTCTCTAGGTCGGCGTCGACGCACGCTTCATCAGTGCTTGCCGACTCAGCCGTGTGCGCGAGCAGAGCGTGTTCCACGACTGCCCCGCGTCGCGAAGTCCGTCGATCAGCCCATCACGCTCGCGGAGGAGCTTCTGCTCCTCCCGGTGCAGCCGCTCGATCTCGCGGGAGACCTGACTTAGGCGATCGAGCGCAGCCCGCTCGCCGCCAGCCTTCTTCATGATGCGAGCGACTCGTCGAGACCGTTCAGCCGCCTCGGTTCGTTCCGCCTCGGCTCGTGCCACCTCTGCGACTCGCTGCTCTTCAGCCGCCGTTTTCTTGGCGTTTCGTCGCCCGCGGACCATGTAACCAGGTTGACATTCTCGGCCAGTCGAGACAAGGGCTGCGCAGGTGGTCACCAATTGGTGTCTGCGTGCATCGCACCTTCGAACCACTTCTCGGCTCGCGAGAACCCCTGTCGGGGTATAGCTCTCCGCGCTCGGGTACGGGACGGTCTGCGGGCACTTCATGGGACGGTCCTTCTGAGCCATGTGTCCTCGGCGGCAGCGTCCTGTGTCTGGCACGCAAAAAGCCGCTCGCGCACCGTCCCGCTCGCGCGTGGAGAGGGACGCCCCGCGAGCGCTTTCTGAGCTGGCCACGCCATGCTCTCGCACAGGCAGCTCGCGCGGCCCGGCTGATGCGAGCGGCATTGGCCGACGACGGCGCCGACCGCTGAGACGCGCGCGACTGCTTCGGAGGGTCGCCCGCCCGCCGTGGGATGCCGGGAGCGAAACAGAGAAGTTGCGAGCGCGGTGGAGCTGGTGCGTTTCGATACGCCCGATGCGGCGCCCGCCGAGCTTCGCGGCCCACCCAGGCGGCGTCCGCTTGCGCCGAGCGCGCGGCGCCGGCTCGATTAGCTCGACACCTGGGGGCAGGTCCGTGCGCGTCACGCTAGGCGCCTCCCCTGGCCCCGCGCGGTACGTTGTCGGGCATGACTGCCGAACCCAACCTTGCCCACCTGCAGCGCCTCGCCGCGGATCGCGGACAGGTCATCATCAAGGAGCTCGACGACGACCTCTACGCGCTCGTGACGCCCGACAACGCCGGGAAGGGTACCGACCCACGAGGGGAGTTGGGGGCAGCACTCGCATTCAGCAACGGTGCCGGGATGCCCCTGGCCGATGTCGCTGACTTGCTGGAGGGGCGGGCGTTCTGATGCCTCTGAGCCTTGAAACGAGTCGCGTCACACACCGATCAATAGTTCGGCGTGAGATCGCGTTCCATGCTGAGAACATGGAGACGGGTGCGACGAGCAAACTCTCGCTCTACCCATACAGGCCCATTGGCATCCATGCGTTGCTCTGCGACGCCGAACACATTTGACAGCACGGCGCGCTTGTCACTGTCTGTGTACTCATCAAAGTTGGGGATGTAACCAGTGGTGTCGACCGAGCGTCTCGCCCACTTGCGGTAGGTCCGTATGAATGACCTTTGCCCAAGCCAATCGCTTACGTCGTAAGCGCGGGCGAGTGCCTGCACGAAGTGATCGAGGTCTTTCAGCAGGCCGATGTCGGTCAGCAGCGCGTAGTACTGGACCCATCCGCGACTTTCTTTATCGAGAATGCAACCTGTGATTCGAAGGTTGAGGAACCACGTGAGACGCGCGGACGCGAGAAGCTGTACTTGCATATCGGGCGACGCACGTTCAGCCGCATAATGCGCGAAAGACAGCGCTATTGAACGCTTTAGTCGATGAACACCTAACGACCTCACGCTCACCTCGGAAGGGGAAACGCGGTAGCCCAGGAACTCGACTCCGTCGCTCAGCCGCCCCCATTGACTCTTGCTAGTTGCCGTGTACGGATGCGGTTCGATCCCTCTCGACGCGAGGTGCCTTCGTACCTCGCGGTAAATCTGCTGGTGCCTATCACGTCGCGTGAGGAAGAGCATGTCGTCCGCGTATCTGAAGTACCGAACCGCATCGTCCTCGCGCCATTCCGCGTCGAAGTCGCGCATGACCAACTCAGCCAGCGAGTTAGATATCGCAAGTCCCTGCGGAATGCCGCGGGTGCCAGACTCCCGGCTCGCGGGCGCGTGGTCAGCGAGCGTCGGCGTTCGTAGCGCCTGGAGGACGATTCGCTTCACGGCGTCTAGCGAGACGTGCTTGTTCAGCTCCTCCTCGATGGCCGCGTGCTGAACGCTTGGGTAGAAGTTTCTGATGTCGAGGCGGACGACATGATCGAATCCAGCGCTCTGCGCAGTCTCCACGAAACTCCGCATCACCCGGTGCGGCGACTTCCGCCGCGCGTGCGGCGCGCTGAACATGAGAGCGTTGTTCATCACCTGGAGGGGCACACGGTCCCTTGCGGCAGCAATCGAGATTCGTCGCGGCGGAACTTCAAACGACTTGGGCATCAATCGCTCGCGATACGCAATGAACGACCAATCTCCGGCCCGGAGCTTGTCACGAAGCGTGAGTACATCTGCCTCATCGACGGACTTCAAGTAAGCCTCTGGAAGCTGGCCATCGCGGCCCCTCGCGGTCGACACACGACCGAGGCGGGCGATTAGCTTGGCAAGCTCCGATTCCTGCGTAGACAGATCGAACGCGAGCTTTGCGAGTGCGTCAACCACCGAGCATCCATGAAATGGCGGGATAAAGAAGCGGAAGAAGCGCGACCGCCAGCGCCACGGGTAATGCCGTTAGGGACCAGCTCGCGATCAATTGCGCGCGGCCACTGAACGGAACCGTGACAGACGGACCGCCGCTCGCTCGCTCTCGGGCGTTCTGAGCGCGAACGACGCTCCAGTAGTCGGCCCCAGAATGGTTCTGTGTCCGGTCCAGAATTTCTTGATACTCGTGCGAGGCACGCGCTGCGAGCCGATTACGCGTCCATGACATCCGCCGCCGCATGCTCTCACGCTCTAGATCCACGGACAGTCGCTGGAGGCCCCTGTAGGCGCTGAATAGGCGCTCCGCGTTCACTGCGTAGTTCGCGCTCGGGACGATGATCGAGGCGACCAACGTCAGGACGGACAGCGCCACAAGTAGCACTTCCGTGCGGTCGTTGTAGACCCCTGGGCTACTCAGCGAAACTACAGCCACGATGAGCGTAACGACAGCTGATGTGACGAGGGGAATGTTCCACAGCTGCCCCCGTAGCCGTGTCCGATTCGCAGTCCTCAGTCGTATGAGGTAGGTCTGGTAAGTCCGGCGAGCAAGTATGTCGAGGGCGTCCTCGCTGGCATTACAGGTCTCGCGAGGGGCCCGGTCGTCCCGGTCAGAGCCGTTGTGAGACGAGCCGTCAGAGCGACCACTCACAGATCATCACTGCTTACATTGAAGCTTCGCCGCCCGAAGACAGCCGCACATAGTGCGCTTGGATACATTGCCCCCACCTCAATGAGGGAACGACGACCGGACCCCCGGCTGAAAGTACCACCTCACGCCGTTCCGTGGAGAGCGCGCCCGGCGAGCGCGGAGACGGGTCGACGGTCCTTGCATGGGCGTGCTGGCAAAGTTGCCGACCTGCACGGTCTGACTGCGCCGCCTGAAGCCGTTCGGGGCGCCCGCAACCGCGTCCCGGCACGGTCCGTCGTGCTGAGCGGTAACACAGCGCTGGCGATGGTCGCGTGACTGGTCGCGTCAGTGACCCGACTGGCAGATGGCGATGAGCATCTTGGCAAGGATTGCGAGGTCTGTTCGCAGCGTCCACTTCGTTGCGTACTCATCGTCGAGTTTCGTCATCGACTCCGCCGAAAGGTCCCACCTACCGATTTCAGCCAATTGTTGTCACGGCGTGATCACCGACCAATGGATTGATCGGTGCTACTCGCTGGGCGGGTCTGCCAGCGTGGCGTCGCGGGAAACAGACAGCAGTGAGTAGCTCGGGTGCGATCGCGATCCATCGGTGCGGATCTGGACCATCCGACTGATGCGCGCCACGACCGGCTCGCTCACCAGCGCCACCACGTCCTGCAGCTGCGCGTCGTCGTCGATGACGCCAGAGTACTCATCGCCGGAGTCGCGCTCCTCGATGTAGAACAGCCGACGACGGGTGCGCATGCCATCCACAGTCCCGTAGATCGTGAGAATGTCCCGCTTCTCTACCGAGCCGGATAGCACCTCCGGCACCTCGCGCGCCTGCTCAGCAGTGAGCACCGACTCCTCATGCTCGGTCGATCCCGTCTGTGTCAGCGAGAGCGACATCGACGTCTCGGAACCGAGAGCGGCCGCCAGCGCCTTCACGGCAGATCTGTACTGAGGTCGACGTTGCGGAAGCGCTCGGAGGGCCGCTTCGTCCTCGGCATCCCCTGGCAGCACCCCGAGAAGCTCGAGCACGGCGTTCTCCGCCAGGTGAGCGGTGGGCGTGCGCTCGAGGGACTCAGTATCGACTCCGGTCTCTGGGAACTCGAAGTAGAGGGTGCCGCGCGAGTGCGCGACGGGCAGCAAAGGAGCGCGATCGACGAGCCCAGCTTGTACGGTGATGGCATGGTTCTTCGGATCCAGGATTGCCTTCGCCGACAGGGCGGTCGCCCGCTGGAGCGCCGCCGTGAGGTTCGCCACCACCGTCGACGTCACCTGCCCTTGGATGTCGACTCGAAGCTGCGCGGACGGTGGCGAGAAGCGCTCGCGGAGCACTCGGAGAGAGTTCCTCCGATACTTGTCGACGCGGCTCTGCGAAGTGATGCCGGCGAGCAGCGCGTCGATCTCGTCACGGATCACCACGCCACCTCCACCACTCCTCGATGACCGGGCCTGTCCTCGCCTGTGTGCAGAGTAGCTGCACCCATCCACATCGTGACCTGGTCGACGTCCTCGGGGATGACGAAGAACGACTCGATCCTGCCGGCGAACGGATGCAGGACATCGAAGTAGTCCGGGCCTAACGAGCCAACGATCACGTCATGAAGGGAAGTGCAGAACTGGAAGCGTGCCTCCTCGGCGTCGGTCCACTGCTCCATCACGCTCGGCTCGTCCGGCACGATCGCGACCTCCGGAGCTTCGCACGGCCCAGGCTGCCGAGAGACGAACGTGCCGCCAATCAGAAGCCTGCCGCTCGCGAACAGCTCCTTGGCATGCTTCAGCAGCTGCTCCAACGCCATCCACGTCGTGCGTCGATCCCACTCGTGCGTGTCGGCGACGAACTCCGTGTAGATGTCTTCCATCTCGACCGGATGACAACCGGGCAACAACCACCCAGTTCCCCCGTCGAGCATCGTTGCCCAATCAGGTGACTCCCCCACGTGCCGAGTATTGCAGATGCCTCCGGGGCAACCCCGCTTCATCGGCTGTGTACGCCCGAGTCGGGAGCTTTGAGCAAGTCTGCGACGGGAGCAACAACGCTTTGTCACGACAGACCTCACCGCCGTTCAGTTTGGGTAGCTCCGTTGTCGTCGTCAACTTCTGGTTCGCGGCCTCCGGTCTCCGTCGAGTTGAGACATAAGGCGTCGAGATGGCCCCGGAGGCTGTGGCCGCTATGTCCTCCAACCCGAGCCCGACCGATCGGGCATGATGGACGGCACCTAGGCAGCTCAAGATGGGTCGGCGACACGTAGCTACTGACGCCGTTCGCCAGAACGGAGATAGGCATGGCCGCTGAAGAGGTTTCAGTCAACTTGGGCGATACGACGCCTCGACGTTTGCTGGTGGAATGGGCAAACGGGCAGGACGCATGGGTGCGTCAGGTAACTGCGGAGACCATTTTCTCTCGCCAGGCCCCGAGCGATGCCCTGCTGGACGCCGCGTACGGCACATTTCTCGCTGAGAAGGGTCTCGGCGATGGCGAAGCGCCCGAGATCCCGAAGCTTGAACTCGATACGGCGGATGTTGCGGAGGAGGAGGCTCTTGAACTCGTCAGCTTGACGGGGATACAAAGCGTCAACGCACTCGCTGCGGACCAAGAACTTGAGTTCGACCCGAACCTGACCGTGCTCTTCGGGCAGAACGGATCGGGGAAGACTGGTTACGCGCGAATACTGAAGCGCATCTCGGCTGTTCGGACAGCTGAAGACATCCTGCCAAACGCGCACACCGCCCACTTCGCCACCCCACCGTCGCCCGGAGCCACCATCCAGTACCGATTGTCTGACCTGGACTCCTCGGTGGTATGGAAGAACGAATCCGGCCTTGCACCATTCACCCGCATCAGCGTCTTCGATGCGAGTGCAGTCTCGCTACACGTTGATAGCGATCTGGGCTACGTCTATACGCCAGCCGAGCTGGCTCTTTTCGGCCATGTCGCTAGCGCGCTGCAAGGCGTTCAGCAACGGATCGCAGCAGAGGTTAGGGCCTTGGCTCCGGGGAGCAACCCGCTACTGCCCAGGTTCACGCGAGGCACAAAGGTGTATCCGGTGATCGAGACCTTGGGCGCGACTACAGACCTCGCAGAGCTTGACGCGCTGGGGACGCTGCCCGACAGTGCCGAGGCCGACCGCGAGCGCCTCGAAGGCGAAATCGGGGCCTTGCGCTCCAACTCACTCGACGCGATCATCTCCACTACGCAGGAGAGGTTTCGCCAACTTAGTCGCCTAAACGGCGTGCTCGCGACGGCTATGAACTTCGATGCCGTCGCCTACGAGACGGCCCGGGTGAAGCTACAGGAAGCGCTGGGTCGAAGGGCAGAAGCGCGAGAGCAACTCTTCAGTCAGGACGAGCTGCCCGGACCGCAGATGGGGAATGGCAAGAGTTCATCGTTGCCGGCGACTCCTACCGCCGACACCTTGACCGCGAGCACTATCCGACTATCCAGGACAAGTGTCTCTACTGCATGCAGGAGCTCAACCCGACGGCCTTGAATCTGCTGTCTCGCTATCGCACTTTCCTGGATGAGACGCTTATCCGTCACTTAGAGGATGCAAACGCCGAGGTACGCAACTCCAGCCTCAGCTTCGACGAAGCCGAGCTAGCCCGCGCAAACGAATATGCCAGTGAGCAGCGAGATGGTGAAGACGCACCGGAATGGGCGAGTCAAGCATGCGATGTGCTCGCGGCAGCCAGGGCCGCCTCGCAGGACACGGCGAATGGGAAGCCCCTGACCGCAGGCGCATTCCGAGAGAGCCTGGAGACAGTGACCTCCAAAGTCGGAGCGGAACTCGTTTCTGCACGAGCAGCGGTACAGCAGGTGGCGGACGACAAGGAAAATGCGGCAACCGCGCTCACCGGCAAGCAGAAAGAGCTTTCGGAACTCGCTGCGCGCATTGAGCTGAACCGGAACATCGCGGCCGCCCGCGAGTACGTACGACGCGCTAGACGGGCACAACAACTTGAGAAGCTATCTCGCGTCGTTTCGAACGGCCCTGCGAAGCAACTGACGGTGCAGTCCAAGCTCGCCAGCGAGGACCTCGTGAACAAGAACTTCGAGACGCTGTTCGCCGAGGAGTGCTCTCGCCTCCGAGCGCCTCCAGTTGCACTTCGATTTCAGGGACGCAGCGGACAGGCGCAACGCAAGAAGGCAGTCGCCTCCTACAAGCCGTCTGCGGTGCTCTCGGAAGGCGAGCAGAAGGTCTTGGCACTCGCCGATTTTCTCGCCGAGAGTCGGATGCGCGAGACCAGAGCGCCTCTCATCTTCGATGACCCGGTGACAAGTCTTGACTACCGCCGACTGGACGACGTTGCTGCGCGGATCCAGAATCTTGCCGAGACGCATCAGGTTGTTGTCTTGACCCACAACATCATGTTCGCGTCCGCCCTGATGGCGACCAGGCAGAACAAGAAGCTTCGGACGAAGATCTATGAGGTCCGCGACGGTGGGGAGACCAAGGGAATCCTGGCCGCGGACGTCGAACCGAGGCTCGATACGCCAGCAGATCTAGCCAAGCGAATCAACGTCAAACTCCAGGACATAACGAGTGCTGAGCCGGTACTTCAGGATGCACTCATCAAAGAGACCTACGACCTCATCCGCGCCTGGTGCGAAGCATTCGTTGAGTAGGAACTCCTGCAGAACGTCACACAGCGATATCGCAAGAACATCATGATGACCCGTCTTTCGAAAATCGATAGTGCTCGGCTCGATGCTGCAATCGCTGTGATTGAACCGCTCTTCGATCGAGCTTGCGAGCGAATGACCGGGCACTCTCACGCTGCCGAGTACATGAGCACGAAGCCAACGGCGAGCGAAGTGCAAGAGGACTGGGAGAAGGCGAGGGCAGCGCGCGCGGCGTACATCGCAACCTGAGCAGCCGGTTGCCGCCGAGGCGGCTCGCCGTCAGCCATAGGACGCCAATTCTCATCGGCTTCGTGGTCATATCTGGTGCCGCCCTGATTCGCGGGCCGCTGCAGGGGCCATCGAGGCTAGTGCCAGCACGCGGCCAACCTCTCACTTGGGACCCCTGAAGCGCACCGCCCGCAAAGGGGACCTCTAACGGGGCTGGCCCTCAGCTCCGCGAGCCAGGTCCTCCGACGACGCCGCGTGGCAACAATATGGCAACACTCGTGCTGATTCTCGCCTCTCCCGCGGATTGAGCCGATGCCCCGAAGCCCGGAAAATCAACGATCCTGATCGAATACGGCCCGACCGACGACCCGTCGGCCGAGTTCGAGCCCCACGGGGCCCACCTCTGTTCTTTCCCCGTCATCGGACGACATCCCCGCGGCGTGCCGGTCTGCGGACATGGAGACCCCTACCAATACACCGAGAACGCGGTCAGCGCGGCACTCGCGCCGTGCTTCCGCGGACCACGAACTCCACCGAGGGCAGCTGGACAGCCTCAGGTTCGTTGCCTTCAACCTGCGCGACAAGCGCCTGCGCACATGCTCTGCCCCAGGCGATCACATCTTGACGCACCGTCGTGAGCGGCGGCACCATGTACGGCGCGAGCGGGATGTCGTCGAACCCGACGATCGACAAGTCACCAGGCACGGTCAGCCCGCGGTCGATGGCGGCCGACATCCCGGCGATGGCCATCAGGTCGTTGGCGTAGACGATCGCCGTCGGAGGATCCGACAGATCAAGTAGCTCGTGGGTCGCCGAGGCCCCCGCCGCACCGGTGAAATCGGCGCTGACAGCAGGCCCGGGGGGCAGCCCCAGGTGCGCCATCTCCTGCTCCCAGGCCTGCCGGCGGACGTGGGAGTGGATGTAGCGGTCCGGGCCGCCGACATGCGCGATCCGTCGGTGCCCGAGGGCACTCAGGTGGCGCACGGCGCGCCGCACGCCAGCGGCGTCGTCCAAGCCGATGGGCGCTATGTCGCCACTCGCGGGACCAGCTGGCCCGACCATGACGAACGGCATGCCGAGGCGCGTCAACTCATCGGGACGGGTGTCGTCCATACGCAGGTCGCCGAGGAAGACGCCATCCACCCGCGACTCGCGCGCGAAGCTGACATACGCCGCGTGCTCGGCATCTTCGCTCTCGACCACCTGGAGCATGAGCGCATAGCCGATGCCCGACAGGCCGCTCTCGACGCCAGCGATGAACTGCGGAAAGAAGGGGTCGGTGCTGAACAGCTCGGGCTCGCGACGCACGACGTAGCCCAGAGCCTGCGCACGGCTGCGCGAGAGGGCACGCGCACGCGAATCAGGGCGCCAGTCGAGATCGGCCGCAGCCTGCAGGATGCGCTGACGAGCGGCGTCGCCCACACCGCCGCGTCCATTGAAGACGAACGACACGGCGCTCTTCGATACGCCCGCGCGCGCGGCGACGTCGCCGATGGTCACCTTGCGCTCCCGATGCTCGCCGCGGGAGGGGCGGGGCCGACCCTCGGGGCTCTGCGAAGCAGCCGGGCCTGGCGGGGGCGTGGTCATCGCTCCATCATAGCGCGCGTTTTAGCGCTCTTTTAGTACGGATCGACCGCGTTGATCCGCGTTCTGGTGCGGCGGCGACGCGTTCGCGCCCGGGAGTTGACCTACGGGAGACAAACCGGTTTACTACCATCGTCGGGATGCCTGCCGTCCACCCAATACCGACGGCGCACGCGACTCGAGAATGAGGAGTGCCGCGATGACGCGCGTAGCAGACAGGGTCTCCGATCCGACCGGCGTCGTCTCGCCCCGGACGACCGCAACACCGCGACGGAAGCGACGAGTGCATCGCTGGCTCGGCGAGAATCCGATCGGCCTGCTGTTGAGCAGCCCCTATGTCGCCTTCGTCGTCGTCGTCTTCCTCGTGCCGTTCTGTTTCGGCATCTGGATGTCGTTCCACGAGTTCTTCTTCACCGCCCCCGGCGTCGCGGTCCCGCATCCGTTCGTCGGATTCGACAACTTCGCCACGGTGCTCGCCGACAGCCAGGTGCGGCAAGCGTTCCTGAACCTGCTGATCTTCCTCGTCATCAACGTGCCGCTGACGGTCGTGCTCGGTCTGCTGCTCTCGAGCGGCCTCAACGCCGTCGTGCACTGGAAGGGTTTCTTCCGCGTCGCCTACTACATCCCCTACGTCACCGCGTCGGTCGCGACGATCGCGGTGTGGATCTTCTTGTTCAACGGCAACGGCGTCGTGAACGCGCTACTCGGCAGCCTCTCTCCCGACCCGACATGGCTCGCGAATCCGACGATCATCATGCCGCTGATCGCGGTGTACGTGACGTGGAAGAACCTCGGCTTCTACATCCTGCTCTATCTGGCCGCACTGCAGAACGTGCCCGAAGAGCAGTACGAGGCCGCGCAGCTCGACGGTGCCGGCCGCTGGCAGCGCTTCCGCTCGGTCACCCTGCCGGGAGTGGCTCCGGTGACGTCACTGGTCATTCTGCTGTCGATCATCACGACCGGCCAGATCTTCACCGAGCCGTACCTGCTCACCGGCGGTGGGCCCAACGGCGCCTCGCTGACACCGGCTCTGCTCATGTACCAGAAGGGCATCCAGCAGGGGCAGCCCGACATCGCCGCCGCGATCGGCATGATCCTCGTCGTGGCCGTGATGCTCGTGTCGCTCGTGTCGCGACGCCTGACGGAGAGGAAGAACTGATGACCACCGAGGCTTCCCTTCCCACAGACGCACGAAGGACGCGCGCCGGAAAGCCCGGCGGTACGCGTGTCCTCGCCGCGCTCCGCTTCGGCGCGCTCGGCGTCGGCGCCCTCGCCGCGCTCGTCCCCTTCTACTACATGGTCATCGGGGCGCTGCAGCGCGAACGCGACACCAGCCTGTTCGGCCTGCTCCCGCTTCCGGGCAACCTGACGCTCGACAACTTCACCGAGGTCAACGAGTCGATCAATCTGCTGCGCTCGCTCGGCAACTCGCTGATCATGACGGCCGGTGTCGTCGGCTGCACCCTCGTGTTCGGCCTGCTCGTCGGCTATGCGCTGTCGATCCTCCAGTTCCGCGGTCAAGGCCTCGTGTTCGCCCTCGTGCTGCTGGTGCAGGCGATCCCTTTCCAGCTGCTGATGATCCCGCTTTACGTCATGGTCGTGCGCTACTTCAACCTCGCCGACAACTACATCGGCATGATCTTGCCGTTCGCGATCAACTCGGTCGCGGTTCTGATCTTCCGCCAGTATTTCCTGCAGATCCCGAAAGAGATCTTCGACGCCGCTCGCATCGACGGGGCGAGCGAGATGCGCATCCTGCGCTCGATCGCGGTGCCCCTCGTGCGCCCCGCAGTGCTGACCGCCATGCTCGTGACCTTCATCGGGCCGTGGAACGAGTTCCTGTGGCCCTTCCTGGTCACCAAGAACGCCGACCTGCAGACCCTCGCCGTGAGCCTGGCCAACTTCTCGCAGTCCAACGGCACCTTCCTCGCCAACCCGATGGGTGCCGTACTCGCCGGAGCCTGCGTACTGGCCGTGCCGGTCGTCGTGCTGTTCCTGCTCTTCCAGCGCCATTTCACCTCGGCGAACCTCGGGTCCGCCGTCAAGGGCTGACGCAGCCCGTCCCTCCGAATGAAAGACACACGATGACCACTCATTCCCCCGTGGAATCGATGACCGACGTGCCGTACGCGCTGCGCCGGATCGGCACGATCATGACCTCCGACGTGAACGATCCGTTCGAAGTCGAAGGCGTGCTCAACCCCGGCACCGCCTGGGGCCCCGATGGAGAGCTGTACCTCTACCCGCGCATCGTCGCCGAGGGCAACGTGTCGCGCATCGCGCGCGCCCGCGTCGTCGTCGACGACGGCGAGCCGGTCGCGGTCGAGCGCCTCGGCGTCGTGCTCTCGCCCGACGAGGGATGGGAGTACGGCGCGAGCAACGCCGGCGTCGAGGACCCGCGCATCACGTTCGTGGAGCCGCTCGGTCTGCACGTGATGACCTACGTCGCCTACGGCCCGCTCGGTCCGAAGTCGGCCATGGCCGTGTCGACCGACACCGTCACGTGGCGTCGACTCGGACCCGTGCGATTCGCGTACCAGCCCGAACTCGACTCAGACCTGAACCTGTTTCCCAATAAAGACATCGTGTTCTTCCCGGACGCCGTTCCGGGCCCCGATGGCCGCCCGAGCCTCGCGGTGCTGCACCGCCCCATGTGGGACCTCGATTGGTTGCGCGACGGCGAAGGAGCGCGCCCTCCGGCGGGCATCGACGACGACCGCCCCTCGATCTGGATCGGGTACATCGACCTCGAGGCTGCGACACGCGACCTGTCGGCGCTCACGCACATCGAGAAGTCCGAGATGATCGTCGCGCCAAAGGCGTGGTACGAGAGCGCGAAGATCGGCGCCGGCCCCTCCCCGCTCCGCGTTCCCGAAGGCTGGCTGCTGCTGCACCACGGCGTCTCGGGCGCGCAGCCGAAGGGGTTCGAGCTCGCACACGGCTCGAAGTACGCCGCGGGCGCCATCATCCTCGACGCGGCGGACCCACGCCGGATCATCGCGCGCTCGTCCGAGCCGCTGCTCGCGCCCGAGGTCGCAGAAGAGGTGTCGGGCACGCTCGGCAACGTCGTCTTCCCGACGGCCATCGAGACCATCGGCGGGCGCGACTTCGTGTTCTACGGCATGGCCGACTCGTCGATCGGCGTCGCAGAGCTGCGGCGCACGACCGACTGATCCGCACCGCGAACCGAGCCGCGCACGACGGAACCCCCTTCCATCGGGAGGGGGTTCCGTCGTGTGCGCACTCGGGCACCTGCGGGTCGCACAGACGAGTGCGGCCGGTACCCCGCAGGGCTCCGGCCGCACTGTCGCTCCGGGTTCAGGCGCGGTTTCGACGAGCGCCGCGCACCGCGGCGGCTCCCGCTACCAGCAGCGCCCCGGCGATGCCGATCGCCCACATGACGCCCGCGATCTGCCCGCCCGTAGCCGACAGCTCACCGTCGCGGTCGGGGTCCCCGGCGGACGGCGGGCCGGCGGGGTCGCCACCCGAACCGCCGCCTGCGCCGCCGTCCGAGCCACCGCCCGTGCCGCCATCCGAGGGCGCAGCGGCGACCGTGACCACCAGCGACGCGACATCCGTCTCGCCCTGCATCGCGACGAGCGTGTGCTCCCCCGGTGCGACATCGGCAGGCACCGTCGCCCTCAGCTCGAACGCCCCGTCGGCATCCGCGATGACTGCCCCCAGGTCGACAGGCGTCGAACGTAGCTGCACCATGTACTCGGCGCCGCCTTCGAACCCGGTGCCGACGACGCTGATCGGCGACCCGGCCCCCACCTCGCCCGACACCGACAGCGTCGGGGTCGCGGGTGCTTCATGGACGAGCAGCCCATCGATCGCCGCACGGAGCGCCGCGGCCCGAGCATCCGCCGTCTGCTGCGAGATGCCCGCGGGCGCCCGCAGCACCGCCTTCGCGGCCTCGAGGGCCGGAAGCAGCGATTGCCAGCTCTCGGCGGTGTACTGCGTGCTGTCGAGCGCGTTCGCCCGCTCGACCAGCGTCTGAAGCTCCGCGGTCGAGATGGCGATGCTCACGCTCGACCAGACCGGCTCGTCGCCGTTGGCGTGCAGCAGCAGCACCGGCGTCGACCCCGACCGGCCCGTTGCCAGGTCGAACTCGATCCGGCCGTCGGCCGTCACGCGGGCGTCGCCGTCGACGGTCGCGACCGCAGCGTCGAGCGGGTACGCCGAGAACGTGTCGTCGTCGTCGAGCGGGGTGATGGATGCCGCGACCACCGCGGTGCTGTCCGCCTCGGCGGTCACCGACTCGGACAGCGACGCGAAGTTGTACCCGCCGTACAGCTCGAGCTCGAAGATCGACATGCCGTAACGAGTGACGGGCAGCCCCTCGACGCGCACGTAGCGCACTTCGGTGTCGGCGAAATCGACGACGTTGCGCAGCTCGGCCGATGTCTTCTGCACCCGCGCGAGCTCGCTCCACGTCGCGCCGTCGATCGATCCCTGCACACGGTAGTCGTTAGACGTCGCCGCCTCCCACGTGATGACCGCCTGGTTGACCGTGCGCTCAGCACCCAGGTCGACCTGCAGCCAGCGCGGAGTCGTATACGGCGCGTTCTGTCGCTGCGACGCCCACCGGGTCGTCGTGTTGCCGTCGGTCGCGTACTGAGCGGCGAGCGCATCGCTGAACTGCGAGTCGGCTGTCGTGTCCTTGCCGAGGGCGAGATTCTCGCGCCCCGCGGGCGCTGCGTTCGCCGAGACGATCAGGTCATCGGGGAACACCTCGAACTCCCACAGCGAAACGCCGTATTGCGAGGCACTGCGTGCCGACGCCTGCATCCGGACGTACCGGGCGTCTGCGTCGATCTCGAGCACGTCGACGCCCCCGTCGCTGCCGGCTTCCGGGGTGGTGTAGACATCACGCCACGACGCGGCGTCATCGGAGACCTGGATGCGGTAGCGGGTCGCGTACGACGCTTCCCACCAGAGCCGCACCGCGCCGATCGGCTGCACCGACCCCAGGTCGACCTGCGTCCATGCGGTGTCCGACAGGTTCGAGCTCCACCGGGTGGCCATGTTGCCGTCGGTGATGCTGCCGATCGCGCTGCCTCCCGACGCGGTCACCGACCGGCCGAGGGCGATGTTGCGCGTCGAGCTGACCTCGAACTCCGCGACTCCGTACGACCCGTCGCCGACGCTTTCGAGCATCAGCAGGCGCACGTAGGTGGCCGCCTGCGGCGCGAACTCGACCGAATCCGTACCACCGTCGCCGTCCTGCACGACCCGCTGATCGACCCAGGTGCGGCCGTCGAGAGATGTCTGCAGCAGGTAGCGCTCGGCCGCGGCATCCTCCCACTCGATCGTGGCCCCTGTGACGAACGACCCGACGCCGACATCGGCGGTGAGCCACTGCACACCGGCCTCGCTCGATCGCCACGCGGTGCCGGCGTCACCATCGCCCGCGAACGCGGCGTCGGACCCGGCCGCCGTGCTGCTGGCGGAGAATGGCGACGCAGCGCCGCCCTCGGAATCGGTCAGCGGCGCGGTCACCGTCTGTCCCAGATAGGCGCCCGAACCGAGCGCAAACGTGCCGCGCTGGCTCTTCTCCGCCCCGATGAGGTCTACCCGCACCAGGAGCGCCGGCTTATCAGGGTTTGCGAGGCTGACGACCGGAGACTCGCCCGACTCGTCGAGGATGACGATCGCGGGCTGGTCGACGCGCAGCACGCGCCCGTCGCCGAGATCGAGGTCACCGGCTTCGTAGAACGTGGCCATCGTGCGCTCGAGCCCTGCGTGGCGCACCGCCTGCACCGACGCGTCATTGCGCAGCGTTTCGACTGCGGGGGCGGCGGCATACGCGGCGACCTCGCCGGGGCCGGCCGCCGGCAGGACCGTGTACTCGTAGCTCGCATCCGTCGGCCGTACGCCGTGATCGAAGTAGAGCGTGAATGCGTCTCGCTCGACGACGTCTTCACCCACCCAGCTGCCGCTCTGCAGCTGGCGCGAGACACGCAGCGAGCCGTCGTCCGGCACGACGTAGCCGACCTGGTCGTTGTAGGCCCAGCGGGCGCCGTCGAGCGGCTGGTCCGCCGTGCCGGCCTCGATCGTCTCGCCACCCACCGAGGCGTTCGGCTTCGCGGACGCCTGGTTCACAACCGTGTGCACGGCGCCGTCCGACGTCGACCGGATGCCGGTGCCGAGAGCAACCATCTCGTCGTCGAAGTAGTAATAGCTCTTACTCGCCTTCGACGACGAACGATCGAGCGTGTACACGCTCGCACCGTACGTGCCGTCGGAGACACCGCCGGTGAAGCTGCCGCCGTTGCCGACGCGCCCGTTCGTGCCGCGCGTCTGTTCCTTGACGTAGGGAGCGGTCACTCCCGGGTAATGGAACCAGTCGAAGGCGGGCCCGAGCTCGAGGTACTCGCGACCGGACACCTGGATCGCGGTCGCGCCGGCGGAGTTCCAGTACACCTCGTTGCCGACTGCGGGGCGGAACGTCGACCGGTACTCGGCTCCGACGGTGCGGCTGGAGTTCAGGCGGGTGAAGATGCCGTAGTCATCGCGCAGGTGCGAGGAGAACTCCGAGCGCCAGAAATACTTGTTTCCGGTTACTCCGTTCCCGGCCGCCTCCCCGCGGATGTTGGCCGCGAGATCGCGGTACGCGGTGGCGTACAGAGCGTCGGTGCGCACCATCTGATCGAGCGGCTCGAGGAACTCGGCAGCGTAACCGGTGACACCGTCGACCGTCTTGGGCGGACGGTAGCCGAGATACAGCATCCCGACCTCGCCGCGGATCATCCATCGAGTGCCGTTGATGATGTAGAACGCGATCGTGTCGAGCTGCTCCCGGGTGAAGCCGAGGCTCGTCCCGCGTGCAGCATCCGCCCATATCGCGACGTTGGTGAAGAGGGCCATGCCGTAGCCCTCGCTGTACAGCTGGGCCTCGTGGGCCCAGAAGCTCGCATCGGGCTGCACCGCTTCGTTGACGTCACCGGACTCGTCGACTTCGACCGTCTCGACCATCGTGGCGAAGCCGGCGGTGATGTCCTCGAAGTTGCGGGTCGACACCGCCTCGAAGAGGTAGTTGGTCGTGCGCCACGCACCGTTAGCGCCGACGGGGTCGAGCTTGCCGGTGTTGTGCTCCTGCGCCGCGTCGAACGCCTCGCCCGACAGCTCATCGCCCACGAAGACTGCTATGCGGCCCATCACCATCGACTCGCCGATCTCGGTCTCCCACCAGTTCTGGTTGCCGGGGTCGACCCGATCCCAGTGCACGAGGGCGCGATCGAGAGCTGCTATCAGTTCAGGGTCCTCGAACCCGGGGGCGTCGGGCGACCGGTAGGCCTGCGCCATCGCGAGCATGCGGTACAGGGCGATGTAGGCGGACCACGTCGAGCCGTTCGCGGAGCTCGTGCGGTCGGCGTAGTTCACGTCTGCCCACGAGCCGTCCTCGTTCTGCGAGGCGGCGTACTCCTGGGCCTCCGACGCGCGCGCGAGGTAGATGCCGTTGGCGATGATGATGTCATCGCCCTGCCCCAGGTAGTAGTCCTGCAGGCGGCTGACGATCGTGTCGACGTCGTCGTCGGGGGTGGCAGCAGCCGCCGGCGGAGCGATGAGGGCGCCGACGCCGAGCACCAGGGCGGTGATGGTCGCGGCGAGCGCGGTAAGAGATCTCAAGACGGCTCCTTCGGCCTGACGGGCGCAGCGGAGCGTCGGTACGCAGCACTGCGGAGATGGGGATGATGCAGGACGGCATGAACACTGTCGACGGAACGGAAAGGCCGGACGGAGGACACCCTCCGCCCGGCCTGGGAATCAGCCCTGCGAGGCGAGCTGGTCGATCGTGTCGGCTGCGCTCTGCATGGTCTCGTCGAGATCGGCGCTGCCGGTCTGCACCGCTGCGCCCCAGGCATCGCGGAAGGTCTGCCAGATCTCCGACGCGTTCGCGATGTTCGGCACGTCGACCGTCAGCGGCACCTCTTCGGCGAAGGTGGCGAGCAGCGGGTCACCGGCGAGATAGTCGGCGGCGACCTCGGTCAGGTCGGTGCGGATCGGGAACTGCCCCGTCGTCTCGAGCAGCGCCAGGTCGTTGTCTGCGTTCATCGAGAACTGGGTGAAGTCCCACGCGGTCTGCTTGTTCTCGCACGAGGAGTAGATGCCCACGTTCTTCGAGTCGCCGAATGTGTACGTCTCCGCGAGCGGAATGCCGTCGGCCGTGGGCAGCGGCACCACTCCGAACTCGACCTTGCCCTCGAACTGCGCGGCGCCCCAGGGCCCCGCGATACCCATCGCCGCGACGCCGTCGGCGAACGGGCCGGCCCAGGCGTCGCCGGAGTAGGCCTCGGCCGACGAGTAGCCCTCGGCGTAGAGCGTTTTCCAGAACTCGAGCGTCTCGAGTCCCTCCGGGCTCGTGAACGTCGCGGCCCCGTCAGCCACGAGCTGCTCACCGCCCGAGTTGGCCAGGAAGAAGGGGTAGAAGTCGAACAGGGCGTTCGTGTAATCACCGGATGCCGGCGGGTACAGCGCGAAGTCCGCCGAACCCGCGGTCTTGATCGCCGCCGCGGCGGCCAGCACGTCGTCGTACGTCGACAGGCTCGGGTTCTCGGCGTCCAATCCGGCCTGGGCGAAGGCCGTCTTGTTGTAGTAGAGCATGAACGGATTCGCCTTCCAGGGCACCTGGTACAGGTCACCGTCGGGCGAACGGAATCCGTCTGCGGCATCGCCCGAACGCTCGGTGATGAATGACTCACCGTCGTCGAACGTCTTCGAGATGTTGACCAGACCGCCCTGCTTCTGGAACGCGGGTACCGCAGCAGGCGCCGTGTTGTAGACGAGGCACGGCGTGTTACCCGCGGTGATGGCGGCCGCGATCGCGTCTTCGGAAGACTTGCCCGAGGGGATGGCCTCGGCGGTCACCTGCGCGTCGGGGTTCTCGGCGTTCCACGCGTCGACGACGGCCTCAGCCCACGCGATCTCCTGCTCGTTGGTCGAGTACCAGATCTTGATCGGGCCTTCGGTCAGCTCAGAGCCTGAGCCGGGACCGGTTCCGCCACCTGCGCAGGCGGTGAGCGGCAGGGCGACGGCGACGAGTGCGGCGGCCGAGACAACGGAACGCTTCATTGCGCGCTAACTCCTTCGTATGGCGCTGCCCGCGTCAGCGACGGAACTTCACTGTGATGCGGCTCCCGATGCGGTCATCGGCGACGACTTCTGCTCGCCGGAACGAGTTCGAAGTCGCGTCCTGCCATGATTCACGCGTGCGGGCCGCGTTCGTTGTGGCGTCGGATGCTGCACCTCTAGTAAACCGGTTTGGTCCGAGACATGTCAAGGTGCAATACACCGGCCCGAACCCCAACTAAAACGGTCTATCCCGAGCACGCCGGCGCGCCCGCGCATCAGGAGTCCCCTCGGTCGATTCGCCAGGACCTGCGCATGCGTGGAGCCCAGGACCCGCCATACGTGGCGACTCGACGATCGGAGCACCCCGCAACCCCCTTCCGACCGCATCCGCTCCCCCGTAGCGTCGGCCGCATCCCCACGACGATGCGAACCATACGGAGGACGCGATGACCGATGTATCGAATCAGGGCCCGGCTGAGGGCGACGACCGTCCCGAGCTGACGACCCGACAGGGACACCCCGTCTACGACAACCAGAATCAGCGGACGGTCGGAACTCGCGGGCCGGCGACGCTCGAGAACTACCACTTCCTCGAGAAGATCAGCCACTTCGACCGCGAGCGCATCCCCGAGCGGGTCGTGCACGCGCGCGGCTTCGTCGCTTTCGGCTACTTCGAGGCGACCGGGATGTGGGGCGACGAGCCCATCTCGCAGTTCACGCGCGCGAAGCTCTTCCAGGAGCCGGGCAAGCGCACCGACCTCGCCGTCCGGTTCTCGACCGTCATCGGCGGACGCGATTCGTCGGAGGCGGCGCGCGACCCGCGCGGCTTCGCCGTGAAGTTCTACACCGAAGACGGCAACTGGGATCTCGTCGGCAATAACCTCGGTGTCTTCTTCATCCGTGACGCGATCAAGTTCCCCGACGTCATCCACTCGCTCAAGCCCGACCCGGTCACTTTCCGGCAGGAGCCGGCGCGCATCTTCGACTTCATGTCGCAGACGCCCGAGTCGATGCACATGCTCGTCAACCTCTTCAGCCCCCGCGGCATCCCGGCGAACTATCGCACCCAGCAGGGTTTCGGGGTCAACACTTACAAATGGGTCAACGAGCAAGGCGAGACGAAGCTCGTCAAGTATCACTGGATCCCCTCCGTCGGCGTCAGCTCTATGACCGAAGCGGATGCCGCCGCCGTGCAAGCCGGTGATCTCGGTCACGCGTCCCGCGATATGTACGAGGCGATCGAGCGCGGCGAGTATCCCGAATGGGAGCTCCAGGTGCAGATGATGGACGACCACGACCATCCCGAGCTCGATTTCGACCCGCTCGACGACACGAAGGTGTGGCCCGAGAACGAGTTCCCGCCGCGCGTGGTCGGCAAGATGGTGCTCAATCGGAACGTGTCGAACTTCTTCGCCGAGAACGAGCAGATCTCGTTCGGCACCGGCGTCCTCGTCGATGGCCTGGACTTCTCCGACGACAAGATGCTCGTGGGGCGCACGTTCTCGTACTCCGACACCCAGCGCTACCGCGTCGGTCCGAATTACCTGCAGCTGCCGGTCAATTCCCCGAAGAACGCATCGGTGGCGACGAACCTCCGCGATGGACAGATGGCGTACCACGTCGACAACGGCGGTGAGAATCCCCACGTCAACTACGAGCCGTCGATCACCGGCGGACTCCGGGAGGCCCAGTACCCGACCCACGACGAGCAGGGGCCGGAGATCGTGGGGCGGCTGACGCGCAAGCGGATCTCCCGGACCAATGACTACACGCAGGCCGGACAGCGGTACCTGCTGATGGAGGACTGGGAGCGCGACGACCTCGTGGCGAACTTCGTCGACCTGATCGGGCAGGCCGCTCGTCCCGTCCAGGAGCGGATGCTCTGGCACTTCTACCTGGTGGAGGACGACCTCGGCCGTCGCGTCGGTGAGGGCCTGGGAATCACGCTGGAAGAAATCAAGGACCTGCCGCCTCTGCAGTCGCAAACGCTCAGCGAGGACGAGCTCGAGCGACTGCGCAATCTCGGGCACAACGGCCCTCGCGACGTGGCAGGTCTTCAGATGACTCATTGCGTTCCCAATGCGCGCGCACAGGTGGCCTGAGCATCAGATAGCCACGACACGAAATACTGCGGTCAAGTGGTGATGCAGAACGCCATCAAACCGTTAATATGTCAGCCATGGCCCGCAAACAAATCACCCAGCTCATCGACGATCTCGACGGAACCGTTCTTGAGAGCGGCGAAGGAAAGCAGATCACCTTCTCCATCGAGGGACGCGCTTACGAGATCGACCTCTCCGACGACAACGCCGAGAAGTTCTACAAGGCGCTGGCACCGTTCGTAGATGTCGCCCGCTCGATCCGCGCGAACACGCCTTCGCGTTCGCGGTCGTCTCGCGCGAACAAGAGCGACCTCGACCTGACGGCCGTCCGTGAATGGGCGCGCTCCAACGGTCACACCGTCAACGAGCGCGGCCGAGTTCCGGCATCCATCATCGAGGCTTACCGAGCCGCCAACTGACCGCATCCCTCGCAGAAATGGCTCAGGCACCTCCAGGCCTGAGCCATTTCTCGTTCTCCCCGATGGACGGAGGATCCCATGACCGAGCAGCCATCCGGCGATAGCGAGAGCAAGAGCGGCGGCGTGAACGGGGTCGCGATCGGAATCGCGCTCGGCCTTCCGCTCGGCAGCGCCATCGGCATGCTCGCGTTCGACAACATCGCGCTCGGCGGCGCGATCGGCCTCTCCCTCGGGATCGTGCTGGGCGTCGCGGCCGACGCGCGTCGCCGCGATCAGTCGGATGACGCCGATGCCGGCGGCTGAACGCGCAGGTCACGGCCCCGCGCGGAAATCCCGGATGCGGTCACGCGGATGCGGCGAAGTCCTGCGCGGAGATGATCAATCGCGGGACGTCCGCGATGCTCGCCGCCGACGGATGCCGAAAATCAGCGCCACCACCCAGTAGAGCGCGAGAAATGGCGAGATGACGGCAAGCACGATGCGGATGACGTCGCCACCGTTGATCGCCCACGGAATCCAGATCGCCGACATCCCCACCCAGACGATCGTCTGCATGACGATGACGCCGAACGGGGTTGCGGCGGAGGCCGTTCCGATTCGCTGCCACAGACTCTGCACCCAGCGAACCTAACAGCCGATCAGCCCCGGTCGTGAAGCGTGACGTGGTACCCGTCGGGGTCGGCGAAGGTGAAGGTCAGCCCGAACGGTCCGTCGACAGGCTCAGACACGATTCGGTGCCCGGCAGCGAGCAGTTCATCGTGGATATCCTGCACACCGGTCGCATGGAGCCACAGCGCGACGCCCTGGCCGGGCTGCTCGAGCGCGTCGAGGTCGACGCCGGGCATCGGGTCCCGCAGGGCGAACGCGATCGGCGTGGTGGAGAAGACGACGGCATGCGGCGGCCCCTGCGGCGATTGCTCGAGCCCGAGGAACCGCTCGTAGAACGCGTGGGCGGCCGCGAGATCGCGCACTTGGAGGGAGATGAAGTCGGGTCCGGTGACAGGCATGAGCAGATTCCTTTCGTATGTCAGTTATCTGACACATCCCACTATGTCAGAATACTGACATGAGTCAAGATCGCGACGGAATCGACCTCGAGACGTCGATGGGGTACCTCGTGAAGGAGGTATCGAGCGCCCTTCGATCGGCGATGGAAGACGTGCTGCGCCCGCTCGGCATGAACATCACCCACTACTCGTGCTTGGAGCTGCTCGCACAGCGCCCCGGACTGTCGAACTCCGAGCTCGCTCGGGGCACGTTCGTCACGCGACAGAGCATGAACGTCCTGCTGCAGACTCTGGAACGAGACGGCGAAGTCACGCGTGCGAACACGCCTGCAGCCGGCAAGGCACTGCCGACGGAGCTCACCGCGCGCGGGCGTGAACGACTGGCGACGGCGACGGCGGCGGTACGCGGAGTGGAACTGCGGATGCTGGCAGGGCTCGATGACACCGACAGGCTGACGACGTTCCGGGCGCTGCGGCGTATGGCGCGGTCTCTGCGGCAGCCCGGCGCCGTCGGCGACGAACCAGCGTCGGACCCGGCGTCTCATGCACGCTCTCTAGGCTGAGGTCGTGCCCGGCTTCTTCACACTCCTCTTCGCGGCGCTCGGCATCCTCCTCGCCGCCCGCGACCCCCGTCGAATGCTGCCCGGCGTCCTGCTGACGCTTGCAGCGAGTGCGCTCGTGGCCGAGGTGGTGATCTTCATCCTCGGCGTCGGGCTCGTGGTGGCGACACTGACCGTTCCCGGGAACAGCGTCGTGTCGCTCGTGCTGATCTTCAGCATCCCCCTGCTCGCCGCGATCGGGCTGGGCGTCGCACTACTCGCCAACGGCGTCGTGATGATCCAGCGCGAAGGACGGTCACTGGCGAACCGCCTCTCGCTCCTGGCCGGAGTCAGTGTCTTGGCCATCCTCGCGCTCGGCATCGTCGCCGTCACGGCGGGATGGTTCGAGCTCGCTGTCATTCTCCTGCTGCTCGCCGGACCGATCGGCTTCGTCGGCATGGGATTCGTCGCCTACCTGTGCTGGTCCGCGGTGTATGCCCGCATCGCACGACGCGCGCCCGCGCCGGCGGCGATCGTCACGCTCGGCTCGGGCCTGCGCCGAGACGGGAGCGTCCCGCCGCTGCTCGCCCAGCGCGTAGCGCTCGGCGTGGCGACGCTACAGCGCTCCCCCGGCGCGATGCTCGTCGTCTCGGGCGGTCAGGGCGCAGACGAGCCACGGAGCGAGGCGGCCGCGATGGCGGAGTACGCCGCAGAGCTCGGCGCCCCCGCGGAACGCCTGCTCGTCGAGAACACATCCCGCACCACCGAGGAGAACCTCACGCTGACCCGCGCAATCCTCGCAGAACGCGGCATCACCGGCCCGGTGCTCGCCGTGACGAGCGACTACCACGCCTTCCGCGCCGCCACTCTTCTGCGGACCCTTGGCATGCGGGGCCACGCGATCGGCGCGCGCACCGCCCGCTACTACCGGCCGAGCGCGTTGCTGCGCGAGTACCTCGCCCTGCTGCGCGACCACCTCGTGCTCAACGCCGTCGCGCTCGGCATCCTGATGCTGCCGCTCATCGCGTTCGTGGCGATCTCGCTGATCACTCTTTTCGCGGATTGAACGTCATCCTGCCGGCGTAGGCGAGAACCATCGACAGGCTCACGACACGAGCCCTGCCTGGGGCGAGGCTGGAAGCATGATCGAAACCGCACGATTCCTCGTCGTCTCAGACGAGTGGCTGCCTCGCGAGTGGATGCCGGGGGTGACGACGTCGGTCGCCGTGGTATCCGCCGTGGTCGCTGCCGTGCTCGCTGCCGTCGTCGCGATCCTGTTCATCTCGAGCCTGATCTCGATCCTCGCCTCGCCTCGCTACACCGGCGGAGGCAAGCTGCTGTGGATCATCGGGATCTTCGTCTTCCCAATGATCGGCCCGCTCGTCTGGTGGCTCGGTGGCCGCAAGGCTCGCATCCGCACCGACCGCGTGTGACGTGAAGCGCCCCTGCAGGTCGTCAGACGATGGCGACGGCGTGACCCGAGACCGTGATGCCCCCTGAGACGGGGATCTCGACCGTCAACTCCCCCGGTCGGCCGACGTGTGCGCCCTGCTCGATGACCACGACCGCGGGAGCGTCGACGGCCCCGAGCGAGCGCAGGTAGGCCCCGAACGACGCCGCAGCCGACCCCGTCGCCGGGTCCTCCGTGATGCGACCGACGGGGAAGAGGTTGCGCGCTTGGAAACGATCGGATGCGGCGCGGAATGCAACGGTGATGGTGGCGGGCCACCCGCGGTCGTCGAGCAGCGCACGAACCGTGTCGGGGTCGAACGAGAAATCGTCGAAGGTCTTCTGCTCTGCCAGCACGATGACCGGATGCGTGTTGCCCGTGTTCGCGAGCCGCGGCGGCAGCTCGGGGTCGAGGTCAGCCCGCGTGAGGCCGAGCAGACCGAGAATCGCCTCGAGATCGGCGTCGTCGAGGTCGCGGACCGACGGCTCGATGCTGGTGAAGGACGCGCGGATGCCGTCGTCGTCGCGCGAGACCGCGATCGACACGACGCCGACCGGGGTGTCGAAACGAACCGCACCGTCGGAGGCGACCTGGCCCCGCGCGGCGAGCGCGACCGCCGTGGCCACCGTCGCATGGCCGCAGAACGGAACCTCGGCGATGGGCGAGAAGTAGCGGACCGAGCGTGCACCGTCGGCGGTCGTGCCGGTGACGAAGGCCGTCTCGGCGTAGTCGACGTCGGCAGCGATGCGCTGCATGGCGCTGGCATCGAGTGCGCCGGCATCCAGCACCACGCCGGCGGGATTCCCACCTTCGGGTCGCGTGCTGAACGCGGTGTATCGCAAGACCTCGGGCGTACTCATCCGTTCAGGCTACGCCCGCGCGTCGGTGGCACGCCGAAGCCGCCGACGACGCGGCGACGCTCACCGCTCGGGCGACGGGGCGAGCCGGTACAGCACCTGCGGACGGCCGCGTTTGCCGTAGCGATGCGAGAGATGGATGACGCCGGTGTCGACCAGGTGCGTCAGGTAGCGGTTCGCGGTAGCGCGAGAGATGCCGCAGGCCGCGGCCACCTCGGCTCCCGTGAGCGCGACGACCGGGTCGAGGGCGGCGACGACCTGCGCGAGCGTCGGCGCAGCGAGGCCCTTCGGCAGGCCGGCGTGGTCACCACCGCCCGTCATCCGTCCCTCCCCCCGGTGCGATCCGGATGCCGCGACCGGCGCGGTTCGGATGGTGCCGGTCGACAGCAGCCGGTCGATCTCGCCCTGAGCCAGAAGCGCGTCACGGTCGCCGCTGACGATCCGCTCGCGGTCGGCGGCATAGCGTTCGAGTCGCTCGCTCAGCGCGGCCTGCGTGAAGGGCTTGACGAGGTAGCCGACGACCCGCGCCGCGAGAGCCTGACGCACGGTGGTCTGATCCTGCGACGAGCTGATGACCAGCACGTCGGGTCCGTCGTCGCCGAGCGTGCGCAGCCGGTGGAGCACCTCGATGCCGCTGATGCCGGGCAGCCGCATATCGAGCAGGATCAGGTCGACCCCGGACCGGCTGTGCTCGAGAGCCGCCTCGCCGGTACCCGCGGTGGCGACGACGACGAATCCGGGTGTGTCGGAGACGAATCCCGCGTGGAGGGCGCGCGCACCGCGGTCGTCATCGACGACGAGGACCCTGATCGGTCCGGTCATCGCGCAGCCTCCAGCTCGAAGGCGAATCGCGCTCCCCCGAGCGCCGATCTCCCGACCTCGACCGAGCCCGATCGGGCCGTGACGATTCGGCGTACGACATCCAGTCCTAAGCCTCGACCGAGGCCCGTCGTGTCGGTCTTCGAGGAGTAACCGGGCGCGAAGATGCGGCGGGCGACGCGCGGCTCGACACCCGGGCCGTCGTCGTCGACCGAGCCCACGATGCGGGACCCCCGGCGGCCCAGCTCGCAGATCACATTCGCCGCGCCCGCCTCCGCCGCGTTGCGGCACAGGTTCGAGACCACCGACACGATCCCCTCGTCGATGTCCGGGGCGACGTCCCCGCCGAGGTCGAGGTCGAAGCGCACCCGAGCCCCGATCTCGTGCAGCTCGGCACGCACGGTCGGGATCATCGCGGCGAGCACGGGCTGGTCGTCGCGGGCCCCGTCGTCGCCGGTGCCGAGGGGGCGGCGCACGCTCGCGATGTCTTCGATGTATCCGCGAGCCTCGTCGGTGTCGCCGCGCGACAGGAGGCCGTGGATGACGTGCAGCCGTGTGCTGAACTCGTGCGACTGCTCGCGCAGCGCCGTCGCCGTCCGCCGCATCTGCGCGTGCTCCGCGGCGATGACATCCAGCCGGCGGAACCGGCGCTCGACCGCGGCGGTCAGGATCGAGCTCGCGAGCGTCGCGACGACGAGCGCACCGATCGCCCAGGGCAGCAGGGCGCCGACGGCCTCGTCGAGCTCGCCGGCGATCTGGGACTCGAGCACCCCCACAGCCACCATCCCGATGGGTGTTCCGTCCGAACCGCGCACCGGGACCTTCGCGCGCAGCGACGGCCCCGAGGCGCCGACCTCCGTGCCGACGAACGTCTCGCCCGCGAGCACGGAGGCGTTGGCGGTCTCGACCTGCACGCCGCGCTCGGACGCGAGGGGGTGGGTGATCCGGACACCCTCGTCGTCGGTGATGACGACGTAGTAGACGCCGGCCGCCTCGCCCACGAGCTCGGCGATCGGCTGCAGGATCGCGGTCGCCGGCGCGAGATCGGCCGCGTCGGCGAGCACGCTCGGCGACCCCGCGCTCATCGCTCCGGTCACGGCCTCGCGCACCTCCGGAAGGTCGGCGAGGCTCGACGCCACCTCGAGCACGCGTTCGGTCGTCGCCTCTCGGATCGTCCGTTCCTGCGCCGCGAGGGCTGTGGCCACCGTGGCCGACAACGCCGCGAGGGTCACCACCGACGGGAGCACGAGCAGCACGAGGCGCGCGGCAGACGCTCTCACCGTGAACGGCATCCTGTCCACTTCCTCGTGCGATCGGACGCTGTCGGGCCGTGCCCGTGCGCATCTATGAGAACAAATGCCGCCACGCTCGGGGGCGGCTCAGCGAAGTGCCATCCTAATTCGATCTCGCGGAGACGACGATGTCCGCGCGAATGGAGTGATCATGACGCATAGCGCGACAGACGCCGGCGCGCGCCCGGCGCACCGCGGCCGCACGCTCGCGGCCCGCATCATCGGGGGCGCCGTCGCGGCGGCGGCCATCACGACCGCTGCGGTCGGCTCGGTCACCTCGGCCGCCACCGGCCAGGAGATCAACGCCTCGATGACGATCATCGCCCCCGCGGCCGCCGGCGGCGGCTGGGACGGCGTGGCCCGCGAGCTGCAGCAGGCGCAGAAGGCCAACGGCCTCGTCAACAACGTGCAGGTGGTGAACATGCCGGGCGCGGGCGGGACGATCGCGCTCGGCAACGTCTCGGTGCTCGACGGCCAACCAGGCAACATGCTCGTCGGCGGCACCGGGCTGCTTGCGGCGACAATCCAGTTCGACTCAGCCGCCAAGCTCAGCGACGTGACTCCGCTCGCGGTCGTCGTCGAGGAGTACGACGTCATCGTCGTGCCGGCCGACTCGCCGTACGAGACTCTCGACGACCTCGTGAACGCCTGGCGCGAGAACCCGAAGTCGATTCCGTGGACGGGCGGCGGATCGTTCGATCAGCTCGTGGTCACCGACCTGGCCCTCGCCGCAGGCATCGACCCCGTCGACACGACCTACATCTCGTCCGACGGCGGTGGTGAGGCCATCCAGGCGCTCCTCAACGGCACCGCGAAAGCGGCCGCCGGCGGCTACCCCGACAACATCGATCAGATCGAGGCGGGCCGACTGCGGGCGCTCGCGCTCGTCGCGAAGGAACCGATCGACGGCATCGACATCCCCACCGCCGCTGAGCAGGGCTACGACATCTCGCTGTCGAACTGGCGCATGCTCGCGGCGCCCTCGGGGCTCGATGAGGCCGACGTGACCGCTCTGACCGAGCTCGTGCTCGACTCTGTCGCCACCCCGGAGTGGCAGGACGCGATCGAGCGCTACCGCTGGACCGAGCGGATCATCACCGGAGACGAGCTGACCGCCTTCCTCGACGACGAGGAAGAGCGCATCACGAACCTGTACGAGGAGATGGGACTATGACGTTCCCCCCGAACCCGACCGCGACCTCGGCCGTCGTCGGCGATCGCTTGCGGCTCGTCTCGGGCCCCGGCATCGCCGCCTTGCTCAAGGGGCTGACGATGCCGGTGATCATCGCCGCCTTCGCCACCTATCTGGTGGTGGGCATCTTCACGATGAAGGTGCCGGCCAACGCCGTGTTCCCCGGGCCGCAGTTCTTCCCCGCCATCATCGCCGGAGGCCTCTACATCTTCGCCGCGGCGCTCGTGGTCTCGGCGGTGAAGGAGATGCGCGAGACGAGCGCGGCACAGCCCGACATCGCAGCGGTCAGCGCCGACGTCATCGGCGGCGACGAAGCGGATGCCGAATCCGACGGCTCCGCTCCCGCCCGGGCCGTCCGGGTGGACGTGCGTTCGCTGCTGTGGGTCGTCCTGTCGTTCCTCGGCTTCGCCTTCCTGCTCGAGGTCCTGGGGTGGATCATCGCGGCAGGTCTCCTCTTCTGGTGCGTCGCGCGCGCCTTCGGCTCGACGAGGCATCTCGGCGGACTCGTCGTCGGGCTCACGGTGAGCTCGATCGCCTACATCGGTTTCGACATGGTGCTCGGGATGCCGCTCCCCTCCGGCATCCTCGGAGGGTTCTGACATGGATGTGCTTCAGCTTCTCGGCGAGGGCTTCGCCGGCGCACTGACCCCCGCCAACCTGCTCTGGGTGCTCGTGGGATGCCTCCTCGGCACGGCCGTCGGCGTTCTTCCCGGCCTCGGCTCCTCGATGGCGGTCGCCCTGCTGCTGCCGATCACGTTCTCGCTCGACCCGACGGCCGCCTTCATCATGTTCGCGGGCGTGTACTTCGGCGGCCTGTTCGGCGACTCGACCATGGGCATCCTCATGAACACGCCCGGCCAGGCCTCGGCGATCGCGTCGACCTTCGAGGGCCACAAGATGGCCTTGAACGGACGCGCGGCACAGGCACTCGCAACGGCAGCCATCGGCGCGTTCATCGGCGGCTTCGTGGCGTCGATCGTCGTGGTCTTCGTCGCTCCAGCCCTCGCGGACTTCTCGAGCAGGTTCGGCCCCGCCGAGTTCTTCGCGCTCGCCGTCTTCGCGTTCGCGGCCACGTCGTCGGTCGTCACCGACAACGTCGTCAAGGGCCTCACCGCTCTGTTCATCGGCCTCGGCATCGCCGTGATCGGCATCGACGGCGTGTCGGGCGCTCCGCGCTTCACGATGGACTCCCCCAACCTGTTCGACGGCATCTCCCTCGTCACGGTGACGGTCGCGATCCTCGCCCTCGGCGAGGTCATCTACGTCGCCTGCCTCGAACGGCATACCTCGAACAAAGCGCTCATCAAGCCGACGGGACGGCCGTGGCTCTCGCGTCGCGAGCTGAAAGAAGCCGCACCCGCCTGGGCACGCGGCACCGCGATCGGTCTGCCGTTCGGCGTCGTGCCCGCCGGCGGTTCGGAGATCCCGACCTTCCTCGCCTACGGCCTGGAGAAGCGACTCGACGCGCGGCGCAAGAACCCGCAGTTCGGCAAGGGCGCCATCCGTGGTCTCGCCGCTCCGGAAGCCGCCGGCAACTCCACGACGGGTATGGCGATGGGTGCGCTGCTCGCGCTCGGGCTGCCGATCTCGGCGACGGCCGCGATCATGCTGGCCGCCTTCCGCCAGTACGGCCTGCAGCCCGGCCCGCTGCTGTTCGACCGGGCGCCCGACCTCGTCTGGTCGCTGCTGGCGAGCTTCTTCATCGCGATGGTCGTGCTGCTCATCCTGAACCTCCCGTTCGCGATGCTGTGGGCGAAGCTGCTGCTGATCCCGCGCCCGTACCTCTACGCGGGGATCACGGTGTTCTGCGGCCTGGGCATCTACGCGACCTCGGGCTCGACGTTCGACCTGCTCATGCTGCTGGGCATCGGACTGCTCGGGTTCCTCATGCGCGCGCTCGACTTCCCGCTCGCGCCGCTGATCATCGGCATGGTGCTGGGGCCGCTGGCCGAGACGAGCCTGCGCGACGCGGCGATGAGCTCCAACGGCGACTTCTCCGTGCTCGTCCAGAGCCCGATCACGATCGTGCTCTACGCGCTCCTCGCGCTCGTGCTGATCGTCTCGGTGCGGGGCCGCGTCGTCGCCCGCAAGCGCGAGAAGCAGCTCGTGAAGAGCTGATCGAACACGGCACGGACGAGGGAAGGGCGGATGCCGCAGCACGCGGCATCCGCCCTTCCCCGTCTTCCCGCCGATCAGGCCGAGGCGAGCAGCCGATCCGCCGTGCGCAGAGACAGCGCCATCTGCGTCAGTCCCGGATTCGCCGACAGCGCGCTCGGGAACGTCGAGTTGTCGCAGATCCACATGTTGGGGATGTCGTGAGACCGACCCTCCGGATCGACGACGCCGTCACCGGGATCGCTGCTCATGCGACACGTGCCCATCGTGTGGGCCGTCCGCGCGAGGACGCGCGTCTCGCGTGCGCCCGCAGCGTCAAGGATCCGCGTCATGATTCCCACGGCGTGGTCGTCGATCGCTTTCTCGTTCGGCCCGGGCGAGAAGCTGATCTCCGCGCGCGGGATGCCCCACTCGTCGGTCTCGTCCGAGAGGATCAGCCGGTTATCGTCGGACGGGAGGCACTCGCCGTTGATCCCGATGCCCGCGGAGAACTGCCAGGCGTCGAGGGCGTCCATGAGGTCCTGTCCCCAGAGCGAACCGCCGCGCACGAGCGATGTCGCGTACGTCAGCGGCATGACACCGAGACTCTGAATGAGGTAGCCGCCCGCGAAATCGACGCCCTCGGGCCGCACGAAGTCCTCCGTGATCGCCGCAGACGGATAGCCGCGGTAGCCCCGGACGCTCTCGTCGAACCGGCCCCACACCTGCACGGCGCCATGGGCGAGGAAGTTCCGCCCCACTTGTCCGCTCGAGTTCGCGATCCCGGTGTTCAGCAGGAGCCGCGGCGTCTCGATGCCCCCGCCCGCGAGAACCAGAGCAGCGCAGCGCTGCCGGTACTCGACGCCCTCGTGCAGGTAGACGACGCCCGTCACGCGGCCCGCGGCATCCTGCTCGGTGCGGTGCACCATCGAGTCCGGCCGGATCTCGGCTCCGTGAGCGACCGCGACGGGCAGATAGGTGATGGCTGTCGTCGCCTTGTACCCGAATCGGTCGCCCTGATGGATGCCGCCGACGTCGATGCTCGCTTTACGCAGGCCGTAGTGCGGCTGGTCGCGATCGCTGGTGATGATGGCGGCCGGAGCGTCCGTCGCGGTGATCCCCAGACGCTCGCAGCCCTGCAGCACGAGATCGGCCGGCGCGTTACGGCGGGTCGGACCGTCGAGGTATTCGCGCTGCGGATCCCACGGGTAGGGAGTCGGACCGCTGACGCCGATGACCCGCTCGACCTCGACGATGTACCGGATGAGTTCGTCGTAGTCCACCGGCCAGTCGTGGCCCTGCCCCGTCTCGCTGTGCAACGAGAGGTCGCGGCGGTCCGGGCGCGGGGTGAACGCACCCCAGTGCAGCGTCCCACCGCCGACGCCCCAGCCGCTGTTGTTCGGGCCGAAGGCTGTGGGGGTGTCGCCGCCGCTGAACCGGTCGGACATCCAGTTGATGCGCGTCGCCTCGCGCTCATCGGGGGTGAACTCGTCCATCTCGAGGTTCGGTCCGGCCTCCAGCGCGACGACCCGCAGTCCGCGCTCGGCGAGCCTGCTGAGCAACGGCCCGCCGCCGGCTCCGGTCCCGACGACGACGACATCCACGACCTCGTCGAGGTCGTATCGGCGCATTCCGGAGAGGTTCATGCGGTGCGTCCTTTCACGGCGCCGAGGCGTCCGAGCTCTTCGGGTTCCCATTCCTCGCGCTCGCCCGCGGCCAGCACGAGGTAGCCGGCGGGTTCCGGCCCGGTTCCGCCGGTCGCGAAGCCGGTGTAGCCGACACGTGCGAGCGACGCCGGGTGCGACAGCCAGACGCGGGCGAGGTCGTTACGGGCGTCCTCGAACCACAGGCTCAGCTGATCGGGGGTGAGGACCGTGCCGGAGGGGGCTTCACCCTCGATCACCTGACGGATGACGGCATCCTGGGCGGCAGGTCCGCGCATCCAGATGGCGGCCAGTGCATCGAGTCCGGCCCGGTATGCCTCGGCATCGGTCGACATGCCGGTGGGACGCCAGCCGTCGCTCTCCCCCGCTTCGATCATGCGGTCGAGGCGGGCAGCGAGATCGATCGTCGCTCCTGCGCCCTGTGGGATGATGCGGCGCGCAACGTCGCGCAGGAGCGCCAGCTGCGCGGGAGTGAGGGCCGTCGGACGGTAGGCCGGATCGTCGACGAGCGCACGTCGGGCGAGGGTGGCGCGCACGGCGGCATCCGTCCGTGACGACGCGATGACCTGCGCCCACGCCTCGGGAACGCGCGGCCCCCACGCGGCGATGTCGGCCGCGAGGTCGCGCACCGACGCCGCGACGTCCTCCGTCACGAGGGTCGCGGGCACCTCGTGCTCGCGGATGCCGTCGGGGATCACCGCCCCCTCGACCACGAGCCCGGCGAGACCGAAGACGCCGAGCGCGCCGTCGAGAATCCGCTCGACGAGATACTCCGCGAGCCCGTGATCGTCGTGGCCGGCCACGAGGATCCACGGCGTGGTGATCTCGGCAGCGGCGATGGCCTCGATCAGAGCGTCGGCGCCGAGCGCCGGGTCGACCGTGATCTGCCGGAACGCGCCGACGGAATCGTCCGATGCGTCGTTGAGCTGCGGTACGTCCCCGCGAAGCGAGACGACCGCGAAGGGGGTGTCGCTCACGGGGTGACCATGCCCCCGTTGACGTTGAGGGTCTCGCCGGAGACGTAGCTCGACTCGGCAGAGGCGAGGAAGACGAAGGCGGGAGCGATCTCGGCGGGCTGGCCGGCGCGCTGGTAGGTGCTCTCGTCGTCGAAGGCCTGCATCTGGTCGTCCGAGACGCCGTCGCTCACTTGGAGCGCCGACCACGTCGGACCGGGCGCGACGACGTTGACCCGGATGCCGCGGGGCGCGAGCTGCTGTGCAAGCCCCTTCGAGAGATTGTTGATCGCGGCCTTCGTCGCGGCATAGTCGACCCGGTCGGGTGCCGGCTTGTACGCCTCCAGCGAGGCGGTGTTGATGATCGAGGCGCCCGCCGGGAGGTGGGGCAGAGCCGCCTTCGTGATCCAGAAGTTCGCGAAGACGTTCGTGTGGAAGGTCGCGGCGAACTGCTCGTCGGTCAAATCTTCGAGCCGTTCGACCGCGACCTGCTTTCCCGCATTGTTGACCAGGATGTCGATGCCCCCGAGGAAGTCGGCGGCTTCCGCGACGAGCGCATGGCACGCCTCGGCCGTCGAGATGTCAGCGGCGATGGCATGCCCGCGCACGCCGGCGTCGGCGATGAGGCCGAGGATGCGGTCGGCGTCGCGCTGCTCGGCGGGCAGGTGGACGATCACGACGTCGGCCCCCTCCCGGGCGAAGGCGATCGCGGTGGCGCCGCCGATGCCGGAGTCTCCGCCGGTGATCAGGGCCTTGCGACCGAACAGGCGCCCCGAACCGCGGTACGTCTGCTCGCCGAGGTCGGGAACCGGCTGCATGTCGGCCTGGATGCCCGGCTCGGGCTGGTGCTGGACGGGCGGCTCGACCCGGTCGTATCGGGTCACCGGGTTGTCGAAGGTGTACTGATCGCTGTGCTCCACAGGCTCACGGTAGGTCTCGGCCGAAACTCGGCGCGAACGCTTGCCAAAAGTCAAGGGAGGGGCGTAAAGCGGATCACCGGCCGACGCCCTGCGGACCCGCCCGCCGCTGTCAGGACTGCGGCGACCCTGTGACGAGCGCGATCGCCGTGCCGACAGCGTCCGCCGCACCGGCGGCATCCACGCGCGCGAGGGCGAAGGCCGACACGACCAACCCCGTGCACGCGTCCGCCAGGGTCGCGACCTGAGCACCGTCGAGGTCGGAGCGGCGGGCGGCGACACCGCGACCGAAGGCTGAGCGCAATTCGGATCGGTACCCGGCGATCACGTGCGCGACGGCTTCGTCGCGCCCGATGGGCGCCGCTGCCGTGTTCACGAGCAGGCACCCGCTCGACGCCGGAAGCGAAGCGGGCTGCTTGAGGGCGGTTCGCAGGCCGAGGAGGTACTCCTCCAGGGCGCCCGGGGCGACCTCATCGACGGTCAGAGGCGACAGTCGGGGCCGGATGATCTCGTCGAGGTAGCTCTCGACCGCGGCGTCGAAAAGGCCGCGCTTGGAGCCGAATGCGTGATAGATGCTCGATCGGTTCAGGCCGGTGACGCGCTCGAGCTCGGGCAACGGCGCGCCTTCGTAGCCCTGCTCCCAGAAGACGCTCCGCGCCGCGCGAACGACGTCGTCGCGGTCGTAGCTCTGCGTTCGGCCCATGCGCCGCGCCCCCTTTTGTGTATCGGTCAGTTCAGTATATATTGAACCAAGCGATACAGAAACTGCGGTGTCCACCGCCGGAAGGGAACAGCTCATGATCATCGTCGGTCTTGCGCTCGCGGGCCTCGCAGCGCTCATCCACGTTTTCATCTTCTACCTCGAGTCCATCGCCTGGACGAGCGAGCGGGCCCGCAAGACGTTCGGCACCGGAACGGTCGCGCAGGCCGAGACGCAGAAGGCCCTCGCCTTCAACCAGGGCTTCTACAACCTCTTCCTCGCGATCACGGTGTTCATCGGCATCGCATTCGTCATCGCCGGGAACGTCCCGGTCGGCGCGGCCCTCGTCTTCACCGGAGCAGGTTCCATGGTCGCGGCCAGCCTCGTGCTCATCCTCTCCGACCGCTCCAAGGCCTCCGCCGCCCTGAAGCAGGGCGTGATCCCCGCTCTCGGCGTCATCGCACTCGCGCTCGGCCTCGCGATCTGACCCGGCGCCCATCCGCGCCGCCCTCTCGTCCGCGACTCCGACCGAGCCCGCGGCATCCGTCACCGACCCCTCACGAAGGAGAAACATGACCCACGGAACCAGCACGCAGATCCGTCTGGCTCGCCGCCCTCAGGGCTGGCCGACGCCCGACGACTTCTCGATCGGGCGCGTCGAGCTGAGCGAGCCCGCTCCGGGCGAGGTGCGCGTGGCGAACGAGTTCGTCTCCGTCGACCCGTACATGCGCGGGCGCATGAACGATGTCCGCAGCTACGTCCCGCCGTACGCCCTCGGCGACGTGATCGCCGGGGGCGCGATCGGCCGCGTCGTGGCGAGCGCCTCGGACGATCTGCCCGTGGGCACGGTCGTGCTGCACCAGCACGGGTGGTCGGATGTCGTCCAGGCCGACGCCTCGACGTTCCGTGCCGTCCCCGAGGTGCCGGGCCTGCCGCTGTCGGTGCGCCTGCACATCCTCGGGATGACGGGCCTGACCGCCTACGTCGGCCTCACCGCCATCGCGCACATGAAGCCGGGCGACACTGTTTTCGTCTCGGGTGCAGCCGGAGCCGTCGGCACCGCCGTCGGTCAGATCGCCAAGCTGCTCGGAGCGGGCCGGGTCATCGGCTCGGCCGGCTCTGCGGAGAAGGTCGCGCTGCTCACCGAGAAGTACGGCTACGACGCAGCCTTCAACTATAAGGACGCGCCCGTCCGCGAGCAGCTCGCCGCGCACGCCCCCGACGGCGTCGACGTGTTCTTCGACAACGTGGGCGGCGACCACCTCGAGGCCGCGCTCGACGTCATGAACACCGGCGGTCGTATGGCGCTCTGCGGCGCGATCACCGGGTACAACACCACCGAGAAGACGCCGGGGCCCGACAACATGGCCAACATGATCACCCGTGGTCTCACCGCGACCGGCTTCACGCTCGCCGCCTACCTGCACCTCGCGCCGGAGTTCACCGAGAAGATGACCGCCTGGTTCGCCGAGGGGAAGATCGCCTACGACGAGACCATCGTCGACGGCATCGAGAACACCGTCGACGCCTTCCTGGCGATGATGCGCGGGGCCAACACCGGCAAGATGCTCGTGCGGACCTCCGCGCGGTAAGCCCTGAGCCGACCGAAAAGGCGGTGACGCTCCGCGCGTCACCGCCTTTCGCGTCGGCTCGGCGACGGAAGAGGTCATCACTCCCGCAGGTGCAGGCTGCCGTCTCGCCAGTCGGCGGAGCGGAGGTCATCGATCCGAGCGTCGACGACGGCGGAACCCAGGTGGTCCCCCACGCCGACGACCCATCCCGCTCCGGCGGCGCGAGCCGAACGCACGCCGGCCTCGGCATCCTCGAACACGACGCATCGCGCGATGTCGACGCCGAGCAGGGCGGCGCCGGCGAGGTAGGGCTCAGGGTCGGGCTTGCCGTGACCGACGTCCTCCGCCGACACGAGCGCGGACGGGACGGGATGCCCCGCGGCCGCGAGTCGCCGGTGCGCCAGCTCGCGCGTGGCCGAGGTCACGACGGCCCACGACCCCGACGGGATACGTGAGGTGAGGGCGACCGAGCCGGCGATCGGCGCCGTCAGTGCGGCGGATGCGACCTCCGCCTCCTCGAGAGCGGCGACGGCCTCGTCGCGCAGCCCTGCCGCCACGAGCGTCGCGACGGTGTCGGCGGCGCGCACCCCGTGCTCGATCTGCGTGCGGAAGTCGAAGCCCGGGGCGTACCGCCTCGCCCAGGCGTCCCATGCGATGGCGGCGGCCTCGAGGGAGTCGACGAGCACGCCGTCGCAGTCGAACAGCACGGCGCGCGGGGTGATGGTGGTCACAGGATGCTCCAAGGAGGACGATGCCCGCCGGGGCGGACCCCGGCGGGCATCGGTTCGGTTCAGCGGGACGTGGCTGCGGGGGCCGGGCTCGCGTCGGCCTCGGCTTCCGCCACCTTGCGCCGGTCGCGACCGCGCAGGGCGAAGGTCGTGCCGTAAAGCGCGACGAGGGCGACGGCGAGCGCGACGATGACGGCGATCTGGCCGCCGGCACCGGAGACTCCGCCGAGGATCAGGCCGAAGACGCCGTAGTCCGAGTCGGAGAAGGTCGAGTTCGAGAACCCGATGTCACCGAGGACCGGCAGCAGGAACAGCGGCAGGAAGGTGATCGCCACACCGTTGGCGAAGGCTCCGAGGACGGCGCCCCGGCGGCCGCCGACGGCGTTGCCGATGACGCCCGAGGCGGCACCCGTCATGAAGTGCGCCACGACGCCGGGGATGATGATCGCTGTGCCGAGCGCGGCCATCCCGAGCATGCCGACGATGCCGCCGACGAAGCTCGCGAGGAACCCGATGAGCACCGCGTTCGGGGCGAAGGGGAAGACGATCGGCACGTCGAGCGCGGGCTTGGCGTTCTTCACGAGCTTCTCGGAGATGCCCTTGAAGGCGGGCACGATCTCGGCGAGCACGACGCGCACGCCGGCGAGGATGATGAAGACGCCGGCCGAGAACGTCGCGGCCTGCAGAGCGAGGAAGACGATGAAGTTCTGTCCGTTCGACAGCTCCCCCTCGATGTACGCGGCTCCCGCGAACAGTCCGACGATGATGTAGATCACGGCCATCGAGAGCGCGACGATCACGGTCGTGTCGCGGAGGAAGCCGAGCCCGCTGGGGAATGAGATCTCCTCGGTCGACTTCGAGCGGCCCTTGCCCCGAGTGATCAGGGCGACGAGACCGCTGAGGGCGACGCCGGCGCCGCCGGTGTGCCCGAGGGCGACGTCGTCGCTGCCGGTCACGCGGCGCATGAACGGCTGGACGAGAGCAGGCGAGACCACCATGTAGATGCCCTGCGCGATCGAGCCCCAGAGCACGACAGCCCACGGCTCGAAGCCGGCGACACCGAGGATGACGGCGAACATGGCCGCGATGTAGAACGCGACGTGACCCGACAGGTAGATGTACTTGAAGCGCGTGGTCGCCGCCAGCACGATGTTGACGATCATGCCGAAGAAGAAGATGAGCGCGGCGGCGGAGCCGTAGTCGAGCAGCACCTGCGCGACGATCGCCTCGTTGTTGGGGACGACGCCCTGCACGTTGAACGCGTGCTGGAACATCGCGCCGAACGGATCGAGCGAGCCGACCACGACGCCGGCGCCGGCGGCCAGCACGAGGAAGCCGACCAGGGTGCGGATCGTGCCCTTGAGGACGTCGCTGAACGACTTCCCCTGCACAGCGAGACCGATCAGGGCGATGAGCGCGACGATGACCGCCGGCTGAGTGAAGATGTCGAGCAGGACATCGATGACAGCATCCATCGCGGATGCTCCTTTCGTCGGTGAAAGCGTCGGGTGGAGGGAGGGTCGGGTCAGGAGTGCCGCTTGACGGCCTCGTCGACCTTCGTCCGGAGCTCCGCGAGGTCGATGATGCTGTCGAGAGCGACGACGTCGTCGCCGAGGCCGCTCGCGGCCTCCGCGATGTCGCGGCCGACGAAGATGGTGTCGGCGTCGCCCCGGGCGACCGAGCCGAGGTCGGCGTGATCGACGGTGATGCCGGAGACTCCCAGCTCCTTCAGCACCTTCTCGATGTTCATGTGCACCATGAAGCTGCTGCCGAGGCCGGAACTGCAGACGGCGAGGAACTTGGTCATTGGGTGACTCCTGTCATGAGGGCCGCGCGGACGTCGGCGGTGGTTCGGGCGGAGAGCAGAACCGCACGGGCGCGGTCGTCGCTGAGCAGTCGGGCGAGCTCCGACATCGTCGAGAGATGCGACTCGGTGTCGGTCGCCGCCAGGCAGAAGAAGAGGGTGATGGGGTGGGCCTCTTCGTCGTTGAGCAGGACGGCGGGGTCGACCCAGAGCGCGGAGAGTCCCGTGCGCACGACACCCTTCTCGGGGCGGGTGTGGGCCAGCGCGATACCGAACCCGAGATCGATGTAGGTGCCGCCGGCGGCGATCGACTCGATCATCGCGTCGATGTACGACCGCGTGATGGAGCCGTCGTCGAGAAGCGGTCGGCTGACCGTCTCGATGGCCGCGCGCCATCCGTCGAGGTCGGTCGCGAACTGGATGCGGTCGTCGCTGAGCTGTTCGATGAGCATGGGGGTCCTTCCGGTCAGACGCCGGGCCGAGGGCCGTGGAGCGTGAGGGAGATCTCGCTGTTCTCCGGAGCGTGGCGTGCCGTGCCGAAGGCGACCGGCGTGCCGTCGGCGTCGAACACGAGGGAATCGATGGTGAGCAGCCGCAGGCCGGCGCTCACCCCGAGGTTCAGCGCCACGTCCGGCGCTGCCTCGTCGACGCGCACCGTCATGTCGTTGCGGACGAGGCTGACTCCGTACTGCTCCTGCAGGAAGGCGTACAGCGACTGGTCCGAGAAGTCACCGGTGTACACCCCGGGGTACCGGGCGTGCGGAACCCACGTGAACACGTGCTGGTGGAGCTGGCCGTTGACGTAGCGCAGACGGACGAGCTCGACCACGCCCTCCCCCTCCTCGAGTTCGAGGAGGCGGGCCACCTGCGCACCGGCGGGCACGAGCTCCTGACGGAGCACGCGGGTCGTGACGACGTTGCCCGCGCTCGTCTGCTGACGGTGGAACCCGGTGACGACGTCGGCGAAGTGCTCCGGGTAGTGATCGCCCGCAACCGGCTCGGTGACGAACGTGCCGCGGCCGTGCTCGCGAGCGAGCCATCCGTCCTGCACGAGCCCGTCGACGGCCTTGCGCAGGGTGATGCGGCTCACCTCGAACTCCTCGCACAGCTCGGGCTCGGACGGCAGCCGGTCGCCGACGGCCATCTCGCGGATGCGTCGCAGGAGTTCGTCGTGGACGGTCCGGTACTTCGCGGTTCCGGCTGCTGTCACCATCGGTCGCCTCCTTGCTGACTCGCGTCATCATGACGTCATGACTAATCCGAGGTCGATCATGCCCGAAACCCGACTTTTCTGCAAGATTGCGTCACAGGGTCATTATGACATCATGATGACTATGGAGAACTTGATCTCGACGCCCGCCGCACCGGCCACCATGCCGGACACCACCGAAGCCACCGAGCACGACGTCGTCGTCGCCGCCCGCCTGCTCGCTGCGGATGCCGTGGAGGCCGCTCGCTCCGGACACCCGGGCACCGCGATCGCCCTCGCGCCGATCGCGACCGCGCTCTTCCAGCGGCACATCGAGCACGACCCCGCCGACCCGCAGTGGCAGGGTCGTGACCGCTTCGTGCTGTCGTGCGGGCACGCGAGCATCCTGCTGTACACGCAGCTCTTCCTCACCGGGTACGACGTCACGATCGATGACCTCCGCGCCTTCCGCACGCTCGGCTCGCGCACTCCCGGCCACCCCGAACTCGGACACACCGCCGGGGTCGAGACGACGACCGGGCCGCTCGGACAGGGCCTCGCCACCGCCGTCGGCATGGCCATGGGGATGCTGCACGAGCGGGCGACCTTCGACCCCGACGCCCCGCGGGGCGCATCGCCCTTCGACCGGCACGTGTGGGTCCTCGCCTCCGATGGCGACCTGCAGGAGGGCATCTCGTACGAAGCCGGGGCCCTCGCGGGCCGTCATGGACTCGACAACCTCACCGTGGTGTACGACGACAACGACATCCAGATCGAGGGCGACACGCGTCTGACGTCGTCGGAGGACGTGGGCGCCCGCTTCCGCGCCCAGGGGTGGCACGTCGAACGGATCGAGCTGGCCGCAAGCGGCGACGTCGACGTGGACGAGCTCGACCGCGTCCTGGGCGCACCGAACCCCATCGGCAAGCCGCGCCTGGTCATCCTGAAGTCGCAGATCGCGTACCCCTCGCCCGGAGCCCTCAACACCGCGGCATCCCACGGCGCTCCGCTGGGGGCCGCCGAGATCGAACTGCTGCGCGACGCGCTCGGCACGCAGGCTGCGCCCTTCGACGTGAGCGAGGCGGTCCTGCGCCGTTCGCGCGCCGCTCGAGCGCGCGGTGCGCGTCTGCACGCGCAATGGGACGAGGCGTTCGCACGGTGGCAGGCATCGGATGCCGCTCGAGCCGACGCGCACGCCACGTTCCGGGCACGCCGTCTGCCCGATGATCTCGGCGCGCGACTCCCCCGCTTCGACCCCGGCACGGAGGTGTCGACGCGCGACGCCTCCGGTGCCGCCATCCAGACCCTCGCGCAGGCGCTGCCCGCAATGTGGGGCGGATCGGCCGATCTCGCCGAGCCCAACCGCACCGAGATCCACGCGGGCGGATCGTTCCTGCCCGAGGAGACGGGCCTGGGAACGCGAGCGGGCCGCAACATCCACTGGGGCGTCCGCGAGCACGCGATGGGTGCCGCGATGAACGGCATCGCCCTCGCCGGCGGTTGGCGCGTCTTCGCCGGCACCTTCCTTGTGTTCAGCGACTACCAGCGCCCCGCGATCCGCTTGTCGGCGCTCATGGGACTTCCGGTGACGTACCTGTGGTCGCACGATTCGGTCGCGCTGGGTCAGGACGGTCCCACCCACCAGCCGATCGAGCACCTGGCGAGCCTGCGCGCGATGCCCGGTTTCTCCGTCGTCCGCCCAGCCGACGCGAACGAGACCGTGGCGGCATGGCATGCGATCGTCGAGGCGGACTCCCCCGCCGGGCTCGTGCTGGGCCGGCAGGGCGTGCCGGTGCTCGACATCCCGATCGATGACGTGCACGCCGGGGTCCGCCGCGGCGGCTACGTCGTGCGCGACGCCGCGGATGCGGACGCCGTCATCATCGCGACCGGGAGCGAGGTCGCCCTCGCTCTCTCGGCCGCCGAGACGGCCGCAGCATCCGGGCTCGCGGTCCGGGTCGTGTCGATGCCGAGCCGTGAGTGGTTCCTGAGTCAGGACGCGGCGTACCGCGACGCGGTCCTGCCGCCGTCGCTCCACGCGCGAGTCGCGGTCGAGGCGGCGTCGCCGTTCGGCTGGCACGAGATCGTGGGCTCGACGGGCGCCGTGGTCGGCATCGACGAGTTCGGCCTCTCCGCTCCCGCGGCAGACGCTCTGCGCGAGCGCGGCATGACGGAGGAGCGCGTTCTCGAGGCCCTCCGCTCAGTCACCGCACGGAGCTGACCGGCCTCATCCGTCGACCCGATCGAAAAGGCGGTGACGCTTCGCGCGTCACCGCCTTCTTCGTCGGATGGGTGGCCCGTCAGTGCCGCGGCGCCGCAATGGGGGCCGGGCGGCGGACGAAGAACGTCAGCACCACCGCCGCCGAGGCGATGCATGCGCCGGTGACGAACGCCGTGTGGACGCCCGTGGCGGTCGCGGAGATCGCATCGACGCCGTCAGCGACAGCCGATGCGGCACCGACCGACATCAGGGTCACGAACAGAGCGGTTCCGGCTGCGCCGGCGACCTGCTGCAGTGTGCTCACCGTCGCACTGCCGTGGGAGTACAGCCGCACCGGCAGCGAGCCCAGCGCTGAGGTGAGCAGCGGCGTGAACACACACCCCAGGCCGAGGTTGAGGCCCATGTGAACAGCGATGATCCAGGCGATCGGGGTTCCGACTCCGAACGTCGTCATGCCCCAGAGTGCGGATGCCGCGACGATCATGCCCGGGATGACCAGCGGGGTCGGGCCGAACCGGTCGAACAGCGCGCCGACCACGGGAGCGATGAGCCCCATGAGCACGCCGCCGGGCAGCAGCATCAGGCCCACGGTCAGGGTGTCGAGACCGAGCACCTGCTGCAGGTAGAGCGGCAGCAGGATGAGCGATCCGAACAGCGCCGACATCACGACCACGACCAGCACGACGGCGAGGCTGAACGACCGCGACTGGAAGGTCCGCAGGTCGAGCAAGGCCGCATCGGTGCGCTGCAGCTTCAGCTGACGCACGACGAAGGCGGCGAGTGACAGGGCACCCACGACGAGGGGTATCCACACCGGGACCGGTGCGTGGCCGGTCGCCGACTCCCCGATCGAGCTCAACCCGAAGATCAGCCCGCCGAAGCCGAGAGCGGAGAGCACGACGGATCCGACATCGAAGCGCGCCTCGCGTGTCTCGGTGACGTTCTGCACCCAGATCGCGCCGAGGCCGAGCGCAAGCAGCGCGATCGGGAGGACGAGCCAGAACATCCAGCGCCAGTCGAGCACCGACAGGATCAGACCCGAGACGGTCGGTCCGATCGCCGGGGCGACAGCGATGACGATGCTGATGACGCCCATCATCCGCCCACGACGAGCGGGTTCGACCACATTCAGGACGGTGGTCATGAGCAGCGGCATCATGATGGCGGTGCCGGAGGCCTGCACGACGCGACCGGTGAGCAGCATCCCGAAGCCCGGCGCGAGCGCCGCGATCAGCGTGCCCGCGGCGAACAGCGACATCGCGGTGAAGAAGACGCCGCGAATCGGGAAGCGTGCGAGCACGTACCCCGTCAGCGGGATGACGACGGCCATCGTCAGAAGGAATCCGGTGGTGAGCCACTGCGCGGTCGCGGCGGTGATCTCCAGGTCGACCATGAGCCGCGGAAGCGCGACACCCATGATCGTCTCGTTGAGGATGACCACGAACGCCGAGGCGACGAGCAGTGCGATGACGGGGCCGGTGCGCACGGATGTCGCGCGGGAGGCAGAAGATGTCGGAATTGCTGAGGTATCGGGATGCTGCTGCTCAAGTGTCACTGACTGATTATATGGCAGTCTCTGCCACGTTGGCGCTGTGCGACACTTATGCCATGCACCGCGACGGCGAGAACGATGCCCCGATCATCGAGGAGCATCCCGCGGGTCTGCGCGAACGTCGACGCCAGGAGACCCAGCGCGAGCTGTCGGATGCCGCGCTCGACCTTTTCGAGCAGCACGGCGTGCATGGCACGACGGTGGACGACATCGCACGCCGCGCCGGCACGTCGCAGCGCACCTTCTTCCGCTACTTCGCGACGAAGGAGGCAGCCGTGTTCGCCAGCGCCGACGACTCGGCGCGCGTCGTGGGCGACGCCATCGACGCCGTGCGCGCGGGAGCGTCCGTCGTCGAAGGGATCGAACGCAGCTGGCTGAAGCTCCTCGACCGCTTCGACGCGCATCCCGACGAGCACATCCGCGCGCTGCGCATCCGCCGTCTCGTCGGCTCGGAGCCGTCGCTGCTGGCCGTCGCGCTGCGCAATGAGGCCGAAGAGGTCGAGCAGCTCACCGACGCCGCCGTCGACGCGGCGGGCGCCGACGCCGATGTGCTCGCCGCTCGCGCGGCCGTCTCGACGATGGCCCTCGTCCTCCGGCTCACGATCGACGAGTGGGTCCGGCGTGCCGAGCTCAACGAGCGCGCGAGCGTCCGCCAGATCTACCTCGAGATGCGCCGAGGCGTCGCGACGGTCGCCCGCGACCTCGAGGCCGATCCCCCGCACCACGGCTGACCGAGGTCCCACTTCGGCCGGAAAAACCGGCGGTGGACCCGGCCCACGTGGGACCTCGCAGGGTGGGGCCGGAGCTCAGGCGCGTACGCGCTGAGGCGACGCCGGGCCGCGGGTGCGTCGTCGCGGCGGGCGCGCATTGCGGCGCGCAGATGCCGGCCGGGCCGCTTCGGCAACGGCTGCAGCAGCCGCGTCGGGCGAGGCGTGGGTGCCGAGGTCGGCGCCGTGGCCGCTCTCGGCGTCGAAGGTCGCCGGCGCTGAACCGGTGGTCACGAATCCGGCGTACTGGCCGTCGAGGGTCGCGACGAAGAAGTCGGCGTCCGCCTGTCGCCAGACGAGCGCGGGCGCGGAAGAAGAAAGAGTTGAAAGCACGATGTCCTGAGAATGAGCGCGCACAGCATGATGCGCGGAAGAAGAAGGGAGCTGGATGAACCAGTGATCGCGTCGGACGATCTGCTCGACAGTGAGCCAGGCGAACGACACACGAGCCCCGAAGGGACGTTTCAACGCTAGCACGCCCCCGATGAGCGGGGGCCGGACGGGGTCAACCGCTCCACCGCCCGGCCAGCTCGCGGAGCCTGACGATCGCCGCGGCGACGAAGTCGGGGTGCGCCCGGTACCACTCGGCGTGAGCTTCGGCGACGAGTGCCGGATCGACCTCGACCCCGTCGACGATCCACGAGCGACGCGGTGCATCGGGCAGCCCCCAGGCGTCGACCACCCAGTCCTCGAGCGGGGCCCGCACGGCGTTCAGCAGGGGCCTCCCCGGGTCGGTCGGGCCGCCGGGCAGGCCGAGCGCCGACAGCACGCGCTCCGCCAGGGGCATCCAGACGCCGTTGCCCGGATGGTTGATCGTGCGCATGACCTCGGCGGAGGTGGGCCGCAGCAGGTCTGACGCAGCGACGTCGATCGCCTCCTCCCGGCGACGCAGCTCGGCGAGGGAGTCGCTCTCAACCTCGTGCACGGCCCGGCGGTCGAGCAGCGGAAGCGCGGGAAGTCCCGCCGCCGCGGCGAGGGTGCGGATGTCGTGGTACGCCACGATCGGCGGCACTTCTTCGATCCCGTCCACGTGCAGCGCCGCCTGAAACGGGTGCAGGCCCGCGTAGCGGACGACCGGGAAGGTCACGAGGCGGGCGGACGGCGCGAGGGATTCCGCCAGCTGGCGGGTTCCGAGGCGTAGACCGTGGTAGTCATCACGAACAGGCTGAGCGACGAGGAAGGAAGCCCGGGGAAGCAGCTCGTGCAGGCGCTCGACGTCGGCGGCATCCATCTCGTGGACGGGAGGCACGCGAACCGTCGGACGGTCGGGGGCGTCGAGGACGATACGCATCGATTCGGCCTGGCAGTTGCCGACGACGAGCCCGAAGCCCTCCGGCGGCTCGACACCCCGGAACGGGGAGGGGGCGTGGTGCATCCCTCCACTGTGACCATCCGCGTCGACGCGCGCCGGTGTTTGCGGTCAGCCCGCCCGATGCGCTACCGCCGAGCGCGCCCGGTGACGACGCACGCCGTCGCGATTGGCGCAGCGAACCGAGCAGTAGCGCTGCCGACCGTTACGGGTCACGTCGACCACGACGTTGCGGCACGGGTCACCGGGAACACGGCCCGCGGCGCACCGCGACAGGCGCTCCATCCCCCGCGTCGTCACGTGCAGGGCTGTTCCGACCGCGATGACCGCGCGGAGAACCTGCGGCAGACGCTGGTCGTCGTCGCGGTAGTGGAGGTGCCACTCGCCGTCGTGGTCGGTCAGCCGGGGGTACGCCGTCGCTGCGGCCATGAGTCGGTTGAGCAGCGTGGCGCGCTGCGCTGCCGATTCGGCATCGACGACCTCGAGCCAGGAATCGATGACCGCACGGGTCGCATCGAAGTCGGACGGGGCCGCCGGGGCGTAGATCGCGGTCATCCCGAACTCGTATGTGCGCGCGACGATCCCATCTCGATCGCTCGGCCAGTCGTTGGCCAACGAAGCGGCGAGCAGGACCGCGTACTCGCCGTAAGGGTTGAGCTGCATAACGGCATTACATCACGATCGAATCATGTCACCCTCCTCCCCCGCCTCGCCCGCCGCACCGCTTCACACGCGCACTCACGAGCACGGCTGGACGACCGAGTCCGCGCACCCGACGTCGGAGGGAATCGTCCGTTACGTCCGATGCGCGGGATGCGGCATACGACGGGTCGACCGGCAACCGACACCATCCCTCCCGCCGGTCGCGGAGACCGCGGAAATCGATCAGCCGATTTCACCCGGATGAGTGAGACGCCACCACTCGGAGGGAGGCTCGATCTCACCGTCGAGGACGACGGGCACGGTGACCGACTCCGGGCCGGCCGACCAGGTGATCTCGCCGAGTACCTCGCCGTCGGTCCAGAGGCGGGGCTCGCGCACGTCTCCATCGACGACGATGGGCGTGTCGGACCACGTGCGCAACGATGCCCCCTCCCCCAGCACGACCCGGGCCGAGCTGCCCCACGCGGTCGTGTACGTGCCGATCTGCTGACGGGGCTGCGCGACAGAGATGACGTGGAACCCGTCGGAGACACGTTGCAGGATGCCGAGCACACTGGCGCCCACGCCGCGTTGCGATGAGCCGCCGAGCGCCACCCCCACGACGCTCAGCGGCTCGGGAAGACCGACGTCGACGGTCGCCGTGTAGAGCAGATTCGCGCCGCTTTCCTCGAGCGTGCCGGTCTTGAGTCCCGTGATCCCGCTCTGTCCGAGCAGCCGGTTGGTGTTCGCCATGGCCCCCGGCCCCGGCAGGGTCAGAGACGGCGTCGCGGCGATCGCCGCCACCGTCGGATCTGCCGCGGCGATGCGACCGAGCGCGATCAGGTCGCTCGGGGAGCTGGTGTTCCGGGGATCCAGGCCAGACGGCTCGACGATGCTCGTCCGCTCCAGGCCGTTCGCCGTGAGCCACCGATCGGCAGCTGCGCGGAAGCCCGACACCGAGCCGAACGCCCACACGGCGATCGCCTCGGCGTAGTTGCTCGCCGACGGGATGAGCATGGTCGCAAGAGCGTCGCGCAGCGAGAGCGAGCTGCCGATCGGCATCGGAGCGATCGTCGCGTCACGGACGAAGTACGCGTCGTAGAGCGCGTGATCGTCGCGGTCGAAGGTGAGCGTCGGCCCCCGGTCGCCGTCGGTGATCGGGTAGGCGTCGAGGACCACGAGCGCTGTGACGAGTTTGGTGATGCTGGCGATCGGGCGAGGATCGTCACCGCCCTGGACCATCCAGACCCCCGCTGCCTCCGGGCCGAGATACGGCTCGGCGCCCGCGACCGAGAGGGCGGCTGCGCCATCAGCGGTAAGACCGAGGTCGACGGCAGCCGGCGGGGCGGGCGCTCGGGGAATCGAGACCTCGCCCGCAGCCGGCTTGAGCGGGGCCGTCAACGCCCAGGCGGCGTATCCCCCGGGCGCACCGAGCATGATCGCGGCCGTAACGCTTGCGGCGATCCAGCCGGTGCGGCGTCGACGGCGGCGCGATGCCGACACTTCTTCCGGGGACGCCACAGGCACCCCAGCGGCTGCCGAGAAGAACTCCCCGAATTCGCCGAGGTCGTCGCTTTCCGAGTCGCGTCGCGTCATCGCGGTTCCCTCCGTCTGTGTCGCCCATCTTCACTCAAACGTCATCCTCATGGATGATTCGCGACTCTCAACGACCCCATAGTGTTGAGGCGATCTTGAAACAAGGGGGTTGCACGTGCACCGCAAAACGCTTCGATGGGCCGCACCGGCCGCGATCGGTCTCGTCTTCGTTCTGGCCGGTTGCACGGCCGCCGACGGTTCCGCCGACGCGGCTGAGGAATCGCCGCTCTCCGAGTATTTCTCCGCCTTCTACGGCAGCGACATGAGCGAGGAAGAGCAGCAGGCGAAGTTCGAGAAGGAGAACAAGCAGCGCGAAGAACTCGTCGCGCAATGCATGCAGGACGAGGGCTTCGAGTACATCCCCGCCCCCAGCAGCATGTCGTTCAGCTCGGGCACCGAATGGAAGCCCGAGGATCGCGACTTCGTGGCCCAGTGGGGTTACGGCGCTGTGAAGTACCCCGAGGCGGACGAGCAGCCTGAGCCCGAGCAGATGACCCCCGACCCCAACTCGGACTACGTCATGGCGCTCTCCGAGTCGGAACAGGCCGCGTATTACGAGGCGTTGTACGGGCCGACCCCGAGCGAAGAGGAGATGTCGGAGGACGGGTCGTACGAATACAACTGGGAGACAGCCGGCTGCAACGGCTGGGCCTCTCACGAGATCAGCGGCGACGACCCCCTGCAGTCCGACGAATTCGCCGACGTGATGGACGCCATCACGAAGTTCTACGAGAACTCCGCGTCGCTCCCCGCCATCGTCGACCTCGACCGCGAATGGTCCGCGTGCATGGATGCCGCGGGATACCCCGGATTCGCTACGCAGGCGGACGCCCAGAACTCGATCTTCGACGAGCTCAACACGATGTACGAGACCATGACGGAAGCCGGGCCCGACCAGGCGACGATGGACGACATCTACGAGCGCGAGGTCGAACTCGCTCTCGCGGATCTCGACTGCCGCAAGGAGACCGACTACCGCGCGAAGTACGACAAGGCGCAGTTCGACGCCGAGGAGCAGTTCATCGCCGATCACAAGACGGAGCTCGAGGCGATGAAGGCGGCTGCTGAGCAGGCTCGCCCGTGAGCGGTGAGCGTGTGAACGACCCCGCCTCGGAGGCTGACGACTCGTTCGATGAACTCATCGGCGACCCCGCGGAAGCGCCCGACGCCACCGACAGCCCGGATGCCGCGGGATCCACGCCGGCCGCGGGAGGTGGGCGACTCGCCGTCTGGCGGTCGGTCGTCTCACGCAACCGCGTGCTCTGGATCTCCGCAGCAGTCGCTGTGGTCGCGCTGGTCGGCGGGCTGCTCGTCGGCCGGTTCGTCATGGCGCCCGCCTCGGCGGCGGCGGACGACGCCCCCGCACCGGGTCTCGTGACCGTCCCGGTGGAGTTCGGCCCGTTGAGCAATGACGTCACCATCCGCGGTGAGGTGGGCTTCGCCGACCCCGTCGAGGTGAAGATCGACACGTCCGCGATCTCGGGTCCGGCCGTCGTCACCGGGCAGGTTCCGGCTCTGGGAGCCGAGCTGACGCAACTTTCGGTCGCGCTCGAGGTGGCGGGGCGTCCCGTCATCACGCTGCCCGGCGAGCTGCCTGCGTACCGCACACTCCGGTTCGGCGTTTCCGGCCCCGATGTCGTGCAGTTCAAGGAGGCCATGCGCTCCGTCGGCATCGACGCGGGAGATCCCGCCGACAACGTCTTCGACGAGCAGGCGGCGAACGCGGTCACCGCGCTGTACGCCGCTGTCGGCTACACCGGCCCCGAGTCGGAAGAAGACGGTGACAGCGCGGTGCGCGCGGCGCAGGAGAGCGTCCGATCGGCCGAGCAAGCTCTGTCCGCCGCGCGCGCTCAGCTGGCCTCGGCCGGGCGAGACGGCGACGCCATCGCTCGCGCCGACCTCGAGGTCGCGAACGCCCGCGCGGTCCTGCAGGGTGCGCGGGATAACGGCGCCTCCTGGGACGAGATCGTCGCCGCCCAGAACCAGGTGGCTACCGCGGAACTCGCGCGAGAGCAGGCGAACGCCGCCCCCGACACGAGCAGCGAGCGCGCCGCCGTCGACGCCGCCGCGAGCCAGCTCTCGCAGGCGCAGGACGACCTCGCCCGAGCCCGCCAGCAAGCGCTGCCCGCTCTGCCGGCCGGCGAAGTGCTCTATCTGACCGAGCTGCCCCGCCGCGTCGACGCGGTCACGGCCGAGCGCGGCAGCATCCTCTCCGGCGCGGCAATGACCGTCTCCGGAGCGACCGTGGCGCTGAACGGCTCGGCGGCCGAGGCCGACGCGAAGCTGCTCACGGTCGGCTCGGCCGCCACCTTCGCGCTGCCCGATGGGGCTGAGCACGCCGCGACCGTGACCGCGGTGGAACCGGGCACCGGTGGCGAAAGCCGGTGGAAGGTCAGCCTCGAGCCGGCGGAGCTGACCCCCGAGCAGATCTCGCAGCTCCAGGGCACGAACGTGCGCGTGACGATCGCCGTCGGCGCGACCGCCGGCGACGTGCTGAGCGTTCCCGCGGCGGCGCTGACGGCGGGGCCGGGCGGCGAGACCCGCGTCGAGGTCGTCGAGGGCGACCCGCGTGACCCAGACGCCCGTACCCGGCTCGTCGTCGTGGAGACCGGACTGTCGGCCGGCGGCGCCGTCGAGGTGCGCGCCACCGAGGGCGAACTGGCGGAGGACGATCTCGTCGTGGTCGGGCGATGACAGACACGATCGTCGCCACCTCCGACCGTTCCGCCGCGCCTGACGCGGGCGAGGACGTCATCCGATCGGATGAAGTTCCGCCGGTGATCGAACTGCGCGACGTCACTCGATCGTTCCCCGGACCGCCCGAGGTGCAGGCGCTCAAAGGCATCAATCTGACCGTCTCCGACGGTGAGTACGTGTCGATCGTCGGGCCGAGCGGGTCAGGCAAGTCGACGATGCTCAACATCCTCGGCCTCCTCGACCGCCCGACGGTGGGTGAGTACCGCCTCGCGGGCGAGCTCACCGGCGGATACACCGAGGACGAGCGCGCCGCGGTGCGAGCACGTCGGCTCGGGTTCGTGTTCCAGGCCTTCCACCTGATGCCGCGGCGGACCGTGCTCGAGAACGTCATGCTGCCGATGCTCTACAGCGGCACCCCGCGGGCCGAGCGCGCCGACCGCGCACGGGCCGCGCTCGAGCGCGTCGGCCTCGGCCACCGCGTCGACTTCCGGCCCGGTCTCCTTTCGGGCGGCGAGCGCCAGCGGGTGGCGGTGGCGCGTGCCGTCGTCACGCAGCCGCGGGTCATCCTCGCCGACGAGCCGACCGGCAATCTGGACCAGTCCACGACGGCGGACATCATGGCGTTGTTCGAGGAGCTGAACGCGGGTGGGCTGACCTTCGTCGTCATCACCCACGACCAAGGCGTGGCCGACCGCGCGGCACGGCGCATCCGCATCGCCGACGGCCGGATGAGCGAGGTGAGCTGATGCCGGCGTTCTGGAAGAAGCTCCGCGGGCGCGTCTCTCGCCGCCGCACCGACGTCGAGACGACGACTGCGGTCGCTGAGGCACGCCAGGTAGCGCGCGCCGATCGCTTCGGATTCGGCGACCTCGTGCTCGAGGCGACGACCGACATCGGCTCACGCCCGGGACGCCTCGTGATGACCGTCATGGGAACCGTGCTGGGCATCGGCGCGCTCGTCGCGACCGTCGGCTTCGCGCAGACCGCAGCCGGGCAGATCGCCCGACAGTTCGACGCGGCCGCAGCCACCCATCTGAGCATCGCCCCGACCGAAGCGCAGGCGCGGGGCGGACAGCGGGTCGCGACCGCCTCGCTGCCGTGGGACGCCCCCCTGCGCCTCGAGCACCTCGCCGGCGTCGAGTCCGCCGCCGTGCTGGCGCCCGTCACGCTGCGCGAGAACACGATCACCACCGTCCCCATCAACGATCCCTCGATCGCGGCGCCCGCTCCGCCGGCGCTCTTCGCGGCCTCGGGCGAGATCCTCGACACCCTCGGCGGGCGCATCGTCACCGGCCGATCGTTCGACGAGGGGCACGACGCACGCGGCGACCGCGTCGCGATGCTGGGGTCGCGGGCCGCCGAGCGGCTCGCGATCAACCGCGTCGACACGCAGCCGTCGGTGTTCATCGGAGGGGTGGCCTACGCCATCGTCGGCATCTTCGACGAACTCGACCGCCGCGCCGAGGTCGTCGATGCCGTGGTGATCCCCACGGGCGCTGCCCGGCAGGACTTCCAGCTCGCCTCCCCCGGCGACGCGATCGCGCGCATCGTAGTCGGCACAGGACCGCAATTGCGCGAGCAGGCACCGCTGGCCCTCGCCCCCGACGCGGTCGACACGCTCGAGGTCAGCGCGCCGCAGGGGCGTTCCGACCTCGCCCGCGACGTGCAGGGAGACGTGAATGTGGTCTTCCTCATCCTCGGCGTCATCGTGCTGCTGGCGGGAGGGCTGGGGATCGCGAACGTCACGACCCTCTCGGTGCTCGAACGCACCGGCGAGATCGGGCTGCGCCGCGCGCTGGGGTCCACCGGCAGACAGATCGCCGGCCAGTTCGTCGTCGAGTCCATCGTCATCGGATTGCTCGGTGGCCTCATCGGGTCGGCGCTCGGCGTGTTCGCCGTGCTGGGGGTCTCGATCGTGCAGCAGTGGTCGCCGGTGCTCGACCCGTGGGTAGCACTCGGCGGAACGGTCCTCGGAGCGATCATCGGCCTCGCCGCCGGCGGCATCCCGGCTCGACGAGCCTCTCGCATCGAACCCGTCGTCGCCCTGCGCGGCAACGCCTGAACCGTCGCCCCATAGCGCGGACCGGGCCCGAGCGCCAGTCCTCTTCGCTCGAGATCGCGCAGGTCTACCGTTGCTCGCGGTGGGGACGGCCGAGGACGAGGACGCGGGATGATCGACGGTGTCGCGAACGATGATGTCGCGCTGCCGGGCGCCCTCCTGGCGGGCCGGTATCGCGTCGTCGAGCCGATCGGCTCGGGCGGCATGGCGCGGGTGTTCCTCGCGCGCGACGAGGCCCTCGGACGCCCGGTCGCTGTCAAAGTGCTGCGGCCCGAGCTGACCGACAGTGCCGCGTCCGATCGTGCGGCGATCGAGACGCGCCTGCTCGCCTCGCTGAACCACCCGGGACTGGTCACGCTGTTCGACGCCCATCTGACGGCCGAACCGCGCTTCCTCGTGATGGAGCACGTCGTCGGGACGACGCTGGCGCAGCGGATCGCGACAGGTGTGCTCGACGAGGGCGAGCTCACAGCGCTCGGCGGCCAGCTCGCGGACGCGCTTCACGTCGTCCACGACGCGGGAATCGTGCACCGCGACGTGAAGCCGTCCAACATCCTCCTCGCGCGCTCGGCGGTCCCGGGGGTTCCGCTGCGCGCCAAGCTCGCCGACTTCGGCATCGCCCACCTTCTGGACAGCGAACGTGTCACCTCACCGAGCCTGCTGATCGGCACCGCCGCCTATATTGCTCCCGAGCTGCTGCACGGGGCCGACCCGGCCCCGCCGTCGGACATCTACGCCCTCGGCCTCGTGATGCTCGAGGCGGCCACGGGCGAGCGCGCGTTCTCCGGGTCGGACGGCAATCGCGGCCAGCTGCTGGCACGCTTGTCACGCGATCCCGACATGCCCCAGGGGCTCGATCATCACTGGCGCGACCTGCTGTGCGCGATGACAGCACGCCGCCCCGAGGATCGCCCGACCGCGCTCGAGGTCATGTCACGGCTGAGTGGGGCGCGCGCCCAGGCCGACGTCGCGGGAGAAGCCACCGTCGCCTTCCCGGCGAGCACAGCAGCGACGCGATCCGGCTTCGTGCCCGCCGCGAGCCGCGCCGCTCAGTCTGACGTCGCGACCGCCGCGTGGCCGCTCACCTCGACGCACGGGACCGCGTCGCCGACGAACCTCGACGCCCCCGTGACGGCAGCCGCGGCTCTCGCGGCACGCGGAGCGGGCACGGAACCCACGTTCTTCTCGCCCAGCCTCAGTGCGACCGCAACGTCCGCACCGGAACGGGTCACCGCCGCCCGACAGCGTCGCCGAAAGCGGACGGCGATGGCTGTCGGCGCCCTCGCCGCAGCGTCGGCTGGCGTGGTGGTCGCCGCACATCTCATGCTGATGCCGCCGCAGGCCTCTCCGGTGACGGATGTCGCCGTGCCGACCGTCGTCGAGACTCCGTCCCCGTCCGTTTCGGGCGTCGACGGCGATGCAGGCGAGAGCGAGGAGCCAGAAACGCCCGCGGACGATCTCACGACGGGGACGCAGACTGTCGTCGCCCCCGGCACCGGTCAGGCCGGCGCTCCGACGCAAACCACCGACACTGTGCCGGCCGACATCGTGCCAGCCGACACCCCGACCACCGAAACGGTCATCACCGACGCGCCTCCCGCGGGGAGCAACGGATCAGCACCGGGCGAGAACAGCGGCAACGGTAACGGTCCCGGCGCGAACAGCGGCGCGGGGCCGACGTCCAACGGTCCGGGCTCTCAGAAGCCGGGGAAGCCGGAGAAGCCGGGCGGCTGAGCTCTCAGCGGTCCGTGCTGGCGGCGAGCGCCGCGCCCGCGTGGGCCAGCTCGGCGAGCGCGGCCGCGCTCGATTCTTCCGCGACTCCCGCCACGAGGTCGGTCAGGATGCGTACCCGACGACCGTGCGCGATCGCGTCGAGGGCCGATGCGCGCACGCAGTAGTCGGTTGCGATGCCGACGATGTCGACGTCGACGACCCCGTTCTGCGTCAGCAGGTCGGGGACGGCATGCCCCTCCTCGGTCGTCCCTTCGAAGAGCGAGTACGCGGGCACGCCCTGCCCCTTCTTCACGTGATGGGTCACGGCGGACACGTCGAGCTCGGGGTCGTACTCCGCGCCCGCGGTGTCGGCGACGCAGTGCACCGGCCAGGTGTCGACGTAGTCGGGCTCGTCGACGGCGAAGTGCCCGCCGTTGTCATGATCGCCGTGATGCCAGTCGCGCGAGGCGACGATGATCTCGTAATCGCCGGCGTGCTCCCGGAGGTGACGCGTGATCGCCGCGGCGACCGCGTCACCCCCGGTCACACCGAGTGCTCCGCCTTCGGTGAAGTCGTTCTGGACATCGACGATGAACAGGGCACGGGTCATGCGTCGAGGGTACGCCGCGTGTCCTCGCGCTGCACGTCCCGCTCGCGTCGCCACTGCTTCGAGGGCCACCAGATGGCGGGGCCGATGTCGTGAGCGAGTGCGGGGACGAGGAGCGAGCGGACGACGAAGGTGTCGAGCAGCACCCCGAAGGCCACGATGAAGGCGATCTGCGCGAGGAACAGGATCGGGATGACGCCGAGAGCCGCGAACGTCGCCGCCAGCACGAGCCCCGCCGAGGTGATGACACCTCCGGTCGCCACGAGCCCCCGGGCGATGCCTCGACGGGTTCCGTGTTCGAGAGTCTCCTCACGAACACGCGACATGAGGAAGATGTTGTAGTCGACCCCCAGCGCCACCAGGAACACGAAGCCGTACAGCGGCACCGCGGGATCGCCTCCGGGGAAGTCGAACACGTGGTTGAACACGAGGGCGCTCACTCCCAACGCCGTGCCGAACGACAGGATGGTGCTCAGGATGAGCAGCACCGGCGCGAGGATCGAGCGCAGCAGCAGCATCAGGATGAGCAGGATCACGACCAGGATGACCGGGATGATGACTGTCCGGTCGCGGATCGAGGTGTCGTTGGTGTCGACGTTCGTCGCTGTGGTCCCGCCCACGAGTACCTCGGGTGCCTCGTCGGCGAAGGTTGCTCGCAGATCGCGGACCGTCTGCTCGGCCTCGAGCGAGTCCGCCGGATCGGCGAGCGTAACCGACAGCAGGACATCGCCTTCCGACACCGTCGGCTCGGGGGCCGGTGCCCCCGGGGGCCCGGCGGCGGTGAAGACCGGCTCGCCGCCCTCGAGAGCCACCGAGACCTGTCCGGTGGGTGAATCCGCTGCGACCGCGGCGACCGATGAGATGCCGGGGTTCTCCTCGAGCACGGCGAGCGCGTCGGCGAGACGGTCTTGCGGAACGATGACGGACGCCGGGCTGCCCGACCCCGCCGGGAAGTGCTCGGCGAGAGCGGCCTGACCGTCGCGGGCTTCTGAGGCTCCGAGCACGAGGTCGCTCGAGGGCACACCGTTTGCGTTGAGCTGCAGCACGCCTGCAGCGCCGACGAGCAGCACGACGGTACTCGCGATCCAGACCGTCCGGGCACGACGTGCGACGAAACGCGCCTGACGCGGCCAGAGTCCGCGAACCGGCTCACGCGGGTCGTCAGGAAGATCGATGGCGCCGGTGCGGGGGATGAAGGGCCAGAAGGCGGCCCGCCCGAACAGCGCCAGGAGTGCCGGCAGGAAGGTCAGCGCCGAGAGCATCGAGAACGCGATGCCGATGGAGGCGATCGGACCGAGCGCCTTGTTGCTCGCCAGGTCGCTGAGCAGCAGGCAGAGAAGGCCCGCGATCACGGTGCCGCCCGAGGCGAGGATCGGCTCGACAGCGCCCTTCCAGGCGCGGAGCGTCGCGTCCCAGCGGGATGCGCCCGCCCCGATCGCCTCGCGGTAACGAGCCGTGTAGAGCAGGGCGTAGTCGGTCGCCGCGCCGATCACCAGGATGAAGAGGATGCCCTGCACCTGTCCGTTGAGGACGACGATGTCGGCCTTGGCGAGCCACCAGACCGTCAGGAGGGCGACGCACAGCGCGAAGACCGATGTGAGCAGAACGAGGATCGGCAGCAACGGCGAGCGATAGACGACGACCAGGATGATGAACACCGCGGCCAGCGCGACGATCAGAAGCAGTCCGTCGATGCCGAGGAAGCCCTCGGCGAGATCCGCCGTGAACCCGGCGGGCCCCGTGACCCACGCTTCGACGCCCGCGGGCAGGTCCTCCTGGACGAGCGCCCGGACCTCTTCGACGACGTCGCGTACCTCCCCCGAGGCGTCGATCGGCACGAAGACCTGGACAGCCAGACCGTCCTCGGACGGGATGGGCGGCGACACCTCGCCGACACCGTCGAGCTCGCCGATGGCGGTGCCGAGCTCGCCGAGTGCTGCGAGCTGCGCCTCGTCGAGCGGATCGGATGCCGCGGCGACGACGACCGCCGGGATCTCCTCACCGCCGGTGAAGTCGGTCAGGCGCTCACTGACCTTCGTCGCGTCGGCGCTCGCGGGGAGGAACGAGGACTGGTCGTTCGTGGCCACCTCGCTGACGCGCCCGAAGTAGGGTCCACCCACCGAGCCGCCCACGAGCCAGACGAGCACGAGCAGGGCGGGAATGCCGATGCGCAGCCAGCGTGGGACACTTCGTTCGCTATTCACGTAGGTAGCTTATCTAGCTACATTCGGATACGCCAGTCCGTCTGCCGACTCGAGACCCCGCTCAGCCGCGGACGAAGAGGACGACCCAGGATGCGACGAGCGCGACGACGCCCACAGCGAGAAATCCGGATGACAAGCCGACGAGCAGTCGGCGAACCGGCGGCCGACGGGTCAGCCGCATCCTTCCCCGCCACCCGTGGCGATACCAGATGTCGGCGCGATCGCGGCCCGCGAGGAGCGCCGCCGTGTGCTCATCGACCCGCGCGCTGTTCGCCTCACCCTCGTCGTCGAACCAGCGCACCCACGTGCCGTCGGGCTCGTGGTCGACGAGCGCGTCGGCCGGAAGCCACGTCCCGTCCGCCGCCCACAGCACGAGGAGCGCGACGCCGAACGTGACAGCGCCGCCGAAGCCCGCCCAGCTGAGGATCTCGAGGACCGCATCGAGAGTCGTCGTCACGCGCGCCGCCGGCTCGGGAAGCGGGTCGCTCGGGCCATGCACTCAGTATGGTTCACGCCGGGTGCGAATTCATGACGGACGCAGGAGCACTGCGAGAGAGGCGAGCGTGCGCTCGAGCTCGATCGAGGGCTCGAGGAGCCACTGGATCTGCAAGCCGTCGGATGCCGCGATGAGCAGAGCCGCCAGTTGTTCCGCCGGCACGTCGTCACGAACGGTTCCCGCACGCTGCTCGGCCCGCAGCCGCTCGGCCAGCTCGCCTCGAATGCGCTCGAACCGGGCCGTGAAGAAGCGCTTGCCGTGCTCGCTCCCCGCCTCGAGCGCACCGGCGACGAGGATCGAGTAGAGCTCGACGAGGCCCGGAACCTCGAGGTTGTCGACGGCTGCGCGCGTCATCACCCCGACCGCCGTTTCGGGCGGAGTCCGACCGCGCTGTCCGCGCTGCGTCTCAGCGTGCTCGTACACGGCCACGAGGAGCTGCTCGCGCGACTCGAAGTAGTGCAGCAGTGCGGCGTGCGAGACCCCGATGGCCTCGGCGATCCGCCGCAGCGACGTTCCCTGCAGCCCACGCTCCTGGAAGACCTCGATCGCGCGGTCGAGGATCTCCTGACGTCGCGCCACACCCTTGGCGTACGCGCCGGGGCGCCCCATCTTCGCGCGATCGTCGTTGCTCACACCGCGACTGTAACAAGAAACCTCCACCTGGATGTATTACGTGTTAGCGTGACGTCGTGCCACCACAGGCACCCCGCACGATGACGTACGAAAGAAGGTCGACTGTGACTCAGGTCCAGGCATCCGTCCAGCTCTATTCGCTTGCGAAGGAGTTCTCCGCCGACATGTCCGGCTCGCTGGCGAAGCTCGCCGAGATCGGATTCGCACACGTCGAGGCGTTCGACTTCGTCTCGCGTCCGACCGAGATCCGCGCGGCGCTGGATGCCGCCGGCCTCACCTCGCCGACCGGTCACGCTCCCCTGCTGACCGACGAGCTCTGGACGCCGGACGGCTCCATCCCCACCCCCGCACCCGAGGTCGTCTACGAGGCCGCCGCAACGATCGGCATGAAGACGGTCATCGACCCGTTCGTCGCCCCCGAGCGGTGGCTCACCGAGGACGGCGTCGCCGACATCGCGGAGCGCCTGAACGCGCAGGCCGAGATCGCCGCCGGCTTCGGCCTGAGCGTCGGTTACCACAACCACGCGCAGGAGTTCGTCGCGTCCTTCGACGGTCAGAGCGCCTACGAGCGCTTCGTCTCGCTCCTCGACGAGCGCGTCACGCTCGAGCTCGACCTCTTCTGGGCGCTCACCGGTGGCCAGGACGTCCCGGCCCTCGTGAAGAGCCTCGGCGACCGGCTCATCGCCGTCCACGTCAAGGACGGCGTCGTCCCGACATCCAACCCCTGGGCCCCAGGAGCCGCGGAGTTCGGATCCGACAGCCTCGATCAGCGTCACGCCGGCACGGGCGACGTCCCCCTCGCCGAGTCGCTGCGCGCGGCGACCGCTCTGAAGTACGCCGTCGTCGAATACGACAAGGCACCCGGCGACGTCTTCGCCGACGTCGCCGCCAGCCTGGCGTTCCTGCGTGAGAACGGAGTCAGCGCATGACCGGGCCCGTCGGAGTCGGTTTCGTCGGCGTCGGTGTCATCAGCGACACCTACCTCGAGAACCTCGGCTCGTTTCCCGATGTCCGCGTCGTCATCCTCGGCGACCTCGACGTCGACCGCGCCAAGGCTCAGGCCGAGAAGCACGGCGTCGCCGGATGGGGCACGACCGACGATGTCCTCGCGCACCCCGATGTCGACGTCGTCGTCAACCTGACGATCCCCGCCGTCCACGTCGAGATCTCCTCGCGCGCGATCGCGGCGGGCAAGCACGTCTGGACCGAGAAGCCGCTCGGCCTCGACCGCGAGAGCACGGCGGAGCTCCTGCGCCAGGCGGATGCCGCGGGCCTGCGCATCGGTTCGGCCCCCGACACGCTCCTCGGCCCCGGCTTCCAGACCGCGAAGCGCGCGATCCAGAGCGGTGTGGTCGGCGAGCCCATGTTCGCGTCGACGACGTTCCAGACCGTCGGCCCCGACCTGTGGCACCCGAGCCCCGCGTTCCTCTTCGCCCAGGGAGCCGGACCGCTGCTCGACATGGGTCCGTACTACTTCAGTGGTCTCGTCAGCCTCTTCGGGTCGGTCGACCGCGTCGCCGCCGTCGGGCGTAAGAAGCTCGAGGAGCGAACCATCCAGGCCGGGCCCAACGCGGGCACCGTCTTCCCCGTCGAGGTGCCCACCACGATGCAGGTCATCACGGCCTTCGAGGCGGGTCAGCAGGCGGCGAGCCTGCTGAGCTTCGACTCGGCCCTCGAACGCCACGGCGTGTTCGAGGTGCACGGCACCGAGGGCTCCATCGTGCTCCCCGACCCCAACCAGTTCGAAGGACGCATCGCCTACGTCAAGGCGCGGAAGTCGATCTCGGACGGCAACTGGGGCGAGCAGGAGTGGATCGAGATCGAGCAGGAGGGCAAGCTCACCGGCCGCGGCCTGGGCCTGCTCGACATGGTCCGCGCGATCGCGGAGGACAGGCCGCATGTCGCCACCGGCGAGCTCGGCTACCACGTGCTCGACGTCATGCTCTCGGCGCAGGAATCGGCCGCCTCGGGCGAGTTCGTGAAGGTCGCGAGCACCGTGGCGCCCGTGCCCACCGTGCCGGTCGACTTCGACCCGTTCGCCGCGACGCTGTAAGCCGCGCGGCGGCCCGTCCAACGGGAACGCGAAAGGCCCGGACTCTTCGGAGTCCGGGCCTTTCGTTGTGGAGCCGCCTAAGGGAATCGAACCCCATTTCCCGCCGCACAACGACGCACACGCCTACAGAGTCGGGGGGTCAGTGGGGGTTTCTGGGGTCCGAGAAGGTCGCCGGGGGTGGGGAGGTGTGGGCAAATTGTGGGCACGAGAACACGCGTGTCCCTCGTGAGTTACGCGCGTTTGCGAGGAGTTGCATCCGTACCCATATAGGCGCTACGTTCTTCATATGAACACCACTCGGGCCGGAGAGGGGATGACTGGGATGCGACCTGACGAAAGAAGATCCTGAGGGGTCGACGGAGACCCCGCCAACGGCAATACGGATCCCCAGCTCTGGGTATGAGCCGCGATGACTTTCCGTCGTAGACGTGCGACGACGAATGACCCCCTCCACCGGACTAGTGAAGGGGGTCTCTTCGTTTCTTATGCCGCGAGCCGGCGGAGCACCCGATGGGTGGTGACCGGGTCATGCTCCAGCGCTTCCCGCGTGAGCACCGCCCGATGCAGCAGCATGTAGTACCGGCCCGGCCGGAGACCGAGTTCAGAGACGCAGAGCTCGTCCTTCTTGCCGGTCCACGTCGGATGAGCGGCTTCGAAGTCGAGCAGTTGAGCGGTGGTGGGCATGAGGCGATTCTCCGCCCGGCCACCGACAGCCCATCAGCCGCCGCGGATGCCCGGCAGGTCGTCGCTAGCCACGGGGCGCTCGATCCACGGGATGTCGATCTCCCACCCGCACCCGCCGCAGCGGTAGCCGCCGTCGACAGTGCGCATGACCGTGCCGCAGACCTCACAGCGCGGCTCCGAGCCGATATCGAGATCGTCCTCGAAGTCAGCGTCCGTCATCGGTCCAGGCGGCGTTGTACGTCGCGCGCGCGATAGCCGAAGCGTGCAGCGCGGCGATGCCCGCGAGAACACCCACGGCAATGAGCGCGATCGCGAGAACGAGCATCTGCGCCGATGTCGCTACGCCGTCTGCAATCTGTGACAGCGAGGCGTCCTCGCGAGCGGGAAGGATCGTCTGGACGAGCCAGATCCCGCAGCCACCGGCGAATGTGAGGCCGGCGACGATGTAGAGCGCCATCAGCGCCGGGTTTCTCTCGCTCATGGGGTGAGCCTATCGACGACCGACGTCGGCGTACGATGGCAGTCTCTCGGCCGGAGGAATGAGGAACCCGGCCATGCGATCACCACTCGACCCAGACACGATGCTCGACGTCGAACTCTCCGCGATCTGCGCACGCAACCAGTACACCCGCGACCCCGCACCCGTCATAGCCGAACTCACCGCCGCAGCACTTGGCTGCGACGACGTCCTTGCGCAGGTCGCCGGGACATGGGTCGGCTACTTCGATTCACCCGCGACCTGCGTGCTCACGTCGGCTCTTGCGACACTCCCTGGCGCGGCGCAGTGGATCGCGGTCGGGAAGGCGCGCCGTGGCGCCGGCGCGCACAGTGCACCCGGCGCCGCGCAGTGAACGCACCAGCCGGACTCGCTATGCGGTAGCGTCTCCGCCATGCCCACAGGTCCGAAACACTACAAGCTCACGGCCGCGAACGACGCCACGGAAAGCGAGTGGGCAGAAGAGTGTCGATGCATGATCGGCGCGGACCACCACGACGGAGACGACGGGCCAGCTAGCGAGTACCTCAGCCGTGACGACGCCACCGACATCTGGCTCTCAAGCGGCCAGGACGAGGATTACGACTTCCGGTAGCCCGGATGTCTGACCATTGAGCGCTGACGAGGAAGAATGCCCCCTTGGGCGACATCAAGAACGACCGAGAGTTTTTGGCTCAACGCAGGAGTCGACTACGCCTATCGGCAGTGGTCGAACCCCCTGCTTCTCACACTTGCCGAAACGATCGAGCTCGGCCGGGCGATGGTTCAAACCGGCCCCAGTGAGGCCGACCCCACCGCGGCGCGACTCGAGCAGGTGCACCCGGATCTGACTCGCCGGTAGCTCCCCGCACTCGTCGCGCAAAGGCCGGCGCGGAGGCGCGCCGGATGACCCACTAAGTTGATGATCACTACAATTCACCATCTGGGGGGAAATCTTGATCATCACGCGGGATAGAAGCGAGATCGAAAACGGGGTCGTGCAGCTCCGCTTCGCCGATTCGGATGACAACGTCACGGACATCAGCGCGCAGGATCTCTCGCAGGTTCTCGAGGGCCTGCTGGAGTTCAGTCGTGAGCTGGCCAAATCGGGAGAATTCGGAGACGGGCCGGCGCCTGAGATCCGCATCCGCGTTCCGAAGCAAGGCTCGTTCGTACTCGAGGCTCTTGTCTGGCTCCAGCAGAACCCCATCACCGGTGCTGGCCTCGGAGGCGCGGCGATCGCTGGCACCGCGATGGCCAAGGAGCTCGGCACCGCAGCAGGCAAGGCCGTCGCGAACGCGATCGGTGTCGGCATCAGACAGCTACGAAGCGAGAAGCCGCAACGCGCTGAGATGCTCCAGAATGGCGAGATCCTGCTCACGTGGCCCGACGAGACGACTACGCAGATCACCACTGCTACGTGGAACAAGCTCAACGAGATGAAGCGACCGACTCGCACGGCGCTGCGGAAGCTCATGTCGCCTCTCGGGAAGGATGCGGATCGTCTCGAGGTTCGCGCAGCTTCTGTGGCTGAATCGACTCCCGAGATCCTCAGTGAGCCCGCCGAGGCCACGGCGCGACCTGGCGACTACCTGTCCGCCAGCACCGAGCCAGTCGAAGCGTTCGAGCGCGAGCGCGTGTTCGAGACCGAGGCGGTCCTCCGCAGCATCGACTTCGACAGCGCAGACAAGTGGCGCGTGGAAACGACCAAGGACGGCACCCGCCAAGCTAGAATCGATGACAGAGAGTTCCTCCTCAGCCTCGACCGTGGCGAAGCGATCCACAAAGGCGACATCTTTTGGCTGAGGATCCTCGAAGTGGTGTCGAAAGAGCCGGGCAAGAACACCAGCACCGACTGGACAGTTCTCGAGGTACGGCGGACTAAACGAGGCGAGAGGGATGGCAACGACTAGGCAGCGGCAGTTCCCGAAGATCGACGCCGACCTTGCGCGCCGTTTGGCCATCGTGTTCATCTGCATCGTCTCGATAGCCTTGCTGATCGTCGGGTCTGTCGTAGAGTCCACGTCGCCGTACTTGGTTCTGCTGCCGACGGTGCTTGCTGCCTTCCAGATTTCGAAGATGCGCACGCACTAGAACGAGCGCGAAACGCCCCCGGCGTCCGCTCACCCGAAGGTGAGGGCGCCGGGGGCATTGTCGTGCCGGGCATGGAGGTCAGGCGGTCGGGTTCGCCGGGCCTGCGGCGCGTTCAAGCTGCTTCGCGCCGAGATCCTTCGTGACGAGCGAGTAGGACGCCGAGACGATGACGATCGACAGCAGCGCGAACAGCCACGGGTTGCCGATCGGTTCGCCGGTGAGCTGGTGGTAGAACACGATCACCACGGCCGCGAGGGCGATCGCGACGGCGACGGAGACGGCGCGCTTCTGCCAGGGCTTGTGGACGAATGGGAGCACGCCGTTGAGGAACGACACCGCGTAGGTGCCGAAGAAGGCGAGCAGGGTGAGGACGCCGAGCGGCGCAGCGGGGATGATGACATCCATGGTGGGTGACCTCCTAGGTCTGGTTGGTTGGCCGGGCGCGGCGGAGCCACGTCGGCGGGATGGTGTCTTCGATGAGTGAGATGTCGGACGGGTCGAGGTCGGGGCCGTGCTCGTTGGGCCACTGGCGTGCGATCGAGCGGAGGATGCGAGCGAACGCGGACGTGCGCTTCACCGCGGCCTCTTCGACCTCGTCGAGCCGGGTGTAGACCCGGGACAGCTCGCTCTGCACGCGCGCGTCGATCCGGGCGTCCAGGGCGCTCTTCGCGTCGGTGCGTGTCTTGCCGCGGGTGGCGAGGAACACGAGCAGAGCGGCAACGAGCCCGAAGAAGCCTCCGCCGCCGAGGATCGCGGTCCAGGCGTCAGGGGTCATGCGGCTCCCGTCCGTCGTTCCTTGATCTCCTCACCGAGGGTGGTCAGGCGGGAGAACACGAACACCACGCCGCCGAGCACGAGCCAGGACAGGAACTCGCGTGACGAGGGCGACTCGGCTACGAACAGCAACGCCGCACCGTAGGTGCCGATCATCATCGACGTCGCGATCAGCCCGGCGATCTCCACCCGCCAGAGGGCGGGGAACGTGATCCCGATGTACGCGACGAGCGCGAACCACACGAGCGAGAAGCCAAGGGCGTTCACGATCGCGTCGGGGAAGGTGCGGTCGAGGACCGGCGAGCCGTGGTTGGCTACCCCGATCCCTGCGAGCACGACCGTGGCGAGGTACAGCGGCATCCACAGCCGCAGCTTCCACCGGTGCTTGTGGTCCTCCGGGTCGATCTGAGCGTCGTTCCACACCGAGGCTCGCCACAGGCGACGCATCACAGCCGCTTCAGCTCACCGGGACCAGGGAAGGGCAGCAGCTCCTGGAGGCCCAGCACGTCGGCCATCCACCGTGCGTGTTCGTCGGTGCACTGGAGCTCACCGTTCGCCTCGTTGTTGCGGAACGCTTCGAAGCCCTGGCCCTCGGCCGGAGGCCACGAGCCGTTGCGGGCGCGGAGCGCGAGGCGAGCGCCCATGACGTTCGCGTGAGCCTTGATGCCACGGAACGGCTCGAGCGTGAAGCTCGTGCCGCGGTGCGGGCCGTCGGTGATGCGGATGAGGGTGGTCATGGTGTCCTCCTCGGACTTGGTCGTGACGACGGGGGTCGGGGTCGGCAGGGATGTGGCGGGTGTGCCGCTGCCGGCGGACTGCGGGATGGTGATCGACAGGCGATTGCGGCGGCCGTAGTTGCGGGACCAGCCGAGGTACGGCATCCCGCGGGCTGTCTGCGCTTCCACGGTGATCAGGCCCGCCTTCTCGCCCCACCATTCGTGCGCGTAGCCGGTGGCGGAGAGCACCTGGTGCCCGCCGCCGTAGATGTCGATCGCGACGTGCCCCCAACGGGCGATGCGGCCGCGGTCGTCGGTTCCGGTGTAGTCCCAGTAGTGGATCGCTCCGGGCGGGGCGTTCCGGGGGTTGCGGGACTCGATCGCGGTTGCGAGGTAGGCGGCGAAGGCGGACCCGTAGATGTCGGGGGCGTACCCGCCGCAGTCGTTGATCGTCCGGTAGGTCAGGCCGGCGCACTGGCCGTACCAGTTCTTCGGCCGAGTCGAACCGACGAACACGCGGATCTCGTGCGGTGTCGTCATGACGCGGCCTCGCCGTCGACGGTGTCGTCCGCGGGCGGCGGGAACGCCTCGTCGTAGGCGGCGAGGGATTCCTCGATCTTCGCCGCCTGGGTGCGGGCGCCGCCGGCCTGCACGGCGTAGTCCTGCGCCGAGGCGAGCGCGGCGGCACGGTTCATGTCGAACTGTGCCGCCGACGCGCGCAGCGACGCGGCCTGTTCCTCGAGCATCGCTCGGATGATGGGGTCGCTCATGGGTGCTCCTATGCGATTCGGATGATGTAGCGCTGCGTGATGTAGGGCTGCAGGTTGGGGTGCGCCTGTCCCCCACCGGCCGACAGGGTGTTCACGCCCTGCGGGTAGACCTGCAGGCCGTCCTTGTCGAGGTCGTAGTCCTGCCGGACGCCGGTTCCGCCGCTGTTCGCGGTGACGACCTGCCCGTGTGAGTGCGCGGGCATCTGCGCCTCGGTGAGTGTCACCGTCTTCGCTCCGCCGGTCTTGCCGACCGTGTTGAACTCGGTCTGTCCGGCGTCGAACCCGACAACCACCCGGCCGTTGGAGTTCGGCAGGTTGAACGTCGTCGACCCGTTCCCGGCGCCGTAGTCGGTGCCGATGAGCGCGAAGAGCGCGGGATACTGCGTGCGCGAGATCGCGGCCCCGTCTGCCCACGCCCAGCCGGGACCCGGCAGCACCTTCCCTGGCCAGATCTGGGTCGACCCGATCGGTGCGACGACGGTCGCGCCGACGCCGGCGAACAGGTCGCCGTCGAAGTACCCGTCGCCGCCGACGTCGAGAGCACCACGGTTGCGGTACTTCTGAATGCCGACGCCGTCAGGTGTGACATCCATGAGGATGTCGGCCGTCGAGACGGTCGTCTCCCACGTCACCGTGCGCAGCTTGTCGGCAACGCTGATGCGGACGTCGTAGCTCTTCGTGATCTCGAACACACCACCACCGGAGACGAGGAAGAACGTGTTGTACGTCAGCCCGCCCGGGGTGACGACGTTGCGCTCCGTCCACGCGGCCGCACCGCGCTCCCGCGTCCATGCCCGGATGGTGAGACTGTTCTTCTCCACGTCGGCCGGCTTGAGCGACTGCGCCGCGGCCACCAGATCCACACGCAGGAACGTGCCCTCGTCCTCGTCCGGCGTGCCGGCCGACGTCGCCCGCCGGATGGCTGCCTGCACCTGCGGGGGCGCGTAGGGCAGCACCTTGATCGTCGCGGACTTCGTGCCCACGCGCCCACGGGAGTCGGTGACGGCCGCGCCCAGCGCACGGTCGCCGGCCGTCGGGAGCGGGACCGTCCCGCCGGATGCTGCCGTGTTCCCGTCGACGCTGAACTGGCTGGCCTTGATCGTCGAGCTGTAGACGCCCTGACCGGCGACGGTCGCGCGCAGCAGAGACTCGCCCTGCACGAACGCGCCGACCGCCGCGACCACCGTCGGGTTGGCGTCCTGCACCGTGATGTCGCCGACGGTCGGGACGACGGATGCCGGGACGTTCAGCCGGAAGTTCTGCTGGACCGACCCGATCAGCTTCCGGTTCGCGTCCAGCGTGAACACGGTGAGGGTGCTCACGGCGGTGGTGTCGTTCGGGATCGCGTCGAGCATCGACCACGCCGGCCGCCACTCCCACTGCGCCCCGACCGCACCTTGCAGGCCGACGCGCTGGCCCGCCCAGTCCATGTAGATGTCGTGCTGGAACGTGTCCGATGCCCGGTTCATCACCAGGGTGGTGACCTGATCCGGGCGCACGTCGTGAAGCGACGGCAGGATCGTGACACCCGACACCCGGGGGATGTCGTCGAGGCGGAGGCTGTCGCCCGCCCACGCGGTCCCGAGGTCGCTCGACGAGCCGTCCGCGCTGTACCCGATCGACATCGTGCCGTCCGGGTTGTGGTTGATCGTGAAGGATCCCTGCCACAGGCGCAGGCGCCCGTTCGGGCCGAGGTTGTAGTCGCTGCGGCCCGACTGTTCCTGACCGCCCGCGCTGACCTTCCACGACACCCCGTTGGCGCCGGTGCCGAAGTACGTGTAGCCGCTGGTGTTGACCAGCCACACCTCACCGCCGACGGTCGACTGGTTGGCAGCGACGTTCTGACCCCACTGGCCGATGTTGACCTCGAGGCGAACGTTCCCGCGGCGGGAGAATGCACCGCTCGCCATCAGATCGCCTTGAACACGGTGCGGTTGCCCTGCCGCTTGATCTTCAGATTCGCCAAGTCGACCTCCTCACCCACGAACCGCGGGGCGATGAACTGCCCCGCGTCGAGATAGGCCCCCGGCACGCCGTTCACGTTGAACGTCATGTTCGAGGGCGTGATCATCACCGATGTGGCCGCGCCAGGCGCCCCGATCTCGAGCCCCGTCGGAAGGATCCGCACGTAAGCGCCGAGCCCGTCCGCTTTCTCCTGCGCGGCCCGTGCCGCCTCTGCCGCCGCGGTGGCGGCCACTCCCGCTGCGTCCGCGGCGGAACGGACCTCACCGACCTGACCGCCGAGGTTGGCGACCTGGTCGGCGACGCCGCTCAGCGCTGTCCTCTGATCGGAGAGTTCGGCGGCCTGCGCCGAGGTCTGCCCGGCGATGAGCGTGATCGCACCGTTGGCGGAGATATCGAGGTTCTGCCCGAATCCCGCCGAGAGCATCGAGGTCTCGATGAGCCCCGCGCGCAGCACGTTCAGCCACGCCTCATTGCCCCAGATCTCCGCGACGTTGAGCTTGCGCGTCGAGAGCGAGCCGTCGATGACGAGCTCGCCGCCATTCATGCGCCGCAGCGAGAACCCGTTCACCGTGATCGTCGCGCCCGACGCCGCGAACGCGATCCGCGCACGGATGTGGGTCACGCCGGTGGGGATCGTGGCTTCGACCGTGCTCGGGGTCCACGCCGTGGCGTTACCGAACGTGGTCGATGCGAGATCGCTCCACGTGGTGCCGCCGTCCTTCGACTGCTGCAGGCGGAGCCCGCCGGCACCGCCCGAGGGCCACCCCGACGCCTTGTAGACGCAGGCGAACGTGAAGCGGTCCCCCGCCTTGACGGGGATGCCCGGCTGCGTGCGCTCACCGGAGCTCACGATCCGCAGCGAGGTCGCGTGCCCCTCGTAGGCGTCGGCGACGAACGTGCCGCCGCTGCCCTGCCAGGCGACCGTGCCGCCCAGATCGAAGTACGGGTCTTCGACGAGGTTGGTGAAGTCGCCCACGAGGAGCTGCCGGACGCTGATCGCGTTCGCGCGAACCCGGTTGGCGACGTCGAGGAAGCCGGTGTTGATCTTCGCCGCGTCGAGTGTCGCGATCATCGCGTTCTCGATGGTGCGTGCGACCCACCCGAAGGCGCCGAGCTCCCATGCACCGATGAAGCGGTTCGAGGTATCGCGTCGGAACCAGACCGCGCCCGAAGGCTTCCCCGTGGCGTCGGCGGCGACCGGAGCCGCATCCGAAACGGTGAGCCGACCGTCCGCCGTCGCGGCGGCGGCCTTCGCGTCCGTCGCATCCTTTGATGCCTTCGACAGCGCGTCCGTGACGGCCTCGTCGAGGTCGCCCGACGCGATCGCCTGAACGACGATCGACGCGGCCGCGGACGCCGTCGAGGTGCGCCCGAGGGTGTCGACCCAGACGAGCCGCGCGAACGTCTCCGCCCCGACCGTGCCGCGTACCGTTGCGACCTGGCCGGCCGCGCGAGCGGGCACACCGACACGCGTCCACGGTCCCGTCGAAGCGGGCGCTGTCTCGGCGTAGAGCAGCTGGAACGACGACGGCACCGGCGCGTCCGTGGACAGCTTCCCGTCCCACCCGATCATCACCAGGCCGAGGCCCGTCGTCAGAGCGGGCGCCGACGGCGCGGTGGTCACCTGAGCAGGTGCCGCACCGGTGACCGTCGTCATCGCCGACGGGTCACCCCACACCCCGAGAGCAGTGCGGGCACGCACACGGAAGCCGCGAGCCTTGCCCGAGGGCACGGTGATCGTGACCTCACGAGCGGCGGTCTCGAGCAGCGGCGTCCATGCCTGCCCGTCCTGGACGAGCACCTCGTACGCCGCGACCTGCACCAGGCCGCCGTCGGTGGCCTGCGTGACCGCATCCCACGTGAGGCGAACCGTCGCTGTCGCGGTCCCATCGGAAGCGAACGCACCCGAGTTGGATTCGACCGCAAGGCCGGTCGGCGCCATCGGAACGATCGACACGGGACGGGCGGGCGTGACCGCGATCTCCGGGGACAGCTGCGACCACACCCCGGCACGGGAGCGCGCCCGCACCGCGATGAGCCGGTCCTCCCCCGGCGTCCACGTCTCGACGGTCGTCGACAGCGCGGTCGTGCGGGTCAGGAGCGACATCGGCTCGTTGACCGGCCGCGACCACACCTCGTAGGTGTCGATGTCGACCGTGAGCCCGTCGACCGCCTGCGCGACGGCATCCCATGCGATCGTGACCGTAGACCGCTCGGAGCCGTCCTCACCCCATGACCCGACGTTGCTCGCCACACGGACCGCGGCAGGCGGCAGCGGGGCGGTCTTTGCCGGCGCCGCTGCGGGAGGCAGTGCGACGCCGGAGCCGCCGATGATCTGGCCTACCGACGCGGCTGCCGAGCGCTTCGCGAGCTTGGCCTGCAGGCTGAGGAGCTTCGACCCGACGACCGCGGTCGCCTTCACGAGCCCCTTGGAGTCCTTCGACACGTCCAGCCCGATGACACGCAGCACCTTCTTGCCGCGGCGCGTGCGGGCGGTGACGACGTCGCCGACCTGGAACGACTCCCACGGCACGGGCACACCGTCGCCGGAGAGCTCCCACTCGTAGGACAGCTCCTCCTGCATCGCACGGGACTCAGCCAGGGCGGGCTGGACGTTCTTCTCGGCGACGTCGCGGGTCTTCGCCCCCGGCTGCGTCATGACCTTGAACAGGTTCCCGAAGCGGCCTTCGGCGCCGGTGTTGTTGAAGTGGGTCCAGCCGAGCTCGTACTGCACGACGATCGCTGTCGCCGGGTCGAACTTCCGCGACGCCGGCGCGCGGGAGAACCCCGGGCCGCCGAGAGTGACGGTGTCGGAACGGTCGGTGCCGGTGCCGGGATTTGCAGCGCGGAGCTGGTAGCCCTCGGACCACCACTCCATGTACCCCTGCTCGGCGAGGGTCTGCATCACACGGCTGAGCGGCGTCGTGAACAGCGGCCAGGCCATCGAGACCCGCTGGTTCCACGGCTGTCCCGCAGAGTCGGTCGAGTCGGTGAAGCCGAGCGTGATGCGCCCTCCCCACCCCGACGCCGCCTGCGCGACCTGAATGAGGTCACGCAGCACGAAACCAGGCGTGCGGTCGGTGTAGCGGCGCTCGAGGTCGTCGACGGAGTCGCCGTCGCGCCACCAGAGCGGGTAGCGCGCGGCGAGCCACGGCACCATCGACGAGCCGGTGAAGGTCACTGCGGCGGCAGTGTCGACGCTGTCGGCGGAGTCCTCGTCCACGATGAACAGGTCGTTACGCGGGACGCGCTTCCACCGGCCGGTCGGCGAGGTCGTGTACTCGACGATGACGAGGAACGGCGCGTTCAGCTTCTCCGAGACCATCTCGGAGACGGCGAACTTCACCGACTGCGCCGAGAAGCCGGTCCACGCCAGGGAGAGCGTGTCGAGCACCCGCCCCGGGGTGCCGTCGTCGTTGGCGAGGCGGAGGCGGATGTCGAGCACGAGGGACTCCTTAGATCAGGTACGCCGCCCGTCCGCGCACCTGGACGGATGCGCTGCTGCGGCTTGCGGTGGCGACGGTGAGCGCGCCGGCACGCACGGCGGGGCTGGCGGTCCATGAGGGCGTGATCTCGAACGTTCCGCGTGGTCCGCCGAAGTCGATCGCGCCGGACACTTCGGTGCCGCCGGTCCATGTGTCCGTGGTGGTGAGGAACGCGCGGCCGGTCGCGCTCTCGAACCGGAGCCACTGCGACGCGGTGACGGGTCCGGTGTAGGTGAACCAGGCCCCGGAGCTGTCGGTGACCTGCAGGCCGGTGACCGCGCCCTTGACGCGCACCAGAGCGTCACCGACGGGAGCGGACAGCCCGCCGTCCTCTGTGAAGCACTGGATAGGCACCGACGCCGCCGAGAGCGATGCCGCGGCGGTGGTGCGCAGGGCGCCGCGCCAGAAGACCCCGTCGAGGCGGAGGGAGTACGCGATAATCGCGTAGCCAGCGAGCAGATGGTCCTCAAGCACGGACAGGCCCGCGAATGAGTAGCCGATCGAGAACGCGCCCTGAGTGAGCTCGCTCCCCCCGGTGATGAGCGCGTGGAGGGCAGCCTGCGACCGCCGCTCCACACGCATCACGAGAGGCCACACCGGTGCGGACCACGGGCCTGCCGACGGGATCACACCATCGCGGCCCGGGGACCGCACCGCTGCCAGCTCACGCTCGAGGTCGGTGAGGGTCTGAGTCTTCGCGTTGAGTTCCCACCCTGCGCTGGGGTTGTCCAGGCTCAGACCACGGATCGAGTACATGACCTCGGCCTCCCCGCCCAGCCGGGGGCTGCCGTCACAGCAGCTCCCCGGCCTCGTTCGTCTTCTGCCCCGACAGCCGATCAGCGACCGGGTCGGTGTGGATGGGATTCACCTCGGTAATCGAGATCCGCGGGTGCGCAGCGAAGGCGTCGGACACCGCCGCTGCAATGTCCTTCGCGGTGGCGCCCACAACCCGGGAGGCGGTGCCCCCGCCCGCGTAGATCGGCTGCTGCACGTCGTACCGGTCGTACCCGTTGACGTAGCCGCCGCCCGCATAGCCGCGGATGCGACCACCCGAGTTGATGTACTCGAGCGCCGCGCGGTTCTCCGGGATCGCAGTCTGCCGAGCGTTGACGATGAACTCACCCGTCGCCACGGCATAGATGCGATTGTCCTTAGCTGACGGCGGCCCGGGGATAATGCCGCCGTTAGCCCGGCGACCGTTGACCGCAGCCCCCAGCGACCCGAGGGACGCGCCGGTCTGAACCGTCTCCGCGATGATCTGGATCCGACGAGTCCACGGCAGCGAGTCGATCAGATCTTTGACCTTCTGAGTCGCATCGCGAGCCTGCGCGTTCTCGACGAGCAGCCGAGTGCTTTTCTCATCGGGCACCCGGAAGATCTCGTCGGCGAGCGCCGAGACCTCGTCGGCGTTGTAGCCGGCCTGAGTCGCCGTGTCGATGAACGCCTGCCGCTGCCCCGACAGGGTCTCGATGTACTTCCGGGTCGCGTCCTCAGCACTCATCGTCGTGAGGTCCTGCTGGTACTGCGCGCCGGCAGCATCTCGCGCGGCCGCCGACACGTCGTACAGCGCCGCGGCGTTGGCCGCGCCGGCGGTCGTGCTCCGGTCGAGCGACAGCGTGAAGCCGTCAAGAGAGCCGTTGGCTTCCTCGTACGCTTCCTTCTGCCGCTCCACCTCTGCAGCGATCCCGTCGAGCGCTTCGCGGTAGCGTGCGTTCGCTTGAATCGCATCGCCGGCGACATCGTTCGACTCGTCCATCGCCTCGATGAGACCGACGAGCTCGTCCGTCAGCTCCTTGGCTCGCCGCGCGGACTCCTGGTACGCCTCGCCGGCCGACTGAGCGGCGGGCGTCGCCTCCTCCGTCGCGATGTTCAGCAACGCCTGCAGACGCTCTGCGTCCGACATCGCAGCGACGTTCACACCCTGGCTCGTGGCCTGGTCGACGAGCGCCTGCTCGTAGGCGGGCATCTGCGTGAGCAGCCGCCGCAGGGAGTCCGAGCTCCCATCCGTCTGATCCGCCACGCGCTGGAACGCAGCCGCGGCGCCGGGGCCATCGGTTTGAGCCAGCTTCGCCAGCTCATCGCCGATGCGCTTGAGCGCGTCCTCGGGAGCCGCCAGCCTCGCCTTGTTCGCCGGGTTGAAGAACCCTGACTCCCACCAAGCGCCGTCGGTGAAGCCCTTCGCGGAGATCTCGAGCTGCTTGAGCGTCTCGTCGAGCCCCTTCAGCTGGGCCTTCGAGTTGGTGAGCACACCGTCGAGGACGGTGAACTGGCTGACGCGAGCGGTGTCGAGGATGGTCGCACCGTCGCCGAGCTTGAGGCTGTTCTGCATCTCCTCGGAGGTCGCAGCGAGCTTCTCGAGCTGCTGCTGCAGCGCCGCCGCTCCGACCACCGCGGCGGCCAGAGCCAGACCCCAGGGGCCCGTCATGAACCGGGCAGCGGCAGAGAGACCACTGACCGTCTTCCCCACCGCGGTAGTGACGCCGGTCGCCGCGCCTGCGACGGCGGGCATCGATGAGGTCGACAGGGTCGCGAGCGCGACGCGGAACTCCGCGATCTTCGGGACGGCGAGGAGGAACGCGCCGCCGGCGAGGCCCACGACGCCGACGAGCGCTCCCGTCACGGCGACGGTCGTCTGTATCGGCTGCGGAAGCTCGGCGAACCCGAGCGCGAGCTCGCCGACGACCTGTGCGGCCGCCTGCATCGCGGGCAGGAACACATCGCCGTACTCGATCGCGGCTTCGTTCACGCGGTTGGACATCACCTGCAGCTGAGCCTCGGTGGTGGCGTAACGCTTCGCGGCCTCGTTCGCGAGAGCGGTGTTCTCCTCCCACGCCACAGCCTGCAGGTCGAGCGACTCCGCGAGGAGGTCGCCGGCACCCTTGAGCTGCAGCAGCACCCGCTGCTCCTCCGAGGAACGGAACCCGAGGTCCGACAGGGTCGCGACGACATTGCCACCGGACGACTCGACGCCATTCAGCCCCTTGGCGAACGCGTCGAGCGCACGCACGGGGTCGTTGCGGAACTGAGTCGCGAACTCGCGAGCGCTCACGCCCGCGACCTTCGAGAAGCCCTCGAGCTTCTCGCCGCCGGTCTGCACGGCCGAGTAGAGGTCCTGCAGGATGCGGGACGCGACGCCACCACCGAGCTCGGCGGTGACGCCCATCGACGCGAGCGCATTCGCGAGGCCGAGGACCTCGCCTTCGCTGGCGCCAATGAGCTTGCCGGCGCCAGCGATGCGCTGCGCCATCTCGAGAATCTCGGCCTCCGTCGAGGCGCCGTCGTTGCCGAGCGCGACGAGCGTCGCGCCGAGCCGCTCGATGTCCGCCGGCGCGGTCTGCATCACGTTCATGAGCTGCGCGAGACTCGTCGCCGCCTGATCAGCAGTGAGGTTGGTCGTCTCACCGAGGTCGACCATCGTCTTCGTGAACGCCGCGACGTTCTGCCGCTCGACGCCGAGCTGACCAGCCGCCTCCGCGACGGCCGCGATCTCCTGGTGCGTCGCGGGCAGAGTCGTCGCGAGGCCGCGGAGCTCACCCTCGAGGGATGCCATCTCCGACGCGCTGCCGTCGACCGTCTTCGTCACACCGGCCCACGCCGACTCCCAGTCGATCGCGGCCTTCACTGCGAGAGCGGTCGACGCCGTCGCCACGGCCCCGACGGCACCGAGCGCGATGCCGGCCTCGTTCATGGCCTGCTTCTGGCGCTCGTAAGCGGCAGTCGCCTCCTCGGACCCGGCCTTCGCCTTCCGGGCAGCCTGCTCGGCCTGGTTCATCCCGTTGACGAAGCCATTCACCTGCGCAGCGAGAGAGACCCGAACGACGCGTTCCATGTATGCCTCCCGGGGGGTCGCTGTTGAGCTGTAGAGTCGGCGGCATGCAGAAGCGAGAGCCCTGGACCGTCGTCGTCGCGATCGGCGCCGCGATCATCGCGATTACCGGTCTGGCAGTGCTTCTCGGGACGTTCTTCGGCTCGAACTCGGTCGCCGAGGTGACGCTGAACGCGTCGGTGCCGGCAGCGATCCTCGGCGTCGTCGTGCTCGCAGTCGGCTTAGTGATGCGAGTGCTCAGCCCTCGCCGGTCGTAGCGAAGTCGACCCGCTCAGCCGTGAAGTAGACGCCGTGCAAGTTGGCTTTCTCACCGGCCTGCTTCTTGTACTCCTCGATGGCGTCGAGCTTTGCTCTCTGCGCCCAGTTCACGAACGGCCCCCGAGGCGCGTAGCTGTATCCCGAGCCGTACTCGTTCGGGTTTGCAGCGTCACTCGTGGCATCCGGTAGCCATTCCCCGAGGTCGCCGGTGAGCGCACGGATGCGCGCCTCAGCGAGGAGCAGGGCGACCTGCTCGTCGTCGTACTCGGGTTCGGGTCGTGACGAGACGAGGCGATCGCCGTCGTACTCGTAGAAGGTGCGTGGCTCCCACCCAGAGAGTCGCCGCGGGGCGACTCTGAGGCGCGCGGCGAGAGCTACTCGTTCTCGGAGCGCGTCGCTACTCCGAAGCTTTTTACGAGCAGGTCGATGGCCTTCGAGGGCTCGTACTCATTCAGCGACCAGACCGCGTCACGGAGCTCGGTCGCCTCGTTCCCAGAGACCACCGAGATGAGGTCGAACCACTCGCCGCGCTCGAGCGGGATCAGCTCGTCGCCCTCGAATCGGTGGACGTATGCGGTGTCGTCTTCGTCGCGGTAAACCGCGGCGGCGTTGCACACGGCGTCGTAGTTGTACCCGTAGTGCGTGTCGAGTGGGACGTCGATCCGCGCGGGGTGGCGCGAGACGATCTCGGCCCACTGGTCGCCGGGAATGCGGGTGATGCGGATCTTCTCGACGGCGGATGCCGCAGCCTGCGCGATCTCGTCGAGCTCGGCCCGGATGGGTGCGGAGTGCTCGTCGTTCTTGGCGGCGAGACGCATGTTGGAGGCGTCTCGCTCCTCGGCGTCCGCGAGCTGCTCGAGCAGAGCGTCACGTCGTTCGGCGAGGCCGGTATCGAGGAGCACGTGCACGTCGCGGTGCGGGCGCGGTGCGGCCTTCGCGGCTGCGAGGCGCTGAGAGAAGGTGGTCATGGGGTCCGCCGTGTTCTCCGCCGTGAGAGGAAACCTGCGGGGGCGCACGGCGGCACGCCCCCGCAGGGGATGGATCAGGAAGCGGTGAGCGCGTGCTCTTCCGAGACGTAGTCGATGACCGCGGCCTGAGTGAGGGTGAACTTGGAGCCGGACAGCCCGCCCGGCGCCTGTACACCGAGCGATACCTTGATCGCTCGCACCTTGTGCCCGGTGTCGGCGAGGGTGCGGTTCGGCGTCTTTCGGCGCTCGACGAAGATGAACGACCCGCCGCCCTTGAGTAGAACTGCGGCCGACTTCGCCACCTCGGTGTCGACGTACTCGAGGTCTGCCAGCTCGGGGTTGACGATGCCGAGGGACTGCCGACGCTGCCGCGCCGTGAGGCGAGGGTCGTCGGTCTTCTCCTGCGGCATGGTCAGAGCCCACCCGCCCGGGATGAAGTCGTACGTGATCCGATTGGCGGACGTCGCGTCGAGGTTCGCTTTTGTGATCTGGTCGAGGTTGATCCCGGTGGTCGCACCCGGGATGACCCAGATGGTGAGATTGCCGGTCTGGTCAACGGCCGGAGGGCCGTTCTGAGGTTCGACGGCGTCAACCATCGCATCTCCTTTCGTTTCCCCGGTGGCCGGGGTGTCGGTGGACCCTCAGCGAGTCGAGGGGGTCGGTGGGCCTACGCGCGCGAGCTGACCCCGGTGAACCAGGAATCGCGGTGGTAGAGGCGAGCAGTCGGGTCGTACTCGAGGTCTTCGAGATCTCTGTCCAGGCCGGTCACCGACCGCCCGGCCACCGCGAGGGGTTGACCTTGCAGCTGCTCGGCGACCGCATCGGTGAGCAGGTTCGCGCCGTCGCGGGAGGTCGCGACGACGCGCGTGAAGATCTCGACGCGGGTGTCGCCCTGGTGGTCCGGGGTGCCGCTCTGCCGGTGCCCGGTGTAGCCGGGCAGGGTCACGCCGAACACGACGTAGTTGTCCGCGACGAGCCCGCCCTCTTCCGTTCGGCGCACGGTGTCGTGGAGCTTGCCTGCGAGCTTCGCGTGAGCGTTGAGTCGAGCCTCGGCGGCTGCGGTGTGATCGCTGAGCATCAGAGGTTCCTCTCATTCAGCGACTGCTCGACGGCGATCTCGAGGCCGGTGGTTAGCTCCTCGCCGGCGAACTCCTCGGCTTTCCGGCGCGCACGATCGGGGGCGCGGGACACGGACGAGAGAGGGTCGTCGAAGATACCGGCGGAGGGCACGAGGCCACCGCGGCCGGTCTTGCCGCCGTAGCGTTCGAGGTTCGGGCCGACCTCACCCTCGATGGTTGCGGCGCCGCCGGCACCGGCCCCCATGACGCCGGCGGTCGATGCGATCTTGTAGTCGATCGCGGCGGTGTACTGGCGGCCGAGGGGGTTGCCAGCGGCGGCCTTGCGCCACTGATCGCGCGTGCGCATAAGGGTCTGCTGCACGGCCTGACGGGCCTTGTTCGGCACCAGGTCGGCGACGCCGGAGAGGTCCCGGATGAGGGCATCGAAGCTGTCATCGGCCACAAGGCACCTCCCGTCAGGTGAGCTCCTGCAGCGGGTAGCGTGCGGAGGTGGTCTGCCCGGACTGCGGACGACCGGCGATCTTCATGCGGCGCCCCACGAGCGATGCGTCGGCGGCCGATGCGGTGACGTCGACCTCGGCCCCGCGCGGCACGACAGTGCCAGAGGGCAGCTTCAGAATGGGAGCCTGCTCGGCGATCGGCCGCGACGCGGTGTTCCGGTCAGAGACATTGAGCGTGCGGTAGACGAGCTGCGCCGGTCCCTCGTAGTGCTTGGTCACGAGCTCGCGCGTGGCGTTGGCCGTGGCCGCATCGACGCCGTCCCGGTATGTGCCGACGATGACGGTCTCGGTGAAGCCCTGCTCGGCCCGGTATCGAGCGGTGGCGCGCTGAGACGGCGAGCGCATCAGATGGCCGTGAGGGGGATGGAGTGGATGGCGTTGCCGTAGGTGGGGGCTGGCGGCATGAGCTTGTCGCGTTCTTCGTCGGTGACGTAGATGCGGCCGGAGGCGAGTGAGGGGTCGACCTTTTCGCTGTAGAGGTCGTCGCGCCATTCGGAGGTGCCGCCGGCGTTGCGGATCTTGCGTTCGACCATCGCGACGAGCACGTCGCTGACGTCCTCGACGTCGAGGTGCGAGGGATCGTCCTCGGGGAGGGCGACTCGGGTGGGGATGCCGGGCACGACGCGCTTGAGCTCGCGCCAGGCTTTCGCGAGCCATGCGGGAATGACTCGTTCTTCGTCGGAGGTGAGGGGACGCTCGATGAAGCCCCGGACGGCTTCGAGGTCGGCTGGGTTTTCCATGAGCGTCCCCTCCCCTTCGTTACTTGATCCGGCTCTCGCCGGTCTCGATGTTGCGCACGACGGTGACCGAGGTGCCGTCGGGCTTGTACGCCTCGTACTCCTCGGTGCGCTCCTTCTTGCGGGAGGCGCGCGCGGCCGGCTTGGGTGCCGGGGTGACGGCGTTGACCGTGCCGACGGCGACCGCTTCCTTGCCCGGGTTGGGCGGGGTCGACACCGCGATCTCGGTGGGATCGGTGGTGTCTGCAGGTCCGTCGCCGGGTGCGGTGACGGACGGCTTGGTGGTGTCGGCGTCGAGCGTGGTCGTCGCCGCGCTGTCGTCCGTGGTGGGCTCGGCGGGCTTCTGCTCGCCGGTGGACTCGGCCGCTGCTGCGGCCCTCGTGGTGCGTGCCATGTTCTCTCTCCCTGGGATCAGCCGTTGAGGACACCGCGGAGGCGAGCTGCGGCCTTGCCGCCGAAGGTCGCCATGCCGCAGAAGAACTCGATGCGGGTACGGAGGGCGGGCTTGTCATCGACCTCGCCGAGGTCTCGGACGGAGATCCCACCGTTGGTGAGGCCGGTGACTCCGGCATCCCCCTCGTCCTCGCCGAACTTGACGGCGTAGATCGACGCGGCGTTGGTGGCCGTGCCCTGCGTCTCGTTCTGACCGAGGATCTGAGCGCCGGCGAGGTTGTCGCCCGGGTCGAGCACGGGGATGCCGTTCCACGTCACGATGCGCTTGCCGGTCAGGTCCTCGACGACCGTCGCCGTGCCGCCGACGCGGCGGCCCGCGGAGAGGATCTTCGAGCGCAGACCGCGGGGCGCGTAGAGCGCGCCATTCTCCGGGGTGATGCCGGGGACCGCGGCGATGAGCTCGTCGAGCTTGTCCATGAACGCGAAGATGTCCGAGTTCGACGCACCGATGATGGGCAGGCCGTTCGTGGCGGCGTCGATGACCTGATTGCCGATGAGGCGCTTCTTGAGGCCGTCGAAGCCCTTCGGGTCGACCGCGACGTCGCCGTTGAAGAACGTGTCCTGGTACTTGTAGGACGCCGCCTTCACCTTCAGGCGCGTCTGCAGCGCCCGCTGGTCGTTGACGTTGGACCGGGTCTTCTGGATGAAGGTGTCCACGTCGGCGTCGCCACCGAGGATGGCGAGGGTCTCGGTCGCCTGCACCACGGCGCCGGTCGACTCGGTGTACGCCTCGTTCACCGCACGGAACGCGACCCCGGGGAGGGTGTTCTCGCGGTTGTAGGCGTACGCGTTGCCCTCGATCTCCATCAGGGGAATGCGGTCGAGGACCGCGGACTCCTGGACGAAGAGCTCCTGGACGCCGCGCTGCAGGTCGTTCTCCGAGAGGAGAGCGGCCTGGGCAAGGGTGACTGCCATGATCTGTTCCTTTCAGCTCGACCGCAGCACGGCGAGCAGTGTCAGTTGTTGCTGGATGCCCCGTACGCGCCACGCAGGCGGTCGGTGCCGGGACGGACGGCGGCGGAGGCTGCTCCCGCGCCGCGGGCCCCGATACCGGCATCACGGTGACCGGGGGTGTTCGTGGTGGTGGACTTGAGCAGGTGCGGCGAGTCCTTCGAGAGGTCCTCGAGGAGCTTCTTGACCGCGGCCGCGTCGGCGTCGCCGTCGTCGGTCACGCTGACCTTCGCGAGCTCCTTCGCGTCGAGCAGCGCGAGCGCCTGAGCGGGCTTGATGAAACCGAGCTCGGCGGCCTGTGCACGGACCTCAGCTGCACGCGAGCGCGCGTCGACGCGTTCCCGATTGGCCTTGTCGGCGTCCTCGAGGCGCTTGTTGACGAGCTTCTCGATGTCGGCGTCGGTGGGGCCGCCGGGCTTGGCTTGCAGCGCCTTGATCTCGTCGGGGGTGAGCCCGAGATCGGTGAACGCTTTGAGCTCGCCCTTGGTGCTGTCGATGACGGCCTGGCGCGCTTTGATGCGGTCGGTCTCGAGGTCGAGGCCGTTGATGAAGGTCGCGAGCTTCTCGCGGTCTCCGCCGAACGCTTCCACATCGGCGTCGCTGATCTCAATTTCCATCGGGTATCTCCTTGCGAGATGTCGTGGCACGTTGCATGCCGGTGACCCGCACCGTTTCAGTGCGGGAGCTACACGAGCGCGCTGTATCGCGCCCACAGGCGTTCGGCGAGCGCCTTCTCCTGGGCTGTGCCGTTGCGGCGGACCCGGTCGATGCGTCGGATGAACGTCATGGCGAGGACGTCGGCTTCCTCCTCGGTGATCGAGGTGAACACGGTGCCGCGGTCGGCGGAGTTGCCTCCGATGGTGCGGGCGCGGCGTGCGAGGAGTGCCTGCTCGGCTCGGTAGAAGTCGTCGTAGATGCGCCGCTCTGCGGCTGTCATGGTCGATCTGACCATCGGGTCCCGCTCACCCGCTACGAGGGCGTCGTAGCGGGCCGCACGGGCGGTGGTGACCGCTTCCGTACCGACTCGGTAGACCCCGCGGCCTCGGCCGGCTGCCAGATAGCGCTCGGTGCTGGGCTCGTTGCCGCGCAGGTTGCCGCCGGCGCGCTGCGGCCCGATGACGTAGCCGTGTTCCGTGAGAAGGCGGATCGCGTCGTCGCGGTCGGTCGCTTCGGCGTAGATGTCGTCGACCGTTCGCCGCTTCGGGCGCTTGCCGGCGCGGGTTCGTCTGTTCTCGACGGATCGGATGTTGACGACACGGTTGATATCGGCGCCGTCGCGGATGGCTTGCGCGTCGGCCTTGCCCCAGATCCGGTCCTGCATCTTCTCGTCGAGCGATCGGAAGTACGCGTAGGGGTCAACGGTGAGGTCGCCGGCGGTCGACTCCTGTGCGGGGATGTGCCGACAGTCGCAGTTCGGGTGGACCTGGAACCCCTGGTTCCACTGGAACCACTTGCCCGCCAGCCCCACGCAGAACTTGCACGAGGGCGGGTTGAGCATCCGCACCCAACCCTGCACACCGGGGCGGACTGTCATCGCGGCGGCGACGGCCTCCCGGTTCGCTGCGCGGACGCTGTCGAGCACGACGCCCTGCAGCCAGTCCCCCGCCTCGGCGAGCGCGAGAGCGGTCGTAAGGCCGGCGCCAACGGCTTCCTTGGCTCGGATGGTGGCGCCCTGCATGAGGGTGTCCAGCGGGCGTCCGTCTTCGGTGACGCCGGCGAACGCGTGCGGGACGACATCGGCGACCGGAGGGGCGTCGACGTCGGTCTCGAGCAGCACAGCGCCGACGTACGCCGCACCGGTGGCGGCCGCGGTGAGCTGCGCCGCGGCGACGGTCTCGAATGCTGGTGCGGCGATCAGGGACCAGGAGGCGTCGAAGTCATCCGACATCGACGCCCACAGGCCCCCGACCTCCGCGGCCGCGGCGACCGCGATGCCCTGCTGCAGCTGGTAGTGGTCAACTGCCGCCCGTGGGAGCATCGACGACCTCCGTCTGGTCGGTCACCTCGCCCGCGGGCGGGGTGACGTCCTGGAAACGTCGCGCTGCCAGCGCGAGCCGGGATGCGAATGCTTCGTCCTCGGCGTCGTCGAGCCACTGGCTGACCTTCTGCGGGGTCGCGCCGGGGATCATCTGCCAGGCGCCCTTGCGGGGGAAGCCCTGCGAGATGAGCTTCACGATCGCGTCGATGATCTGCGAGAACGAACGCGCCTCGGCATCGGCCCACACCGTCTCAGCGGTCGATTTGAACTCGCCCTCGCCACCGGAGGCGTGCCACGCGAGCTCGGCGAGCGCAACGTTCCCTTCGCCCGCGGAGAGCTGCAGCTCCTTGACCAGCGACGCGAGCGTGGACTCGGCGCCAGCGAGCGCGTCGCCGGAGAGGTTCGACATCTGGGAGAGGAGGTACTGCGGCGGGATCTGGCCGGTGGAGAAGAACTGCACCAGGAACGACTCGAGCACCTCGATGTAGTTGCTCAGGTCGGACTCGGGCAGGTCGAACACCCTCGTGTCGCCGCCGGGGAACGCCAGCAGCCGGTCCACGCCAACGCGGCCGGGGGTGTTGAGTACCGGGATTGCGTTGCCGTTCGCGTCGACGGCGGGGGTGCCGTCGGGGTTCTTCTTGTAGAGGAAGTTCCCGTCCTTGTCGGTGGCGCGCGGGTCGAAGCCGGTCACGATGCGCTGCCGGAACGCGGAGAACTGCATGGCGAGCAGCGTGTTGAAGCGGATCGTGTTGATGGCGTCCTGCTGCGGGAGCAAGGAGTCCATCGCCGACCACGGCTTGCCCATGCCGTCGATCGTGTAGTCGTACAGCGCGAACGGAACGCGCTTCATCCCGTGGTTGCCGTCCGTGACGTGTCGCCACTCGGTCGTGCCGGAGTAGCCGCCACGCTCGAAGCGCATCATGCCCTCGGCGTCGTAGACGATGCCGACGGTGCGTTGCCGGGTGATTGCGCCGAGCGCATAGCCGGGAAGGATGAGCTGTGACCCGGCCTCAGAGATCTCGTCGACGGCGTAGATCTTCGCCGCCCACAGCGGAGTGAACGGATCGCCCGGGTCCATCTCCACGTGCACGAGCAGCAGGGACTCCGGGCGGATGATCGGCTTCGACTTCTCGGCGAGGTTCGGCCAGCACGATGCAATCCCGCGTCCGTGCATGAGCATCGACTCGTAGACCATCGACTGCCGCGACGCCCACTTGTTCGCCTGGAACATCGCCCACACAGCCGCGTCGGTCTCTTCGCCCATGTCAGTGCGGATCGAGTCAGCACGAAGACGCTGCACGGGCGCGGACTTCGCGATCGAGAAGTAGTTCGCGATCGACTGCTCCTGCAGGTCGCGGTACTCCTGATTCACACCCTGCGGAGCGTACGGGAGGTCCTGCTCACCACGGTCGTAACGCTCGCGCTTCTCGATCTGCGGCTTGGACTTCTTGAGCTCGTGCTCAGCGCGGACGAGGCGGTCCCGTGCAACTGCGATCTCCACCCGGGACCCCCTCTCGCTAGTTGAACCCGTAGTACGTCGACGACGTCTGGTGCTGCCGTTTGGTCAGGTCTCCCGCCGCGATCGCGTCGAGCGTCGCCGCGTGGGCGAGAGTGCTCGACATCGCGAGGTCGATCTTCTGCGTGTCAGACGGCTTGCCGAGGATGTACGTCTGCCCCGGCCGCGCCCGCACCACCGCGTTGCGCATGTGCTGCGCGGTGAACTGGCACCCGTCATGCCGAAACGACGCCGACGGGTTCGTGATGTCGGTGCGGAACCGCTCGAGCTCGGCGTGCATCTGCTTGGTCCGGTAGGTCTCCCAGCCGATGAACACCTTGTCGCCGTACTTGCCCTGCAGCTCCTGCAGCTCGGTCCCCCACAGCGGCGGATCGAAGTACGCCCGCACGACCTCGAAGCGGCGCATGATGTCATGCCAGGCGGTCATGACCTCGTCACGCGGGATGCGGTGCCCCGGCCAGCGGGCCGGGTTCCAGATCGCGCGGCGGGTGTCGCCGAAGTAGGTCGGGGTGAACTGGAACTGATCGAACGTCTCGAGCCGGATGCCCGTCCAGTCGTCGACATCGGAACCGTCGAAGCCTGCACACACGGGCACGCCCTTGGGGCGGTCCCGCACGAGCACCTTGTCGCTCCACAGGTGCTTCTCCGCCGGGTCGTACTCGTCCATGCCCGCTTCGGGCAGCCACGACCCGGAGCCGGCGGAGCTGATGTTGCCGTAGAAGCGCGCGGCCTCGGCCGGGTCCTTCCGCAGCAGCTTCACCGCGTCGACCTCAATACGGTCGAGGTTCACCCACCCGCCGATGCGCACCCCGTGCCGGTCCAGCCGGACAGCGGAGTCGCCGTAGACGTGCCGGTGGATGCGGGCGCGGTCCTTCGCGTTCGTGTACGACAGCCCGGCGAGCCGGCCATCCTTGAAGTCGACGAAATCCGTCGGGTCGCCGGCTTCCTCGATCTCCTGCGCGACGCTGTTCTCCGCGAGGTCCCACGCGTTCGTGGTCAGGAACGACCGGCCACCGGTCCCCGAGAGGCCGCGGTACTGCGTGGAGGCGAGATAGCGCATGTTCGGCGACACCCACGTGCCGACCTCATCCTGCGGCGCGAACGTGATGCGCGCACCGAGGCGCGAGAGGGCTTTCGACGTCACCGGTTCGATCCAGCCCGAGCCGGGGAGGTTGATGCGGTCGACGCCGGTGTCGGTGATGATGTCCGCGAGGGGGCCCTCGTCGATCATCGGCCGGAGGACCTTCCAGATGTTGTCGGTCTGGTCTTCGGAGTAGGCGGTCACCTGGATGATCGGGGTGGGCCACGGGCGGCCGACGGGCTCGCCGTAGGCGTCCCACCCGGCGAAGACGACGGGGGCGACGGCCTCGGCGTTGATGAGCGCGGACGTGAGCGGGGCCTTGCCCCACTTCTGCGGCTTCACGATGAGCGACCGCACGTACTCCCATGCGGTCTGCCACTGGTGCTGTGACGCGTCGGGGCGCAGCCGGTAGTGGTTGACGATGATCGCGAGCTGCTCGTCCGTGAGAGTGAACGGCTTGCCCATATCTTCCCCGTCGGGGATGACGCAGTATTCCTCGATCCAGTCCGCCACCTGCCAGCCGAGGGACGGGAACTCGCCGTCCCACTCGGGACCGCGCCACGGCATTACTTCACAGCACCCATGATCTTGCGGCGCTGCTCGGGCGTGCGGCCGCCGGCGCTCGTCTCCGACGTCGAGCGCTTCTCATCCCGCTTAGCGGCGAGCTCGTCCTCCTTGATGACCCACTCGAGGCGCTTCATCGCCATCGGGGACAGGCCGAGGCGGTCCTCGAGCTGTCGAACCTCGCCGAGGAGCGCCGCGGTCGCGGTCTCAGGGGTCTCGACGATCTGCAGCAGCATCGCGTAGCGAGCGACGACACGGTGATACCCGAGCTTCTCCCACGCCACCGCCTGAGGCGTCTTCCACAGCGATGCCCACACCGTCGGCACACGCTTGCCGGTCTTGATAGGGAAGGCGGGCGCGCGGCCCTCGCGACCATTGGCCGGCAGGGTCATCGCGGCGGGCCGCTTGTTGCGTCGGCGAGCGTTCGGATCTGGCGCGGGACCGGGCATTTCGACCTCCGATCGCAAGGCTCAGAATGTACGGGTTTGAGGGTTTCGGGACCCGACCCTCGGAACCCGTACGGCGCTTTTTTGCCATCCCCGGCGGTCCGCAGCCCGCGCCTTCGAGGGGGTCCCCCCACCCCTCCGACGGTGTCGGTCAGGGGCGGCGCCGAGGGGTTCGGCGGGTCGAGGTTCGTCGGTTGCATGCCTCGTGCTCGGGTCCGCGGTGCTTCGTGCGGTCCTGGTCATCGTGGCCGAGGTCCCAGCGAGCACCGGGCTCGATCTTCTTGCCGCACCGTCGGCAGCTCACGCGGCCGGTGGCAACCTGCGGCTCCCATTGCTTGCGCAGTCGGTCGTGACTGGCGTCGTAGCCGCGATCCTGTCGCGACCCGCGCTGGTGTTCGTGGTCGCGTCGATGCTGGATGCAACGTGTGGCTGTGGTTAGCACCGGGCATCCCGGCTCGGAGCAGACGCGGGTAGCTCGACGGTGCGGATGGAACGCGGCTGCGGCCTTCTCGCTCGCTCCCATCAGGCTTCTTGCTCGAGCTCGAGACGATGGCGGTGTACCAGGCCGAGGCTGACGTGGAACGACTGCCGGTCCGCGTACTCGAGCAGGTAGCGCGTTGTCTCGTCGTCGAAGTCTGCAGCATCGCCGTGGGCGACGATCAGGGCGTAGCCGTTGACGAGCGTGCTGTCGTTCTCAGCTTCGGATGCGATGTGCTCGGCGATCGCGGCGTCGAGAGCTGCCTTCGTCTCGGCGCTCACTCCGGCCTCCGTTCGACAGAGAGGGGCGACGTCGCCGTCACCCCTCTCGCGTTCGACAGCGTCGCGCCGTCGATGCCGCCGCTACGACGCGGCTGTCCCGCTCACGCCGAGTGTCAGTCGACCAGCGGAGTTCGACGTCTCACCAACCGTCAAGCGACCGGGGCATCGGCCTGCAGAGTGTGTGTCGCGCGGTGATGAGACGAAGCAGAAGCGGGGGCGGCGCCGCAGGAACCCGAGACCCGGCGCAACGCCCCCGACGAGACGACAAAAGCCCCACCGATTGGTGAGGCTTTGTCATAGTTCTCGTGCACGCACAGCGTAACACGAAACGTGATGGTCCCGGTACTTCCGCGGATGCTGACTTCCGTCAGGTCGCCGCGGCCTTGAATCGTCCTCTCTCGCGTTCCTGGTCCATGCGCTCTCGGGCGGAGTCGACGTCGGAGGCGCGGAACCATGACACGGTCTTGCCCGGGCTCGGTCGACCAGACGCGAAACGCAGGACGCCAGGCTCGCGGATCTTCGCGACGGGCAGGATGATCTCGCGCTTCACCCAAACGCGCAGCTGCTGCTCGGAGATCCCCGCTCGCTCGGCCGCGTCGCGCGCTGCCAGCAGTGGGTCGTACCACTCGCGGACGGGCGAGACGACGACCAGGCCGGCCGGCTCTTCCTCGTCGGGGTAGACGAATCGGTCTCGGCGCTCGGTTCCCCATCGGGCGTGTGCGTCAGCGAGTGACCACTCGTCGGCGTATTCGATGGGTGTGTGTTGCTCGAGGATGTCCGCCAGCAGGGGCGCGGCGGTGTCGGGATCACTCAGGGCGGCGTCGAGGACCTGGCGGCCGGCGCTGATCCACGGCCGCCAGCCGCGGAGCTTCCGCCCCACGACGTCGGTCGCCTCGAGGAGATCCGCATCTACCTGGTCGGGCGCCGTGGCAGAGGTCGAGCCGCCGGACGCAGCGGAGTACACGACAGCCTTGCCCTGCTGGGCGAGCGATCGCATGCGGCCGAGGATGTCGGCTGCGCTGTGCAACAGGAAACGGACGCGGCGGTAGCAGCGGTCGCAGATGAGGGTGCCGTCGACGGTCTCCACGGGGGCGCATCCGGGGCAGACGATCGGGTCGACGGGGTCGTAGCTCTTGCAGTCGGCGTAGTGGACGTCGGCCTGCAGGCATCCGTTGATGCAGCGTCCTTCGGGGATGTCAGAACGGTAGGTCATCGGGGGTCTCCTGCTGCTCCTCGAAGATGGCGAGCTGTTCCATGTAGCGGCGATTGGCGAGCCACTGCCTGCGGTATGCCGCCGCGGTGCCGCATGGCCCGCATGGAACAGTCGTGGTGCCGTTGGGGTGCTCGTGACATCCGATGGGCGGAGCGTTGAGCAGGTCCGGGCGTGCAGGTCTTGAGAGCACCGGCTGAGCGGGGCCCTGCGAGGCCCAGCGGGTCGCCCATTCCTGCGCTTCCGCGTCCGCCCGTGCACGTGCTCGCTCGCGCGCTCTCGCTCTCGCGCGTTCTCTTTCCCTCTCGCTCTCTCCAGCCGGTGAAAATGCCGGCTGCGGGGCGAAGGCCGGGCCGGGTGCTGGCGGGGCCGTGAGCGGCGCTGTGGGCGCCTCGCAGGGCAGCGGCAGCATCACGAGCCACTCCCCCGCTTCGTCGGCCCACGTGCGTGCATGCCCGGCTTCCTCGAGCATCACTACGTGCAAGATCACGAGCTCCGTCGACGCGCTCGTCGACATGGTCGGGTACAGCTGCGCCGCGATCCTCTCGGGGTGCAGCCGCATCGGCGACGTCCCCGCCAGCATCCGCAGCCCGAGCGCGGTCGGCGCGGCCTCGAGCGGCAGCCCGAGCACGTTGGGCACCATCGAGTGCCCGTCGCCATGCGGCGGTGGCTGGGGGGTTGTGTCCAAAGTCGTTCCCTTCTAGTGCGAAAGCTCGCTGGCATACGTCGAATGCGAGCTGTAGGTCTTCGCGCTCCACGAGGAAGCACTCCGACCAGCCGCGGCCGCGGTAGAGGATGCGGTCAGCGCGGTGGAGGCCCTCGCCGGTGGGACCGGTGAAGGCGGGGTCGAACAGGCGGCGCAGCACGCGGAGGCCGGCGGCCTCCCACGAGCCGTCGGTATCCTCGGCGTCGAGCAGCACGATCGCGCCGGTGCGGCGCATCTCCTCGAGACGGGACCCGCGGAACGCACGCCCGATCTTGAGAACGCCGAGCTCGGGCCACCACACGATGTAGGTGTGCCCGTACTTGAGCATCCGCGACGGATCGCGGACGCACTCCCGGCACGACAGCGCGCGGTCGCTGCGCAGCGCACGCCCCTGCTCGATCGTCCGCCGGCCACAGACGCAGATGCAGCCCCACACGGGCTGTCGAGCGCCGCTGGGGGCGATGCGGTCGGGTAGACGGGTCTTGACGGTCAGCAGCCCGAAGCGACGGCCGGTGAGGTCGATGAGCGCGCCCACTACGAACCACCCTCGGCGAGCGCGTGTGCAGCCTCGAGCCTAGCCACGACGCACCACCCCCAGTAGCTTGTCCACATGAGGCTCTCGCAGACGAAGACCGTTGACGGCCGGACGTACACCCTGACGTGCGATGCCTCCATGGCCCCCGGAATCGACGACTACCTCTGGCGCGCATTCGATGGATCGGGTGAGACGTTGGATGTGACGCAGGAGGAATTCGAGCAGTACGGCCTCGACGGGTAACCGAGGCCTAGACATCGTCGCTCCTACGGTTCGTGTGGTTGGTGACGGGCCACCCGATCCAGTCGTCAGCGTCGGTCGTGATGCGCCACACAAGCACGAGCTCCTGCGGTGGCTCGTCCGGGTCTTGGACGAACTGCGCCTGAGCCCGAGCCCACGCCTCATCAGGAGTGCCCGAGTCGCCGGGATACCAGAGCGCGTCGTGGTCCCAGACCTCGCCGTCTTCCTCTCGCACGGCCGTTCCGTACTGCAGAGCCAGCGTCAGCGGGGTCCCTGCGATCGTGACTTCGAGCTCGGTCGGTAGAGTGCTCACTTTTCGCTCCTGTCCCCTGTCATGAGAGCCATTACGTTGGCCGTCATGACGTCTGTGATTGTCGTGATGTACGCCGTGTCCGCCGCCCTACCTGTGGCGGCCGTGGTCCACGCCTTCTTTCGGGCCCGAGCGGCCGCCAGCGCCTTGAAAGAGATCACCTTGAACGGCGCGGTGGGATATGGCGGCGTGAGCCCCGATCTCGAGACTTTGACGCGGGAGTTCCTCAATCGGCCTCGAGCAGCGCTGTGGGACATCACGCTCCTCGGTGGAGGCGTCATCGTTGGCGCGGCCGCTTCGATCCTTGCTGTCCTGTTCCCCGCGCCGTCCTGATCGGTGACTTGCAGACTGCTGGTCATGCGAGCTCGTCTCTGGCAGGCCGGCGGATGCCGAGGACCTGCTCGGCGAGTGCGCGGGCGCGGGTGGTGTCGGTGGTGGCGTCGGTGCGGAGTTGGCCGTCGCGGGTGGTGATGGGTTCGGCTTGGTTGCGTTTGATGTTGAGGGTTTGGAGGATGGCGGGGTCGGAGCCTTCGTCGGTGTGGAGGAAGTACGCGACGGGTGGGGCGTCGTCCATGCCGCCGCGGCGGACTCGGCCGATGCCCTGCTCGTGGACTGCGGGTGACCAGTCGAGCTCACCGAAGACGACGATGTTGGTGGCGAGCTGCAGGCCGTCGACGCCGGCGCCGGAGCGCAGCGACATGATGAGGATGCGGGCGTCGCCGTTGACGAACGCGTCTTCGGCTTCGGCCTTCTGCTTCGGCGACTCGGTGCCGGTGTACATGACCGGCTTGTAATCGGCGAGCGCGGTGAGCCAGATGTCGTAGACGTCGCGGTGCCATCCGAAGAGGACGAGCTTGCGCTCGGATTGGAGGATCATCTTGACGAATTCGGCGACGTAGGGGGCTTTGGCGACGCCTGTGGCGTGGCGGAGTTTGAGGTCGAGGTCGCCGGATGCTTTCCACCGGTCGGTGCGGTTGGCGTTGCCGTCGAGGATGAGGCGGGCGAGGGCTTGCATGTCGCCGGCGATCTTGTCGAGCGCGGCGGGGTCGGCGTCAACGAGCTGGGGCACCTTGACGATCTTGGGGAGTTCGCGGCCGACTTCGGCGCGGGAGCGGCCGAGCATGACGCCTTCTTCGCGGAGGTAGGAGCCGAGGGCGGCGGGGTCGGTGACGACCATGTGCTGCTGCTGGTAGGAGCCGACCCATTCGCGTGCGAATTCGTGGGCGGTGCCGAGGACGCCGGGGGCGATGATGTTGTAGAGCTGCCAGATGTCGCCGGCGTAGTTGACGACGGGGGTGGCGGTGAGGCCGAGGACGAACGCGGCGTCCTTGGACACCTGTGCGGCCGCAGCGCCCTTGTTGGTGTTGATGCCGTTTCGGAGCTCCTGGACTTCGTCGAAGATGACGGTCGCGGCCCACCCTTCGAGGTGGGAGCGCCACCCGTCGAGTCGGGAGTACGGGACGATGAGCACGTCGGGGTGGTCGCCGGCGACGAATGCGTCGGTGGGGGTGGTCTTCTTCGCGAGCTGCACGTTCAGCCACGGGAAGGCTTCCTCGAGCTCGGTCATCCAACGGCGCGGGAGGTGCGTGGGCGGGACGACAAGCGCCGGAAGGGCGTCGTCGTGCACCAGGTTGAGGAGACCGGTGTAAGTCTTTCCGAGGCCGAGCTCGTCGGTGAGGATGAGGCGGCCCCGGGCGCGAAGCAGCTCGACCGCGGCGAGCTGGTAGTCGCGGGGCTCCTTGAGCGGCTGCATCGGGAGGTGCAGGCGGTGGCCGCGGCCTTCGGTGACGCGGGCGACGGCTTCCATCGTCTCCCGGTGTTCGGCGGCGCCGGCGCGCAGACGTGCCTCCGCCTCGGGGCGGAAGGGGCGCAGCGGGAAGCGCTCCATGAGCCATTCGAGGTCACGGGCGACGTCGTCGGCGTCGGTGATGACGAGCTCCCCCGACCGGTCGTGGCGCACACGGGTGAAGATCCGCTTCGCGCGGATCGCGACGTTCGGCTCGACCCTCAGGCCCCAGATGCCGCGGCTGCTGCCGACTCCCGGGCGGAAGTCGTAGATGCCGTAGGTGCGGGTCACAGGCCGGCGCCCTTCACCCACAGCGAGCGAACGAGCTTGCCGTTGAACTCCGGCGCACCGTCATTCTCGATGCGCTGCTCGGGACGGGTCGTCACCAGGATCAGCGCGGAGATCTCCGGGCACGCGGAGTAGCGCGCGAGCTGGCGGTGCACGGCGCCGGCCTGGCCCGCGATCTTCACCTCGATGCCGACGTCGCCAGACATGATGTCGATTCGCGAGAAGCCATCGGAGAGGCGCACCTCCCGGTCGGCCCGGATGCCAGCCGCGGCGAGCGCGGTCGCGATGCGGTACTGCAGCTGCTCCTCGTTCGCGTAAGGCATGTTCGCGTCCTCGAGGACGTTGACGATCTCGTCGACGCGTTGCGCGGCCGCGAGAGCCGGGGCGTCGTCGTGGACGCTCATCGGGCGTTGCCGAACATGCGGCGGATCGGGGTCGCCGCGGGCTGCGCGATCGCGACCTGCGACTCGAGCAGCGCGACGCGAGCGAGGGCGTCGTTGAGCTCGACTGTGGTCTCGGCGAGCGCGGTGTTGGTGGTGTCACGCTGTTCCTCGGCATCGAGTGCTCTGAGCTGCGCGCCGATCTTCTGGTGCTCAGCCGCGGTGGCGCGGTCGGTGGCGGCGGCCCACCGGCGGAGGGCGAACTCGAGGCTGTTGCTGACGGTGGTGAGCTGCTCGAGGAGGATCGCGTTCTCGGCTTCGAGGCGGGCGGCGAGACTGCGTGCCTGTTCGACGTCGTGGGAGACGGCGACGTCGGCCCACTCGGGGCGGCCGGGGATGCGGTTGGCCAGCTGTGCGAGGTCGGGCAGGGCGTAGAGAGGCGCGCACGGCACTTCCATGTCGATGCGTCGGCGGGTCTCGTCGAGGATCTCGAAGTACCGGGCGTAGTCACCAGCGGGCGCGAACTCTTCCGGGAGCTCGGCTGCGGCGCGCGATCGCGCCGGCTCGACCGGCTCGGAGTCGTGGTCGGTCGTGTGCACGTCGGCGGGTGGGGTTTGGGCGGCCTCGACGTCCGGTTCGGTGGCAGCGGGCTTGGTCTCCATCGGCGTGCGATGCGCGAAGAGGTACGCGTTGACGACGCCCTTCTGCACGCTGCCGCGAGGGTTGACCTCGATGCCGTTCGCGCGCGCCCACGTTCGGATGACGGACTGCGACGGGATCTGGGGCGCCGTGGCGTCCACCGCCGGCGTCTCGGTCGGTTCGGTGGGCTCTGTGGGTTCGGTCATGGTGGGTTCCTCGGTCTCGTGTGCCTGCTCGTCGGCGGGCTCGATGTGCTCGGACGGTTCGGTGGGTTCCGTCGCGTGGGCGGAGCACGCACACCCCGCGACGGCGTCGGCGACGTCGTCCCACGCGGTGCCGTCGCAGTTGGGGTGCTTGCCGGCGACACACTCAGGGCAGACCGGCGGGGTGGGTTCTGTGGTCACGGTGGGTTCCTTCGTGGTCGCGGCGACGCGCTCCTGCGCTTCCTTGCGTGCGGCGTACCGGGCGATCGCTTCCTCGACGTCGGGGGCCGCGGCGATCGGGTACTCGTCTTCGGGGGCGATCGCGTCCGCGCTCGGCTTCGTGGGTGCGATGCCGAGGCGGCGCGCGATCGCGGCGGCCGGCATGTTCCGGCCGTAGAGGTTCATGTATCGCCGTTCGCCGGACTCGAACCGGATGTGCGCTGTCTCGCACGTGAGTCCGTGCACGGGAAGCGCGGGGCACTTCGAGTGCTGGGTGCACCCGCGGGCGTAGCCCTCGGGTGTCCCGTGCTCGAGCCGGCGGGGGCTCATTCGGATGCAGCTTCCACGGCCTGCCGCGCCTCGCGCGCGGCGCGACGCTTCTCGCGGTCCTCGAGCTCGGCGGTGTGCTCGTCGATGAGGCGCTGCTCGATGTCAGCAAGCGGGTAGCCCCATGCTGCGAGCTGGGTGAGGTAGGGCCCAAGGGCGGTGTGCTGACCGAAGCGTCCGTACTTCGGGTTTCCCGCGGGGTGCTCGACTCGCGCGATCGCGAACGCGACCAGGAGGCGGAGCTCGTCGGCGGTCGATGCCTTCTGCAGCACCTTCTCGAGGGTGCCGAGACCGTCGTTCGAGTAGAAGTCGGGGTGGCCCTCAACCTTGAGGCCGAGCAGCTCCCACGTCAGGACCTTCGCGTCCTCGCCTCGGGCCTGCTCGTATCGGAGCGCGTCGGGGTGCTTGAGCATCGCCCGGACGATCCACGCGCCGACGGTTTCGAAGGTGTGCTTGCGTGGCAGGAAGGTGTCCTTGAGCCAGGCGCGGCGGACGGTGGTCGCGGCGAGCATGTCAGCGCGGTCCTCCCGCTTCTTACGCCGCGCCGCCTTCTCCTCATCGGTGAGCGGCCCCTTGCCCCCTCCACCGCTCGCGTAGGCGTGAGACACGAATCCGTGCTTGTCGGGGTGACGGAGGAAGCAAGAGGCGCCCGCCTCGCTACCGTGCTGCGGGTACACGACGGCCACGCGACCGTCGATGCCAGCGACGTCGTCCGCTTTCAGCGGCGTCTTGGTGGCGTCGTCCGCCCGGTGGAGGTCGCGGAGCGAAGTCGCGTTGGCCGGGCGGGTGTATCCGTACTGGTACTCGGACCGGATGACTTCCCACCCGTCGCGCTCGAGCTGCAGCGCGAGCTCGTCGACGCGGCGCTTCTGCTCGCGATCGCGGCGGATGCGCTCGGCCGCGTGCTCCAGCTGCTCGGGCCGCTCCTTCACGATCTCGCTGAGCTGCTCGAGCGCGCTCTCGTCCGACTCGAACTCGGTGAAGACCGCGGCCTGCTCGAGCGAGATCTTCGACGCGGCGAGGGCGGCCTTCGCGGCTGCGGACTCGGCGACGGCGAGCGCGGTCTGCACCTTTGCCTTGGGGCTGTTGGTCTTGCGTGCGATCTGCTCGGTGGTGACGCCGAACTCGAACTGCAGCTGCGCGTATGCGGCCGCGGTGTCGGCAGGGGTGAGGCTCTGCCGCTGCTCGTTCTCGGCGAGCTGGGCGACGATGCGGGCCTGCTCGGCTTCGGTCTGGGTGCGAATGATGACGGGGATGGTGTCGAGGCCGATCTCCTTCGCTGCGAGGGTGCGACGCTGGCCCATCGTGATGTGGACCTTGCCGGCGTCGTCGCGCCAGCCAACGGGCGGCTGCAGGATGCCGTGGTTGCGGATGGAGGAGACGAACGACTTGTCGACGTCGACAGTCCGGCGGACGTTGGTGTCGATGACGACGTCGACGGTGGCGACGTGGTCGATCTGTTCGGTGGTCATGGTGGGTTCCTTCGGTCAGAGCGCTGCGAGCAGCGACTCGATGGTCAGGTGGATGCCGTCGGCCATGAGGTACATGAGCTCGGGCTCGGGCAGCTCGCCCGGGATGAGGATGTGGAGCGACTTGTCGGGGTGGCCGGCGAAGTACCCGGCTTCGAGGTGAGCGCTGCGACCGCACGGGAGAAGGAGCACGCCGAGGTCGCACGACTCCATCGCGTCCCAGTCATTCGCGAAGCCGCGGGCGGCAGTGTCGGTGGCGAGCGCCTGCGTGAACGACCACGGGCTCCACGACTCCCAGGCCGGGTCGATGTCGGACCAGCGGAAGCCTCCAGAGTCGTCGCCCGCGCTTAGCGACCCCCACGGGAGGTCGGGGTTGCGGAAGTCGTAGACCTGGTGGCCGTCGGTGCGCAGGCGGAACAGGGTCTCGACCTGCAGGGTGTTGCGCCAGGAAGACGCGAGGTAGATGCGTGACATGGGGTGGGTTCCTTCGGTCAGGGCTCAGCGACGCTCGGCGAGCGCGCGGTCGAACTCGTTGCGGGATGCGCGGGTGGGTGTGTCGGCGGCGGGGCGGGTGTGGTGGCCGCGGGGGTAGTAGTGGAGGGCGCAGACGCCGCGGGCGTAGTTGACGGCGGCGGTGAGGGCGCCGAGCTCGACGGTGGGTCCCATCCAGACGCGGACGGGCTTCTCGTCGGCGCCGGTGGGCTGGACCCAGTAGTAGGGGCGGACGGTCCAGGTGAGGACGTCGCGGCGGGTCGCGCCGAACGTCTGCTTGCGTGCGGGTTGGCGGCGGACGAGCCATCTGCGGTGGTTCATGCTGCGGCCTCGTGTTCGTTCCAGTAGTTGGCGGGAAGGCCGAGGAAGCGGCGGTCGCGTTCGATGGTCTTGACGTCGACGCCGAGGCGGGCGGAGAGCTCGGGGTCAAAGAGGCCGAGGCGATGAAGCTCGCGGAGGGCGATGTGGCGTTCCTCGCGGGTGAGTCGTACAGGCTGGCCGTCGACGGCGAGAGCGATCGCGATCTCGTCGACGCCGGCGTCCTCCCCCTGCTGCGGTTCGGGGTCGGTGTCGATGTCGTCCCAACCGAGGGGCGGCGTCCAAGCGCCGGCGGCGGCGCGTTTTATTGAGGCGGTGCGGTCGCGGCGCTGGATAGTGGTGCCTGCCGGTGCGGGCTGGTTCCACATGCGCTCATAGGCGGCATCGATCGCGCGGTGCACGGCGACGGTGATCTGCCGGCCTTCCCGCTGGAAGGTGCGCACCGTCGATCTCGGGAGCCCCGCGGCGGTGGCGATCGCGGCGCCGGTCCATCCGAGGCACGCGAGCGCTTGCACGCGGCGGACGGCGCCGGTGGCGGGGATAAGGGTGCCCGGGTCGAGGTCGTCGATGGTGGGCGCGACGGAGAGAATCGCGGCGGCGATGCGGCCACGCATCCAGGTCGACCGGTCGTTCATACAGCGCCAGACGGTTCGCGCCTCGATGCCGGCTGCTCGGGCGATTTGAGCGTGGCTGTACCCGAAGCGCTGCAGGATCATGATGTGCACGCGGACGGCGCCGAGAGGCGTGCGGCCGTTGTCCCACCGCCCGTAGAGCTTGAGTCGGCTCACACGGCGTGCGTGGTCGGTGTTGTGGTCCCGGCACGGCTGGCAGCCGCATTTATGGGCGGTGTAGCAGCTCAGCGTCTCGGCGTGCTTGTGGTCAGGCGGGCACACCTGGTCGCGGCCGGTCATGCGAACACCACCGCGGCGATCAGGCTGCCAACCGCGATGGCGCCGGAGACGGTGGCGACATGCGCCCACGCGGTCGCGGCGGTGTCGGGGGCGTAGTCGAAGGGCTCGTCGATCATCGGAGCACCACTCGGACAGTGAGCTCGGCGAGCGCGGGGATGCCGAAGACGATGGCGGGGGCCGCGACCGCGGCGGTGATCCAGTCGCGGACGGTGGGGGTGTCGGGGTTGTGGGTTCTCATGGTGGGTTCCTGAGGAGGTCGGTCAGTCGAAGAGGGTCGCGGGCACCAGCGGTGGTGCTTTTGCGGGTGGCGCGAGGTCGGCGAGGATGCGCTCGAGCTCGGCCAGCCCGGTCGGGGTGACGTAGATCTGCAGGTAGCGGTGGGCCTTGTTGCGGCCCTTCGGCCCGACGCTGACGGCGTGGACGACGAGGTAGCCCTGGTTGTGGGGGTGGGCGGTGATGATCCAGTGCGAGGACGCGTCGTTGCGTTCGATCCACCCGAGGCGGTCGAGGTGGTCGAAGAGGCCGTCGCGGCCGAGGCGGATGCCGAGCCGGTCGGCGAGGTGCTTCGCGGCCGCGGCGACCGTGTAGGAACCGACGACGGTGCCGGCGGGGCGTTCGGCGGCGGCGAGGGTCTCGGCGGCGGTAAGGCGCGGGAGCTCGGCGACGAGCCACTCCATGAAGTCGTGGGCCTGCTCGATATCGTTCGCGTCGTCGCGGATGCGGTTCACCGCGGCATCGAGAGGGATGTAAGTCACACCGCCGACGTCGATCGAGTGCTCGTCGTCGACGACGAGGAGATCACCGGTCCCCCACGGCGGGATACCGGCGATCGCCTCGACGTCGTCACGCGACAGGTACACGTACGGGCGGTCGACCAGGACACGGAGGTCGCGGCCGTCGACCCGGTGGATGAGCTGGCGGGGCTGCTGCAGCTCGACCACGGCACTCACCGCTCCCCCACGCCGGCAGCGATCTCGTCGTCATCGGCGGGGCCGTGCTCGACGAGACAGCACCCCGACTCGACGACCCGACGGGCTCGACGCGGACGACCGTGCAGGAGAGCCGCCACGACGAGCAGCGCGACGGCCACGAGCAGCGCGACGACGAGGATGCCGTCACCGGTCGGGGTGATGCCGGCGCCCGAGTCTGCGGTAGCCGCGGCGGGCGCGACACCGGCAAGCGCGATCGCGATGCCGACGGCGGACGCGGCCAGCGCTTCGCGGGTGGTGATGTGGGTGGCCGCACCCAGGGGGGCGGGTGCGGCCACCGTCGACGCGTTGGGGACCGCGTCGGGTGCCGGCGCGCTGGGGGTGCGCGCCGGGGCCTCGGTCTGGGGAACCGAGGAGCTGAGGGGGTGACGGGCGGTCATGCTGCGTCACCGCGGGTCTTGACGCGGCTGCCCTTGACCCACGCGATGATGTCCTCGCGGTCGTAGAGCACCACGTTGCCGTCGTGGCCGGTGGGCTTGTGGAAGGGCGGGTCCTGCAGGCGCTTGCGACGAGCCTTGAGCATGTCGAGGGTCACGCCAGGGAGCATGTTGCAGACGTCGCGGGGCGACATCCACACGGTGTCTTCGGTGTTGGGCTGAGCTGCCGCCGTTCTCATCGTCGAGACGTTCGACATCAGCTCTGCACCTTGCGCTCGCTTGCAAGCTGCTCGACGGACACCTCAAGCCACTCCGCGGCGGTCTCGATCTCCGCCATGTTGAAGGGCTCGTGGCCGTTGAGTCTGCGAGAGACGTAGTTGCGGCTGCGCTTGAGCGCGGCTGCGAGGTCGCCGACCTCGCGTCTTTGGACGAGCAGCTCGACTCTGAGGCCGTCGGCCACACGCTGCCACCAGGCGGTCTTCGTCGTGGTTCCCATACAGGCACGGTAACCCTAGTGAGGCACAAATGCAATCTCCGACGGGTCCCGTGTCCTTAAACGGGTACGCTGACCGCATGGCTGCTGGATCGCAAGGAGAAGCGACCGGGCTGGCGCAGGACGTCGCTCGGTACGTGCAACGACAGATCGTTGAGCGAGGACTGTCGTACGACGACGTCGCTCAGGCGATCGGGATGTCGAAGACCTACACCGCGAAGAGGATCACGGGCACACTCGTCTTCACGCTCCGTGACTTCGAGCTGCTGGCCGAGATGTTCGACCTCGACCCGGAGGAGCTCCTCGCTCGCGTGCAGCTTCCCGAAGCCGCTGCGTTCGAGGGTCGTCTTGTGCCGCGCTACGAGGTGGTGTCACGCAAGGGCGAGAGGGTGCTCCGCCGCGTCACCGACGCCGACCCTGCGATGGGCGACGACAACGTGATCGAAGGCCGCTTCGGCCGCAATGTCGGTGGCACCACGAAGGATCTTGCGGAGGTCGCATCACCGATCGCGCACAACGACGACGAGACGGACGACAGCTACGACGCCTGACCTGGGGAGGACCACGGCGCATGGACGACTTACTCAAGCTCGCCGACGAGCTCGGGCTCACGGTCATCGAGGCGTACGGCCAGCACACCGGCGGATACCGCCCTGGCGATCGCGTGATCCGGCTGCAGCCCGGAATGCGGCGACGCGTTGCCCGGTCGGTGCTCGCACACGAAATCGCTCACCACGTGCTCGAACATCGACCGACGGAGTTCGGACCCGTCCGCTACCGACAGGAGCGACACGCGAACGAATGGGCCGCGCAGCACCTCATCGACCACGAGCACTACATCGAGGTCGAGCGACTGCGTGACGGCCACGAGCCCTCCATGGCTCACGACCTGGACGTCGCCCCCGAGATCCTGTCCGTCTACCGGGGCATGCTGCAGCGCCTCGGCGACCGCATCTACTTCGACCCGCACATGGGAACCGGCATGTGGACCCACCGGCACGAGGTGGCCTGATGGCCGGCTCGATCACGAAATACCCCACCGCGGCAGGCCCGCGATACCGGGTTCGCTACCGGAAGCCGGACCACAGGCAGACGGACAAGCGGGGCTTCAAGACGAAGCGTGAAGCGGAGATCTTCCTCGCCTCGGTGACGATCGCAAAAGCCGTCGGCGACTACATCGACCCCGCGCTCTCGCGCGTCACCGTCGATCACCTCGCCGACCGGTGGCTCGCCGGCAAGCGACCGCCCGCGATGAAGCCCTCGGCCTACGAGCCGCTCGCGATCGCGTGGCGCCTACACGTGCAACCGCGATGGGGACAGCGCGAGATCCGCAGCATCGTTCCCTCAGAGGTGCAGGAGTGGGTCACCACGATGGGCCAGCCCCTCGGCGAGCGCCCGGGCAAGTCGGCGACGGTCGTGCTGCGCGCCCTCGGTGTGCTCGCCGGCATCCTCGACATGGCGATCGACGACGGCCGCATGAAGAAGAACCCCGCCCGTGGGCTGAAGAACCTCCCGAAGAAGCAGAAGCGCAAGCCGGGGCGCTCGTACCTGTCGATCGACCAGGTGCACGCGCTGGCGGCCGAGGCACGCTACCCAGCGCTCGTGCTCGTGCTCGCCTACACCGGTCTGCGATGGGGTGAAGCGACCGCGCTGCGAGTGCGCCACCTGAACACGGTGCGCCGCCGGCTGCACGTCGAGGAGAACGCTGTGCAGGTCGACGGGGTCATCCACCTCGGCACGCCGAAGTCTTCCGAGCACCGGCACGTGCCCTACCCGAAGTTCCTCGAGCCGTACCTGGTGCAGCTAACCGCTGGCAAAGGGCCCGAGGCGCTGCTGTTCGGCGACGGTCTCGTGCACCTCCGCCCCTCGCGCGTCGGCACTGGGTGGTTCGAGGGAGCTGTCTCGCGCGCTCGAGCAGCCGATCCGACCTTCCCCCGCATCACGCCCCACGACCTCCGCCACACGGCTGCCTCGATCGCCGTGAGCACCGGAGCCAACGTCAAGGCCGTGCAGCACATGCTCGGCCACGAGTCGGCGTCGATGACGCTCGACACGTACGCCGACCTGCTCCCCGACGACCTCGAGGCGGTCGCCGACCGGATGGATGCCGCGACCCGCGCTGCGAGTGTGGGCAAACCGTGGGCAAGCGCCCTCGCCTGACACAAGCGAAGAGGCCCCGATCCCAGTGTTTCCACGGGATCGGGGCCTCTTCTATTCTGAGCCGCCTAAGGGAATCGAACCCTTGACCTATTCATTACGAGTGAATCGCTCTGCCGTCTGAGCTAAGGCGGCGCGCGTCGCTGTGCGATGCACGATCAGCAATGTTACATGGTCTCCGACCCCGTCGCGAACCGGGGGCGCGGCCGACGCCCTTATATCGGGAGACGCCGTGTTACGCGACGATTACTCCCCGTCCACCCGTGGCGCTTACCGTCGGAGGGCACCGCGATGAGGCGAGCGCGACCCCGGTCGCGCACGGGCGGGTCACCGCCCCGCGGTGCCCGATCCGAGGAGCACCACTCATGTCCAAGCGACTTCTGACCGCGGCCGCCCTGGCCCTCCCCCTGACCCTCCTGCTCGGCGCGTGCGCGTCGAACGCCAGCGCCGGCGACGCCGGTGACGCCGCGCAGGACGGCCCGGTGCGCATCGGCGTCGTGGGCGCGGGCGACCCCTACTGGGAGACCTACAAGGAGGCCGCGGCCGAGGAAGGCATCGAGGTCGACATCGTCGACTTCACCGAGTACACGCAGCCCAACCCCGCGCTGTCGGCCGACGAGCTGGACCTCAATCAGTTCCAGCACATCATCTACCTCGCGACCTACAACGTGAACGCGGGAGACGACCTCGTGGCCGTCGGCTCGACAGCGACCTACCCGCTGGGCCTGTACTCGACGCAGTACGACTCGGTCGACGACATCCCCGAAGGCGCCACCGTCGCCGTCCCCAACGACGAGAGCAACCAGGCCCGCGGTCTGCTCGTGCTGCAGGCGCAGGGCCTCATCGAGCTCAAGGACGGCGGCACGGTGTTCTCGACGACCGCGGACGTCGAGCCCGGCTCGAAGGTCAAGGTCGAGGCGCTCGACGCCGCCCTCACCGCGACGTCGCTGCCCGATGTCGCCGCCGCGATCATCAACAACGACTTCGTCGAGGATGCCGGCCTGAAGTTCGACGACGCGCTCGCGACCGACGACCCCAGCGACCCGAGCGCGCAGCCGTACATCAACATCTTCGCCGCGAAGGCCGAGGACGCCGACAACCCGACCTACCAGAAGCTCGTCGAGATCTTCCAGGACACCCAGGCGGTCACCGACGGACTGCAGGAGGCGTCCGGCGGCTCGGCCGTGCTCGTGAAGACGCCGAAGGACGAGCTGGCTTCCGCCCTGAAGCAGGTCGAGGACGACATCCGCGCCAACCAGTGACATCCCCGCGTGTGCGGCCCGCTCCCCCGGACGGGCCGCACACGCATGTCCCGTTCGAGGAGCCCCGCATGACCCTCATCCGCCTGTCCGGCGTGACCAAACGCTTCCCACCGTCCACCAAGGGCGGCGAGCCCGTCGTCGCGGTCGATGACGTCGACCTTGAGATCGAGGCCGGAACCGTGTGCGGCATCGTCGGGTACTCCGGCGCGGGAAAGAGCACGGTGCTGCGCCTGGTCAACGCCCTCGAGACGCCGACGAGCGGCAGCGTCGAGATCGACGGCCGCGACATCACGGGACTCCGCGAGCGCGAGCTGCGCACCCTGCGCGGTGACATCGGCATGATCTTCCAGCAGTTCAACCTGTTCGACTCGCGAACTGTCGCGGGCAACGTGGCGTACCCGCTCGAGGTCGCCGGACGCTCGCGTGCCGAGGTCAAACAACGCGTGGCCGAACTGCTGGAGTTCGTCGGGCTCTCGGGCAAGGCCAAGAACTACCCCGAACAGCTCTCGGGCGGGCAGCGGCAGCGCGTCGGCATCGCGCGGGCGCTGGCCACGAGCCCCCGCATCCTGCTGGCCGACGAGGCGACGAGCGCTCTCGACCCCGACACGACCCAGGAGGTGCTCGCCCTCCTGAAGCGCATCAACACCGAGCTCGGCGTGACGATCCTCGTCATCACCCACGAGATGGAAGTCGTCCGCGCGATCGCCGACCGCGTCGTCGTGATGGAGCACGGACGCGTCATCGAGAGCGGCGACGTGTTCGACGTTCTCTCGGCACCGTCGCACGACGCCACGCGCCGCTTCGTGGCGAGCATCATCGATGAGGCGCCCACGGGCGACAAGCTCGCGGCACTTCGCGCCCGGCATCCCGGCCGCATCGTCACGTTCACGATCCGCGAGGGCGAGTCGCCGCAGGCGGACGTGTTCGCGGCGCTGTCGTCGCACGGCGTACGGTTCGAGCTCATCCACGGCGGCATCAACGACATCCGCGGTCGCGTCTTCGGCCATCTGACCCTCGCTCTGTCGGGTGAGAAGGACGCCGTCGACCGTGCCGTGGCGGCGGCATCCGCCCACGCACCGCTCATCGAGGAGGACTCCCGTGGATAGGCTCATCGACCTGCTCCCCGACCTCTGGCCGGCGACGGCCGAGACGCTCTACATGATCACGCTGAGCCTCGTGTTCGGCGGTATCGCGGGCTTCCTTATCGGCCTCGCACTGTACGCGACCCGGGCCGGCAGCCTGTTCCCCAACCGCGTCGTGTTCGGCATCGTCAATGTGATCGTCAACACGTTCCGGCCGATCCCGTTCATCATCTTCATGGCCGCGGTTCAGCCGCTCGCCCGCGCGTTCAGCATCCGCGGCATCGGCATCGAGTTCGCCGTCTTCGCGATCTCGATCGCGTCGATGTTCGCCATCGGACGCATCGTCGAGCAGAACCTGCTGACGGTGCGCCCTGGGGTGATCGAGGCTGCCCGCGCCGCCGGTGCGAGCCGCTCGCGCATCCTGTTCCGGCTGGTCCCCCGCGAGTCGCTCGGACCGCTCGTGCTCGGCTACACCTTCATCGTGGTCGCGCTCGTCGACATGACCGCGGTCGCCGGCGCGATCGCGGCGGGTGGCCTCGGTCAGTTCGCGCTGGTGAACGGCTTCCGTCAGTTCAACCCGTGGGTGACCTGGGCGGCCGTGATCATCATCATCCTGCTCGTGCAGGGCGTACAGTTCCTCGGCAACGCCCTCGCGCGCCGCATCCTTCGACGCTGATACCCGCCGAGGTCCCCGTTGGGCGGGGTCCGCGCCCGTCGAGGTCCCAGTTCGGCCGGGTATGGCGGCATCATTCCCGGCCCGAGTGGGACCTCGGGGGCGGGGGCTAGCCTGGCGGCATGCTTTCGGATGCCGATCTGGTTCGCATCGCGCGTGATGTTGCAGCGACGCCGGGCGTGGTCGCGGTGGCGCTCGGAGGCAGCCGCGCGCGCGGCACGCATGCCGCCGGCTCGGACGTCGATCTCGGCGTCTACGTCGACGGGCGAACATTCGACCGCGGCGTCCTCTCCGCGTCGGTGTCTCGCTGGGCCGGGACGTCGGTCACCATCGGACCGGCCGGGAGCTGGGGCCCGTGGGTGGACAGCGGCGCGTGGGCGACGATCGCGGGAATGCCCGTCGACGTCATCATCCGCGACGCCGACCGCGTTCGAGCTCAGGTCGCGAGGGCTCGCCGCGGCGAGTTCGCCTTCCACGCACAGCCGGGGCATCCATTCGGGTTCCTGGACGTCGCATACGCCGGCGAGGTCGCGCTCGCGAAGCCGCTCGTGGATGGCGCGGGTTTCCTGCGCGATAGCTCCGCTGCCCTCATTCCCTACCCCGAGCCGCTGCGGCAGGCCTTCCTCGACGATCTGTGGCAGGTGGATTTCCTCGTGGACGCCGCAGCGAAGGTCGCTGGTCGCGGCGACACCGCCTACCTCAGTCTCTGCCTGAGCAACGCGGCCGTGCGGCTCGGGTACGCGTGGCACGCCGACGCCAGAGCCTGGGCGATCAACGAGAAGGGCATCGTCCCGGGAGTCTCTCGTCTGATCTCGGCCCCGGCCGACTTCGACATCCGGGTCGCCGCTGCTCTCAGCGCGCTCAACGCCTCACCCGAGGGCGCGCGGGCAGCGGTCGAGATGCTCCGGACCCTGCCTCGCCCGTCCTGACCACCGCCGAGGTCCCACGTGGGCCGGTTTCAGCGGCCCCGTTCCCGGGCGAACTGGGACCTCGCGCGGCAAGCTGGGAGCTGGGGGGGATGCCGAGGGAGCAGAGACCTAGCGGCAGACGAGGCCGTCCTCGGGCACCGTGTCGTCGAGGAAGAAGGCCTCGACCGCGTCGTCGACGCACGAGTTGCCCTTCTGGAACCCGGTGTGCCCCTCGCCCTCTCGCGTGACGAGCACGCCCGAGGCGAGCTGATCGGCGAGCGATTCCGACCACTCGTACGGAGTGGCGGGATCGTTGGTCGTGCCCACGACGACGATCGGCGCGGCACCGTCGGCGGTGATCTCGCCGCGGGTACCGGTGGGCGGGTACGGCCAGACTGCGCAGGCGTCGACGCCCTCCCAGTACGGTGCGACCGTCGGCGCTTCCACCGCGAGGCGCGCCTTCGACGCGGCCTCGGCCTCGGGGTCGTTCTCGACCGGGTAGTCCATGCAGTTGTACGCGCGGAACGCCTCGGACGAGTTGTCCGAGTACTGCCCATCGGGCGTGCGCGCGTAGTAGAAGTCGGCGAGCAGGAACGCCGTCTGCGGGTCGCCCGCCAGCGTCTGCGAGAGAGCCTGCCGCAGGATCGGCCAGTTGTCCTGCGAGTACAGCGCGGCGATGATCGCGGTCATGAGCGAGTCGGCGCCGAGCCGGCGACCGTCGGATGCCGGCAGGGGCGAGGCGTCCACGCTCGCAAGCAGCGTCCCGAGGTCGGTCATCGCGTCATCGACGCTCCCTCGGAAGGGGCAGTCCTCTTCCTCGATGCAGGCCGCCATGAACGCGCGCAGCGCCGACTCGAAGCCGACCGCCTGGGTGGCGCTGACATCGAGAGACGACACGCTCGGGTCGATCGCACCGTCGAGCACGAGACGCCCGACGTTCTCGGGGTAGAGCTTGGCGTAGGTCGCCCCGAGGAAGGTTCCGTACGAGTACCCGAGGTAGTTGAGCTTCTCGTCGCCGAGCACCGCACGCAGCAGATCCATGTCGCGCGCGGCGAACTCGGTCGTGATGAAGGGCAGGATGCCGCCGCTGTTCTCGTCGCAGGCGGCGGCGAACTGCTCGTTGCGGGCGGTCAACTCCGCTTCCCACTCGGGCGTACCGCGAGGGGCGGCCGGGATGTCGAAGAAGTAGGCGTCGGTGCCCGCGGCGTCGAAGCACGCGACGGCGCTCGAGCGGCCCACGCCGCGCGGGTCGAACCCGATGACGTCGTAGGCGTCGGCCAGCACTGACCCGACCGCGAACTGGGCGCTGTCGGCGATCAGGTCGTACCCGCTCGCGCCGGGACCGCCGGGATTGACCAGCAGCGACCCGAGCGCTTCGCCCGATCCCGCCGCCCGCCGCACGACCGCGAGCTCGATCTCGCCCGCGGACGGATCGTTCCAGTCACGCGGCGCGCGCACCGTCGTGCAATCGTATGAACCCGAGTCGGCGCCCACGCAGGACTCCCATTCGAGTTCCTGCCCGTAGAACGGCATCAGATCCGCTGAGACGCCCTCGGTGACAGGTGTGCGGCTCGGCGCCGGCGAGGCCTGATCGGAGCTTCCCTTGAAGACGCATCCGGTGAGGACCGTCACCGTGGCCGCGGCGATCGCGATGACGGTGACCAGACGACGGGGAGCTTTCACGGTGTCCTTCCGCTGGCGACGGTGATGAGCATGCTCTCGAGGGCGAGCAGGGGGGCCGCGTTGCCTTCGAGGGCGCTCCGGGTGGCCGAGATGCGATCGAGCACGACGAGCGTGCGGTCGGGAGTCCATGCCGACGCGAGAGCGGCGAGCTCGCTCGTCAGCTCGCGATTGATGAGGTCGCCCTCCCGGCCGAACTGCAGCATCAGCGTGTCGCGGTACATCGATTCGAGATCGGTGAGGACCCTATCGATGCCGTCGCGCAGGCTGCGCGTCGCCCGACGCTTCTGCTCGTCCTCGAGCGCGCTGAGCTGACCGCGCACGGCGGGCGGCACGGGTGCACCCGGAGCGACCCCGAGCGTACGCCGGAGCGCCTCGCGCTCGGACTCGTCGCGTTCGGCCGTCAGAGCCTTGGCATCTTCCGTCGCGGCGCTCACGATGCGACCGGCCGTCTCGACGGCGTCGGACACCCCGCGCACCGCCAGTACCGCGCGCAGCGTCGCATCGCGGCGCTCCCGAGAGGCGGCATCCGTCGCGAGGCGCTGAGCCATACCGATGTGGCGCTGGGCGAGACGAGCGGACTGCTCGGCCACCGCTTCGTCGACGCCCGTGCGCGCGGAGATGAGCCGTGCGACATCCACCACGTCGGGCTCACGCAGTCGCAGTGTCCGCACGCGCGAGCGGATCGTCGGCAGCAGATCGGCATCACTCGGCGCGCACAGCACCCAGACCGTCTGCTCTGGCGGCTCTTCGAGAGCCTTGAGCAGAACGTTGCTCGTCCGCTCGACCATCCGGTCGGCGTCTTCGACGACGATGACGCGGTAGCGACCGAGAGACGGCGAGAAGTACGACCGTTCGACGAGCGCTCGGGCGTCACGGATGGAGATGACCACGCCCTCCGTGCGGAGGGCCGTGAGATCGGGATGCGTGCCCGCGAGGACCTGCCGCATCGCGCCCTCATCCCCCGGCTCGGCGATCAGCGCTGCCGCGAACGCGTGCGCGAGCGTCGAACGCCCCGAGCCGGGCGGTCCCGTGATGAGCCAGGCGTGCGCGAGCTGCGCGGGGTCGGATGCCGCGGCCTGCAGCGCCGCGACGGCCGAGTCCTGACCCCAGACCTCGCCCCACGGCGGCGCGAGCGGAGCGGAGGCGGTCATGGGTCCAGCCTACGGGGAGCCCCCGACCTCGGTTACCCCGCGCCGCGCGGGCCACAGTCCGCCGCCCGCGCCGACTCAGCCGCGCAGCGAACGTTCGACGCGTGCGCGGATCTCGACGGACAGGTCGACCGGCGGACGGGATGCGTCGAGCACGAGGAACCGCTCGGGTTCCGCGGCGGCGAGCCTGAGGAAGGCGGTGCGCACACGCTCGTGAAAATCGGCCTTCTCGGCCTCGAGCCGGTCGAACGGTTTGTCGTCGGCGTCGAGACGTGCTCGGGCGGCGGCGGGGTCGAGGTCGAGCAGCACCGTGATGTCGGGCAGCGCGCCGTCGGTGGCCCACAGCGAGAGGTCGCGCACCTCACCGGCATCCAGGACCCGCCCGGCCCCTTGGTAGGCCACGGACGAATCGAGGTACCGATCCTGCACGACGACGGCGCCGCGTACGAGGGCCGGACGGACCACGGTCGCGACGTGGTGAGCGCGGTCGGCGGCGTACAGCAGGGCTTCGGCGCGCGGAGCGATGTCTCCCCGGTGGTGCAGGACAATGTCGCGGATGAGCACGCCCACGTCGCTGCCGCCCGGCTCGCGCGTGCGAACGACCTCGCGTCCGCCCTCGCGGAGCCAGGCCTCGAGAGCGGTCGCCTGGGTGGTCTTCCCCGACCCGTCGCCGCCCTCGAGGGTGATCCAGAGTCCGCGGTCGGCGGAGCCGGTCACTTCTTCTTTGCCGCGGGCTTGCGCGTCGTCGTGGTCTTGCGCGCCGCCGCCTTGCGCTTGGGCGCCGGTCCCTTAGCGCGCTTGTCGGCGAGCAGCTGAACGGCGCGTTCGAACGTGACCTCTTCGGCGTTCTCACCGCGCGGGATCGTCGCGTTGGTCTCGCCGTCGGTGACGTAGGGACCGAAGCGGCCGTCCTTGAGCTTGATCGGCTTGCCGCTGGTGGGGTCGGCTTCGAACTCCTTGAGCGCACTGGACGCCGCGCGAGCGCCGTACTTGGGCTGCGCGTAGACGGCGAGGGCTTCCTCGAGCGTGATGTCGAACAACTGCTGCTCGCTCGCGAGCGTGCGCGAGTCGGTGCCCTTCTTCAGGTACGGACCGTAGCGGCCGTTCTGCGCGGTGATCTCGTTGCCCGACTCGGGGTCGACGCCCACGACGCGAGGAAGCGACAGCAGCTTGAGCGCCTGTTCGAGGTCGACCGTGTCGACGCTCATCGACTTGAAGAGCGACGCGGTCCGCGGCTTGGGGGCCGATTCCTTCTTCTTCGTCGTCTTCTTCTTGGCGGGGGCGACCTCACCGGTCGCCTCGTCGACGGTCTCCTCGGGCTCGGGCTCGAGCTCCTGCACGTAGGGGCCGAAGCGTCCGTCCTTGACGACGATGAGCTTGCCGTTCTCGGGGTTCTCACCGAGGACGCGGTCACCGGCGACGGGAGCGTCGATGAGTTCCTGCGCCTTCTCGGGCGTCAGCTCGTCGGGCGCGAGATCGTCCGGAACGTTGACGATGCGCGTCTCGCCCTCGCCGACGGGGACGTCGAGGTACGGCCCGTACTTGCCGAACCGCAGAGTCGCCACGTCGCCGATGGGCGTCGCGTTGAGCTCGCGGGCGTCGATGTCACCGAGGTTCTCGACGATGTTGCGCAGGCCCACGTGGTTGTCCGAGCCGAAGTAGAACTCCTTCAGCCACGCCTCGCGCGCCTGCTCACCCCGGGCGATGGCGTCGAGGTCGTCCTCGAGCGCGGCCGTGAAGTCGTAGTCGACGAGGTCGGAGAAGTGCTGCTCGAGCAGCCGCACGACGCTGAACGAGAGCCAGCTGGGGACGAGCGCCTGGCCACGCTTGGTGACGTAGCCGCGCTCGAGGATGACGTCGATGATGCTCGCGAAGGTCGACGGACGGCCGATGCCCTTCTCCTCGAGCGCCTTGACGAGGCTCGCCTCGGTGTAGCGGGGCTTGGGGCTCGTCGCGTGCCCCTTGGGCTCGACATCCGACAGCGCGAGCTCGTCGCCCACGGCGACGGCCGGCAGCGACTGGTCGGCGGAGCGGTCGTTGTCGCCGCGCTTCTCGTCGTTGCCCTCTTCGTACGCCTCGAGGAAGCCCTTGAAGGTGTAGACGGTGCCGGATGCCGTGAAAGCGGCCCGCTTGCCGGCTGCGTCGACCTCGAGCGTGACGGTCGTGGTCTCGTACTTCGCGTCGGACATCTGGCTGGCGACGGTGCGCTTCCAGATGAGGTCGTACAGGCGCTGCTCGTCGCGGTCGAGACCGGACGCGACGGATGCAGGCGTGCGGAACTCCTCGCCCGACGGGCGGATCGCCTCGTGCGCCTCCTGGGCGTTCTTGGCGTTGTTGCGGTACGAGCGCGGGCTCGCGGGAACCGCACGGTCACCGTACAGCGCGACCGCCTGCGTGCGCGCGGCCGTCACGGCCTGCGCCGAGAGCGCGGTCGAGTCGGTACGCATATAGGTGATGTAGCCCTTCTCGTAGAGACGCTGGGCGACGCTCATCGCGTGCTTGGCGCTCATCGAGAGCTTGCGGCCGGCCTCCTGCTGCATCGTGGAGGTCGTGAAGGGCGGCTTGGGGCTGCGGGTTCCGGGCTTGGCCTCGACCGCGGTGACGGCGGCGGTGGCGGCCTTCTCGATCGCTGCGGCGAGTTCGCGGGCATCCTTCTCGCTGAGGACGACGACCGCCTTCTTGAGCGAACCGGTGTCATCGAAGTCGGTGCCGCGGGCCAGCGGGGCGCCGTCGAGACGTGCCAGACGGGTCGAGAACGAGCCGCCGTCCTTCGCCGCGTGGGCCTCGATGTCCCAATACGACGCCGAGACGAACGACATCCGCTCGCGCTCGCGCTCGACCACCATGCGAGTGGCGGCGGACTGCACGCGGCCGGCGCTCAGCGCCTGGCCGTCGCGGCCGGAACCGATCTTGCGCCAGAGCACGGGCGAGACGTCCCACCCGTACAGGCGGTCGAGGACGCGGCGGGTCTCCTGCGCGTTGACCAGTGCGAGGTCGAGCTCGCGGGTGTTGTCGGCGGCCGCGCGGATCGCGTCCTTGGTGATCTCGTGGAAGACCATGCGCTTGACGGGGACCTTGGGCTTGAGCACCTCGAGCAGGTGCCAGGCGATCGCCTCGCCCTCGCGGTCTTCATCGGTGGCGAGCAGGACCTCGTCGGCGTCCTTCAGGGCGCGCTTGAGCTCGGCAACGGTCTTGGTCTTGCGATCGCTGACCACGTAATACGCATCGAAGCCGTTCTCGACGTCGATGGAGTACTTGCCGTACGCCTGCTTCTTGTCGGCCGGGATGTCCTCTTTCTTAGCGAGGTCCCGGATGTGCCCGACCGAGCTGAGCACTTCGTACTCGTCGCCCAGGTAGCCCTGGATCGACTTCATCTTGGTCGGGGACTCGACGATGACGAGTTTCTTGCCGCCTGCCACGAGTCTTCCTTTCTCCAGCGCACACCATACACGCGCCACACGGTGGAGGATGCTGGGAACGGCGCGCCATATCCTCCCGTCGGCATGCCAGGACTCACGAGCCGCGCGGGCGCGCGCGGGCACGCGGAATACACCCTTCACAGGCCCGTCTGCGACGGCACGATGCGACGGGGTTCAGCCGGGAATCACGCATTGCGGATGACCGGCACGCGCGGGATGCCGGGCGCCTCCTACGATCGCAGCAAGCCGGCGGTTCCTGATCAGTCCCACTCGGCCAGGCCCGGTGGCTGAGGCGACCGGGCCGCTCCCCTGGGCGGCGGGTTCACGACCGCGGTCGAGACATCGAATGAGTCACTCCGGCGGGCCGGCCCGGGCGCGCGCCTGAACGGCGAATACGCCGGCCGACGACCCGACCGCGACGGTGGCGACCACGCCGTCCACCTCGCACGCGGTGAGCGCGAGCCCCGACCGTGCGACGACGTGCCCGGCTCGCTCGCACGGCACTCCCCCGACGAACCCGAGCGCGGCATCGGCCGCCGCGAGCGCCGCCGTGTCGGCGACGGCAGACACCCGCGCCGACTGGATCGCCGCGACTCCCGCCAGGGCGCAGCCCGCCGCGACCGTCGCCGTCACTGCCAGAACGCCGATGGCCGTCGCGACGCCCGCCATCAGAGCCCTCCGGAGAGCGCGCAGCTCTCCGCGCGCAGTGACGGCAGCGGCAGCGGGATCGCATGATCGGCCGTCACGATCGCGCACGTGAGGTCCGCCTCGGATCGCACGTCGAGCACGGCACCCCCTGCCGCGGCCTGCACCACCGCCGCCGCCCGCCCGGGATCCTCGCCCCGCGCGACGAGCCGCGCGGCCTGAGCAGCCGCATGCTCGAGCCGGATCTGCGTGCCCGCCGCCGCCAACGCGGCGACGGCGAGCAGCACCAGGAGCATCGCCGCCGGAACGACGACCGCGAACTCGGCGGCCACCGAGCCGCGCTCGTCTCGGCGTAACCTCATTCGACGGTCAACGCCCGCCGCACGAGATCGGTGAGGATGCCGCGCACCTCGTCGCTGCGCATGATCATCACCAGCAGGCCCGCGAAGGCGACGGCGGCCATCGTCGCGATGGCGTACTCCGCCGTCGCGGCGCCGGACTCGTCGGCGAAGAGCCTCGCAGCGCGCGCTCGCGTCAATCGAGGAAGGGATCGGTTCATGTTCGCTCCGTTCTGTCGTTGAGTGTTCGGATCGGGCACGGTGGGCACGGTCTGGGTCTGGTCGGACGTGAGCGCGCTCGCGCGGGGGTAGCGACGTCACAGCGTCACCGAGGTGCTCGTCATCGCGCTGAGGAGCATCGGCGCGACGCCGATCAGGAGGAACGCGGGCAGGGTGCAGACCCCGAGCGGCAGCAGCAGCCGTGATGTCAGCTGCGCCGCCCGCATCCGCCCCTCGATGCGGGCGCGGTGGCGCTCGAGCTCCGCGGTGGCGCGCAGAAGGTCCACCGCCGGCACGCCTGCCGAGGTCGAGAGATCGAGGACGTCTCGGTCGGCATCCGCCGGCGAGACGTCGACGGATGCCAGTACCTCCTCCGCACGGCCGATCGATACGCCGCTCGACAGCGCGATCGCGAGGAGTTCCGCCGACATGCCCGGGATACCACCGCCCGGCCGGGCGCGAGCTACGAGACGACGTGTCCACACGTGCGCGCCCACCATCAGCAGCGCCCCGACGACGAGGCACGCTGCGCCCACAGGGTGCTGCAGCGTGGCGAGCACATCGAAACCGAGCAGCAGTGCCAGCGCGACGGCGGCGAGCGGCAGCCACCCGACCAGGCGCGCCGTGGCCGTCGGCTCGGCGAGCGCGACGCGGATGTCGTCACGAGCTGCCTCGGCGTCGCGGAGCGCCTCGGCCATCCCGCGCAGCGTGCGCGCGAGCGGGGCGCCCACCGTCGTCGCGACCTGCCAGGCTTCGGCGACCTCGCGCCAGGCGCCCTCCTCGGCAGCGATGGCGTCGGCGAGCGGTCGGCCCGCTCGTCGTCGTTCGTGCACGCGCCGAGGTGCCGAGTCACCCGAGGCGGCGAGGTGCTCCCAGGCCCGGTCGGGTGCGATGCCTGCTTCGAGGAGCACGGCGAGACGATGCAGGACGGGTGCGACATCCGCCGCTGCAGCATCCGACTCAGCCGCGGAACGGCGCCAGCGCCAAGTCCGCGTCATGCCTGTTCCTCGATCCCGAGGCGCCCGTCTCTGAGGACCGGGCGGGCGATCCCCATGACCCGTCGCACACCGTCGACGTTTCCTACGTGGACGACCGCGCCGATCGCGCTCACCACCTGGCGGGCGACGCCGTGATCGTCGAGGCCCGCCAGCGCACCGAGCGCCTCGAGCCGGGCCGGGACCTCAGCCAGACCGCTCGCGTGCACCGTCCCTGCTCCGCCCTGGTGCCCCGTGTTGAGGGCGGTCAGCAACTCGCGGACCTCTTCGTCGCGGCACTCGCCCACCACGAGCCGATCGGGCCGCATGCGCAGCGCCTCCCGGACCAGCCGAGCGAGCGGCACAGCTCCGGCGCCTTCGAGATTGGGCTGGCGCGCCTCGAGCCTCACATGGTGCGGGTGATCGAGCCTCAGCTCGGCGACATCCTCGATCGTGACGATCCGGTCGGTCGGGCTCGCGGCCGAGAGCAGCGCTGCGAGGAGCGTCGTCTTGCCGGCGCCCGTCGCCCCTGTGACGAGGAGGTTGGTGCGCTCCTCGACGAGCCGACGAAGGTCCGCGGCGACCGCGGTGTCGAACATGCCTCGCTGCTCGAGATCGGCCAGACTCAGTTGCTCGACCGCGGGGAGCCGGATCGAGATCACCGACCCCTCGCAGGCCACCGGCGAAAGCACGGCGTGCACCCGGATGCCGCCGGCCCAGCGCACGTCGGCACAGGGCGTAGCGTCATCGAGATGACGCCCGCCGAGGGCGATCAACGCGACGGCGAGAGCGCGCACCTCCGCCTCATTCGGACGCCACCCCTCGACGGCCTCGGTGCCCCGGCCGCGGTCGATGAAGACGCCGCGTTCCCCATTGACGAAGACATCGGTCACATCGGGATCGAGCAGGTACTCGCGCAGCGGGTCGAGCGCCGCATCATCGGGGAGCTGTCGCCGCGGTCCCGGCACCGACGCCGGTTCGCCGCGTGAGGCCGCAGCCGAGCCCGGGCGCGGAACGACGACGAATGCTGATGCCATGCCCCAACACTAGAAAGCGCCCCCGCCCTCATTCGCGGGCCGCCGCCATTCGTGGCACAAGCCGTGTCTTATCCCCGTTGGGGAGGAACCGGAACGAGACACTGGCATGGTGGTTCAGGACGAGTCGACCGGTGCGGTTCACCGCAACACGGGCTTCCGATGGTTGTGGGCGTCGAATGCCCTCCAGGAGACCGGACGCCAGTTCGCGACACTCGCCCTGTCGGTGACGGCGGTGGCCGTCCTCGGAGCCGAGGCGTGGCAGGTCGGTGTCATCTCCGCGCTCGGCCTGAGCGCCTATCTCGTGATCGGTCTCCCGGCCGGCGTCTGGGTCGACCGGTGGCCTAAGAGGCCCGTCCTCGTGTGCACCGAGCTCATCCGTGCTGTCGCTGCGGCGAGCGTCGCGGTCGCGTACATCGCCGGCTGGCTCTCGGTGTGGCAGCTCATGGGGGTCGCCGCGATCATCAGCGTGACGTCGGTATTCTCCGACACGGCGCAGACGGCGTTCACCCCGGCCATCGTCGGGCCGTCGCGGGTATCCGAGGCAACGGCTCGAATCCAGTCGACCGACGCCTCGATGCAGGTCGTCGGCCCCGCGCTGGCAGCAGCCGTGCTCACACGCCTGGCGGCACCGCTCCTCTACGTCATCACGTCGGTCACCGGCATCCTGGCCGCCGTCGCGGCCTCGCTCATCCGCGCACCGGAGCCTCGCGAGAAGGGTGTCGCCCCTCCCCCGTTCTGGGCGTCGCTCGTCGAGGGGATCGCGTTCGTCCGGCGGCATCCCGTTCTCCGGACCATGCTCGTCACGAATGCCCTCATCAACGCCGGCGCCGGCGTCTTCGCAACGCTGATCGTTCTCGTCGCCCTCGACGACCTCGGGATGACCGCGAGCGGCTACGCGCTCGCGAGCGGCATCGGGGCGACCGGGGCCATCATCGGGTCGTTCGTCGCCATGCGGATCCGCACCCGCCTGGGTCCCATCCGAACGATGCTCACCGGATACTGCCTGCTTCCCGTGGCCGCACTGATCCTGCCGTCGGCGTACGTGGTGCCGCTTCCCTCGGTCGTGTTCGTCGCGGGGTCGAGCTTCGCCTTCGGCCTGATCGTCGTGACGACGATGATCAGCTCCGCTGGCCTGCGCGCCGAGGTGACTCCGCCGCAGCTGATGGGACGAGCCACCGCCGCGAACCGATTCGTCACGCAGGGCGCCATGCCCCTCGGGGCACTCGTCGCGGGCATCGTCGGCAGCGCGGCATCGAACGGTGTCGCCCTGTTGCTGTCGCCTCTGCTGCTGACACTCGCAGCGGCCGCGTTCGCTCTCTCGCCGCTGCGGCCCCACCGTGCGCTGCCGGACGAGTGGAAGCACCACCTCGCCGCGTGAAACCCGGGAGAAAAGAAGAAGGACGGCACCCCACATTGGGGGATAGGGGTGCCGCCCACGCAACGTCCCGCCGCTTGGGGGGTAGGTCGGGCCGCCACGGGCGCGAACGATGTCGCAGCCACGGATCAGCTTACGCTGTCGAACCGGCTGCTACCCAATCACCGCGCGCCCACACCACCCTCGGCATGACCACCCACTATCGGCGGTAGTCTCCTGATCTCGCCGCGGTCTAGATTGACCGCACGCCGCCCGCGCGCGGGCGCCATCGACCGCGAAGGAGCGTGCCGTATGAGCAGCCAGATCGACCACCTGCTGACCGAGACCCGGCGGTTCGCGCCGTCGCCGGAGTTCGCCGCATCCGCCGTCGGCACCGCCGAGCTCTACGAGCGCGCCGCAGCCGACCGCGAGGGCTTCTGGGCAGACCAGGCCCGGGAGCTGCACTGGCACAAGCCCTTCACGCAGGTACTCGACTGGTCGAATCCCCCGTTCGCCGAGTGGTTCGCCGACGGTGAGCTGAACGTCGCGTACAACTGCCTCGACCGTCACGTCGAGGCCGGCCTCGGCGACCGTGTGGCGCTGCTGTGGGAGGGCGAGCCGGGCGATGACCGCGCTGTGACCTACGGCGAGCTCACCGATGAGGTCAAGCGCCTCGCCAACGTCCTGACCGAGCTCGGGATCGAGCAGGGCGACCGCGTCGCGATCTACATGCCGATGATCCCCGAGGCCGTCGCCGCGATGCTCGCCGTCGCCCGCGTCGGCGCCGTGCACTCCGTCGTCTTCGGCGGGTTCTCCGCCGACAGCCTGCGGACCCGCATCGACGACGCCGGAGCCAAGCTCGTGATCACCGCCGACGGCGGCTATCGCAAGGGCAAGGTCTCGCCGCTCAAGCCCGCCGTCGACCAGGCGCTGGCCGACCGGGGTACCGGCCCGCAGCTCACCGTCGAGCACGTCATCGTCGTACGGCGCGGCGGCAACGACATCGAGTGGAACGCCGAGCGCGACCTGTGGTGGCACGACGTCGTGCCCGCGGCATCCCCCGATCACGACGCGCAGGCGTTCCCCGCAGAGAACCCGCTGTTCATCCTGTACACCTCGGGCACGACGGGAAAGCCGAAGGGCATCCTGCACACCTCCGGCGGCTACCTCACGCAGGCCGCGTTCACCAACCGCGTCGTGCACGACCTGCACGCCGAGACGGACGTCTACTGGTGCACCGCCGACATCGGGTGGGTCACCGGCCACAGCTACGTCACGTACGGACCGCTCGCCAACGGCGCGACACAGGTGCTCTATGAGGGAACCCCCGACACGCCCCACTCGGGCCGCTCGTGGGAGATCATCCAGAAGTACGGCGTGACGATCTACTACACCGCCCCCACCGCGATCCGGTCCTTCATGAAGGTCGGCCGTCAGGTTCCGGCGCAGTACGACCTGTCGAGCATCCGCCTCCTCGGCTCGGTGGGCGAGCCCATCAACCCCGAGGCGTGGATGTGGTACCGCAAGGTCATCGGCGGCAAGAAGGCGCCCATCGTCGACACGTGGTGGCAGACCGAGACCGGCGCGATCATGATCTCCGCGCTGCCGGGGGTTACCGAGACCAAGCCCGGATCGGCGCAGGTCGCTCTCCCCGGCATCTCGATCGATGTGGTCGACGAGGAGGGCAACCGCGTGGGCGAGGGCAACGGCGGGCTGCTCGTCATCACCGAGCCCTGGCCGAGCATGCTGCGCGGCATCTGGGGCGACCCCGACCGCTTCGTCGAGACCTACTGGGAGAAGTTCCAGAAGCAGGGCTACTACTTCGCCGGCGACGGCGCCCGGCTCGACGACGACGGCGACATCTGGCTCATGGGCCGCGTCGACGATGTCATGAACGTCTCGGGCCACCGCCTGTCGACGACCGAGATCGAATCCGCGCTCGTCGCGCACGAATCGACCGCCGAGGCGGCCGTCGTCGGAGCCTCCGACGAGACCACGGGCCAGGCCGTCGTCGCGTTCGTGATCATCAAGCAGAGCTACCTCGACGCCCACTCCCCCGACGGTCTCGCGACGTCGCTCCGGCAATGGGTCGGCGAGCAGATCGGACCCATCGCACGGCCGCGCGACGTCTACATCGTGGGCGAGCTGCCGAAGACCCGCTCGGGCAAGATCATGCGACGATTGCTGCGGGATGTCGCCGAGGGCCGGGAGGTCGGCGACACCACGACACTCGCCGACACCGCGGTGATGTCGGTCATCAGCGCACAGCTGAAGTAGCCCGCGCGCGGGCTCGATCGCGTCACTCGGCGTCGCGATCGAGTCCGCGGGCCCGGATCTCCTCGATGTCGAGGTCGGCGAGGATGCGGCGTGCCACGAGGTCGTCGATCGTGCCGTCACGCCGCAGGCGCAGCAGCACCTCGCGCTTGCGATCGAGCATCGCCAGCCGCAGCCGCGTCGCCTCCCGGTGCCGGATGAGCGGCGAGCGCTGCGTCAAGTCGATGTCGTCGCTCACGGCGATCATCTCGAGCTGCGGCGCAGGCCGATGCCCGTCCCCGTCCGACGGTCCCGGCGGCACGGGGCCCATGCGCGACGCATCCTCGTCGGACGAGTCGTCGTCGATGTCGGCATCCGGGTCGCGTTCCTCCGCCGCCCGCTGGCGCGCGACGGCGCGGGCGTTGGCGAGCTCGAGGCGTTCGTAGCCCTCGTGCCGGGCACGGTCGCGGACACGATCGCTGACCCCGTGCTCTGCGGCGAGGTCGTCGAGCGCAGCGAGGGCGGCGCCCGAAATGGCCCGCTGGGCGAGCTCGTACTCCTCGATCGCCGCATCGTCGGCGGGCAGCTTCGCCCAGCGGATGACGACGGGCAGCAGCGGCCCCTGCACGAGCAGCGTGAGCACGATGACCCCCGCCGTAACGAACACGATCGAGTCGCGTCCCTCGACCGGCTCCCCCGAAGCCGTCGTGATCGGCACCGACAGCGCGATGGCGAGCGACACGGCGCCGCGGAACCCCGACACCGTGCTGACGACCCGAGAACGATGACGCAGCGATCTGCTCGACCCGGGCGCCGGGCGCGAGAAGGGCGAGAACAGCCACTGGAACAGGTAGCGCACGACGAAGAGGGCGACCCACGCCGCCAGAGTGACGAGAAGCAGGATGCCGATCTCCGACGGCGAGATCTCATGCAGCACCAGCTGCACCTCGAGGCCGATGAGCACGAACAGCGCTCCGTTGAGGAGGTACACCCCGAACGGCCAGGTGGCATCGGCGGCACGGCGCGACATCGCCGTCGTGATGCGCGGCGACACCCAGGCGATGATGAGCCCGGCGAAGACCACGGCGAGCACGCCGGACGCCTCGATCAGCTCGGCGATGAGGAACGCGACGAACGGAACGAGCAGCAGCGTCAGGTTGATCGTCAGGGTCGACTGCATCCGCCGCAGCGCGAGGAAGGCGAGGGCCGCGACGGCGATGCCGGCCGCAGCGCCGCCGAGATACGAGAGGAGCACCATGCCCGTGATCGAGAGGGCGCTGACCTGGTCGCCGAGCAGGAGCGAGACCGCGATGGCGTAGAGGACGAGGGCGGTGCCGTCGTTCGTAAGACTCTCGGCCTTGAGCTTCATGAAGGTGCGGGCGGGGAGCAGCCGGCCGAGCGCGGCCACCGCGGTGGCGTCGGGCGGGGCGACCGCGGCCCCGAGCACGAGCGCGGCCTCCCACGGCACCCCCAGCCAAGTCGCGACCGCCGCGACGGCGAACGCCGAGGCGACGACGAGCAGGGTGCTCATCGGCACGATGTAGCGCAGCGACCGGCGGACCGAGCGGAGCGACGTCGTCCACGCCTCGCGGAACAGCAGCACCGGCAGGAAGAGCAGCAGCACGGTCTCCGGCGGCAGCTCGATCGCCCGCAGCTCGGGCACGAACCCGAGCAGCAGACCGATCACGAGCAGCACCAGCGGCGTCGCGACGCGCAGCCGCGGCGCCAGCACGGTTCCGACCAGAAGGGCGATGCCCAGCAGAACCGTGACCTCGAGTCCCTGCATCCCTACCGCCCTTCCGCGTGGTCCACACCAGAGCGTAGAGCCGCGGGCGACCGGACGGGCGGTGTTCCGCCCGAGGTTCGCGGCGGGCGGAGAGCCCGGCGATCAGACCAGGGCGAAGACGACCTCGACCTCGACCGGGGAGTCGAGCGGCAGCACCGGCACCCCGACCGCCGACCGCGCGTGACGACCCGCGTCGCCGAAGATCTCGCCCAGCACCTCGCTCGCGCCGTTGATGACACCGGGCTGTCCCGTGAACTCGGGGACGGATGCCACGAACCCGGTCACCTTCACGACCCGAGCGAGGTTGTCGACACCGCCGGCCACATCCGCCGCGGCGGCGATGGCGTTGAGCGCGCACTGACACGCGAGCTGCTTGGCCGTGTCGGCGGCGACGAGACCGTCGCCCTCGCCGACCTTGCCGGTCGCGGGCAGCGCGCCGTCGACCATGGGCAGCTGCCCGGAGGTGTAGACGAGACCGTCGTGCTCGGTCGCGGGGATGTAGGCGGCGACGGGCGGGACGACGGGAGGAAGCTGGATGCCGAGCTCGGCCAGACGCGCCGAGACGCTCATGCGCCCGTGCCCTCGAACTGCTGGGCCGCCTGGTGGGCCGCCCCGAGACCGGCGTTGGCTGCTCCCCCGCCCACGGGACGCTTGAAGTACGCGACGAGTCCGCCCTCGGGTCCAGGAACGACCTGCACGAGCTCCCAGCCCTGCTTGCCCCAGTTGTTGAGGATCGCCGCGGTGTTGTGGATCAGCAGGGGCGTGGTGAGGTACTCCCACGTCGTCATCGGGGCTCCGATCTGTGGCTTTCGCGCGCGCGCCGGCATGCGCGGACGCACGCGCGCAAGGGGTGGTCCTGAGGCGGATGCCCAGGTATCTCGCTTACGATCACCCTATGCCTCACAAGAAACGCACGGCCACCGGTGTGCTCGGCGGTCTCGCCGGCCTGGTCGGCCTGAGCGCTGTGGCCGGGATCCTCGTCACGGCTACCGTGACCCCCGCCATCGCCGTGTCGGGTTACGCAGCCACCAGCGCGATCGACGTCTTCGACAACATGCCGAGCTACCTCGAGGTCGACGAGCTCATGCTGCCGACCGAGTTCTACCGCAAGGACGCAGACGGCAACGACGTCCTCATGACGCAGTTCTACGACCAGAACCGCATCCCGGTCACGTGGGATGAGGTCGCGCCGGTCATGTTCGACGCGATCACGTCGAGCGAGGACAAGAACTACTACACGCACGGCGGCGTCGACCTTCTCGGCACCGCGAGCGCGGTGTTCGGCAACCTGCGCGGCGGCGACACCCGCGGTGGCTCGTCGATCACCCAGCAGTACGTCAAGAACGTGCTGCAACAGGCGTGCGAGAAGGAAGCCAAGTCGCAGGACGAGGTCGAGGCGTGCTTCCGCTCGACCACCGTCTCCTCCGGCACCGACGGCATCGAGCGCAAGCTGCAGGAGATGCGGTACGCGATCCAGCTCGAGAAGCGGTATCCGAAGAACGAGATCCTGCTCGGCTACCTGAACATCGCGCACTTCGGCGGCACCGTCTACGGCATCGGCGCGGCGTCGCAGTACTACTTCGGCGTGCCCGCCTCGCAGCTCACGATCGGCCAGGCCGCGGCGATCGCGGGCATGGTGCAGGAGCCGAACACCTACCGTCTGGATCGTCCCGACAGCGAGTCGAACGGCGCCGCGAACGGCTACGAGCTGACGAAGGACCGTCAGATCTACGTGCTCAAACGCATGTTCTCGGATGGCAAGATCACGCAGGAAGAGCGGGATGCCGCTATCGCGGAGCCGATCACCCCGAACATCCAGGAGCGCCCGCAGGGCTGCCAGCTCGCCGCCGGCGCCGAGTTCTTCTGCGAGTACGTCCGCAACATCGTCCTCGACGACCCGGCCTTCGGCGAGTCGCTCGAGGAGCGCCAACAGAACCTGCGCCGCGGCGGCATGAAGATCTACACCACTCTCGACCCGCAGCTCCAGGATGCCGCGCTCGACGCGATGTCCGTCGTGCCCGCGACCGACGACCGTCTGAACCTCGGCGCCTCTGGCGTCCAGGTCGAGGTCGGCACCGGCCGCGTGCTCTCGATGGTGCAGAATCGCCCGTTCGCGCCCACCGGAGACGACGCCGGCACGGTGACCCCGGTCAACTACAACGTGCGCAACCAGGACGGCGGCGGTGGTCACTCCGCGGGCTCGACCTACAAGGTGTTCAGCCTCATCAACTGGCTCGAGCAGGGGCACTCCGTGAACGAAGTGATCAACGGCCGTGTCGGGAACAAGCGCGTGCTGACGAGCTGCGACGGCGCCACCCAGAACGTCCGCACCGGCAACAGCGGCCGCCCGAACGAGATCGGCAACTTCCAGAGCAGCAACGGCTACTCGGGCACGATCAAGAAGTTCACCGAAGACTCGCTGAACTCGGGCTTCCTCGCGATGGCCGAGCGCATCTCGGTGTGCTCGACCAACCAGGTCGCGATGAAGATGGGCGTCATGCAGTCCAACGGCGACCCGCTGGACGTCAACAACAACCCCTATGATGTGCTGGGATCCGCGGCGGTGGCACCCATCGACATGGCGGAGGCCTACGCGGCGATTGCCGGTGGAGGCACGCGGTGCGAGCCGAAGGTCATCGACCGTGCGGTCAAGTCCGACGGCACCGACATCACGCCGCAGACGAGTTGCGACCAGGCCATCTCCGCCAACGTCGCCGCCACTGCCGCTTTCGCGCTCGAAGGCGTCATGAACGCGACGGGCCAGGGCGCCCGCATCTTCGACGGCGTGCCGGTGTTCGGCAAGACCGGTATCCACGAGTACGAGCACACCTGGATGGACGGTGCGAGCACCAAGGTGGCCACCGTGGTCTGGGTCGGCAACGTCGACGGCTTCGCGAAGCTCAACGAGTACCGCGTCAACGGCTGGCGACTCGATCAGATCCGAAACGCGATCTGGCCGAAGATGCAGGGAGCGGCGAACGCCAAGTTCGGCGGCGATCGGTTCCCGACCCCGGACACGAACCTCACGAAGAACACCCTCACGGAGCTCCCGAACGTCGTCGGTCAGAACGTCGATGAGGCGCGCGGCACCCTCGAGGCGGCCGGCTTCTCGGTGAACGTCGCCGAGCCCACCGACTCGACCGAGCCCGAAGGCCGGATCGTGTCGCAGGATCCGGGCGCGGGTCGCGCCGCGGGCGGCGCGACCATCACGATCACACCGAGCAACGGTCAGGGCGCCACGGTGCCGCCGGTGACGGGCAACCCGCAGGAGGCCGAGCGCCAACTGCGAGCCGCCGGCTTCACGAGCGTGACAACGGCGTGTACCGAGAAGGACGACCCGCCGCAGCCGACGGTGACGGGCACCAGCCCTGCCGCAGGCGAGGCGGTCGGCCGCGGGACGCAGATCACCATCGAGTACACCGCGAAGAACTGCTGATGGCAGGCGTCCGCAGGACGCTCTCCACGATCGCCACCGCCGGCGCCCTGGGCGCCGGCGGTGCGGTCGTCTGGGGGGTGGGCATCGAGCGCCATCTGTTCACCGTCCGTCGCCACGAAGTCCACGTGCTGCCCGAGGGCAGCCCCAGCATCACCGTGCTGCACCTCTCCGACGCCCACATGGCGCCGTGGCAGCAGCGCAAGCAGCGGTGGATCGCAGAGCTGGCCGAGACGACGCAGCCGGACCTGGTCATCAACACGGGCGACAACCTCGGCCATGCCCGCGGCCTCGCCGGCATCCGCCGCGCCTTTGCTCCCCTCCGCGGCGTGCCGGGCTTCTTCGTCCACGGGTCGAACGACGTGTTCGAGCCGAGCGCGCGGAACCCGCTGCGCTACTTCACGGGCCCCTCGCGTCACGCCAAAGCGGCGCCGAAACTCGACACCGCGGCGATGGACTCGTTCTTCGCCGACGACCTCGGCTGGTCCGAGCTCGACAACGCCGCCGCTGCCGTGCGCGTGGCCGGCATGCGAATCGACGGCGTCGGGGTCGACGACGCGCACCGCGACTGGGACGACCTCGACGTGCTGCCGGGCGCTCTGGCGGCCCTGCAAGGCCGCAGAAGCGCCGACCTGACCCTGGGCGTCACCCACGCCCCGTATCGCCGCGTGCTCGACCGTTTCGTGGATCTGGGGGCGGACATGGTCTTCGGCGGCCACACTCACGGCGGGCAGGTCCGCATCCCCTTCGCCTCGCGCGCCCTCGTCGCCAACTGCGATATTCCGCTCGATCAGGCGCGCGGCCTGAGCTCATGGGGTGCGGACCGTGTCCCACTCAATGTGAGCGCGGGCCTCGGTCACTCCATCTATGCGCCGGTGCGTTTCGGGTGCCGCCCCGAGGCCTCCGTGCTGGTCCTCCGCGCTCGGGCGTGAGCCGATTCGTCTTCCGAGCCGGATCGGGGTAAGCTTGGAGGGTTGCCACGGGGTGTGGCGCAGCTTGGTAGCGCGCGTCGTTCGGGACGACGAGGCCGCAGGTTCAAATCCTGTCACCCCGACAGCGAAGAGGCTCCGCCGCAAGGCGGGGCCTCTTTCATGCCACCGGAGAACGGAGCACGGATGCCCATCCCCCGACTGGTCGCCTTCGACCTCGACGATACCCTCGCTCCCTCGAAGAGCGCCATCAACCCGCGTATCGGGCGCCAGCTGCTCGATCTTGCGGCCCGCGTCGAGGTCGCGATCATCTCCGGCGGACACCTCGCGCAGTTCACCGCGCAGGTCGTCGACCAGCTGCCCGAGACGGATGCAGACCTGCTGTCGCACTTCCACCTGCTGCCGACCTGTGGAACGCAGTACTACCGCCTCTCCCCCGCCGGCATCGAGACGGTCTACGCCCGCTCGCTGACCGATGACCAGAAGTCCCGCGCCCTCGCCGTGGTCGAGGAAGAGGCGCGTCGGCTCGGCCTGTGGGAGAGCGAGACCTGGGGCCCCATCCTCGAGGACCGTGGGTCTCAGATCACGTTCTCCGCGCTGGGCCAGCAAGCTCCCGTCGACGCGAAGATGGCGTGGGATCCCTCCGGCGAGAAGAAGAATGCGCTGCGAGCGGCCGTGGCAGACCGCATCCCCGACCTCGAGGTGCGCGCGGGCGGCTCGACGTCGGTCGACATCACCGAGCGCGGCATCGACAAGGCCTACGGCATGACCCGGCTGATCGAGCAGAGCGGCATCCCGCAGGACGACATCCTGTTCGTCGGCGACCGTCTCGACGAGAACGGCAACGACTATCCGGTGCTCGCGATGGGCGTGGCCTGCCACGCGGTCGAGGGCTGGGAAGAGACCGCCGACTTCCTCGACCAGCTCATCCCCACGCTTCCGCTGCGCTGATGCGCTGACGCGGACGACTCCGCACGACACGCGCCCGGGCCCCGGGCCGAGCAGCCTGACGACTGCCGGCACCGGGGCCCGTTGCTTCGCGTCCCGTCGTCAGGCTCGCGACGCCGTTTTGGCGCGCGTGGCGGCGCGGCGCGGCGCTGAGCCGGTGACCGGCACGAGCCGCTGCAGCTGCGTGACGTGACGCGGCTCGAGCTCCTCGAGGCTCGAGACGCCGAGCAGCTGCATCGTCCGCTCGATCTCGCTGCGCAGGATCGCGATGGTCCGGTCCACGCCCTGACGGCCGCCCGCCATCAGCCCGTAGAGGTAAGCGCGTCCGATCAGAGTGAACTTCGCGCCCTGCGCGATGGAGGCAACGATGTCGGCACCGTTCATGATGCCGGTGTCGACCATGACCGTGGCGTCCTTCCCGACCTCGCGCACGACCTGCGGCAGGAGGTGGAACGGCACGGGGGCGCGGTCGAGCTGGCGGCCGCCGTGGTTCGAGAGCACGATGCCATCGACTCCGAGGTCGATGAGCCGCTTGGAGTCCTCGACGTTCTGCACGCCCTTGATGACGATCTTCCCGGGCCACATGCTGCGGATGACCTCGAGGTCGTCGTAGCTGATGGTCGGGTCCATCGCGGCGTTGAGGAGTTCGCCGACGGTGCCGCCGGTGGTCGTGAGCGACGCGAACTCGAGCTTGGGCGTCGTGAGGAAGTCGATCCACCACCAGGGGCGCGGGATGGCGTTGACGATCGTCCCGACGGTCAGCGCGGGCGGGATGGAGAACCCGTTGCGCTTGTCACGCAGGCGCGCTCCCGCAACCGGGGTGTCCACGGTGAACATGAGAGTGTCGAAGCCCGCCTCGGCCGCCCGCTTGACGAGACCATATGAGATCTCACGATCGCGCATGACGTAGAGCTGGAACCAGTTGCGTCCGTGCGGGTTGGCCGCCCGGACGCCCTCGATCGACGTCGTCCCGAGCGTCGAGAGGGTGAACGGGATGCCGGCCGCGCCCGCGGCGGATGCCCCCGCGCTCTCGCCTTCCGTCTGCATCAACCGGGTGAATCCGGTCGGGGCGATTCCGAACGGCAACGCCGAGCGCCCGCCGAGGATCTCGGTCGACATGTCGACCGATTCCGCCGGACGCAGGATGTCGGGGTGGAACTCGATGTCCTGGAACGCCTGCCGTGCTCGCGCGAGCGAGATCTCGCCCTCCGCGGCACCGTCGGTGTAGTCGAACGCCGCCTTGGGCGTGCGGCGCTTCGCGATGGTCCGCAGATCATCGATCGTCAGGGCCGACGTGAGTCGGCGGCGGCGTCCATTGAGATCGGGGGCCTTGAACTGCATCAGTTCGAGCAGCTCGGGAATCTTGGGCAACTGTCGGGTGACCATATTCTCTCCTCAGTTCCGGCGGGGCCGACGGGGTCGGACCGGATGGGTTCAGGTGGATTCGGGGCGCACGGGGTTCGCGGACGCGTAGTACCCCGTGATGTGGTCGTGGACGGCGGTGCGGGCATCGTCTACCCGCTGTTCGTCGATCGCCGCCACGATCGCGTTGTGCTCGTCGCGCAGGCGGTCCACCGCGCTGTCCCAATCCGGGATGCGCGCGGCACCCTGGAGCACGTAGTCCTCGATCGACGATCGGAGGCCCGCCATCATCGCCGCCACGACCTCGTTGCCCGATGCCTCGGCCAAGGCGACGTGGAACTGCGCATCGAGTGCCAGGAAGTCGGCGGGGCTGAGGTCGGCGGCATCCATCGCACGGAGCGCTTCGCGCGCCCGCTCGAGATCGACGTCGGACGAGCCGGCCAGCTCACCGGCGACCCACTCCTCGAGCAGGAGACGCGTGTTCACGACATCCGAGATGGCGAAGCCCTGCGCGGCGACCTGCAACCGGAGGAGCGCCTGCATGCCGCCGGTCGGGCGGGCCACGACGATGGCCCCCGCGCTCGGCCCCGATCCCGTCGCGGTGCGGATGAGGCCCATGACCTCCAGCACGCGGAGCGCTTCGCGCACGCTGGATCGCCCGACCCCGAGCTGCGCGACCAGGTCGCGCTCGGACGGCAGTCGGTCGCCGGGACCGAGCTTGCCGGCGAGAAGATCGGATTCGATCTTCTCCAATACGACGCGCCAGGCGCGCGCCGGGGTTCCGTCAGCCATGACGCCCCTCTCCTTGGTGGCCGGACCACGATACATCTTGTGGTCTGACCGCGCAAAGCCCTGGACAGGCGCGTCGTGAAACGTATCAGTCGCCGGACGCCTCAGGCGAGGCGACCACCCGACTCGCGGAGATAGCACTCAGCGCACATCGACTCGTACGTCACCCGGTCGAGAGCGAGCTCGTCGATCGCCACCTGGTCGCCTTCGAACACGAAGCGTCCGCCGACCAGACGTGCGTTGAAGAGGGCCTTCCGCCCGCAGCGGCAGATCGTCTTCAGCTCTTCGAGACTGTGCGCGAGCTCCATCAGACGCGCCGAACCGGGAAAGGCGCGGGTCTGAAAATCGGTGCGGATGCCGTAGGCGAGCACCGGGACGTTCTCCTCCACCACGGTCCGCAGCAGATCGTCGACCTGCTCCGACGTCAGGAACTGCGCCTCGTCGATGAGGAGGCAGGCGACATCCGCTCCCGTCTCGGCGCGCACGCGCTCACGATGCACGCCGAAGACGGCCCGCAGGTCGTCGTCCGCACCGACGAGGAAGTCGACGTCTCGCTCGACGCCCAGCCGGCTTGCGATCTGGCCGGCGCCCTTCGTGTCGATCTCGGGCTTCGCGAGCAGCACGTGCTGGCCGCGCTCCTCGTAGTTGTAAGCCGCCTGCAGGAGAGCCGTCGACTTGCCGGAGTTCATGGCTCCGTAACGGAAGTAGAGCTTGGCCATGCCCGTCAGGGATTGATCGAGAGCGCTTCGGCCGTCGCCTCGATCGACGCGCGAGCGGCATCCGCCCGCGGGTTCAGCGGCTGCCCGTAGCTCGGGATGAGCCTCTTCAGCTCGGGCTCCCAGCCCGCGATGCGGTCGGGGAAGCACGTCTTGAGAAGTCCGAGCATGATGGATGCCGCAGTCGAGGCGCCCGGCGAGGCCCCCAGCAGACCGGCGATCGACCCGTCGGCAGAGGTCACGACCTCGGTGCCGAACTGCAGCACGCCGCCCTTCTTCGGGTCCTTCTTCATGACCTGAGCACGCTGACCGGCCTGGATCAGCTCCCAGTCCTCGTCTTTCGCGGTCGGCATGAAGACGCGGAGCGACTCCACCTTCTTGCGGTGGTTCTTGAGCAGCTCGCCGACGAGGTACGAGATGAGACTCGGGTTGTCGACGGCCACCTTCAGCATCGGCAGCAGGTTGTGGGGGCGCACCTGCGACACGATGTCGGTGATGCGGCCGTTCTTGAGGAACTTCGGGCTGAACGTCGCGAACGGTCCGAACAGCAGCGAGGCCTCGCCGTCGACGACGCGCGTGTCGAGGTGGGGAACCGACATCGGCGGAGCACCCACCGAGGCCTGCGAGTACACCTTGGCCTTGTGCTGCGAGACGACGGCGGGGTTCGTGGTCTTGAGGAACTGCCCGCCGATCGGGAAGACGCCGTAGCCCTTGATCTCGGGGATACCCGACTTCTGCAGCAGCTTCAGCGCCCAGCCGCCGGCCCCGACGAAGACGAAGCGCGCGTCGGTGTGCCCGGGGGTCTTGCCGAGGCGATTGCGCCAGAAGACCCGCCACGAGCCGTCCTTCTGGCGGCTCAGCGTGCGCACCTCACGGTCGGTGATGACCTCCACGCCCTGCTCCTGCAGGTGCGAGAACAGCTGCCGGGTGAGCGATCCGAAGTCGACATCCGTGCCGGCGGGGACGCGCGTCGCCGCGAACGGCTCGCCCTTGCGGCGCTCCTGCATCAGCAGCGGCGCCCACTGGTTGATGACGCGCGAGTCTTCCGAGTACTCGATGCCCGCGAAGAGGGGCTGGTCCTTGAGCGCCTCGTAGCGGCGCTTGAGGAACGCGACGTCCTTCTCACCGCGGACGAAGGTCATGTGAGGCGTCGCGTTGATGAACGTCGACGGTTCGTCGAGGATGCCGCGCTCGATGAGCGAGGCCCAGAGCTGACGGCTCTGCTGGAACTGCTCGTTGATCGTGATCGCCTTGCCGGGATCTACCGAGCCGTCCGACGCCTCGGGCGTGTAGTTCAGCTCGCACAGCGCGGCGTGACCCGTGCCCGCGTTGTTCCACGGGTTCGAGCTCTCCTGCGCCAGATCCGACAGGCGCTCGTGCACCTCGATCTTCCAATCGGGCTGGAGCTGCTTCAGCAGCACACCGAGCGTGGCACTCATGATGCCCCCGCCGATCAGGACGACGTCGACCTTTTCACTCACGATGCACCAGTCTATCCCGGTGGCGGCGCGCGGCATCCCGCCGCCCCGCCTTGACGTCAGAGACGCTCGGCGACGATCTCCGCGATCTGCACCGCGTTCAGCGCGGCACCCTTGCGGAGGTTGTCGTTGCTGATGAACAGCACGAGTCCCTTGCCCTCGGGCGCGGACTGGTCGGCGCGGATGCGGCCGACGTAGCTCGGGTCGTTGCCGGCTGCCTGCAGAGGCGTCGGGACCTCCTCGAGCACGACACCGGGCGCCGCGGCCAGGACCTCGCGCGCCCGCTCCGGCGTGATGTCGCGCGAGAACTCGGCGTGGATCGACAGCGAGTGACCCGTGAACACGGGGACGCGCACGCAGGTGCCGGCGACGCGCAGGTCGGGCAGCTCGAGGATCTTGCGGCTCTCGTTGCGGAGTTTCTTCTCCTCATCGGTCTCGTTGTCGCCGTCGTCCACCAGGTTGCCGGCGAACGGGATGACATCGAACGCGATCGGGGCGATGTACTTCTCGGGCTGCGGGAAGTCGACCGCCGAGCCGTCGTGCACGAGATCGAGCGTGTGTCCTTGAGCGAGGACTCCCTCGACCTGGCCGAGCAGCTCTTCGGCGCCGGCGAGGCCCGAGCCCGAGACCGCCTGATAGGTCGAGACGATGAGGCGCTCGAGCCCCGCCTCGGTGTCGAGCACCTTCAGCACCGGCATCGCGGCCATCGTGGTGCAGTTCGGGTTCGCGATGATGCCCTTCGGCGGGGTAACCGTGGCGTGGGGGTTGACCTCGCTGACGACGAGGGGAACCTCGGGGTCCATGCGCCAGGCGCTGGAGTTGTCGATGACGACGGCGCCTGCTTCTGCGAAGCGCGGCGCGTGCGCGCGCGATCCGGTCGCCCCCGCAGAGAAGAGCGCGATGTCGATGCCGGCGGGGTCTGCGGTGGCGATCTCCTCGACGATCACGTCGTGCCCGGCGAACTCGATCGAGGTGCCCGCCGAGCGCGCGGTGGCGAACAAGCGCAGTTCGCGGATCGGGAAGTTCCGCTCGACGAGAATCTCGCGCATCACCTTTCCGACCTGGCCAGTGGCGCCGACGACGGCGACGGAGAGTCCGGAATCGGAGATGCGGGTCATAGCGGTTCCTTGCGTGAAGCGTGATCGGGTTTCGGCGATTCTATCGGCGCACCGGGGCGGGTCCGACGCACGTGACAGCCGATGACCGCGCGATTCACGCCATCTCGGGGCGGTTCCACTCCCCCGGCACGTCGAGGGCGCCGTAAGCGAGGTCGACCCCGCCAGTGCCGACGGAAGCGGTGCAGACGAGCAGCGACAAGGTCGGCACGCCGTACGGACGGTTGTCGCGGATGATCGCGGCGTCGTCGGTGGCCGGGGTGGCCGCGGTGTCCTGGAGCACGTCGAGCCAGGGCTGCAGGCCGTCCGCGCGATCGAGCTCCGGCGCGGCCGCCGCGAACTCGCCGAGCCAGCGACGGATCCGGGCGGTGCGCGGATCGTCGACGTCGTCGTGGGCGATCATGTGGGTGCCGGGACCGAGGTCGACCGTCCGCAGGGTCGCGGCATCCCACATCGAGACGCGGACCCCACCGGGCGAGACGTCGACGAGATTGAAGCCGTGCGTGGGCGGGGCACCCGTCGGCGGCGAGCCCGCGACCGCATCCAGGACGATGCCGCCGCGCGACAGCGCCGGCGCGCCATCCGGGAGCACGTCGGCTCGATTCAGGATGACGGCCAGCCGGCGAGCGGCCGGGTCGGCGGCGAGCCAGGCCCCGCCGGCGCGACGGTCGCGCACGCCGACGACATCGGCGTACGTGTCGGGCCACCAGGGACCGATCGGGTCCCACGCACGCGACGGATCCTCGTCGCGGACGGCCAGCAGCCGAACCGGCCGGCTCGGATCGGCGGGCACCTGGATGACGACGGTGCACATGGGATCACTCGCTCTCGGCGGCCGGTGGTCGATCCGCGCACCCCGCCCGGGGCCGTGGGAGGATCGGGGGCATGTTCATCGTAGTCGGGGTCACCGGTGGCATCGCCGCCTACAAGAGCGTCCAGCTCGTACGGCTGCTCGTCCAGCAGGGGCACGACGTCCACGTCATCCCCACCGAGGACTCGCTGCGCTTCATCGGCCTGACGACATGGGAGGCGATCAGCCGCAACCCCGTCACGACGTCCGTCCACGACGACGTCGCGCGTGTGCGGCACGTCGCCCTGGGGCAGAGCGCCGACCTCGTGATCGTCGCGCCCGCGACGGCCAACATGATCGCGTCGATGGCCGCGGGTCTGGCATCCGACCTGCTGGGCACGACGCTCCTCGCCACCACGGCACCCGTCGTGGTCGCCCCTGCGATGCACACCGAGATGTGGCGGCACCCGGCGACCGCCGCCAACGTCGCCACGCTCCGCGAGCGCGGCGTGCTGCTCGTCGGGCCCGCGGACGGCCCGCTGACCGGCGGCGACAGCGGCCCGGGCCGCATGTCGGAGCCAGAGGACATCGTCGCGGCGGCTCTCGCGCTGGTGTCCCCCGCGCCGACCGACCTCGACGGCCTGCACGTCGCGGTCTCGACCGGGGGCACCCGCGAACCGCTCGACCCCGTGCGCTTCCTCGGCAACCGGTCGAGCGGTCGTCAGGGCGCGGAGATCGCCGTCGAGGCGGCGCGGCGCGGCGCCACGGTGACGCTCGTCGCGGCATCCGTCGACGCCGGCGTTCTCGACGCCGCCATCGCGCACCCGCGCATCACGGTCCAGCATGTCGAGACCGCGGCTGAGCTCGGCGGGGCGATGTCGGATGCCGCCGCCGCGGCAGAGATCGTCATCATGGTCGCAGCCGTCGCCGACTATCGCGCCGCTCGAGTGTCGGAGCACAAGCTGCGGAAGGAGGACGGTCCGCTCGAGACGATCGAGCTGGTGCCGAACGACGACATCCTCGCAGGGCTCGCCGCCGCTCGCCGCGACGGTCAGACCGTTGTCGGGTTCGCCGCCGAGACCCGGGACGACGACCTGCTGGAGCGCGCGCGACGCAAACGCGACCGCAAGGGCGTCGACCTCCTCGTCGTGAACGAGGTCGGGTGGGACGCCGGTTTCGGTGCGGGCGAGAACGCCGTCGCCGTCATCGGAGACGGCGGCGCGGTCGTCGCCGAAGCCTCCGGCCCGAAGGACGCCGTCGCGCGCGCAATCTGGGACGCGATCGTCGCGCTACGCGCCGCGAGCTGACGCTCAGCCCCTGGCCGGGCGCGATACATCCGTCGGATGTTTGGTGCCCACGCGCACTCAGAGTCACGCGGAGGCGACACCAGCACCACCGGTCCTGCAGCTGTATCGCCACCGGCACGCCTCGGCGGGGCCGACTGCGGACGGGCGGGATCAGCTCAGAGCGCGCTCGCGGATGAAGGCAGTGAGTGCGGCGGCGTCGTCGGGCAGGTCGACGACGTGCTGCGGCGCATCGAGCATCGCCTGCAGCTCATCGGAGTACGTCATGTCGATCTCGATGGCTTCACGGATGGTCTCCGCGAACTTCTCGGGCTTGGCGGTCTCGAGGACGAGCATGGCCTCGCCGGGCTCGATGTACTGGCGAGCAACGGTGACTCCGTCGGCGGTGTGCGGGTCGATGATCTCGCCCGCTTCCTCGTGGACCGCGCGGATGGTGGCGAGGCGGTCGGCGTGCGTGGACGTTCCGCTGACGATGCCGAACTCGGCGGTGAAGCGAGCGAGGTCGGCGGAGAAGTCCGCGAAACCCTGCGACTCGAGATCCTTCCACGCCGCGACGACGCGCTCGGGGTCTCGCCCGACGAGTTCGAAGATGAAGCGCTCGAGGTTCGAGGCCTTGGAGATGTCCATCGACGGGCTCGAGGTCTGCAACGTCTGCGCGGCGGAGCGCGGACGGTAGATGCCGGTGCGGAAGAACTCGTCGAGCACGTTGTTCTCGTTCGCCGCCAGCACGAGCCGGCGGATCGGCAGACCCATCTCGCGCGCGTAGAACCCCGAGAGGATGTTGCCGAAGTTGCCGGACGGCACCGTGATCGAGACCTCGGCGTGGCCGTCGGCGTCCGTCGCGCGCAGCCAGGCCCAGAAGTAATAGACGACCTGCGCCGTGATGCGGGCGAGGTTGATCGAGTTGACCGCGCCGAGGTGCAGCGACCGCTTGACCTCGAGGTCGCCCGCGAGCTCCTTGACCAGGTTCTGGCAGTCGTCGAAAACGCCCTCGATGGCTATGTTGTGGATGTTCGGCTCGTCGAGCGAGAACATCTGCGCCCGCTGGAACGGGCTCATGCGGCCCTGCGGCGACAGCATGAACACGGCGATGCGCTCCTTGCCGCGCAGCGCGTACTCAGCGGCCGATCCGGTGTCGCCCGAGGTCGCACCGAGAACGTTGAGCACGGACCCCGTGCGCGCGAGAGCGTGCTCGACGACCTGACCGAGGAACTGCATCGCGAGATCCTTGAAGGCCAGCGTGGGGCCCTCGGAGAGCCCGACCAGCGTGATCCCGCCACCGATCCGCCGCAGCGGCACGACAGCATCGGGGAAGGGAGCGTATGCGGCCTCGGTCATGCGGGCGAGGTCGTCGCGCTCGATGTCGGTGGCGAAGAGCGCCAGGACCTCGGTGGCCAGCTGCGGGTAGGTCAGAGCCCGCCAGCGCTCCAGGGTCTCGGGCGAGACCGAGGGCATCTCTTGCGGCACGGCGAGACCGCCATCGGTCGCGAGCCCCTCGAGGAGAGCATCGCAGTACGGCAGCGGCTCAGCGCCGCCTCGGGTCGAGATGTACAGCACGCGGGGCTCCTCGGTGACGGGTCGGGGACGGCTTTCGATTGTCGCAGGTGCCGCGCCTGCCCGGCGTCGGCGGGGCGTCGACGGCCGGCGGGGCGTCAGCGCCCGGTGCCGGCGTAGACGACCGCTTCGGTGTCGCCGTCGAGCCCGTACGCCGTGTGCACGACGCGAGCCGCCTCGGCGAGCTCGTCGCCGCGGACGACGACGGAGATGCGGATCTCCGAGGTCGAGATCATCTCGAGGTTCACCCCGGCGTTCGACAGCGCTTCGAACAGCGTCGCGGAGACGCCCGAGTGCGTGCGCATCCCGGCACCGACGACGGAGAGCTTTCCGATCTGATCGTCGTGCACGAGGCTCTCGAAGCCGACCTCGCTCTGCTCGCCCGCGAGGGCGCGGAGCGCGACGGTCGCATCCGTCTTGGGCAGCGTGAACGAGATGTCGGTGCGACCCGTCGTGGCCGCCGAGACGTTCTGGACGATCATGTCGACGTTCGCGCCCGACTTCGCCACGATCTTGAAGATCTCGGCAGCCTTGCCCGGGACGTCGGGCACGCCGATGACGGTGATCTTGGCCTGGCTGAGGTCGGTGGCGACGCCCGCGACGATCGGCTCTTCCATCTCTTCTTCCTTTCGGCCTTCGGGCAGCGTCATCCCGGGACCGAGCACGAACGTGCCGGACCCCGAGCTGAACGTCGACCGGGCGTTGATCATGACGCCGTGACGGCGGGCGTACTCCACCGCACGGATGTAGAGGACCTTGGCGCCGTTCGCGGCGAGCTCGAGCATCTCCTCCGCCGAGACGACGCCGAGCTTGCGAGCCTTAGGCACAACGCGCGGGTCGGCGGTGTAGATGCCGTCGACGTCGCTGTAGATCTCGCAGACGTCGGCCGAGAGCGCTGCGGCGAGCGCGACGGCCGTGGTGTCGGATCCGCCACGGCCGAGCGTCGTGATGTCGCGGGTGTCGCGGTTGAACCCCTGGAACCCCGCGACGATGACGATCGCTCCCTCGTCGAGGGCCTCGCGCAGCCGCACGGGCGTGACGTCGACGATGCGCGCGGCACCGTGCGTGGCATCCGTGATCATGCCCGCCTGGCTGCCGGTGAACGACCGTGCCTCGAAGCCCATCGAGTGGATGGCCATCGCCAGGAGCGCCATCGAAATGCGCTCGCCCGAGCTCAGGAGCATGTCGAGCTCGCGGGGAGCCGGGATCGGTGCGACCTCGTTCGCGAGATCGAGCAGCTCATCGGTGGTGTCGCCCATCGCGCTCACCGCGACGACGACGTCGTGACCGGCGCGGCGGGTGTCGACGATGCGCTTCGCGACCCGCTTGATGCTCTCCGCGTCGGCGACGGACGACCCGCCGTACTTCTGCACGATCAATGCCATGTGGGACTCCCGGATGCCGGTGCCGGCGCGATTGCTACGGGCGCCCGGATGCCGCGCCCACCGGACCATCTTACGGAGCGTCCCATGCGCGCAGCGCCATGTGACGACCCGCCCGCGGGCGAGGCCCCGGGCGCACGGACCTAGGCTGGAACCCATGGGACGCCGCTCGCTCTTCACGGCGCTGAATGCGCTCGTCCACACCTCCGATCCGGCCGGCGGCCCGGCGACGGAGATGCTCCCGGTGATCGACGACGCGTTCGCGGTGCGGGTGCTCGACCTGGCGATCCGACTCGGCGAGACGATGCTCGTGGCGGGCTCGCCGGCCAGCGAAGTGACCCTCACGATCGTGCGGGTCTCGGGGGTCTACGGCCTCGACCCGGTGCACGTCGACGTGACGTACAACTCGATCACCGTCGCGCACCATCGCAGCGGCGAGGACCGACCGATCACGCTCATGCGCGTGGTCCGCGGCGCCGCGCCCGACCATGCACGGCTGCAGCGGTTGCAGGCGCTCGTGGCCGAGATCCGGTCGGGACTCCCCCTGGATGCCGCGGCCCTGCGCTTCCGCGGCATCCGTCGCACACCGTTCCGGTATCAGCAGCCCGTCGCCGTCGCCGCGCAGGCGCTGCTGGCGGTCGGGGTCGCGGTGATGTTCGGGGCGAACTGGCTCGTCATCGTGCTGTCGTTCCTCGCCGCGGGGTCGGCGGCGGTGACCCAGTTCCTCCTGGGCCGGGCGCGCGTGCCGTTCTTCTTCAGTCAGATCGCCGGGGCGTTCGTGCTCACGATCGTCGCCGCGGCCTCCCCGCTTCTTCGAGCGACGGGGTGGGAGGCCGCGATGACCATGCGCCCCTCCGTCATCGTCGCCTCGGGCATCGTGCTGATGCTGGCGGGCCTCACCGTGGTCGGGGCGGCTCAGGACGCCATCGACGGTTTCGCGCTGACGGCGATGGGCCGCATCCTCGAGCTGGTGACGCAGACTCTCGGCGTCGTGCTCGGCATCCTCGCCGGCATCGAGACCGCGCGAGTCATCGGGCTGGGCCTGGAGGCCCCGACGGAGGCGCTGCCGCTCGGACCCGTGCCGCTGCAGTTCCTCGGCGCAGGTCTGATCGCCCTCGCCGTCGCCGTCATCAACGGGGCCGGGCTCCGCATCATCGTCGTCAGCGTCGCGCTCAGCATCGTCGCGTGGCTCGGATACGTGGCCGCGGCCTCGCTCGGCTTCGAGACGGCGGCGGCGAGCGGCGTCGGCGCGTTCGTCGGGAGCCTCGTCGGCATTCTCGCCGCTTATCGTCTGCACGTTCCGTCTGTCGCGATCACGACGGCGGCGATCCTGCCCATGGTCCCCGGTGCCGCGGTGTTCCGCGGGCTCCTCGGCGTGGTCGAGTCGGGTGACAGCCCGGCGACCCTGCTCACCGGATTCAGCACCCTCGCGGCAGCCGCGACCGTCGGCATCGCCCTGGCGGTGGGCGCGTCGCTCGGCATCTACCTCGGCCAGCCGCTCCGCGCGTCGCTGGGGTCGGTCATCCGTGCGCGCGCGCGGGTGCGCTGAAACCGAGAGAAGCGAAACGGCCGCGTCACGAGCAGGCGGGGAACCTGCCGCGGACGCGGCCGAGACGAAGCGACGCGGAGATCAGCCGAACAGCGCGGCGGCCTCCTCGTAGCGGTACAGCGGAACGGTGTTCAGCTCGCCGAGGGCCTCGTCGAACGAGACGCGGACGATGTCGGTGCCCTTGAGCGAGACCATCTGACCCCAGGCACCGTCGACGAGCGCGTCGGCCGCCGCGAGCCCGAGGCGCGTGGCCAGCACACGGTCGAACGCGGACGGCGAGCCGCCGCGCTGGATGTGACCGAGCACGGTGGCGCGCGTCTCGATGCCGGTCAGGCGCTCGATCTCGGGAGCGAGCACCTCGCTGATGCCACCGAGACGGGGACGGTTGAACGCGTCGAGGCCCTTGTCGCTGTAGGCCTCGTCCTGACCCTTCAGCTTGAAGCCCTCCGACACGACGACGAGCGGGGCGCGGCCACGGTCGAACGCCTTGGTCACCTGCGCCGTGATCTCCTCGATCGACATCGGCACCTCCGGGATGCAGATGACGTGGGCGCCGGCGGCGATGCCGGCGTGCAGGGCGATCCAGCCGACGTGACGGCCCATGACCTCGGCCACCATGCAGCGCTGGTGCGAGTCACCGGTCGTGCGCAGGCGGTCCATCGCGTCGGTCGCGATGTTGACGGCGGTGTCGAAGCCGAACGAGTAGTCGGTCGCCTTCAGGTCGTTGTCGATCGTCTTCGGCACACCGAGGACGTTGATGCCGTCGTTGGCGAGACGGTTGGCCGCAGCGAGCGTGCCTTCGCCGCCGATGGCGATGATGCCGTCGATGCGGTGCTTGTCGAGGGTCGCCGCGATGTTCTCGGCGCCGCCACGGGGGCCTTCGTACGGGTTGGTGCGGCTCGTACCCAGAATGGTTCCGCCGACCTTCGACAGGCCCTTCACCTCGTGGCGCGTGAGGGGGAAGAAGTCGCCGTCGACGACGCCGCGCCAGCCGTCGCGGATGCCGACGAACTCGATGTTGTACGAGGTGGTGCCCTTGAGCACGACGCCTCGGATGACAGCGTTGAGTCCGGGGCAGTCGCCGCCGCTGGTGAGGATGCCGATCTTCATGGGGAGATCCTTCGTTGTTGCTCAGGGTGGAGTGTGGCGACGCTGCCTCAGGTCGAGACTATCGTCGCGGCGCGGGTGCTGCCAGGCGAGCCCGCCGGGAGAACTCGCGAGGCCCGTGCGGATGCGACCAGGCGCGCCCTCCGACCACCGACGAACAGCGGAGAGGACGGCTCAGTCCGCGCCGAGCGCCTGACGCAGCAGGTGCATGAGAGCCGACAGCTGCACCGAGTCGCTCGAGGTCGGGTCGACGGCCTCACCATCGAGCGCCCGAGCCGCGAGACCCTGCTTCGAGTCGATGAGCTCGGCGATCTTCGTGTCGATCGTGTGAGCGGCGATGATCCGCCACGCGGTGACGGGCTCCTCCTGACCGATGCGGTGCACCCGGTCGATCGCCTGCGTCTGCTCGGCCGCCGTCCACGACAGCTCGGCGAGGACGACGTTCGAGGCTGCCTGCATGTTCACGCCGACGCCGGCAGCCGTCAGCGAGCACACCGCGATGGCGACATCGGGATCGTTGTTGAACGCGTCGATCGCGTCCTGGCGTGCCGTCGCGCTCTGATCGCCGCGCAGCGACACGGTCCGCAGCCCGGCGGCCGCGAAGTGGGCCTCAGCGGCATCCATGACGTCGATGTGCTTGGCGAAGAACACGACCTTGCCGACGGAGCGCTGCAGCTGGGCCGCGTAGTCGGCGGCGAGCACGGCCTTGGCCTGGCCGATGCGGCGGACCATCGTGAAGACGTTCTCGGCGCCGGTGCCCGTGGCCTTCGACTCCTCGAGCTCCTGCGTCGCGACGAGGCGCACGATGTCGGAGTCGGCCTCGCCGATGAGCACACGGTCGCCGCGCGCCTCGATGATCCGGCGGTACCGCGCGGCGAGACGCTCGCCGAGCTCGTGCTCGGCCTGGCGGATCGACCGGCCGTACTCGTCGTCGAGCTGCACGGGCAGGTCGGCGATGAGCTTGTCGGGAAGGTCGGCGGCGACGTCCTTCTTCTTGCGGCGCACGATGCCCATCGAGATGACGGCGTCGCGGGCAGCGGGATAGAACGCCTTGTCGGCCGGCGTGAGGCCGGTCTCGTCCAGACGCTCCATGAGCACGGGGCCGGGCTTCTCGCCGTTGGTCCACCCCAGGAACCGCCAGATCGCGTCGAAGTCCTCGACGTCGTTGATCAGCGGGGTTCCGGTGAGGGCCAGCATGAGCGGGTCGCGCACCTGCTCGCGAATGCGGCCCGCGAGGGCGAGCACGTTCTGCGAACGCTGCGAGCTGAGGTTCTTGATGAAGTGCGCCTCGTCGACGACCATGCCGCGCAGGCCGATCGAACCGAGCCACGAGAGGTGGCGGTCGAGCACCTCGTAATTGACGATGAAGACGTCGGCGAACGCGTCGATCTGATCGCCGTCGCCCGAGATCACGGTCGCGCGTCGCTGCGGCGTCCAGCGCTCGACCTCGCGCGCCCAGTTCATCTTGACCACGTTCGGCACGACGGCCAGCAGCGGATAGGCGCCGGCGACGGATGCTGCGAGCACCGACTGCGCCGTCTTTCCGAGACCCGGCTCGTCGGCAAGCAGGAACGAGCGGTGACCGGCTCGCACCGACTCGAGGAACCGCGACTGGTGCGGCATGATCTCGAGACCCTTGGGCGACAGGCGGTCGAACTCCGGCACGGGAGGCAGGTCCATCGAGGCAGCCGCCCCGCCGGCGCCGGACTCGAACGCCTTGTAGAGCGGCCCCATCAACTCCCAGCCGTCGAGTCTCCGACGCGGGGTGTCGTGCGGCGCGTGCAGCTCGAGGTCGGGCGCGAGGAAGGGGTTCGCCTCGCGTCGTGCGATCACCTGCGGCGGTGTGACCTGCCGGTCGGCGAGAGCCGCGGGCACGACGGGCGCCTGAACCGGAGCGGCATCGGTGATGATGAGCTCGTCCTCCGGCAGCTCGGCACCCGACTCGAGAAGCCAGTCGCGCCGCATCCGCTTCGCCACCGGCGACGTCGCCTGGTCGACCTCGAGCAGCTGGATGAGAGACGTGTCGCGCGCGGCCGTCTTCGCGAGGATCGTGGCGACGCCGTCGAGCCGCTTGAGCAGCTCCGCCCGGGCGGCGGTGGAGACGTTCTCGTCGGCCTTCACCCGCGCGCGCTCTTCGCGCACCAAGAAGGCGATGACCTGGAACTTGACGCGGTTCGTGGGTCCGAGCTTTCCGCGCTGGGCCTTGGCCTCGACCTCGCGCACCTTGCGCGCCAAGATCGGGATCAGCGGCGCGTCATCATCGCGTCGGGCGGACGAAGATCTCCGTCGGCGGTTGGCGGTCGCTGCGGCGGTGGCCATGGTCGGCATGCTCCTCCTGAGCCTGAGTGCCGGAGTTCCGTCGTGACGGAAACGTACGAGGTGCCGCTCGAACGGACACCGGAGCGTCATGCGAGCGAAGGGCGTTCGCGTCGGTCGGCCACGGGCACTCGCTTCAGCGAGCTGCGGCGTCGAACCCGACGATGTCCCCGCTCACCATTCTATGCCATGACCGGCGCGCCCCGCGATGCGGGGCGTTACTCAGCGCCAGAGCTGAGCGACGATGCCGGGGGTGTAGGAATCGGGGCTGTAGTTGACCCACCGCGTCGACACCCAGGCGTTCCCGCGAAGGAAGTGAGTCTCACCCAAGTCGACGACTTCTTCGTCCATCGAGAGCATCTGCTGCGATGTCCGGAAGTAAACGCCTCCCGAAGCTTCCTCTGAGCCGAAGCCCGCGGTGGACAACGCGTCAGCGATGAGTTCGGACTGGGCGGGCGAGACGAGTGCCACGGTGGTCGCGATGCCTCGGTCGGAGGGCTTTCCCCACGTGCAACGCAAGCTCGGCACCCCCGATTCGAGCACCGTCAGGGCCTCGGCGTTCTCGGTCGAGTACATCGTCACGCCAGGGTCGTTCAGCGGGGCGATCTCAGCGTCGAGCGTGGCGCGCAGATCGCCCGTGAAGAGCTCGTCGCATGACGACGGTAGATTGATCTCGTCGGTTGTCGACCGCGTCTCGACAGGGCTTGGCGTCTCCGACGGAGTGGGCGCGAGCGACGGCGTCGCGGCCGACTCGGACGGCGCGGGTGTAGCAGCTCCGCCGGCGGGAGTCGCGCATGCCGTAGCCAGCAGCGCGACCGCCGTGACGACCGGGATGAAGCGGAGAGCTGTGCGGTGTCTGACGGCCATGAACTGATCCTAACGAGCCGGGTCGGCTACGCGCTCCGGCGCGCGGGCCGCAACGCCGATCGCAGTCGCAGGCTGTTGAGCACGACGAAGACGCTCGAGAACGCCATGGCGGCCGCGGCGACCATCGGGTTGAGCAGACCGGCCACCGCGAGCGGCACGGCGGCGACGTTGTAGGCGAAGGCCCAGAACAGGTTGCCGCGAATGATGCCGAGGGTACGGCGGCTGAGTTCGATCGCCTCGGCCACGGCCCGGGGGCTGCCAGCGGTGAGCGTGATGTCGCTGGCGTGCTTGGCGGCATCCGTGCCACCGCCCATCGCGATGCCGAGGTCGGCAGCGGCGAGGGCGGCCGCGTCGTTGACGCCGTCGCCGACCATCGCGACGCGCTTCCCCGCGGCCTGGCGGCGCCGTACCTCCTCGAGCTTGCCCTCGGGACGCACGTCGGCGACCACGTCGTCGATGCCCAGCTCGCGGGCGACCGCCCCCGCGGCGCCGGCGTTGTCGCCGGTGACCAGGACCACCGAGGCCCCGGTGCGGTGCAGCCGCGCCACGGCTTCGCGGGCGTCGTCGCGGACCCGGTCCGAGACCGCGATGACCGCACGGACCGCCCCGTCCCAGCCGACGGCGACGACGGAAGCACCGGATGCCGCGGCGTCGCGCGCGGCTTCATCGAGCTCGGAGCTCAGCTCGCCCAGTCGCTGGGTGACGAAGGCGACGCTCCCCGCGGTGACCTCGCGCCCCTCGACTACGCCGCTGACGCCGCCTCCGGCGACGCCCGTGAACTCCGTCACCGGCGGCACGGTGCCAGCGGCTGCGACGATCGCGCGCGCGATCGGGTGCTCCGAGGCGGATTCGACGGCGCCGGCCGCCCGCAACGCGTCGTCGCGATCGGCTCCGGCCGCGGTGACGACCGAGGCGACGGACATCCGCCCCTCGGTGAGGGTGCCGGTCTTGTCCATGAGCACGACGTCGATGCGCTCGGCGGCCTCGAGGGCTTCGGGACCGGTGATGAGGATGCCGAGCTCGGCGCCTCGGCCGGTGCCGACGAGGACGGCGATGGGCGTCGCGAGCCCGAGTGCGCACGGGCAGGCGATGATCAGGACCGCGACGGCGGCGGTGAAGCCCGCGGCGACCGGTGCGCCGGCGATGACCCAGCCGAGAAGGGTCAGCACTGCCACGACGATGACGACGGGGACGAACACCGCCGAGACGCGGTCGGCGAGACGCTGCACGCGGCTCTTGCCCGACTGGGCCTCGTCGACCAGCCGCGCCAGATGCGCGAGGCGGGTTTCGTCGCCGACCGAGGTGGCGCGTACCCGCAACCGTCCGCCGGAGGCGATCGTGCCGCCGGTGACCTCGGAACCGGGGCCGACGTCGACGGGCACCGACTCGCCCGTCAGCATGCTCTCGTCCACCGCCGCCGCGCCGTCGACGACGATGCCGTCGGTGGCCACCTTCTCACCGGGCCGCACGATGAACTCGTCGCCCGCATGCAGCGCGTCGATGCCGACGCGACGCCCGTCCGGCAGCTCGACATCCGCCGCCCCGAGCTCGAGCAGGGCGCGCAGCGCGGCGCCCGCACGTCGCCGCGAGCGCTGCTCGATGTAGCGACCGAGCAGGATGAGCACGGTCACCGCTGCGGCGACCTCGAAGTAGACGAGCGATGTCGGGTCGTGCACGGGGCCGAAGAGGACGACATCGTGACGGATGCCGATGCGCCCGGCGGAGCCGAACAGCACCGCCCACAGGCTCCAGGCGAAGGCCGCGAAGGTGCCCAATGTGACGAGCGTGTCCATCGTCAGCGCGCCGTGGCGCGCGTTCGCGAAGGTGGCGCGGTGGAACGGCCAACCCGCCCAGAACACGACCGGCGCGGTCAGGACGAGCGACACCCACTGCCAGCCGGGGAACTGCCACGCCGGCACCATGCCGAGCGCCACGACGGGCGCGGCGAGCACGATGCCCCAGATCAGCCGGGTGCGCAGAGTGGTCTGGCCCGGCATGTCCTCGACGTCGTGCTGGTGGCCCGGAGCGTCATGATGCTCCGCCGGATGCTGCGCCGGAGAGGAGCGCACTCGAGCGGTATACCCCGCCTGGCCGACGGCCTCGACCAGGTCGTCGACCGAGACGGCGGCGGGATGCTCGACGCGCGCCGACTCGGTCGCGAGGTTCACCGTCGCGTGGACACCGTCCAGGCGCTGCAGCCGCTTCTCGACCCGGGCGACACAGCTCGCGCACGTCATCCCCTCGATGTCGAGGACGGCATGGCTGCTCTCCCGCCCGGCGGTGTCCGCGCTCATCAGCGGCGTCCGGTGACCGTGTAGCCCGCCTCGGCCACAGCGGCCGAGACGACGTCGTCGTCGGGCGGCTGCACAGCCGTGACCGCGACGGTGCCGGCGTCGACGTCGACGGCGACGTCGGAGACGCCCGGGACGAGCCCGAGCTCGCGGGTCACCGCTGCGGCGCAGTGCCCGCAGGTCATGCCTTCGACGGTGTAGGTCTGAGTCGTCATGATGCTCCTTCGTGGTTCAGCGACGACAACAGGATACCCCCCAGGGGTATTCCCGTCGATGCCTCGAGATCCGGACGGCGTACGCTGAAAGCATGTCCACGATCTCCGAGCGCGAGCTCGCCGCGACCCTCGACCACGCCATCCTCAAGCCCGAGCTGACCCGCGACCAGGTCGACGCCGAGCTCGACATCGCCGCCGAGTGGCGAGTCTTCTCGGTGTGCGTACGCCCCTCCGACATCCCGCACGCTGTCGCGCGTCTCGCGGGCACCGGTGTCGCCGTCGGTACGGTCATCGGCTTCCCCCACGGCACGACGTCCACGGCGTCGAAGGTCGCCGAGGTCCGTCAGGCCGCCGCGGACGGCGCCTCGGAGTTCGACATGGTCGTCAACATCGCCGCACTGCGCTCGGGCTTCGACGACGTCGTGGTCGACGACATCCGCGCCGTGGTCGAGGCCGCCGAAGGCAAGATCGTCAAGGTCATCCTCGAGACGAGCCTGCTCGACGACGAGCAGATCGCCCGCGGCAGCCGCCTGACCGAGGCCGGCGGCGCCGACTTCGTCAAGACCTCGACCGGCTTCGCCGGCGGCGGGGCGACAGTTCCCCACGTCCGCCTCATGCGCGAGAACGTCGGCGAGGCCGTGCAGGTCAAGGCCTCCGGCGGCGTGCGCAGCTTCGCCGACGCCGTCGCGATGCTCGACGCAGGCGCCACGCGCCTCGGCACGAGCGGCAGCGCGACCATCCTCGGCGAAGCGCGCCGACTCGAGGCCGGCGGCGCTGCCACCGGCGCGGTCGACGAGTCGTCGTACTGATCCCGCGGGCTGCGGCCCGCACGGGCGCGCGAGGCGCTGGCCTCAGGCGAGGGCCTCGCGCACGCGGACGACATCGTCGTCCATCTGCTCGATGAGCGCCGGGATACCCGCGAACGCGACCATCCCGCGGATGCGGGCCGTGAAGCGGACCTCGACGCGGTGACCGTAGAGGTCGAGATCCGTCTCGTCGAGCACGTACGCCTCGACCTGTCGCTGCGGCACGTCGTCGAACGTGGGATTGGTGCCCACCGAGATCGCCGCCGGATACCGGATGACACTTGCCGGCATCGCGCCGTCGGCACCCGGCATCCCGAGGTCGACGAGCCAGCCGGCGTACACACCGTCGGCCGGGATGAAGCCCGCGGCGTCGGTGGCGAGGTTCGCGGTCGGATACCCGAGTTCCCGGCCGCGCTTGAGTCCGTGGACGACCTCGGCCTCGACCGCGTGAGGGCGGCCGAGCAGGCGGGCGGCACCGGCGACATCGCCGGCCGCGAGCAGATCGCGCACCCACGTCGACGAGACGCGCCGGCCGGCATCACGGGCACGGACGTCCGTGACGACGTCGACATCGAAACCGTGCTCGCGCCCGAGTGCGGCCAGCATCTCGGGATCGCCCTCGCCGCCTCGACCGAAGCGGAAGTCGTCGCCGACGAGGACGCCGACGGCACCGAGCGCGCGAACGAGGATGCTCTCGACGAAGTCACGCGCCGAGAGCGCTGCGAGCTCGGCGTCGAACCGCAGCACGAGGACGGCATCCACCCCGGCCGCCGCGAGGAGCCCGATCTTCTGATCCAGAGCGACGAGCGGCTCGGGGCAGAGCTCCGGACGCAGCAGGCTCAGCGGGTTGCGGTCGAAGGTGACCGCCACGACACGCGCGCCGCGGGCGGCGGCATCCACCCGGGCCCGGTCGATGACCGCGCGGTGCCCGGAGTGCACGCCGTCGAACTTGCCGATGGCCACGACGCTCGGGCCGAAGTCCGCGGGGACCTCCGCGGGGTCTCGGTACACGGTCACCATGACGATCCCTCCAGGACGGCCGGGCGCTCGCTGCTCTCCCCGGCACCGTTGCGGTGCGACACGAGCCACCAGATCCCCACGAAGGGCAGGGCGAGCGGAACCCAGAAGTAGCCGAAACCGTAGCCCGACCAGACGGTGGCGTCGTGCGAGAACAGGTCGGGCAGCACGAGGCTGAGCGTGCCGACGACGAGCACCCCGGCCAGCTCGAAGCAGATCGCGACCCACGCGATCGCGTACCAGGTGCGCGAGCCCGACTTCACCAGCGCGACGGTCGCCAGCACGTACACCAGCGCCGCGGCCGCCGACAGTGAGTACGCGAGCGGTGCGTTGGAGAAGTCCTCGACGATCTGGACGAACGAGCGTCCCGTCGCGGCGAGCGCCATCACGGCGTACACGACCACGAGGACGCGGCCGATGCCGGTCATTCGAGGGCGGGGATGATCCATGACCCCACCAATGATAGGCGTCGCGCGGATGGCTTCAGACGACCTGAACCGTCCAGATCACCTGCATCCGCCACACCATGATCGCGACCGACAGGGCGGCGACGCCGAGGATGACGGTGCTCCAGCGACTGCGTTCGATGAGCGCCCAGAACACAGCGGCAGGCGGCAGCAGGACGGCCGAGACGAGATACACCCAGAACTCCAGGAGACTGCCCGAAGGGGCGTTGCCTGCGAGCGGGGCGATGATCGCGACGACGACCTGGGTGATGAGAAGCACCTCGACGAGGGCGAGCGACCCGACCGAGAGGTCGCTCGGGCGGCGGTTCGCGAGGCCGAGGACGGTACAGAGCAGACCGGCGGCGACCGCCACCGCCACCTGAACGATGGTGAAGACCGTGATCATGCGTCCTCCGCCATGTTCATCAGGCTCTTGACGTCGTCGCCGCGACGCTCGACGATCCCCACCAGTCGCCCATCGGGGTCGATCGCCGCCGGGTGCGGCGCCGACAGGCGCGCCGCCGCTCCGACGAGACGCTTGCCGTGGCGCAGGTCGCGCGCCTCGTCGGCGGTCACCTCGAAGGCGCCGAGCACCGCGGCCGCGACATCCGCGTCGCGCAGCAGCGTCGCGTCCGGGGCGATCTCGGCCTCGGCATCCGACACCTCGAAAGGTCCGATGCGGGTGCGCCGGAGCGCCGTCAGATGCCCGCCGACGCCGAGATCTGCTCCCAGGTCGCGGGCCAAGGCGCGGATGTAGGTACCGCTCGTGCAGTCGACGATGACGTCGACGTCGATCGCGCGGGATCCGCCCGCGACATCGTTCAGGACGACGTCGCGGACGTCGCGCACATCGAAGCGAGAGACGGTGACGCGACGCGCCTTCAGCTCGACTTCTTCGCCCGCGCGAGCGAGGTCGTACGCCCGCTTCCCGCCGACCTTGATCGCCGACACCCGGCTCGGTACCTGGTCGATCTCGCCGGTGAGCGCCGCGATGCCGCGATCGATGCCGGCGCGGTCGACCGCGGCGAGGGCTTGGTTCGTCGCGTGCTCCGTCACGGTGCCGTCGGCGTCGTCGGAATCGGTCGAGACGCCGAGGCGGATCGTCGCCTCGTAGGTCTTGTCGAGCCCCACGATGTAGGTCAACAGGCGGGTCGCCGGCCCCACACCGAGGACGAGCAGCCCCGTCGCCATCGGATCCAGAGTGCCGGCGTGGCCGATCTTGCGGGTGCCGAGGGCTCGACGGGCTCGGGCGACGACGTCATGACTGGTCATCCCGCCCGGCTTGTCGACGAGCAGGATGCCGCGGGGCGCGGGTTCGGGCATGTCTCCCAGCCTACGGTGACGCCCCGTCGGCCCCGTCCGCGGTCAGTCCAGCGCCAGCTCGATGGTCGCGAAGGAGTGCGGCGGCAGCGTCACGACGAGCTCGCCACCGTCGAGGGCGGTCGCGAGGGGCCGCGGCTCGACACGAGCGGGCACGTCGGCGTCGTTGTACGTCGTCGCGCTCTCTGCTCCCAGCACCCGGGCACGCACGACGCGGGCGCCACGTCCGCGGAGGTCGATGCGCACCTCGCACTCGTCGTCCACCGAGAGGTGGGTGAGCGAGATGAGCGCCGCCCCCTCCTTCGTCGAGGCCGACATCGACACCAGCGGCAGCTCTCCCCCGCGCGCCGTCGTCGCGGGCGCGTCGAGCACGTGGGCGGCGAGCGCACGGGCGTCCTGGTGCCCCTTGTTCATCTCGAACACGTGGTAGGTCGGCGTGAGAACGAGCTTCTCGCCGTCGGTGAGGATCATCGCCTGCAAGACGTTCACCGTCTGTGCGATGTTCGCCATCGAGATGCGCCGCGCGTACCGGTGGAAGATGTCGAAATGAATGCCGGCGACGAGCGCGTCGCGGATCGTGTTCTGTTGGAACAGGAAGCCCGGGTTCGTGCCCTTTTCGGCGTTCCACCACGTGCCCCACTCGTCGCAGACGAGGCTCACCCGGTTCTCGGGGTCGTACGAGTCCATGACCGCGACGTGTCCGCGGACGACCCGCTCGAAGTCGCGGGCGTAGGCCATCGTGTCGTAGAACTGCTCGTCGGTGAAGGTCGTCGCGTCTTCGCGATTGATGCCCGATCCGGTGTGCGTGTAGTAGTGGAACGAGATCGCCTGGTACGGATGCTTGTCGTACAGGTTCGCGGCGTGCGACTCGACGAGCGTCTTCACGAGCACCCGCGTCCACTCGAAGTCGTCCTCGTTGGCGCCGGCGGCGATGAGCGTCAACCTGTTCTCGCCGTGGTCGTGGCAATAGGTCGCGTAGCGCCGCGCTTCTTCCGCGTAGAACTCGGGAGACAGGTTGCCGCCGCATCCCCACGGCTCGTTGCCGATGCCCCAGAAGGGCACACGCCAGGGCTCGTCGCGACCGTTCTCGCGGCGCAGACGCGCCATGGGGCTGTCGTCGTCGCGCGTGAGGTACTCGACCCACTCCGACATCTCCTGCACCGTGCCGCTGCCGACGTTCCCGTTGACGTACGCCTCGGTGCCGAGCAGGTCGCACAGATCCATGAACTCGTGGGTTCCGAAGTGGTTGCTCTCGACGACGTCGCCCCAGTTCGTGTTGGCGATCTTCGGCCGTTGCTCGCGCGGACCGATGCCATCGCGCCAGTGGTACGTGTCGGCGAAGCAACCGCCCGGCCAGCGCAGGTTCGGGATGTCGAGCGCGCGGAGGGCCTCGACGACGTCGGTGCGGATGCCGCGGGTGTTGGGGATCGCCGAATCCTCGCCGACCCAGAAGCCGTCGTAGATGCAGCGTCCGAGATGCTCGGCGAAGTGCCCGTAGATGTGCCGGCTGATGCGATCGCCGACGACGTCGAGGTCGATGACCGCACGTGCGGACGAGGTCATGTGGTTCTCCAGTGCTCGTGCTCGGTGAGCGGGACCAGCGGAGGACGCTCCGCGGTCGTGGTCAGGGTGATGCGGCGTCCCTCTCGCGCCGACCGCGTGAGGGCGCTCATGATCTCCAGGACGTGCAGGGCGACCTCACCGCTCGCACGCCCCGCGCCGGAGCCGCCGCGTACGAAGTCGAGGACCCCGATGCCGCGGCCCGCGCCTCGATAGCCCGCGCGCGGCGCGATGGCCGTCCACTCCTCCGCGCGGGGTCGCCGCATGGTCACGTCGCCGTCGAAGAAGTTGGGGTCGGGCAGGGTCAGCGATGCGCTCTCGCCGTGCACCTCGATCGGTGCGGCGTGGGTTGCGGCGGCGTCGAAGCTGAAGGTGACCGTCGAGACCGCGCCGCCGGCGTGCTCGAGCACGCCGGTGACATGCGTGTCGATCTCGACGGGGATGCGCTCCCCCGCTCGCGGGCCCGAACCGATCGTGCGGTCGTCGCGTGATCGCGACGAAGCACCCGACACGCTGACGACGGGTCCCAGCAGGTGGAACAGCGCCGTGAGGTAGTACGGCCCCATGTCGTAGAGCGGTCCGCCGCCTTCGCGATAGTAGAAGTCGGGATGCGGGTGCCAGGCCTCGTGGCCCGACGACAGCCACGTCGCGACGGCCGCGACCGGTCGGCCGATCTCGCCGGCGTCGACGACCGCTCGCGCGGTCTGCACACCGGACCCCAGCACGGTGTCGGGGGCCCCGCCGACCCAGGCGCTGGCCGCGCCGGCCATGACCCCGAGCGCTTCGTCGAAGGTCGCGGCCAGCGGTTTCTCGCCGTAGACGTTCTTGCCCGCGGCGAGCGCCGCGCGCGCGACCTCGCCGTGAGCGGCGGGGATCGTCAGGTTGACCACGGTCTGCACCGCCGGGTCGGCGACGAGCTCGGCGACCGATAGGGCGCGGGCTCCGGGGAACCGCTCGGCGACCGACCGGGCGCGGTCGACGTCGAGGTCGGCCGTCGCAACGATACGGACGGCGGGGTGATCGCCCAGCGTCTCCAGATACTGGCCCGAGATGACCCCGAGGCCGACTACACCGATGCCGTGCGGCTCGCCCACAGCATCCCCCTCTCGATGATGGTGCGGACGTTGACGTCGCGCAGCACGACGAGGCTGTGCCCCGGCGTCGCGACGAAGATGCGGCCCTGTCCCCACTCGCGCGTCCAGACGGCAGGCGAGGTGATGGGGCGGTGCCACGGGTGGTACGGCTGCACGGGATGCGTCGTCGTCGCGAGCACGTCGTTGAGGTCGTCGGAGAGCACCCAGTACTGCTCCGTGCGGAGCGTGAAGTCCTCGAGGCCCGCCATGATCTCCGAGCGGCGACCTGCGTCGGTGAGGTCGACGGTGTAGCAGAGGTAGTTGTCGGTCTCGTCGCCGACGCGGGCATCGGGGTGCTTCGCGGGATGCGTCGCGAACTGGCCGCCGATGAGCTGCAGGTAGTCGGAGTTGTCGCGGTACGAGTCGGCGATGCCGCCGTGCCAGCCCGCCAGCCCCGTTCCGCGCTCGACCGCGTCGCGCAGGCCGGCGAAGGCCTCGCGTGAGATCTTCGACATCGTCACGGACTGGACGATGAGGTCGGTGCTTTCCATCGTCGCCCGGTCGGTGTAGACCTCATTGTCCTCTTCGATGCGGACCTCAAAGCCGTTCTCTTCGAGGAAGGGCACGAAGAGGTTGGTGGCCTCGACGGGTTTGTGCCCCTCCCAGCCGCCTCGGACGATGAGCGCCTGTCTCGCGGTCATGAGATGACCCCTTCCACTCGGATGCTTCTGCTGTCGGATGCCGCGCTCTCCTCGACCGCCGCGAGGACGCGCTGCACGCCCGCGGCCTCGGCGAACGACGGGTGCGCTTCGATCTCACCGGCGACGGCGCGGACGAAGTCGACGCTCTGGTGGGTGAACAAGTGCTCGTAGCCGAGTCCGTGTCCTGCCGGCCACCAGGCTCCGGCATAGGGATGCTCGGGCTCGGTCGCGTCGATGCGGCGGAACCCCTGCTCACCGGCAGGGAGCGTCGCGTCGGCGAAGAGCAGGTCGTTCAGGTGCGAGAAGTCGAAGGCGACGGCTCCGCGTTCACCGCTGATCTCGATGCGGTTGGCGTTGCGGTGCCCCGTGGCCATGCGCGTGGCCTCGAAGATGCCGAGGGCGCCGTCGGAGAACGATGCGGTGAACGCCGCGGCGTCGTCGACGGTCACGCGTTCAGTTGCGGCTCCGGCACCGGCTCGGCCGCCGAGCCCGACGCGCTCGTCGAGGACCGGGCGCTCGTCGACGAAGGTGCGGAGTGTGCCGGAGACGCTCGTGATGCGCGCGCCGGTGAGCCACTGGGCGGCATCGATGCTGTGCGCCCCGATGTCGCCGAGCGCACCCGATCCCGCGCGACCGCGATCGAGACGCCAGGTGAACGGCGCGTCCGGGTCGGTGAGCCAGTCCTGCAGGTACTGCGCGCGCACGTGCCGAATGCGGCCGATGCGTCCCTCCTCGATCAGACGTCGCGCCAGAGCGAGGGCGGGCGTGCGGCGGTAGCTGAACCCGCACATCGCGACGACCCCGCGCGATGCCGCCGCGGCGGCGGCATCCGTCATCCGGTTGGCGTCGGTGACGTCGTTGGCCAGCGGCTTCTCGCACAGCACGTGACGGCCGGCGTCGAGGGCTGCGAGCGCGATCTCGGCGTGGGTGTCGCCCGGGGTGCAGATGTCGACGGCGTCGATGTCGTCGCGTGCGATGACACTTCGCCAGTCGTCGCTCGACTCGGCGATGCCGAACCGCGATGCGGCGTCGGCCGCGCGTTGTGCGTCGCTGCCCGCGAGCACGACCACCTCCGGTTCGACCGGCAGATCGAAGAACCGCGGAGCGGTGCGCCAGGCGTGCGCGTGCATCCGTCCCATGAACCCGGTCCCGATGATCGCGATGCGCAATCGTCTCGACATCCTCGTCTCCCTCCGCACCGGTGCGTGTGATCGCGGACCACGATGTCACAGCCCCTCGACGCGGACGTCGGGCTTTGCGCAAAATAGGCGAATGCCGTCTTCCCGACCGAGCCTCACCGACGTCGCCACGGCCGCGGGCGTGAGCGTCGCGACCGTCTCACGGGCGCTCCGCGGCCGCGGCGAGCTGTCGCCCGAGACCCGCACGCGTGTGCTGCAGACGGCGGAGCGGCTCGGGTACACGCGAAGCGGGACACCGCGCGGCCGGCCCCGCGGCGGGACGTCCCGCATCTTCGATCTGGTTCTCGGGCACTTCCATGACCCCTACACCGACGAGGTCGTCGCCGGGGCTCACACGGCGGCCTCGCGCCTGAGCTACGACCTCGTCCTCACCGCGGAGCGCGACGATCCGGGCGATGACTGGCCGGCCCGCATCCGCTCCCGGGGATCGGCGGGGGTCGTGCTCGGTCTGATCCTGCCCACCGCGGCCCAGCTGGAGGTCGTGCAGGGCGCGGGCATCCCCATCGTCCTGCTCGAGCCTCCGTCGGGGACCACCCAGCACGTGCCGAGCGTGCGGAACACCGATCACGCGGGCGGCTCGGCGGCGGCGGAGCACCTGCTGGCGCAGGGCGCGCGGCGCTTCATCGTCATCGGCGGGGCTCCGTCGTACCGGTACGGCCGTGCGCGGATCGAGGGCTTCCTCTCGACGCTCGACGAGACGGCCCCGGCTGCGCCCCGCATCCTGACGACGGCGGACTGGGGTGCGGCGGACGCGCGACGAGCGTGCGCCGCGGCGCTCGATGACCTCGGCGGCGAGGGCCCCATCGGGCTCTTCGCCTGCTCCGATGAGATGGCCGCGGGCGCCTACCGGGCGATCGCCGAGGCTGGGCTCGCGGTGGGGCGCCACGTTCTCGTCGTGGGATACGACGATGTGCGGGGCGCGCGGTGGCTGCATCCGCCGCTCACCACGATCCGTCAGCCCATCCGCGAGATGGCCGCTGCGGCGGTCACGCTCCTGGCTCAGATGGCGGGCGGTGCGCAGCTCGCCGACGAGGTGGTCGAGCTGCCGACGGTTCTCGTGGCCCGCGGCTCGACCGGCCGTCCGCGCTGACCGAGGCCGCCACCGACGGGGCTCACGCGGGCGCGACGACCGGGAAGTACACGGCGTAGCGCTCGTCGACGATCTCGTTCAGCGGCACGAATCGGATGCCGGCCGAGCCGCCGACACTGCGGTATCGCGTGAGCCACTGCGACCACTGCCTCTCGTCGTCGGCAGCCAGCAGCGTCGCCGGGTCGGAGCTGTCGCCGATGAGCGGCGTCTCACGGTCGACGAGACCCGCGAGCACCACGGCGCCCTCGACGAAGGCGACGGTCTCGGGCTCATCCGGGATCGGCACCGTCCGCAGCTCGAATCCGAAACCGAGTTCGATCTCGGTGCGCCCGCCGGGATGATCGATCTCCACGAAGCTGCCGCGCCGCACCACGGCGATGTCCGACCGGACGTGCACCTCGCCCGCGGTCCAGGCGGGCACACGCATCCGGACGCGGCCCCGAACGGTCGGCGGCGACTCGACCGCCACCGAGACCCGAAGGGCGTGCGGCCGATGCGCCGGGCCGCCGGGGCCCGCGTTCGCGTCCGGACCGACGTAGAGGGCGTCGTCGATCGTGCGGACCTCGACGGCCAGCTGGCCTGCTGCCGTGGCGACGTCGGCGCGGACGGGGATGTACTGCGCGACGGTGACGGCTTCGCCGTCGCTGTACACCGCCAGCGACGAGTGGCGCGTGTGCGCCTGCACCACCGTGCCGTGGCAGCACCAGAAGTCCTCGGTGGGCGATCCCCACTCCTTGCGCGCTCCGCTCTGCAGCGGCAGGAAGTAGCTCACCATGCCGGTGCCGGGATGCTGCTGCGCCAGGATGCCGTTGACGAGGTTGGCCTCGATGTAGTCGAGGTACGACGCCTCGCCCGTCCATCGGAACAGCACGTCGGCCAGCCGGATCATGTTGTAGACGGCGCAGTGCTCCTGGGTCTTCGTGCCCCGTCGCGCGGCGAAGGCGAACGGCGGCGTCCAGATCTCACCCGAGGTCTGTCCGCCCGTGCAGAAGGTTCCGCGTCGTGTGACGGCCCAGTCCCAGTACGCCTCGACGATGCGTCGCCAGCGCTCCTCACCCGTGACCTCGAAGGCCCGCGCGGCACCGAGCACCTCCGGGATGGTCGTGTTCGCGTGCATGTTGGTCAGCATGTCCTCGCCCGCCAGCAGACCGTCGAAGAGCGACCGGTGGTCGTATCGGTCGAGGAGCTCGCGATACATGTCGTCGCCGGTGGCCTCGAGGAGGTCTGCCCACACCTCGAGCATGCCGCCCGTCTCGACCTCGAGGATGGCCTGGAACTCGTCGCGCTCGAACTCCCGCGCCCACTCCGCGATCAGCGCCGCAGCGCGGTGGGCGATGCGCAGGGCTCGCTCGTCGCGGAGGTCTCGGTACACGTCCACCAGACCCATGAAGGTCTTGTGGATGTTGTACTGCGGCGCCCACACCTCGCGCCCCTCGGCGAGCCGGCGCAGGAACGTCTGCGGAATGCCGAACACCCAGCCCGCGCCGGCATCCTGGCACGCTTCGAGCTCGTCGAGGACAACGGCCAGCTTGCCCCGCAGCACCGGATCGCCGGTGACGGCGATCTCGCGCGCGGCCGCCGACATCCAGTGCCCCACGAAATGGCCCCGCAAGAGTGCGCCGGGCGTCTCCCAGCCCCAATGACGTGCCCAGCCGTTCTCGACGCCCGGTGTGACGGACGGCTTCAGGTGCCAGGCCTGATCGCCGATGCCCGCTTCGATGCGGTGGTTCTGCACGAGAGCGTGCTCGTCGAGCGACACGAGGTACGTGCGATTGGTGCGGCGACGACGATCATAGGTTCCCGGGAGCAGCCGGGAGGCATCGGGCGCAAGGGCGGATGCGGTCATGGTTGTGACATCTCCTTCGATGTGCTGAGATCGATCTCTGACTGTACCGCCCGAGCGATGTCAGCAGAATAGGAGCATGGATTCCATGCGCGTGATCCACCTCAACGCCGAGGACGTCTCCGTCGTGATCGCAACGGCGGACGATGGGATGCCGGAGATCGTCCACTGGGGCGAGGCGGTGACGTCGGCGGAGCCCGACCTCCTCGCATTCGTCGCGGCCGAGCAGCGGAACGGGATGACCGGTGATTCCGACGTTCCGTACCGCGCGAGCGTGCTGCCCGAGCACAGCCGCGGGTGGTTCGGAGCCCCGGGGCTGTCCGCACATCGCGACGGCTCGGGGTGGGCGCCGCGGTTCGTGCTGCGCTCGCTGACTCTCGACGGCGCCGAGGCCGGACCGGGCGTGACGTCCGGCGGAGCGGGGCGGGTCGACGCGGTCCTCCACGACGATGCTGCTGAGATTGAGCTCGGTGTAGAGATCGATCTCACACGAGACGGCCTCGTGCGTTCCCGCGCTCGGGTCCGGAACACCGCCGGCGCAACCGAGGCGGCGGCACCGCTCGAGATCCAGTCCCTCGCCGTCGCCCTTCCGATACCGACGTGGGCGCAGGAGGTGCTCGACTTCACCGGCCGATGGGGGCACGAGCGCATGCCCCAGCGGCATCCGGTCGTCCGCGGTGATCACTCGCGCGTCTCGCGGCGCGGCCGCACCGGTCTCGACGCGACGCTGGTGCAGGCGGTCGGCACGCCGAGGTTCTCCGCCGGCTCCGGCGAGGTATGGATCGGACACGTCGGATTCAGCGGCGACCACGAGCACACGATCGAGCGCACCGACGGGCGCCTGCACTTTCGGGGCGGCGAGTCGATCCTTCCCGGCGAGATCCGGCTGACGCCCGGCGAGGAGTACACCGGCCCCTGGGTGTTCGGCAGCTACGGGCGCGGACTCGACGGCGCTGCGGCGCGCTTCCACTCCTACCTGCGTGAGCGCTCGCGTTCGTCGCGCCGCCCCCGCCCCGTGACGATGAACGTCTGGGAGGCGGTGTATTTCGACCACGACCACCGCGTGCTCGTCGATCTGGCGGCCCGCGCCGCCGAGCTCGGCGTCGAGCGCTACGTCCTCGACGACGGCTGGTTCCGGGGGCGCAATGACGACCGCGCGGGGCTCGGCGACTGGGCGCCCGACCCGATTGCGTGGCCCGACGGCCTCCGCCCACTGGCCGACGAGGTGCGCTCTCTCGGCATGGAGTTCGGGCTCTGGGTCGAGCCGGAGATGATCAACGAGGACTCCGATCTCGCCCGTGCGCACCCCGAGTGGATCCTTCGGGCGGGGCCCGAGCTGCCGCCGCGCCAGCGGTTCCAGCAGGTGCTCGACCTCACGCATCCGGCCGCTTTCGACCACATCCTGGGCGTGCTCGACGGGCTCATCGAGGACATCGGCGTGAGCTACCTCAAGTGGGACCACAACCGCGACCTCATCGCGGCCGGGCACCCCGCCTCGGGCACCCCTGCCGTTCACGAGCAGACCCTCGCGGTGTACCGCCTCATCGACGAGCTCCGCCGTCGCCATCCCGACCTCGAGATCGAGAGCTGCGCCTCCGGCGGCGGGCGGGTCGACCTGGGGATCCTCGAACGGACTGACCGGATCCATCCCTCCGACAGCCACGACCCCCACGACCGTTTCGGCATCCTGCGCTGGACGGGACTCCTGGTGCCGCCGGAGATGATGGGATCGCACGTCGCCTCCCCCGTGTCGAGCGTCACGGGACGCGCGCATGACCTGCAGTTCCGGTGCGCAGTCGCCTTCCTCGGCCACTTCGGCATCGAGTGGGACATCCGCGATCTCGACGAGCACGACCGGCGCGTCCTCGGCGACTGGATCGCACGATACCGCCGGCACCGCCACCTCATCGCGACGGGGCGCACCGTCGGCTCGGGTGAGCTCGACGCCGCGGCTCCGCAGGTGCGCGGCGTGGTCGCGCCCGACGGGTCGGAGGCGCTCTTCACGATCGTCACGCCGACGACCTCGGCCGACACGATCGCCCGTGTGCGGTTCCCCGGCTTGTCGACCGACCGCAGCTACCGGGTGTCGGTGAGCGGCTCGGACTCGTTCGGACCGCCCTGGCAGGTTCCGGCGTGGCTTCGGGAGAGCCCCGAGCTCGGCGGTGACGGTGACGGTGGCGGTGGCGGTGGCGGCGAGCGTGTGGGTGACGGCCCGGTCATCGCGGGTACCGTGCTCGCACGGGTGGGGCTGGAGTTCCCCACGTTCCACCCCGACCGCGCGGCGGTCGTTCACCTCGCGGCGGTGGCAGCGCCGTGATCGGCGAGCGCCGGGCCGCGGCATCCCGTCCCCCGATGGGGTGGAACAGCTGGGACTGCTTCGGGTCGTCCGTGACGGAGACCGAGGTGCTGGCGAACGCCGAATACGTCGCGGAGCACCTGCTCGCGTTCGGCTGGGACACGATCGTCGTCGACATCCAGTGGTACGAACCCGATCCGGGGGCGCACGACTATCGCGAGGTCTCTCGGCCGCTGCTGGATGCCTGGGGCCGGCCGCTCCCCGCGCCGGGACGCTTCCCCTCCGCGGCGGACGGGAGCTTCCAGCCGCTCGCCGACCGCGTCCACGAACTCGGCCTGCGCTTCGGGGTGCACCTCATGCGGGGCGTCCCGCGCGCCGCAGCGGATGCGGCTCTGCCCGTCTCGGGCCGCCCCGACGCGACGTGCGACTCGATCGCCGACCGCTCGAACGTCTGCGTGTGGAACCCCGACAACTACGGCGTCGATATGACGGCACCCGGTGCGCAGGAGTACTACGACTCGGTCATGGCGCAACTGGCCGCCTGGGGCGTCGACTTCGTGAAGCTCGACGATGTGCTCTACCCGCCCGTCGAGACCGCCGAGATCGCAGCGATCTCGCGCGCAATCGATCGGTCGGGACGGGCGATGGTTCTGAGCCTGTCGCCCGGCAAGCGACTGTCGCTCGCGCACCTCGAGACGCTGCGCGAACACGGCCAGATGTGGCGGATCTCGGACGACTTCTGGGATGACTGGGCGCACGTGGTCGAACAGTTCCAGCGCGCCGCCCGCTGGGCGCCGTTCCAGCGGCGCGGTGCGTGGGCGGATGCCGACATGCTCCCTTTCGGACGCATCGGCGTGCGCGGACACGTCGGCGAAGACCGTCTCAGCCGCCTGTCGGTCGACGAGCAGCGCACCGTCATGACGCTGTGGAGCATGATGCGCTCACCGCTCATGATGGGCGGCCACCTGCCCGACACTCCGCCAGAGACGCTCGCGCTGCTGCGTAATCCCGGCGTCCTCGCGCTGCGCGACGGCGAGGAGTCGCGCGAGATCGTGCGCGACGGACATCTGGTCATTTGGAGCGCGCGCGTGGGCGCGCGCGAGTACCGTGCGGTGTTCTGGCTCGGCGACGATGAGCAGGAGCTCGTCGTCCACCTCGCCGACCTCGGGCTCGGGCTCGGGCTCGGGCTCGGGCTCGGGGACGTGGGGACGGCGGGTTCGTGCACGGATGTGTGGAGCGGGACGAGCGTCGAGGTCGCCGACGGACGCGTCACGCTGACGGTGCCGGCTCACGGCACACGGCTGCTCGTCTTCGGCTGACCGTCGGGAGGAGGAGCGGGCCGGCTGTGGAAAGGCACGGGCGATGTCGGAGGCCCGTGGCAACATTAGAACATGCATTCGAACGGCGAGCTTAGTGGCGGGATGGGCAGCGACGCTGATGTCGACGTCCTCGCTCAACTGGTCGCGGATGCGGAGGGGGCGGCGGATGCTGCGCGGTTGGCGCAGATTCGTGAGGTTCGGGTGCTCGCGGCAGCTGGCGTGCTGGCCGAGAAGCAGGCGGCTGGGGCGGCGGAGCGGGTCAAGGCGCGCGAGATGGCGCTGCGTGGCATCGCGGCGGAGCTCGCCGGGGTCTTCGTCGCGACCGACCGGACGTTGCAGCGGCGCATCGACGAGGCGCGAGACCTGGTGGAGAACTATCCGGTGACGATGGCGGCCTGGGAAGCCGGGCGAATCGTCCGCGGGCACGTGCGGGTGATTCAGGAGACGGGATGCCTCGTGCCCGCGGAGGAACGGGCAGAGTTCGAACGGGTCGCGATCGAACGGTGCGAGGGCGAGACCCCGAACCGGGTGCGCGACGCGTTGCGGATGATCGCCGAGCGGATGCACCCGCGGTCGTTCACCGAGAGGCACGAGGAGGCCGCGGCCGGGCGGTGCGTGCGGGTGCTGGCCGGCGCCGATGGGATGTCGGACCTGATCGCGACCTTGCCGACGGTGATCGCCGACGGGATCGTCGACCGGCTCACCCGTCAGGCCCGGGAGATCATCAACGCGCGGCAGCAGGCTGATGCGCCTGGCACGCCTGACACTCGAGCCGACGCGAACGGCGGCTCACCCGATGCCGACAGGACGATTCGCGACGGGTCGTCGTTCGTCGACGATGCCCGCACCATCGACCAGGTCCGCGCCGACGTGTTCAGTGACCTCCTCCTCGCGGGGGCGCCGGCCCTCGACCCGACTGGCACCGGTGACGGCGACGGAACGCTCGGGGCGATCCGGGCACACGTGCAGGTTGCCGTGTCGGCGTTGACGCTGATGGGTCAGGACGAGGGGCCGGCCGATCTAGCCGGCCGCTCCCCCATCGATGCCGCGACCGCACGCGAGCTCGCGGGCAACGCGACCTCGTGGGACCGGCTGCTCACCGACCCCGTCACCGGAACCGTGCTCGAGTGCGACAGCTACCGCCCCACCGCCGCCATGGTGCGACTTCTACGGGCGAGGGATCGGCACTGCCGGTTTCCCGGATGCCGGCAACCCGCCATCCGTTGCGAACTCGACCACACGATCGCCGCATCCGAGGGCGGGGGCACGCACGTGTGCAACCTCGCCAACCTCTGCAAGAGACACCACGACGTCAAACACCACACCCGATGGCATGTCCGACAACTCCCGGGTGGGCGGCTCGTGTGGACCTCACCTACCGGGCGGGTCTACCGCGAAGACGCACCCCCACCACTCGTCGCCTTCACCATCGACGAGCCAACCGATCGCCGAGGCGATCAAGCACCACCCGGAGCGTTTCCCCCACCACGATCACTGGGGCGACCCGACGCGCCTCGGGGGTCCGCTCCGCCGTTCTGACGGGATCGTCTTCGCCCTGAACCAGCCCGCGGGAGGGGGTGGTTGCCGTGCCCGTCACACCGTGAGAGCGCCGTCCATCATGCCCGCGGCCGCCGGCCGCACCGCCGGAAGACGACACGCGTCTGCTCGCGTTCGGCTGACCGTCAGGACGCGCGGCGCGGGTCGATCCCGAGTCTGCCGACGGCGTCATCGAAGCCACCGACGCGAGCGAGCTCCGCGGCGCGCGCCGATGCCCGCTCGAACAGGTCGTCGAACCTGACCGGGACGCCGGCGGCCGCGGACGCCACGGCAGCCTCGACCATGGCTAGGCTGCCGATGTTGCGCGTGATCTCGCCGGACGGCACCGGACCGCCGTCGAGGGCTGCGACGAACTCGGCGAGGGCGGCATCCAGCCCCTCGGCCCCGTCCGCCAGCACAGCAGCCTGCGCGCCGCCCTCACGTGGCTGGATCACGACGTCGGTCTCTCCGTCCCAGGCAGCGGATCCATGGGCAGCGTTTCCCCGCCAGTCGCCGTTCCACGAGGTCGTCAGACCGTCGGCGCACCAGCTGCCGGAGTACGAGAACCGGCGCCCATCGGCGAAGCGGAAGATCGCCTCGGCCGCGGCGGCGCCGCGATACCAGCTCCAGCTCGGCGAGAACTCCTCGCAGAAGACCGACACGGGTTCACTCGAGAGCAGGTACCGGGCTTGGTCGAACTGGTGGATCGCCATGTCCATGAGCAGCGGCGACGGCATCTCGTCTCGGAAACCTCCGAACCGGGGGTTCTGGAAGAAGCGGACGTCGAGCTGCTCGGCCCCGCCGAGGCTGGCCAGGGCGTCGCGGAACGCCCGGATCCCGCGGGAGTGCCGACGCGACTGACTCGTCGCCATCAGGGTCCCGGTCGACGCGCTGACGGCGGACAGCAGCAGCGCCTCGGCCACAGTCGGCGTCACCGGCTTCTCGCTCAGGACGGGAACACCCGCCCGCAGCGCCGCGGCGCTCACCTCGAGATGCGCCTGCGGGATCGTGACGTTGACGACCAGGTTGACGTCGAAGGCGTCGAGCGCATCATCGACCGAGCCGAAGCTCGGGACATCGAGTCCCCGCTCGACTGCCGCGGCCCGCGCGGCGTCGGCGACGATGTCGACGAGCCCGACGATCTCGAGATCAGGACGACGAGCGGCCGTGTCGATCCACGCCTTCCCCATCGCTCCCGCCCCGACGATGACGACACGACGGGCGCGCCCCGTCACGACTGCTCCTCGCCGTCCCACTCCCGCGGAACGTCCCACTCCCCCGTGCGATGCATCGCCAGACGGGCGGCGGCGCGGGGGCGGTCGTTCCGAGCCCATCGCGCCGCGTTCGCGAGGACGAGCTGGATCTCGGGCTGATGGTAGACGGGATAGTCCTGGTCACCCGGCGAGAAGTAGAACACCCGCCCGTGACCGCGGAAGAACGTCATGCCCGAGCGGAACACCTCGCCGCCCGAGAAGTTCGAGACGAAGACGAGCTCGTCCGGCTGCGGCACGTCGAAGAACTCGCCGTACATCTCCTGCTCGGGGATGACGATCGGCTGCGGCACGCCGGCGGCGATCGGATGCGACGGCGAGACCGTCCACACGAGCTCCCGGTCATGCGCCTGCCGCCAGCGCAGCGCGCAGGTCGTCCCCATGAGACGGATGAAGATCCTCGAGAAGTGCGCCGAATGCAGCGCCACGAAACCGAGCCCGCCGAGCACGTGCCGATGGACCCGCTCGACCACGACGTCGTCGACCTCGTCGTGCAGGAGGTGCCCCCACCAGAACAGCACATCCGTCTGCGCGAGGCGCTCCTCGCTCAGCCCGTGCTCCGGATCGTCGAGCGTCGCCGTCTCGACGACGGCAGCGTCGCCGAGCAGTCGCCGCAGGCCCGCGGCGATGGTCCCGTGCATCGTTTCGGGATAGAGGGCGCGCGGGATGTCGTGATGCTTCTCGTGATGGTTCTCGCCCCACACCAGCACGCGGATGGGGGTGGATGTCGTGCCCGTCACCCCTTGAACGCCCCGTCCATGATGCCCGCCACCATGCGGCGCCCGACGACGAAGAAGACGATGAGCAGCGGCAAGGTTGCCAGGAACGACCCGCCCATCGTCAGCGCCAGGTCGATCGACCGGTTCGCCTGCAGCTGCTTCAGGGCGATCTGCACCGTGAACAGCTCGGGCGACTTCAGCACGATGAACGGCCACATGAAGTCGTTCCACACCGAGGTGAACGTGATGAGGCCGAGCACGAAGGCCGCCGGCCGCACGACCGGGAACCCTATGCGCCAGAAGATCTGCCAGCTGTTCGCCCCGTCGATGCGGGCCGCGTGCATGAGCTCGTCGTTGAGGGTGGTCGCCATGTGCTGCCGCATCCAGAAGATGCCGAACGCGCTGGCGAGCCCCGGGACGATGATCGCTTGCAGGGTGTCGACCCAGTCCAGCCACGAGATGATCAGGTACTGCGGGATGACGCTCAGCTGAGCGGGCACCGTCATGGTGAGCAGCACGATGACGAAGAGCGCGTTCCGGCCCCGGAACTGCAGCTTCGCGAAGGCGAAACCGGCGAGCGCGCACAGCAGTGATGCGATGACGGCGATCGAGAGCGAGACGATCGCGCTGTTCAGCAGCGACTGGAAGAACGGCACCGTGTCGAACACCTTCGTCGCGATGTCGAAGAAGTTGAGCCCCGGGTAGAAGCGCGGCGGGATCGAGGTGACCGCGGAGGCACCCACCGACGCGATCACGAACATGTAGTACAGCGGGAAGACGCTGATCACGACCGCGATCCCGAGCAGCACGTAGACCGGCCAGGGCACGCGGCCGACGCGCCCGCCTCCGCGCCGCGGACGCTTGCGGGGCGCGCTCAGCGCGGTCGGATCGAGGGGACGCGGCACAGCTGTGTCGACGGCGTCGGACATCATCGGGCCTTTCGGGTGCGGGTGGTCAGGAAGAAGTTGATCGCCGAGACCACGACGACCACGACGAAGAGGGCGACACCGATCGCCGAACCGTAGCCGAACTCGAACTGGCCGAAGCCCTGCTCGTAGAGGAACAGCGCGAGGGTCTGACACTGTCGCCCGCCGCCGCAGGTCAGCCCCGACTCGGGAGCCACCAGCAGGGGCTCCGTGAAGATCTGCAGCCCGCCGATGGTCGACATGATGACGGTGAAGATGATGATGGGCCGCAGCGACGGGATCGTCAGGTGGATGAACTGCTGCCAGCCGGACGCGCCGTCGACCGAGGCCGCTTCGTACATTTCGCGCGGGAGCGCCTGCAGCCCGGCGAGGTAGAGCAGCGTGTTGTATCCGAACCATCGCCACATCACCATCGACGAGATGACGATCCACGAGCCGACCTGAGACGACAGGAAGTTCACCGCCGGGATGCCGAAGAGGTCGAGCACCCAATTGATGAGCCCGAAGTTCTTGTCGAAGATCTGAGCGAAGACGAGGGCGGTCGCGGCGACCGAGGTGATGTAGGGCACCAGCAGCGCCATGCGGAAGAAGTTCGCCATCTTGAGGGTGGCGTGGTTCAGCAGGTGCGCGAGGCCGAGCGCCAGCAGCAGCTGCGGGATCGTGGAGATGAGGAAGATCCCGAAGGTGTTCACGAACGCGTTCCAGAACCGGGAGTCCTGGACGAGCCGCTCGAAGTTCGCCAGACCGACGAACGTCTGCTCCCCGATCGGGTTCCAGTCGAATAAGGCCACGTAGAACGTGAACAGCAGGGGGAACAGCCCGAAGATCAGGAAGATCACGAAGAACGGGGCGATGTAGATGTACGGCGCGATGCGCTCCGCGAGCGGCTGGCGGATGGCGCGTCTCGGCGGACGCTCGCGCCGAGCGGTCTTCTTGTCGATGGTGATGGCGGTGGCGGTGGCTGTCGCGGTCATGATGCGTCCTCGATGAGGGTGGTGGCCCGCCCACGGGCGGACCACCACCGAGCGGGTAAGGTCAACCGCCGATCGCGGCCCGGGCGCTGTCGACGCCGGTCTGCCACGCGTCGCGCGGCGCGACGTTGCCCGCTTCCATGTCGACGAGGGCATTGAGCAGCGCCGCCCCGATCGCGCTCGTGTCCGGCCCGTTGTGGAAGGACTGGAACTGCAGCACCGAGTTGCTGATGACCTCGCCGATCCGGGAGTCCCCGAAGAAGGGATCGGTGTAGCCGGTCACCTCGCTGCTCTCGAGAGCGCTCTTGGCCGCCGGGAACGTGCCGGTGCGGGCGAAGTGCGCCGTTTGTCCTTCCGGCGAGAGCATCGTCTCGATGTACTTCCACGCGGCCTGCGGGTTCTTCGCGCGGGCGGGGATCGCGATGACGCTGCCACCCCAGTTGCCGCCGACGCCGGGGATCGCGGCGACTCGCCAGAGCCCCTCGGTGTCGGGAGCGTCGTTCTTGTAGCCGGACAGCATCCAGGAGGGCGCAGTGCTGACCGCGAACGCGCCGTTCGCCTTGCCCGGAGCCCAGCCCGACGACCAGGCGGCGATGCCGGCGCTGATGCCCGCCTCGTAGGTGCGCACCGCGACGTCGAACGCCTCCTCCACCTGCGGGTTGGTGTCGAAGATGAGCTCGCCGTCCGGTGTGTAGTACTTCTCGGTGACCTGGTTCACGGTCGAGAAGAAGACGCTCGTCTCGACGTTGTCGACGAAGGGCTCTCCGGTCGCGGCCGTGTACTTCTTGCCCATCTCGATGAAGCCGTCCCACGTCGACCACATCTCGGCGACCTCGTCCGGGTCGGTCGGCAGTCCTGCCGCCTCGAAGAGGTCTGCGCGGTAGGCGAAGCCGAGCCCGCCGATGTCGGTCGGGATGCCGATGATCGAGCCATCCTCACCCGTCGCCTCGGCGATGGCCCAGTCGAGGTAGCCCTCGCCGATGTCGTCGCCGCCCAGCGTGCGGAGGTCGATGAAGTTCCCGGGGTTCTCGATGAATTTCGGCAACTCGTCGTTCTGGATCATGACGAGGTCGGGGACGCGTCCGCCGGCCAGGGCCGCGGTGAGCGCGGTCGCGGTCTCGGCGGTGCTGCCGACCTCCGACAGCTTCACCTTCGCGTCCGGGTTCTGCTCGAGGTACTGGTTGACGGAGTCCTGCTGCCCGATTCCCGTGAACGACCAGAACTCGAACTCGGCGTTCGGGTCGTCCGACCCGCCGCCCGATCCACCGGACGTGCACGCGGTCATCGCGATCGCGACGACGCCGAGAGCTGCGACGGGCAGGGCCAGTCTGCGACGATTCACAACTGCTCCTCTTCTTTGGGGACATGTGATGTGCGCGGGGCGATCAGAGACCCCACTGAGAGATCGTTCTCTCATGCCGGGAAACAGTATCCCGAGATCGAACAGCTGGCAAGCCGCGGCATCCGCCAGTCTCGTCACACGCACTGCAAGACCGGGACCATGAACGGATAAGTTGCGCGCAGCGGCTGCTGTCGTGCGAAGATCATCGCGTCAGAGAACGATCTTTCGCTCGCTGAACCCGACCTAGGAAGAGGGAGCCATGTCTCGACCGACCATCGTCGACGTCGCCCGCGCGGCCGGCGTCTCACGCGCTACGGCAGCGCGCGTCCTGGCCGGAGCGACGAACGTCGACCCGGCGATGGCGGCCGCCGTCGGCCGCGAGGCCGCGCGCCTGGGCTACGAGACGAACTTCGCCGCGCGCGTGCTGCGCGGCGGGCGCGCCGGCGCGATCGGACTCGTCATCGCCTTCGACGAGCTCGGCGGGCTGAGCGGCACGTTCTTCACCGCGGTCATGAAGGGCGCAGCCAAGGGCCTCTCTGCCGGCGAGGTGCAACCGGTCCTGCTTCCCGCCGATCACGAGGACCTCGATCGCATCCCGCGGTTCCTGCGATCTGGAGCACTCGATGGCGCCATCGTCGTGCTCCAGCACGAGATCACCCACCTCGTCGACCGGCTCGCCGACTCGCCGGTGCCCATCGCGTGGGTAGGCCGCCCACGCGGCGAGATCGGCCCCGACCCGATCGTGATCGACTCGGACAACTACGGCGGCGGGGTCCTCGCCGCACGGGCGCTCGTTGAGCACGGGCGCCGCAACATCGGCATCATCACGGGCCCCCTCGACATGGAGCAGGCGCGCGAGCGCACCCGCGGATGGACCGACGAGCTCGCGCGCCGCGGCATCGAGCCCGGACCCATCGTCCACGGCGACTTCACCCTCGACAGCGGCACGGCGGCGATGGCCCGGCTGCTGCAGCGCGTCCCGACCCTCGACGGGGTGTTCGCCTGTTCCGACCTCATGGCCGCGGGCGCCATGCGCGTGCTGCAAGCGGCCGGTAGGCGTGTGCCCACCGACGTCTCGCTCGTCGGCTTCGACGACATCCTGCTCGCCGCAGCGAACGACCCCCCGCTGACCACCGTGCGCCAACCGCTCGAGGAGATGGGCCGTGCTGCCGCCGACACGCTTCTGGGCGCCATCCGCGGGGACGACGTCGAGCGTGTGCAGGTGCTGCCCACCTCGCTCGTGCACCGGGAATCGCTGTGACCTCGAAGCGCTCGTGAAAGCCGACCCGGATCTGGTCTTCCGCAGCACGGAGCCCGCCGAGTCGTGGGAGCACGGCCTCATCGTCGGAAGCGGTCGTGTCGGCGCCGTCGTCCACGGACCCGGCGACGAGCTGCGCATCTCGATGGCCCACGAGAGGTTCTTCCTGCCCGCGAACCCGCGGCCACCGGCACCCCGGCTGCATCCCGCCCTGCCGCGGTTGCGGGCGGCCCTCGGGAGCGGCGACCCGGCGCTGGCCGCCGAGATCTTCGACGCCGCGCTGACCGAAGCCGGGTTCGCCGAGCTCGTCTGGACCGACCCGCTCGCGCTGTGCGGCTCGCTGACGGTGGCGACGACGGGGGGATGCTCGACCGAGACGCGCGAGATCGACCTCGTCCGCGGCGTGGCGAGCGTCGCCTGGCGCGACGACTCCGGCGCGTCCCATCGGGTCAGCGTCGTCGCCCCGCGTGACACCGACACGATCGAGCTCGCCCTCGAAGCCGACACCGACACCGAGATGCGGATCCGCCTGGCACTCGCTCCCGTCGACGACACCCCCGCCGCGTCGTTCGCCCCCGATTACACCGGAACCGTCACGGGGCGCCTGCGCGCGGGCGACACCGGATGCCTCGAGATCGTCGACGTCGCCGGTCGACTCCTCGCCACCGTGACCGCGGCGATGCCCGAGCCGGGCGTCGCCTGGCGGGAGGATGCGGACGCTCTCGAGGCTCGCGTGCTCGTATCCGCGGGGGTGAGGCGGACGGTGCGCGTCGATCTGTCGGTCGTGGGGCAGCCATTCGCTCCCGCGCGCGCTGCCGACTGGGAGGACCGGCTCCGCTCGCAGGAGCGCGATCACGGCTCCCTGGTCACCTCATCGCTGCTCGACCTCGACGTCGCACCCGGCGTGGGCACGGCGACGACCGGTGAGCTGTGGCGGGACGCCCGATCGGAAAGCGCCGACGCCGTCCGTCGCGCGATCGAGATCGCCTATGTTTCGGGCCGGTCGAACATCATCTCGTCGGCCGGAGAGCTGCCGCCGACCCTCCAGGGCGTCTGGCAGGGCACCTGGAGGCCGGCATGGTCGGCCGACTACACGATGAACGGCAACGTGCAGAACGGGGCCCTCGCCGGCGTGGGCGTGACGGGAACACCCGAGCTCGCGCTCTCGCTCCTCGGGCTCGTCCTTCCGCACCTCGACGACTACCGGGAGAATGCGCGACGGATCTACGGCGCCGACGGGATGCTGCTCCCCTCGCGCATGTCGACGCACGGCATCGCCAACCATGTCGACCGCGCCTACCCGCACGTCTTCTGGGCCGGCGCCGGCCCCTGGGTCCTCCGGATCGCGGCCGACGTCCTGGCGCTCACGGGCGACCGCTCGATCGTGGACGATCGCCTCTGGGAGCTCGTCGAGGGCGTGCTGTCCTTCGGTGAGACCGCGACGGTCGTCGTCGACGGCATCCGCCATTTCTCACCGAGCTATTCACCCGAGAACACTCCGGCCGGGTGGGCGACGCCGCTCGCGGTCGACGCCGCCGTCGACGTCGCCGCCTACCGCGACGCCGCCCGCGCGGCCCGTCTGCTCGGTCGAGCCCGGGCAGACGGCTCGCTCGACGAGCGGTGGGACGCGCTGGCGAACAGCCTCCCCGACCTGGCGGTCGCGCCCGACGGGACGCTGGCCGAGTGGCTCGATCCGGCGGTACCGGAGAACATCGCGCACCGACACGTCTCGCAGCTGTACCCGCTCTGGTACGACGCCGACGAGATGTTCGCCGCCGACAGCCCCTCGTCCGCCGCGCTGCGCGAGGCCGCTCGTCGGACGATCGACGCGAAGATCGCCTGGCGTGCACACGATCCCGCTCCCCCGCCGGGCCGGATGGAGATGGCGTTCGGGCTCGGGCAACTCGGTCAGGCGGCTGCCGCTCTCGGCGATGCGGAGGCGGCGGTGCGCTGCGTCGAATGGCTCGCACTCCTGCATTGGCGGCCGTCGCTCACGACGACCCACGACGCCGACAGCATCTTCAACCTCGACGCCAGCGGAGCGCTGCCCGCCGTCGTCGCGTCGATGCTCACTCGGTCGACGATGGACTCCCTCCATCTGCTGCCCGCGCTTCCGGCACGGTGGCCGCGTGGCGAGGTCACGGGGCTCCGCGCGCGCGGCGGCATCGTGATCGACCGCCTGGCGTGGGATGAGGCCTCGGCGACGGTCGAGTTGCGCAGACTCCCCGCAGCCTCGTGGCTGTGTCCGGCGGGAACCACGATCATGCATACCGGCTCGGGGTTCACGTGGGGGGACGAGCAGGGCGACGCAGACGGCAGCGCGCGCGTCGTCGAGCTGCGCGATGAGCCCGTCACCCTGAGACTGCGGCGCACCCCGCGACGGAGGAGCACAGCCACGACATCGTAGGCTGAACGGATGCCCGACCTCGCCTCGCCGCTCATCGCGTGGTACCGCGACAACGCGCGCGATCTCCCGTGGCGACGCCCGGGATTCGGGGCTTGGGGAACCCTGGTCAGTGAGTTCATGCTGCAGCAGACTCCCGTCGCCCGGGTGATCCCCCTGCTGGAGGCGTGGCTCGAGCGATGGCCGACACCGGCGGATCTCGCCGCCGCGGCCCCAGCCGACGCGGTCCGGCAATGGGCCAACCTGGGCTATCCGCGGCGCGCGCTCTGGCTGCACCGTGCCGCCGTCGAGATCCGCGACCGCCACGCCGGCGTCGTCCCCCGCGACGTCGACGACCTGCTCGCGCTGACCGGCATCGGCGACTACACCGCGCGTGCCGTCGCCGTCTTCGCGTACGGCGACCGGCATCCGGTCGTCGACACGAACACTCGCCGCGTCCTGGCGAGAGCCGTGCAGGGGCGTTCGCAGCCCGGGCCGGCGGCGAAGCGCGACCTCGCCGACATGACCGAGATCCTGCCCCACGACATCGCCGCATCGGCCGTCGTGAACGCGGCGGCGATGGAGCTGGGAGCGCTCGTGTGCACAGCCCGAGTACCGAGGTGCGCTGCGTGCCCGCTGGCCGACCGCTGCGCATGGCGCGCCGCCGGCTATCCCGACACCGGCGACACCCGCGTGAAGCAGGCGCGGTACGAGGGCAGCGACCGGCAGGCACGAGGCGCGATCCTCCGAGTCCTGCGGTCGACGACGACGCACGACGTCGCCGCCGAGGACGTCATCGGCGACTGGCCCGACGCCGCTCAGCGTGACCGCGCGATCGACTCGCTCGTCTCAGACGGCCTCGTCGAAGCCGTCGACGGCCGGCTGCGCCTACCCCGGTGACGAGACGGAAGAGGGATGCCGCGGCAGCGCGGCATCCCTCTTCTCAGTCCTCGTCCTCGTTGGCCTCGCGAGGCTTGACGTAGGGGTCGGCTTCTCCCGCGTAGCTCGCGCCCGTCGCGGTGGCCGCGGTGGCGGCATCCCGCTCGCGCGCCTCGCGCAGCAGGTGCTCGATGTGACCCGCGTTCTCGGGGATGGCATCGAGGATGAACTCGAGCGTGGGGGTCACCCGCACGCCGAGCTTGCGACCGACCTCGCTGCGGAGCATGCCCGTCGCCGCGCGCAGGGCGTCGGCCGAGTCGGCTCGCTCCTGGTCGGAGCCGTACACGGTGTAGAACACCGACGCGTGCTGCAGGTCACCCGTCACACGCACGTCGGTGATGGTCACGAAGCCGAGGCGCGGATCGCGCAGGCCCTTCTCGAGCCGCTCCGCGACGAGCACGCGGATGCGATCGGCCAGACGCGACTGACGTTCGCTGGACATACCTTCTTCTCCCTCTTCCCCTCCGCCCGCTCGGCGGATGGATGCAGCGAAGGCGTTGGATGCCTCCTCGATAGTCGGGGTCTCGGGGGTCCCGTTATCGAGGAGGCATCCAACGCCGTAGCGTCTGACGAAATCAGCCGCGCGGCTTCTCCACCATCTCGGTCGTCTCGATCTCGTCGCCGATCTGGATGTCGTTGTACTTGCCGAGGCCGATACCGGCTTCGAAGTCCGTACGGACCTCGGTGACGTCGTCCTTGAACCGGCGGAGCGACTCGATGGCGAGACCATCGGCGATCACGACACCGTCGCGGATGACGCGCGCCTTGGCGTTGCGCGTGATCGTGCCCGAGCGGACGATGACACCCGCGATGTTGCCGAACTTCGAGGAGCGGAACACCTCGCGGATCTCGGCCACACCCGACTGGACCTCTTCGTACTCCGGCTTGAGCATGCCCTTAAGCGACTGCTCGACGTCGTCGATCGCGTTGTAGATGACCGAGTAGAACCGGACGTCCACACCCTCGCGGGCGGCACGCTCCCGCGCCTTCGTGTCGGGACGGACGTTGAAGCCGATGACGATCGCGTTGTCGATCGTCGCCAGGTTGATGTCCGACTCGGTGATGGCGCCGACGCCGCGGTGGATGATCCGCAGCTGGACGGAGTCGTCGACCTCGATCTTGAGCAGCGACTCCTCGAGGGCCTCGACGGCACCCGAGACGTCACCCTTGATGATGAGGTTGAGCGACTCGACCTTGCCCTCTTCGAGAGCACGGGTGAAGTCCTCGAGCGAGATGCGCTTGCGGGCCTTGGCCAGCTGGGCATTGCGCTCGGCAGCCTCGCGCTTCTCCGCGATCTGACGCGCGGTGCGGTCCTCCTCGGTGACGATGAACACGTCGCCGGCTCGGGGCACCGAGTTCAGACCCTGCACCTGCACCGGGCGCGAGGGGTAGGCCTCGTCGACCGCGTCGCCGTTCTCGTCGATCATGGCGCGGACGCGACCGTAGGCCGTTCCCGCGACGATCGCGTCGCCGACGCGGAGCGTTCCGGACTGGATGAGCACCGTGGCGACCGAACCGCGGCCCTTGTCGAGCTTGGCCTCGATCGCGACACCGCGCGCCGCCTTGTTCGGGTTCGCCGTCAGGTCGAGACCGGCGTCGGCGGTGAGCAGGACGGCGTCCAGGAGCTCCTGGATGTTGGTGCCCTGTCGAGCCGACACGTCGACGAACATGACGTCTCCGCCGTACTCCTCGGCGACCAGACCGTACTCGGTGAGCTGCTGGCGAACCTTGGCCGGGTTGGCGTCGGGCTTGTCGACCTTGTTCACCGCGACCACGATCGGCACGTTGGCGGCCTGCGCGTGGTTCAGGGCCTCGACCGTCTGCGGCATGATGCCGTCGTCGGCCGCGACCACGAGGATCGCGATGTCGGTCACCTGCGCACCACGGGCACGCATGGCGGTGAACGCCTCGTGACCCGGGGTGTCGATGAAGGTGATCGCACGCTCGATGCCCTCGTGCTCGGTCCAGACCTGGTACGCACCGATGTGCTGCGTGATGCCGCCGGCCTCGCCCGCGACCACGTTGGTCTGACGGATCGCATCGAGCAGTCGCGTCTTACCGTGGTCGACGTGGCCCATGACGGTGACCACCGGAGGACGGATCTCGAGGTCTTCGTCGCTCTCCGCTTCCAGCTCGGCGTCGAGATCGAGACCGAAGCCCTCGAGGAGCTCTTTGTCCTCGTCCTCGGGCGAGACCATCTGGATCTTGTAGCCGAGCTCCTCGCCGAGCACCTCGAAGGTGGCCTCGTCGAGCGACTCGGTGGCCGTGGCCATCTCGCCCAGGTTGAACAGGATCGTCACGAGCGTGCCGGGCTGCACCGTGTAGCCGCGCAGCGCCTCGAGCTTGTCCGCGAAGTCGGCGATCGATGCACCGCGGCGCAGGCGGATGATCTCGCCGTTGCCCTTCTGGACGTTGACGCCGCCGACGACCGGCGCCGACCGCATCTCGAATTCCTGCCGCTTCGCCCGACGCGACTTACGCTGCTTGGACTTGCCGCCGCCCTTGCCGAAGGCGCCTGCGGTGCCGCCGCCGGGGCCGCGACCGCGACCACCGCCGCCACCGGGACGACCGGCGAAACCGCCACCGGGAGCACCCGGACGCTGGAAGCCGCCGGCACCGCCGGGACGACCGGGACCGCCGGGACGCTGCTGGAAGGGAGCACCGGGACGACCGCCGCCGCCGGGACGACCGGCGCCACCGGGGCGCGGAGCGCCGGGACGGGGAGCACCGGGTCGCGGGGCCTGCGGACGCGGGATGTTGCCGGGCGTAGGCCGCTGGCCCATGCCCTGCGCCGAGGCGAAGGGGTTGTTGCCGGGGCGGGGACCGGCGGGACGCTGGCCCATGCCCTGCGAGGGCGCGAAGGGGTTGTTGCCGGGGCGTGCGCCACCCGGACGCGGCGGCTGCGAGCCGCCGGGCGTCGGGCCTGCCGGCTTGGCCGGACCGGGCTTGCCGGCGCCGGGCGTCGGGGCCGACGGAGCGGAAGGCGCCGCAGGGGTCGCCGACGGCGCGGCAGGCGCAGCGGGAGCTGCCGGGGCGGATGCCGCGGGGGCAGCCGGAGCTGCGGGCGCGGCGGGCTTCGCGGGGCCGGGCTTGACGGCCGGGCCGGGCTTCGCTCCGGCGGGACCGGGCTTGCCGGCGCCGGGGCGCGCAGCACCCGGACGAGCGGCACCGGGCTTGGCGCCGCCCGACGCAGCGGGAGCGGGAGCCGCGGCGGCAGAGCCGCCCTCAGCCTCGAGCGCAGCCCGCAGCTTGCGAGCCACGGGGGGCTCGATGGTGGACGAGGGGCTCTTGACGAACTCGCCGAGCTCCTTCAGCTTCGCGAGCGCGACTTTGCTGTCGACGCCGAGTTCGGAAGCGATCTCGTGTACGCGTGGTTTTGCCACAATTCTCCTGTCTGAAGGCCCACCCTCGGACAGGGCGGACCGCTTAAGCGCGGACGGGTCTCATTTCGAGCCGTTCACTTCGTGTCCATAGCCGTTCAGCCTTTGCGCTGGTGATCAATCGGGAAATCCTGCGTGTCCAGTGGGCCGGACACCCGCAGGGCTCGTCCGAACGCGCGGCGCCGCAACGCGGCATCCATGCATTCGTGCGTCTCGTGCACCCACGCGCCCCTGCCCGGCAGCGACGCGGCTCGATCTGCGATCAAGACGCCGTCGCGGGCCACGACTCGTAGGAGTGAGGACCGGGAGGCACGCGCGCGACAGCCCACGCACGTTCGAACAGGTTCCATTCTACCCCCTCGACCGACGTCCCGGTTTCGTCAGGACTCCAGGATCGAGTCGGGCTGGATGTCGATCTTCGCGCCGGTCAGCTTCGCGGCGAGGCGGGCGTTCTGCCCCTCCTTGCCGATGGCGAGCGACAGCTGGTAGTCCGGGACGAGCGCCCGGACGGCCTTCGTGGCCGCGTCGAGCACGAAGCTCGAGGTGACCTTGGCCGGCGACAGGGCGTTGGCCACGAACGCCGGCAGGTCGGCGTTGTAGTCGATGATGTCGATCTTCTCGCCGCCGAGCTCTTCGGTGACGGCGCGGACGCGGCGGCCCAACTCGCCGATGCAGGCGCCCTTGGCGTTGATGGAGGGATCGTTGGCCTTGACCGCGATCTTCGTGCGGTGACCGGCTTCGCGCGCGAGCGAGGTGATCTCGACGAGACCGTTGGCGATCTCGGGCACCTCCATGGCGAAGAGCTTGCGGACGAGTCCGGGGTGCGTGCGGGAGACGGTGATCGAGGGGCCCTTGGTGCCCTTCGAGACCGAGGTCACGTAGACGCGCAGACGCGAGCCGTGCCGGTACTCCTCGCCCGCGACCTGCTCCTCGGGCGGGAGGATGGCCTCGATCGTGCCGAGGTCGACGTGCACCATGCGCGGGTTCGGCCCCTGCTGGATGACACCGGCGACGATGTCGCCCTCCTTGCCCCGGAACTCCCCCAGCACGGCGTCGTCGGCGATGTCGCGCAGGCGCTGGCTGATGACCTGCTTCGCGGCGAAGGCGGCGATGCGGCCGAAGTCGTCGGGAGTCGACTCCTCTTCGCCGACGACCGCGCCCTCGTCATCGCGGAGGGGCACGTAGATGGCGACGTGGCCGGTCTTGCGGTCGAGCTCCGCACGAGCCCCTTCGGGCAGCTCGCCGTCGGGCGAGGTGTGCTTGGCGTACGCCGTGAGGACCGCCTGCTCGATGATGCGGACGAGTTCGTCGAAGGGGATCTCCTTCTCTCGCTCGACGGTGCGCAGCAGTGAGAGATCGATGTCCATGGGGCCCTCCATATTCAGCTCTTGTCCGGGCGCGTTTCGCGCTCCCGGCATCCATCCCACGTTACCCGATGGGGCGGGGAACGTGTTTGCCCGGCGCCGAGGACGCCACGTCGAGCGGGCGACCTCGGGATACTGGGGGCATGACCGAACGCGCTCCCCGCCTCGCCGACCCCGGACTGATCGGACTGCTCGGTTTCGTGATCGCCACGCTCACGGCACAGCTGGAGCATCTCGGACTGCAGAACGAGAGCCCGGTGTTCTGGGTCGGTGCCGTCTTCGGCGGCGTGGTTCAGGTCACCGCGGGGATGCTGTCGTACTTCGCGGGCGACGACTTCCACTTCATCGTCTACAACGCCTTCGGGTGGTACTGGATCTGCATGCCCGGCTTCCTGCTCGGCGGCGAGCTCGGGTTCTTCGAGGTCGAGGGGCCCGCGCGTGGCGTGTTCACGCTCATGTTCTCGATCCTGGCCCTCGTGTTCGCCCTCTCGGCGGCATCGCGCAACACCGTGCTGCCGGTGACACTGCTGGCCGTCGCGGCCGGCCTCGGCCTGCAGACGGTCACCGCGTTCGGCGGGCCGCCGGCCGTCGGAGCAGCCGGCTCGGTCGCATTGCTCCTGGCCTCCGCGCTCGCGGCGTACATGCTGCTCGAGAAGTTCTACGCGCGAACGCTCGGTCGCAGCATCCTGCCGCTGGGGCCCGCGTGGTTCCGGGTCGCCTCCCCTGTATCGATTCAGGCGCATACTGTTTGAGGACCGGGCGGCCCGCGCTGCGGGAGACCACGCCCGATCGTGACATCGGTCGCGACGACGGCTCTGCCGCCGCGACCGCAACGCGAAAGGAACCTCTCATGACCACCAACGCGCACGCCGCCGTTCTCCACGGCCAGGACGCACCGTTCACATTCGAGGAGATCACCCTCGACGACATCCGTCCGAACGAACTGCTCGTGAAGGTCGCCGCCACCGGCCTCTGCCACACCGACCTCGCCGTGCAGCATGGTCACATCCCCGCGGCGTTCCCGTTCGTCCTGGGCCACGAAGGCGCGGGCACCGTCGAGCAGGTCGGCGATGCCGTCGTCGGCTACGCCGTCGGCGACAAGGTCGCGGTGTCGTTCGCCTCGTGCGGCCACTGCACCAACTGCCTCACGGGACGCGAGGCTTATTGCCGCAACTTCATGGCGCTCAACTTCGGCGGGGCGCGCGAGGACGGCTCGGCCACCATGACCGCCGCGGACGGTTCCGCCGTGCACGGCTCGTTCTTCGGTCAGTCCTCGTTCGCCAGCCACGTCATCGTCGAGGCCCGCAACGCGGTGAAGCTGCCGACGACCGCCGACGTCGAGATCGCCGGCCCCCTCGGCTGCGGCGTGCAGACCGGAGCCGGCACCGTGCTCAACTCGCTCGACGTTCCCGCCGGCGCATCGGTCATCGTGACCGGCACCGGCGCCGTGGGGCTGTCGTCGATCATGGGCGCGAAGGTGGCCGGCGCCACGACGATCATCGCGGTCGACATCATCCCGGAGCGGCTCGAGTTCGCGGCGAAGCTCGGCGCAACCCACACGGTCAACAGCAAGGACGAAGACGCCGTGGCGCGCATCCTCGAGATCACCGGCGGGGTCGGCGCGGACTTCGCCGTCGACACCACGGCCGTTCCCGCGGTCGTCGACACGATCGTCGCCGCCACCGCGTTCGGCGCGAAGATCGCGCTGGTCGGTGTGCCGAAGCCGGGCACGGAGATCGCGCTGGCGTCCATCTCGGGCTCGGGCAAGACCTTCGTCGGCGCGATCGAGGGTGACGCGGTGCCGCAGAAGTTCATCCCCGAGATGCTCGCGCTGCACGAGGCCGGACGCTTCCCGTTCGACCAGCTCATCACCAAGTACCCGTTCTCGGAGATCGAGCAGGCCATCGCCGACACGCAGTCGGGCAAGGCGGTCAAGGCCGTCCTCGTCATGGACTGACGACCCGGATACGCCGATCGGGCCGGAGCACGCACATCGCTGCGCGTTCCGGCCCGATTCCTTCCGTCTGGCGGCACGACTTCGGCCATCGCTGAGCCACCCGGCGGTCGCCCCTCGGACACCTAGCCGTCACGGAGTCTCTCCAGAGTCGGGATCGGCGCACATCGCGCCGCCCTCCCCGTCGAACAGGAGTTCCCGCGTGTCCTCACGCCTTCCGTCAGCCACCCGCACGCGTCGCACCGCCGCCGCCCTGACCGTGGCGGGCCTCGCCGCCGGTCTCGCCGTGGCCGCGCCCGCAACCACCGCAGCGACCGCCGCCGCGCCTCCCGCCGAAGACCTCGCCTCCCGCTTCACCCTCGCCGTGCTGCCCGACACGCAGTTCTACTCGCGCTACTCGGCCGACCAGTTCCTGCCGCGCTACGGCACCGACCCGTTCGCGACGCAGACGGAGTGGCTGACGGCTCACGCGGACGACCTGCGCATTCCCTTCACGTTGCACCTCGGGGACATCGTCGACCGCGCCGGCGTCGAGGCCGAGTGGCGTGCGGCCGACGCCGCCATGCGCACCATGGACGAGGCCGCTGCGCCCTACTCGATCCTTCCCGGCAACCACGACGTGCTCAACAGTGGCGTCCGCGATGACCAGCTCGACGTCGCGAACGAGCCCTTCAACCGCTGGTTCGGCGCGACACGGGCGGCGACGCAGAGCACGTACGGCGGCAGCGACCCGCTGGGGCTGAGCCAGTTCCACATCTTCGAGGCCGAAGGCCAGCGGTTCATGTCGCTCGCCGTCGCCTGGAACGCCTCGGACGCAACGCTCGCCTGGGCCCAGAGCGTGCTCGACGCGCACCCGGACGTCCCGGTCATCCTCACCTCGCACGCACTGATCAACGTCGCGGCCGACCAGACCTCCCCCGTCGAGACCGGCGACAGCCAGCGGATGTGGGACCGCCTCATCCGGGGCAACGACCAGATCTTCCTGACCTTCAACGGCCACTTCCACGGCGCGACGCGACAGGTCAAGCAGAACGACTTCGGCCACGACGTGCATCAGGTGCTGATGGATTATCAGATGGCGTACGAGGGCGGCAACGGCTACCTCGGCCTCGTCGAGTTCGACCTCACCAACGGCCGCCTGTCGCTCGAAACGGGGTCGCCGTGGGTTGTGCAGAAGCCGCAGGAGAGCCTCACGAGCTACGACCAGCCCCTCCTCGACGGTGAGCATCAGCGTTTCTCGGTCCCGATCGACTTCCGGGAACGCTTCGCCGGCTTCGCTCCCGGGTTCACCGCCGGTTCCGCCGATGAGCCGAGGCTGACGGAGGCCGCGCGCGCGATCCTTCTCGACGGCTTCGAGGGCCCCGATCCGATCTCGACCGAGGCCCCGGGCAACGAACTCGACTTCGTCGAGGCCGAGGGCACGCTCGCGCACTGGCGATTCAACGGTCAGGAGGGCGTCGTCGACGCGGACACGGTGATCGAGGACATCGCCGGCGACAACGACCTCACCCGTCCCGACCCCGCCGACACGAACGCGGTCGGAACGCTCTGGGAGGACGTGACCGTCCAGTCGTCCGACGTGCACGGCTACTCGTCGGACGCGGCGGCCGTGTGCTTCGACGACTCGTCGGGATCGCGCTTCAGCTACCTGACGACGGCCGCCGACGCCCCGATCAATGAGGCAGACCTGTCGCAGGGGTACACGATCGAGACTTTCGTGAAGATGGACGCCGACTGGAACGCCTCGGCGAACGGATGGTCGAAGGCCGTGACCCGCACCGGCAACCGGTCGCAGATCGGTGTGCCCGAGACCCGCTGGGACTGGACCGCCTCCCCCACCGCGCTGGGCATCTCGAACCTGCGCGAGTTCCAGTACACCAGCCTCGACGCCGACGCCACGCTCGGCGACCGCGTCAACTGGTCGGGCGAGATCATGGTCGACCAATGGCAGCACGTCGCGATCGTGAACGACCCCGAGTCGCGCACGACGACCATGTACGTCGACGGTGCCCCGGTGCTGCGCAACGCCACGAACGTCGGCGGTATGGCCTGGCACGAGGGACACTCGTGGATCCTCGGGGCCGACTGGACCGATGACGCCGCGCGCAACGGATGGCATGGCTGCATCGGCGAGACGCGCATCATCGACCGCCCGACCACGCCGGACGAGTGGCTGACGCAGCGCGCCGACCTGACCGGCTTCGGGGTGCGCGAGGCGCCGTCGGGCGAGCTCGCCGCCGATGTGTCGTTCGTGCGCTTCGCGGGCGTCGGCTTCCCCGGCGCCGAGGTGCGCCTGGCGCCCGCCGCCGAGGGCGTGGCGGCACGTGCCGACCTCGGCGGCGCCGTCACCGCCGTGGCGGCGGACGGCACGTGGGAGATCGTCGTCACCTCGGGCCTGACCGCCGGCGAGCACGCCGTCGAACTCTCGCAGGCTCTCGGAGCGCGCTCGATCACGCCGCAGCGCGTCGCCTTCGCGATCGCGGCCGCTGCGCCCGCTCCGGCTCCGACGACGCCCGCCCTTCCCGGCGGGACCGTTCCCGGCGGGACCGCGCCGGGAGGCGCCGTGCCGACCGGCGCACCTGCCGCGGACGTCGACGGTTCGCTGGCCGCCACCGGCGGCGACTCGGGCATCCTGATGCCCGTCGCCGTGGCGGCATCCGTGCTCACCGTCCTCGGTGGCGTGCTCCTGGCGCTGCGTCGCCGACGCATCGCTCGCGGCTGATCCCCCGGGCCGGGGCGCGGCGGCATCCGTCGCGTCCCGGCCCGCCGCCGCCCTCTCCGGCCCGTGCCGTCGTAGGCTCGCGGGATGGCCGAACACGGGGTGCACGACGCGGCGCGCGCCGTCGAACGGCATCCCGCGGCGCGCGTGCTCGCCCGGGGCGGCTACGTCGCGAACGGTTTCGTGCACCTGCTGATCGGGTCGCTCATCGTCGCGGTCGCTTTCGGCGGCGACCGCGACGCCGACCAGACGGGAGCCTTCCGCGCGGTCGCCGAGCTTCCGCTCGGGTTCGTCGCGCTGTGGGCCGCAGCCGCTCTCCTGACCGCGCTGGGCGTGTGGCATCTCGCCGAGGGAATGCTGGCCTCGCGGCGCCGGCGCGGCGCCGCCGTCTGGGGGCTGCGGGTCTCGGAATGGGGACAGGCCGTCGTGTTCCTGTTCTTCGGCGGGTTGTCCGCCGCCGTGGCGCTCGGCGCACGCCCGCAGGCCGATGAAGCCGCGCGCGACGCGAGCCGCGGCATCCTCGCGCTTCCGGGCGGCGTGTTCGCGATCGTGCTCGTCGGGGCCGGTGTCGCGATCGCGGGAGTGGTCTTCGTCGTGATGGGCGTGCGGCGCTCCTTCCACTCGAAGATGACGATCCCCGACGGAGCGGTCGGTCGCGCCGTCGAGGGCCTCGGGATCCTCGGCTTCATCGCGAAGGGCATTGCTCTGGGGTCGCTGGGCGGTGTGCTCATCGTCGCCGCCGTGCGTTCGCGCGCCGACCAGGCCGGCAGCCTGGATGCTGCGATCCGGGCGCTGCTCGACCTGGCTTTCGGCCCCGAGATCGTGGTCGTCGTGGGGGCCGGGCTCATCGCCTACGGCGTGTTCACGGTCTTCCGCGCGCGCTACGCCGACCTCTGACCCCCGGGTCTCTCGGCGGCTGCCCGCTTGCGGGCGCACCTCGGCCTGTCGAGCGCAGGAACACGTGCGCCGGATGCCGCAACCTGCGCGGCATCCGGCGACCGGGTGCTGAGATCAGCGGGCGGTGAGTCGCGCGACCGCGTCGGCCGCGGCGAGGGTCTCGCGTTCGCCCGTCCGACGGTCCCACAGCTCGACCTGGCCGTCGGCCGCGCCGCGCCCGACGATGAGGATGCGCGGCACGCCCACCAGCTCGGCGTCGCCGAACTTCACGCCGGGCGACACCTTCGGGCGGTCGTCGTAGACGACCTCCAGGCCCGTCGCCTCGAGCTCGCCCGAGAGCTGCTCGGCCAGCTCGAAGGCCGCGGCGTCCCGGCCGGTCGCCACGACGTGCACGTCGAACGGAGCGACCGACGCGGGCCAGATGAGTCCACGCTCGTCGTTGTTGAGCTCGGCGATGATCGCGAGGATGCGGGTCACACCGATGCCGTACGAGCCCATCGTGACCGTGACGAGCTTGCCGTTCTCGTCGAGGACCTTCAGCCCCAGTGCCTCGGCGTACTTGCGGCCGAGCTGGAAGACGTGACCGATCTCCATGCCCCGCGCGATCGAGACCGGGCCCGAGCCGTCGGGCGCCGGGTCGCCCTCGCGCACGGTGGCGACCTCGACGAACGCGTCGGCCGTGAAGTCGCGGCCCGCGACGAGGGAGTGCACGTGCTTCTGGTCGATGTTCGCGCCCGTGATCCACGAGGTCCCGTCGACGACGCGGGGGTCGAGGACGTAGCGGATGCCGGTGGCCGACTCCTCGCCGAGCACCGGGCCCTCGGGCGACCAGGGGCCGATGTAGCCCTTGACCAGCAGCGGGTTCTTGGCGAAGTCCTCGGCCGTCGCCGGCTCGACCTCGGCCGGCGCGAAGGCGACCTCAACACGCTTGTCGTCGACGTCGCGGTCGCCGGGCAGGCCCACGACGACGAGCTCACGCGTGCCGTCGAGGTGCGTGAGGGCGAGCACGACGTTCTTGAGCGTATGCGCCGCGGTGAACTCACCCTCGAGGTTCGCGTTGACGTGTGCGACAAGCGTCTCGATCGTGGGGGTGTCGGGCGAGTCGAAGACGACCGGCTCCGGCAGCCCGTCGATCGGCCCGGCCTCGGGCACGACCGTCGTGAACGCCTCGACGTTCGCGGCATACCCGCCCGCGGATCGCACGAACGAGTCCTCGCCGACGGGGGTCGGGTGCAGGAACTCTTCCGAGCGGGAGCCGCCCATGGCCCCGGCATCCGCCTGCACGATGACGTATTCGAGACCGAGGCGCTGGAAGATGCGCTCGTACGCGTCGCGCTGGGCCTGATAGCTCGCCTCGAGCCCGGCGTCGTTCGCGTCGAACGAGTACGCGTCCTTCATCGTGAACTCGCGGCCGCGCAGCAGGCCGGCACGGGGACGGGCCTCGTCGCGGTACTTGTCCTGGATCTGGTAGATCGTCAGCGGCAGGTCCTTGTACGACGAGTAGAGGTCCTTGACGAGGAGGGTGAAGGCCTCCTCGTGGGTCGGAGCGAGCAGGTAGTCGCCGCCCTTGCGGTCCTGCAGGCGGAACAGCAGGTCGCCGTACTCCTCCCAGCGTCCCGTCGCCTCGTACGCCTCGCGCGGCATCAGCGCCGGGAAGTGCACCTCCTGCGCACCGGCCGCCGCCATCTCCTCACGCACGACGCGCTCGATCTTGGCCTTGACGCGCAGGCCGAGAGGCAGCCAGGCGAAGATGCCCGCCGCCTGCGGTCGGATGTAGCCGGCGCGGATCAGCAGCTTGTGACTGGCGACCTCGGCGCCCGCGGGGTCTTCACGGAGCGTGCGGAGGAACAGGTGCGACATACGGGTGACCACGAGTCGAGTCTACGGATGCCGCGGGGCCGCGATGCGCGCGCGATCGTTCCTCACCCCGCCGCGTCCCGCATCGCCGACAGCACGCGCTCCGCGGCATCCACGACGTCCGGCGCCTCCATGATCTCGACGACGTTCACGCCATCTGTCGCGAGGAGGTAGGAGCTGTCAGGACGGATAGCCCCGACGCCCCGCACGGCCTCGGTCGCGCCCGCGACGTCGACCGGCACCGGGACGTCGCGTCGGCCGTCACCTGCGGCGAGTCGATTCCATTCCCATGCGCCTCCGGGATAGATCGTCACGATGACCGCGTCGAGACGGGCTGAGTTCGGCGCGTACCAGCGGCAGACGGTGCCGAGCCCCGCGTCGCGCGCGATCTCGATGTGAACGTCTGTGCCGAAAGCCGAGGGGTACCCCTCGACGAAGTCGGTCGTGCCGAGGATGTCGGCCACCGAGACCCGTTCCCGCAGCTCATCGCACGTCGTCGGAGACCACCACGAGGAAGTGCGCGCCGCCGGCATCGGACGACCGGCATTCTCGAGGGCTGACATGAAGAGCGGGGCAACCGCGTCGAGTCGGGCCGTGACGACGTCATTGCTGACCCCGTCAGCGTTACCGAACACGCCGCTGACCGTCACGAGCATCCAGGTGTCGCCATCGGACACCGCCCGACGACAACCCTCGCTGTCGTAGCGGAAACCTTCGCAGACCGTGTCGGAGTACGTGGAGACGACGCTCGCGGGAACAACGTCCGCGGGGAGGGCGGACACCTGCACGGATTCGAAAGTGCTGGATTCCCACGAGCAATCGAGACCGCCGAGCGTCCGGACCTCGGGCGTGCTGAGGTCCGTCGCGGGGCCGAGCTCGACCCCGACAGCCGACGAGAGCGCGCTCGCATCGAACACCTGTGTGCAATCGCCCCTGAAGGCCATGGTCGGCGCGGACAGCTGCGGCTCCGCATCCGGAGTCGCTGTCTGGGTGGGCGAAGGCTCCGCCGTCGGAGTGGGGGAAGGCGTGGGTGTGGGCGTCGGCGTCGGCGTGGACGTCTCGACCGGAGTCAGGATGCGGTCGTCCGGGCGGAGGGCCGCGAAGGCGACGCCTGCGACGACGACGGCCACGAGGGCGGACGCGGCCGCTCCCGCGACGATGCGCGAGCGGCGCGCGCGGGCGGCGCGCAGCCGCTTCACACCCCCGACGACACGATCGCGCAGATCGCCGTGCTCGTTCGGGGTGAGCTGATCGTTCAGGTCCACGATGCCTCCAACGCCGTCATCTCGTCTCGTAGCCGGCTCTTCGCCCGTGAGAGGCGTGATTTCACCGTGCCGACCGGGATGCCCAGGGTCTGCGCGACGTCGCGTTCCGGGTAGCCCTCGAGCACGCTGAGGACGACGACGCTCTGCTCACCGGCCGGCAGCTGCTTGAGCGCCGCGAGTACACCGCTCTCGTCGTGGGCGGACGGTGCCGCGGATGCGGACGCCGCAGGGGTCTTCGCCAGCAGCGCTCGGTAGCGCCGCCCCGCTCGCTCGAGATTGCGAGCCGCGTTCGCGACGGTCGTCAAGAGCCACGGCAGCGGCGACCCGTCGACCAGGCGCACGCTCGCGCGCTTGCGCCAGAGCTCGAAGAACGCGATGGCGACCGCGTCCTTCGCATCCTCGCGATCGGTCAGCAGCCGGGTCGCGTGCCGGAACAGTCGCGACTCGTATCTGTCGAACAGGTCTCCCAGCGCGGACTCGTCGCCCGCCCGCAGTCGCTGCCATGCAGCGGCCTCATCATCTCCCACACCATGCAGTGTCCGGCACCACCGAGAAGGTTCGCGGTCGTGCGAACTAATCTGAGCGGATGACGACCGTGCCGGAGGCCGTGGAGCAGCGACTCGCCCCGGTCGAATGTCGGAGCGGCCGCCTAGCCTGAACTCATGAGAACCGTGCTGCTGACTGGATTCGAGCCGTTCGCCGGAGACGCGACGAACCCATCGGGGGACGCGGTGAACCTGGTCGCCGACCATTGGACGGGCCCGGAGAACCTGGTCATGGCGGTGCTGCCGGTGACCTTCCACGGGGCCAGGTTGCAGCTGCTCGAGCTCATCATCGAGCACTCCCCCGACGTCATCATCGCGACCGGCCTGGCCGGGGGCCGCACGGGGATCGCTGTCGAACGAGTGGCGCTCAACCTCAAGGACGCGCGAATCCCGGACAACAGCGGCGAGCAGCCCGTCGACGAGCCGTCGGTCGGGCACGCGCCCGACGCACACTTCGCGACGCTGCCCGTGAAAGCGATCGCCGCGGACATCATGGCGGCGGGCATCCCCGCCTCGGTCTCATACTCGGCGGGCACCTTCGTCTGCAATGACGTGATGTTCACGGCCCTGGATGGCGGCGAGCCGGGCGATCGCGCCGCCGGCTTCATCCACGTTCCCTACGCCACCGAGAACGCACCCGAGGGCCAGCCGTCGCTGCCGCTCTCGGACATTGCGCAAGCGTTGCGCATCGCCATCCGCACCTCCTTGGACACCGAGGTGGACCACTCGTACGCGGCAGGCTCCATCTGGTGAGAGGCAGCTGCCTCGTCAGCTCGAGAGCGCGGAGAGCATTCGCCCGAGGACCTGCCCTGCGAGGTCGAGATTCTCGTCGTAGAGGCTGACCACGTTCACTCCGTCGGTCGCGAACGCCTTGTACGAGCCGTAACCCCAATCTGTGGCGAAGGCGTCGGTCGCACCGGCCACGTCCAGCTCGACAACCGATGACTCCGCCGCCCGCCCGCGCAACTCGTCCCACTGCCACCCCAGGCCCGGCGCGACCTGCGGCGAGAGGATGTGGAACTCGTCCGTCTCGTAATCTATCCGCTCGCCGTCGGAGAACAGCGGACACGCTCGGAAGACACCCGCCGCTGCCAGCAGGACCTCCTCCGGCTGCTCGGAACCCTCCCAGTAGCCGTGGCGATACGGACCGATCAGTTCCTCGAGGCCCATGGCCTCGCCGAGCCACACGCAGTCGGGAACCGGCCAGACGTCATCGGTGGCGGCAGCGCGCCGAGGCTGCGTCGCCGTCGGTAGGTTGGCGGCGACCGCTTCGATGGCTGCACCCAGCAGCTCGTCCGGGGTCTCGACCGCGCCCCAGCCGGCATTCGCGCCGACCCACACGTCGTCCACCACGCGCCCGAGACGACAGTGGTTGGCGTCGTAGCTGGGCTCGCAGGTCGCCACGGAGTAGCGCGCTGCGAACTCGTTGCTCACCTCGGCTGCGGGGACCACGGTCAACGTGAGGTTTCCGACACCCTCGGGGAGATCCGCGCCGTCAGCGGCGAACCACGTGCAGGCGAGGCCACCGAGAGTCCCGAGGGGCTCGACGTCGACCTCCACCGGACGATCCGCGTCCCACGCGAGGTACTGCTCGGCCCGAGTGAGCGCCCCGACCCCGAGGAGTTCGTCGCGCTGCTCGGTCGTGAGCATTCGATCGCAGTCGCCGTCGAACGCGCGAACCGGCTCCAGGTTCGGCGTGGGCGTCGGCGTCGGCGTCGGCGAGGCCGGCATCTCGCTCGGCGCTGAGGGCGTCGGCGTCTCCGCCGTGCGTTCCACGGGAGCACACCCCGCCACAAGGGCGGCGGCGAGCGCGAGGGAGAGAAGCGCGACAGGACGACGGAGCATGCGGTCAGCCTGGCAGGGCCGACATGCCGACAGCGGCATCCGCCGTCGAAGCTTTATGGAACCGATCTCAGGCGGTGACGACCTGTGCCGTGCCGAGCGGCGCGTCGGGACCGAGCTCGTCGGCGATACGGCGGGCCTCTTCGATGAGGGTCGCGACGATCTCCGACTCGGGCACAGTCTTGATGACCTCGCCCTTGACGAAGATCTGCCCCTTGCCGTTGCCCGACGCGACGCCGAGGTCGGCCTCCCGCGCCTCGCCCGGCCCGTTGACGACGCAGCCCATGACAGCGACGCGCAGCGGCACGGTGACATCCTTCAGACCCGCGGTGACGTCGTCGGCGAGCGTGTAGACGTCGACCTGCGCACGCCCGCACGAGGGGCACGAGACGATCTCGAGCTTGCGCTCCCGCAGGTTGAGCGACTGCAGGATCTGGTGTCCGACCTTGACCTCCTCGGCCGGCGGCGCCGACAGCGAGACGCGGATGGTGTCGCCGATCCCCTCGCCCAGCAGGATGCCGAACGCGGTGGCGCTCTTGATCGTGCCCTGGAACGCCGGCCCCGCCTCGGTCACCCCGAGGTGCAGGGGCCAGTCGCCGCGCTCGGCGAGCTGCCGGTAGGCCTTGACCATGACGATCGGGTCGTTGTGCTTGACCGAGATCTTGAAGTCATGGAAGTCGTGCTCCTCGAACAGCGAGGCCTCCCAGACCGCGCTCTCGACGAGGGCCTCCGGCGTCGCCTTGCCGTACTTCTCGAGCAGGCGCCGGTCGAGAGAGCCGGCGTTGACGCCGATGCGCAGCGAGACGCCGGCGGCCTTCGCCGCGTTCGCGATCGCACCGACCTGGTCGTCGAACTTCCGGATGTTGCCCGGGTTCACGCGCACCGCGGCGCATCCGGCGTCGATCGCCTGGAAGACGTACTTCGGCTGGAAGTGGATGTCGGCGATGACGGGGATCTGGCTCTTCTTGGCGATGATGTGCAGTACATCCGCGTCGTCCTGCGAGGGAACGGCCACGCGCACGATCTCGCAGCCGGATGCCGTGAGCTCGGCGATCTGCTGCAGCGTCGCGTTGATGTCGGTGGTCGGCGTCGTCGTCATCGACTGCACGCTGACGGGGGCTCCTCCCCCGACGAGCACCTTCCCGACGCGGATCTGCCGGCTCTTGCGGCGAGGGGCGAGGACGTCCGGAACCTGGGGCATCCCGAGATTGACAGCTGGCACGGGCACAGCCTACGCGGCACCGCCGCAGACGGGCTGGGAGCCGCGCGACACCGCGTCCCCGGCGCGGGTGTGATAATTTCGGCCCATGCGCACGCGCCTCTCCTGGTGGCACACCGCCTAGGCGGTGTGTTCGACGTGCACACGTTTCAGACCGCCCGGCGTTGAAGGCCCGGCGGTCTTCTTCGTGGGGCGGGCGCTCCGACGAAGAAAGACGACGATGACCGGTTCTCTCCCGACCCTGACCGATCTCGCGGCGAGCGGTGCGCCCTTCGCGCTCATCGCGCGCGACGGGGCGACCGTCGAGGTGCTCCGCGGCGACGTCGTCGACGTCGACCGGCTCGCCGACATCCCGCTGGACGATCCCGACGGCACACCGCGCGAAGTGCTCGCCCTCGTGCCGTTCCGCCAGGTCGTCGAACGCGGCTTCGTCTGCCACGACGACCGGGCACCGCTGCGCTGCCTGCGTGTCGCCGACCACGATTCCCTGCCCCTGGCCGAGGCACTGCGCCAGTTGCCGTCGGAGCGGGTGCCGCTCGAGGACGCCGGGTTCGACATCTCCGACGAGGACTACGCCGACATCGTCCGTCGCGTGATCGCCGACGAGATCGGCCGCGGCGAGGGCGCCAACTTCGTCATCCGGCGCGACTTCACCGCGACGGTCGAGACGGATGCCGTCACCGCCGGCCTCACTTGGTTCCGGGCGCTGCTGCAGCACGAGCGCGGCGCCTACTGGACCTTCCTCGTCGTGACCGACGGTCACGTCGCGGTCGGCGCCAGCCCGGAGGCCCATGTCAGCGCGCGCAGCGGGGCGCCCGCGGAGCCCGGCACGAGCATCGTCACGATGAACCCGATCTCCGGCACCTTCCGCCATCCCCGCGGTGGCGCGACCGCCGAGACGCTGACGGAGTTCCTCTCCTCCACCAAGGAGACCGAGGAACTGTTCATGGTCGTCGACGAAGAGCTGAAGATGATGTCTGCGGTCTGCTCCGACGGGGGCCGTATCACCGGCCCTCATCTGAAGGAGATGTCGCGCCTGACCCACACCGAGTACATGCTGCGCGGCTCGAGCACCATGGACCCCCGCGACATCCTTCGGGAGACGATGTTCGCACCCACCGTCACGGGGTCGCCGATGCAGAACGCGTGCACGGTGATCGCGCGGCACGAGCGGACGCCCCGCGGCTACTACTCCGGTGTCGCCGCCCTCTTCACCCCCGCGGCGGGAGGCGGCCACGACCTCGACGCCCCCATCCTGATCCGCACGGCCTATCTCGTCGACGGCCGGCTGCGCGTGCCCGTCGGAGCGACGCTCGTGCGGCACTCCGACCCGGCGGGCGAAGTGGGCGAGACCCACGGCAAGGCGGCCGGCGTCCTGGGCGCGATCGGCGCCGTCGACCGTGACGAGGCGCCCGCCTCCATCGCCGACACCGCGGCCGTCGACGAAGACGCGCCCGCGGCGCATCGTCCGCGACTCGGCGACGACCCGACGATCGCCGCCCTCCTCTCCTCGCGCAACGCGCGGCTCGCGCAGTTCTGGCTCGACCCGCAGGCGGCGCACGGCGGTCCTTACGCGGGCCGCGAGGTGCTGGTCGTCGACGCCGAGGACCGGTTCACCACCATGCTCGGCCATCAGCTGCGCCACCTCGGATTCTCGGTGCGCATCGCTCCGTGGAACGAGGTCACAGATGCCGCGGTCGACGACGCGGGGCTCGTCGTCTTCGGGCCCGGCCCCGGCGATCCGCGAGACGACGCGAGCCCTCGCATCGCGCGCATGCGCGAACTCGTCGCCCGCCGGGCCGAGGCGGGGCGGCCGCTGCTCGCGGTGTGCCTGAGCCACCAGATCCTGGCCGACCGGCTCGGGATCGCGCTGGCCCCCCTCGCGTCGCCCCATCAGGGCCTGCAGAAGAGCGTCGACGTGTTCGGACAACCCGCGTCCATCGGCTTCTACAACACGTTCACGGCACGCGTCGCCCCCGGCACCGAACGCCTGGGCGACACCGAGATCGCGGCGGACCCGTCGTCGGGTGACGTGTACGCGCTCCGGGGACCGGGGTACGCCTCCGTGCAGGGGCATCTCGAGTCGATCCTGTCGCGAGATGGTCTGCCGACACTCGAGCGGCTCATCGGATTCGCGCTCGAGCCCGTCTCCGCCTGATCGCGCCGCGTCGGCGGCGAGCGCGTCAGCCGAGGATCGAGATCGGGTTGAAGACGTCGGCGAGGATCAGCGTGCCGCCCATGACGATGAGCCCGATCACGACGACGAAGGTGACGGGCACGAGCTTCGTGGCGTCGACGGGGCGCGGAGGCGGGCGGCGGAAGAGCTTCGCCCAGGCGCGCTTGATCCCGTCCCACAGGGCCACCACGACGTGTCCGCCGTCGAGAGGCAGCAGGGGCAGCAGGTTGAAGATGAACAGCGCGATGTTGAGCGAGCCGAGCAGGCTCAGCACCTGGAAGGCACGGTCCTGAATCGGCGCGTCGGTCGCGGCCACCTCCCCGGCAATACGCCCGGCACCGACGACCGACAGCGGACCATTGGGATCGCGCTCCCCGCCGGTCACGAGGGCGACCCCGGTCTCGTAGACCTTGACCGGCAGCTGCCAGATGACGCTCGCGACGGCACCGAGCCGCTCGACCGCCGCCTGCGGTCCGGTCCAGATCGGCTGCGGCACGTTGATCCGCGTTCCCGTCATGCCGACGAATCCGACCTCCTGGACCTCGGTCGTGCCGTCCGCCGTCGTCACGGGACGTTCGGCGGCGATCGGGGTGACCTCCAGCGTCACGCGGTCGCCGTCGCGCTCGACGACGACCGGGATCGTGCGTCCCGGCGACGCCTGGACGATGGCGGTCGCCTCGGCGTAGCCCGACACCTCGGTGCCGTCGACGGCGACGATGACGTCGCCGGGGCGGATGCCGCCTGCCGCGGCCGGTGAGACGGGATCACCGGGCTCGCATGTCGTGCGCTCGACGCCGGCCGGAACGACGCACTCGTTCACACCGGCGATCGTGGTGGAGACGCTCGGCAGCCCGATGGCGCTCAGCGCGATGCCGAAGAGCACCATCGCGAGCACGAGGTTCATCAGCGGCCCGCCGACCATGATGACGATGCGCTTCCACACCGAGAGCTGGTAGAACGCCGGGCGCGTGTCGTTCTCGACGAGGGTCTCGGCGTTGGCGAGACGGGCGTCCTGCACCATCGCCCCGAAGAAGCGACCACTGCGCCGGGTGGCGGCGTCGGGCTCGTCGGGTGCCGGCGGGTACATGCCCGACATCGAGATGTAGCCGCCGAGAGGCAGCGCCTTCACGCCGTACTCGGTCTCGCCGAAGCGCCGCGACCAGAGCGTCGGCCCCAGGCCGATCATGTACCGGCCGACGCGCACGCCGAACAGCTTGGCGGGCACGAGGTGGCCGACCTCGTGCAGCGCGATCGACACGGCGAGCCCGACGACGAGCAGCACGACGCCGATGACGAAAGCGAGGACGGTCACGACCGCTCAGAGTACCCGCCGAGTCTTTGAATCGGCCCAGGCCGTAAACTCCCACTATGGAGCGGGCGCAGAGTGCGACAGTGCGGCGTGCTCGCGCGCTGCGCGGAACCGCCTCCGCCGCGATCGCCACCGTCTTCGCCGCCACCGCCCACACCATCTCGGGCGGGCTCGCGCCCTTTTGGCTCATCGTCGTCGCGACGCTGCTCGCGGCCCCCGCGGCCGTCTGGCTCGTCGGCAGGGCACCCTCGGCATGGCGGACCTGCCTCGTCGTGCTGGCGAGCCAGGGCCTGTTCCACACGTTCTTCTCCATCGCCGGCTCCACTGACCCGACGGCGACCCTCGGGCACGTCCACGGCGGAACGCTCGCCGCGCTCGGGCCTGTCGCGCACACGCACGCCTCCGGCACGAACATGACCGCGACGCACGTCCTCGCGGCCGCCGTCACCGTCGCGACGCTCGTCGCCGGCGAGCGCCTCGTGCGCCTCATCCATCGCGGCATCCGTCGGTTCGTGCGTCTGATGTCGCCGTCGGTTCGCGCGCGGACGCCCCTGCTGCGTCCCGCCGTCGGGAGCACGCGCGTCGTCCCGGCACGTCGTCTCCGTTCCTCTCTGTCGCTGCGGGGCCCGCCGGTCGCCGCCGCGTGACCTCCCCTTCCCGTAGCGGACGGCACGACGCCGCCCGCATGTTCCGAGAGACGACAATGACCCTCACCATCACCGCGCGCCGCCGTGCGCGCCTGGCCGTCGGCGTGACCGCCGGCGCCGCCCTCGCCCTGGCCCTTCCGCTGGCCGCCTCCGCGCACGTCCACGTGACGCCGGAGGAAGTCGCCGCCAACGGCTCGACCCGCATCGACTTCTCGTTCAGCCACGGCTGCGACGGATCGCCCACGACGGCGCTCGTCGTCGACATCCCCGCCGAGGCACAGGGAGCGACCCCCGTCATCGACGGCGCGTGGACCATCACCACCGAAGCGGGCGAGAACGGCATCCCCACGCGCGTCACGTATACGGCGGTGGCGCCCATCCCCGACGCCTACGCGGCCTCCGCCGGCATGAACGTGATCTTCCCGGGATCGGCCGAGGGCGAGAGCTTCGCCTTCCCCGTGACGCAGCAGTGCGAGGCAGGAGAGGCTGCCTGGGTGCAGGTCGCCGAGGACGGCCAGGACCCGGACGACCTCGAGTACCCCGCTCCCGTCGTGGTTGTGGGGGCGGCCGCAGCCGACGCGCACGGCGGTCACTCCGAGAGCGGCCATTCGTCCGCGGGCACGTCCGACGCGGCCGATGCCGAGGCGACGGCCGCGGCCGCGCCCGCGGCCGACCCGCTGCCGCTCTGGCTCTCGGCCGGCGCACTCGTCCTCGCGGCCGCGGCGCTCGTCCTGGCGATCACCCGCCGACGCGCGTGAGCACAGCCGGGGCGGGCGCGTCAATCGGCGCGGCCGCCCCGGAACCGGGATGAGACAATGGTGGGAATGCCTACCGACGCCCCGAACCTCCCTCCCGTCCTCCGACCCGAGACGCCGCCGCGCCGCTCCCTGGCCGAGCTCGCCGCCCACGTCGGCGGCCGGATCGTCGGCGATGCATCCGACGTCTCGGTCACGGGTATCACCCTCGCGACGGCCGACCTGCGTCCGGGGGAAGCGTTCGTCGCGATCCGCGGCGCGGCGCGGCACGGCGCCGAGTTCGCGACGCAGGCCGCCGCGACGGGCGCCGCCGCGATCGTCACCGACACCCGCGGGGCCGAGCTCGCCGCCGACGCCGGCCTGCCCATCGTGGTCGTCGACGACCCCCGGGCCCGACTGGGCGAGCTCTCTGCCTGGGTCTACGGCACAGGCCGTGACGACCGCCTTCCTCTTCTTTTCGGCACGACCGGGACGAACGGCAAGACGAGCGTGTCGCACCTCATCGAGGGCATCCTCGGTCAGCTCGGAGCCGTCACCGGGCTGTCGTCCACGGCCGAGCGCCACATCGCGGGCGAGGTCATCGTCTCGCGGCTCACGACGCCGGAGGCCTCGGAGTTCCACGCGCTGCTCGCCCTCATGCGGGAACGCGGCGTCGAGGCGGTCGCCGTCGAGGTGAGCGCGCAGGCACTGTCACGTCACCGTGTCGACGGTGTGGTCTTCGACGTCGCCGGGTTCACCAATCTCACGCACGACCACCTCGACGACTACCGCGACATGGCGGAGTACTTCGAGGCCAAGCTCCCCCTGTTCCGTGCCGACCGTGCGCGGCGGGGCGTGGTCTGCCTCGACTCCGAAGCCGGCACCCAGATCGTCGCGCGGGCCGAGATTCCCGTGACGACGATCGTCACACCCGCGATCGCCGAGTCGCCCTCCGCGACCGCGGACTGGACGGTCGAGATCGTCGCGGAGCGGCAGAGCGGCACCGAGTTCCGCCTGGTCGGGCCGGACGAACGACAGCTCACCACGACGGTTCCGGTCATCGGACGGCACATGGCCGCGAATGCCGGCCTCGCGATCGTCATGCTGCTCGAGGGCGGCTACGCGTGGGACGAGCTCGTGCGCGTGCTGGACGGGCGACGCATCGACGCTCACCTGCCTGGGCGCACGCAGCGCGTCTCGGGTGACCGCGGCCCGGCCGTGTACGTCGACTTCGGGCACTCCCCCGATGCGTTCGAGAAGACCCTGGCCGCCGTGCGGCGCGTCACCCCCGGGACCGTCGTCATGGTCTTCGGGGCCGACGGCGATCGCGACAAGACCAAGCGGCACGACATGGGTGCCACCGCTGTCCTCGGCAGCGACATCCTGATCGTTACCGACCACCACCCACGGTTCGAGGATCCCGACGCGATCCGGGCCACTCTCCTCGAGGGCGCTCGGCGAGCGCGACCGGATGCCGACATCCGCGAGTCGTCGCCGCCCGAGAAGGCGATCATCGAGGCCGTCTCGCTCGTCGGAGAAGGCGACGCGATCCTGTGGGCGGGGCCGGGACACCAGGACTATCGCGACATCCGCGGAGTCCGCACGCCGTATTCCGCTCGGGAGCTCGCCCGTCGCGCGCTCCGAGACGCCGGCTGGCCCGTGCCCGAACCGAGTTGGGCCGTGCCTTACGCCGACTGAGCGCGTTTGTGGTCGGACCACTGTGAAAAATCAGGGGTCTCCCGCCGTCCTGTCGCTCGCGTGCACGATTCCTCCACCACCTGCGGGTGCGGCGTAGCGTCGGCCACAGGCACGCCGCGGCAGGCACGACCAGCGCCTTCCCCGCTCCCCGGCGGGCCTTCCGACAGGACGAAGGACCCACGATGAGCACAGTCATCCCGACCACGACAGCACACGACGACGACGCGGTCCCCGCCGCGTGGGCGGGCTTCGCCCCGGGCCCGTGGCAGGACGACATCGACGTCCGTGACTTCATCCAGCGCAACTACGAGCCCTACACCGGTGACGCATCGTTCCTCGTGGGACCGACGGCCCGCACGACCGGGCTCTGGCAGACGCTCAGCGAGATGTTCCCGGCGGAGCGCGAGCGCGGCGTGTACGACGTCGACGCCCTCACCCCCTCGACGATCACGTCGCACGCTCCGGGCTACATCCGGCGAGAGGACGAGCTGATCGTCGGTCTGCAAACCGACGCGCCCCTCCGTCGGGCGATCATGCCGAACGGCGGATGGCGCATGGTCAAGGGCGCCCTGGAGACGTACGGCTATCCGGTCGATCCGACCCTCGAGACGATCTTCACGCGGTACCGCAAGACGCACAACGACGGTGTGTTCGACGTCTACCCGCCGGCCGTCCGCCGCGCCCGCAGCAGCCACATCATCACGGGCCTTCCCGACGCCTACGGCCGCGGCCGGATCATCGGCGACTACCGCCGCGTCGCCCTGTACGGCACCGACGCACTCGTGGCGGCGAAGAACGTCGAGCGGGCGGAGCTCGACATGCACCCCTCGACGGAGAACATCCTGCGCTCGCGCGAAGAGAACGCCGAGCAGATCCGCGCGCTGCACGAGCTCACCGAGATGGCCGCCTCGTACGGCTTCGACATCACCCGGCCCGCCGCCACCGCCCGCGAGGCGATCCAGTGGCTGTACTTCGCCTACCTCGGCGCAGTGAAGGAGCAGAACGGCGCCGCGATGAGCTTCGGGCGCAACACCGCGTTCCTCGACGCGTACATCCAGCGCGACATGGCGCGCGGCATCCTGACCGAGGCCGAGGCCCAGGAGCTCGTCGACGACCTCGTCATCAAGCTGCGCATCGTGCGATTCCTGCGCACACCCGAGTACGACGCACTGTTCTCGGGCGACCCGACCTGGGTGACCGAGTCGATCGGCGGCGTCGGCGAGGACGGACGCACGCTCGTGACCAGAACCGCCTTCCGCTTCCTGCAGACGCTCTACAACCTCGGCCCCGCACCCGAGCCCAATCTGACCGTGCTGTGGACCGACGCCCTGCCCGACGGCTTCAAGGAGTTCTGCGCGCAGGTCTCGATCGACACCTCGTCGATCCAGTACGAGTCCGACGACCACATCCGCGCACTGTGCGGCGACGACGCGGCCATCGCGTGCTGCGTCTCGCCAATGACGGTCGGCAAGCAGATGCAGTTCTTCGGGGCTCGGGTCAACCTCGCCAAGACTCTCCTGTACGCCATCAACGGCGGACGCGACGAGGTGAGCGGCAAGCAGATCGCACCGGCCGCTGCCCCCGTCTCGGGAGACGTGCTCGGGTACGACGACGTGCGCGAGCGCTTCCGGGTGATGATGGAGTGGCTCGCCGAGACGTACGTCGACGCGCTCAACTGCATCCACTTCATGCACGACAAGTACGCCTACGAGCGTCTCGAGATGGCTCTGCACGACGGCAACGTCCTGCGCACCATGGCATGCGGCATCGCGGGGCTCTCGGTCGCCGCCGACTCGCTCTCGGCCATCAAGTACGCGACCGTCGAGCCGGTGCGCGATGCGTCGGGGCTCGTCGTCGACTACCTCGTGCACGGCGACTTCCCCACTTTCGGGAACGACGACGACCGCGTCGACGAGATCGCCCGCGAGCTGGTGTCGGACTTCATGTCGATGATCCGCAAGCACCAGACGTACCGCGATGCGGTGCATACCCAGTCGGTGCTGACGATCACATCGAACGTCGTGTACGGCAAGGCCACCGGCAACACCCCCGACGGTCGCCGTGCCGGTCAGCCCTTCGCCCCGGGCGCGAACCCCATGAACGGGCGCGACACGCACGGGATGCTGGCGGCGGCACTGTCGGTCGCGAAACTGCCCTTCGACCAGGCCCAGGACGGCATCTCGCTGACCACGACGGTGACGCCGAGCGGTCTCGGGCGCACGCCCGAGGAACGGGTGCGCAACCTCGTGGGGCTGCTCGATGCGCAGATGGCGTCGGACGGCTACCACCTCAACGTCAACGTGCTGACGCGCGAGACGCTCGAGGATGCGATGGTCAATCCCGACAAGTACCCGCAGCTGACCATCCGGGTGTCCGGCTACGCGGTCAACTTCGTGCGACTGACCCGAGAGCAGCAGCTCGACGTGCTCAGCCGCACCTTCCACACGGGGGTCTGACTCCCGTGTCCGCCATCCTGGTGCCGGGCGAAGCCTGCACCGCCGATCTGAGCGATCCCCGTCATGACCGTCTCGCCGCACGACGGTCCGGGCACGTCGCGAGTGTGCACTCCTGGGAGCTCGTCACTTCCGTGGACGGCCCCGGCACCAGGATGACCCTCTTCCTCGCGGGATGCCCGCTGCGGTGCCAGTACTGCCACAACCCCGACACCTGGCGTCAGCGCGACGGCGAGCTCACCGCTCTCGACGACATCGTCGCCCGGCTGCGCCGGTACCTGCCGGTCTTCCGCGCGACGGGCGGCGGGCTCACGATCTCCGGCGGCGAGCCGCTGCAGCAGTCGGCCTTCGTCACCCGCCTGGCCCGAGCCGCCGCCGAGCTCGGGGTGCACGTCGCCATCGACACCTCCGGCAACCTCGGCCGCGCGGCATCCGATGCGCTGCTCGACGACGTCTCACTCGTCCTGCTCGACGTGAAGTCGGGCTTGCCCGACACCTATCGCGAGGTCACCGGCCGCGACCTGCAGCCGACGATCGAGTTCGGCGACCGCCTCGCGGCCCGCGGCACTCCGGTGTGGATCAGGTTCGTGCTCGTGCCCGGACTCACGGATGCCGCGGAGAACGTCGACGCCGTCGCCGACATCGTCGCCCGGTGGCAGAACGTGCAGCGGGTCGAGGTGCTGCCGTTCCATCAGATGGGCACGTCGAAGTGGGAGCGTCTGGGCATCCCCTATCCGCTCGCCGGGCGACCGACGCCGGATGCCGAGCTGCTCGCCCGGGTCCGCGGTCAGTTCGCCGCGCGAGGCCTCACCGTCTACTGACGGCGGTCGTCATCGCGTCGCACCGATCGCCCGGTCAGCGGCGTTCCGGGCCCACGACTCGGCCTCCGCGAGCGACTCCCGCGAGAGTTCGCTCGGCGGGCGGTGCGCTTCGACGACGCGCTCGACGGTCTCCACGATGCCGAGGAAGCTCAGCGCGCCCGCATGGAACGCCTCGACGGCCTGCTCGTTCGCGGCGTTGAAGACCGCCGGATAGGTTCCGCCCTCGCGACCCACGCGTTTGGCGAGGGCGACGGCCGGGAACGCGGCGTCGTCGAGCGGCTCGAAGGTCCACGCGCTCGCGCGCGTCCAGTCGAGCGGAGCGCCGACGCCCGCGACCCGGCGCGGCCAGTCGAGACCGAGCGAGATCGGCAGGCGCATGTCGGGCGGCGAGGCCTGGGCGATGGTGGACCCGTCGAGGAACTCGACCATCGAATGCACGACGGACTGGGGATGCACGACGACGTCGATGCGGTCGTACTCCACGCCGAACAGCAGGTGCGCCTCGATGACCTCGAGCCCCTTGTTGACGAGGGTCGCGGAGTTGGTGGTCACGACGCGTCCCATGTCCCACGTGGGGTGAGCGAGGGCCTGGTCCGGTGTGACGGAGGCCAGTTCGTCGCGGCAACGGCCGCGGAACGGCCCGCCGGATGCCGTGAGCACGAGCCGCCGGACCTCGTCAGGCTCGCCCGACCGCAGCGCCTGCGCGATGGCGGAGTGCTCCGAGTCGACAGGAACGATCTGACCCGGCGCAGCGAGCGACGTGACGAGCTCGCCGCCGACGATGAGCGATTCTTTATTCGCCAGCGCGAGGGTGCGACCTGACTCCAGGGCGGCCAGGGTCGGGCCCAGCCCGACCGACCCCGTGATGCCGTTGAGCACGACATCGGCCTCGACGTCACGGACAAGACGTTCCGCGTCGGCCGCACCGAGTGCGGTGTGGGTCACACCGAACCGCGCCGCCTGCTCTTCCAGCATCCGAGCGTTCGAGCCCGCGGCGAGTCCCACGACCTCGAACCGGTCTCGACGGGAGTCGATGACGTCGAGCGCCTGCGTTCCGATCGAGCCGGTGGAGCCGAGGATGAGGACGCGACGCATGCCGTCAGCCTAGGTGCTGCGGGTGTGCCGGTTTAGTTGCCGCGGCGGTGGGTGACCTCAGCCCGCGGCGGGGGCCGGGGTGCGCTGGACGCCGAGGATGTCGACGACGAAGATGAGCGTCTCGTTCTGGAGCTCGCTGCCCTCCTGCGCACCGTAACCCGCGGCCGGCGGGATAACGACGAGCACCTGCGAGCCGACCTGCTGCCCCTCGAGCGCCTGCTGGAAGCCGGCGACGACCTTATTCGTCTCGAACGCTGCGGGCTGGCCGCGGTCCCAGCTCGAGTCGAACACCGAGCCGTCCGACCACTTCACGCCGGTGTACTGCACGAACGCGGTGTCACCGGGCTGGATGGTGGCGCCGTCACCGGTCTTGAGGTTGGCCAGCTGCACCTCGGTCGGCGCGTCCGTGCCGGGGAGGGTGATGGTGGGGGCGCCGTTGTCGGCCAGGGCGACGGTCGGCATTCCGTCGACGGGGGCCTGGTCGGCGCCGTCGGCTCGCGTCGGAAGCTTCTCGACCCCCTCGGCGACGACGACCACTGATGTCCGATCCTGACCGAAGGCCGAGCCGGGGATCGCGAGGGCGGCGGTCGAGCCGAGCGGCGCGCATTCGAGAGCCGCGACGAACACCGAGTACTGCTGCGGGTCGAGCAGCACCGGCACAAGACCGGAGTCATCGGGAGAGGTGTCGCGCGACTGCTCGAGCAGCTCGCCCGTCGCGCCGTCGTAGATCGCGTAGGAGCCGGAGACGAGATCGCCCGAGACGAGGTCCTCGCCGTCGCCGCGAGTCGTGAGCGTCCGCTCGATCTCGGCGGGCTCGAGGCCCGGATTGACCTTCGCCGTGAGCTCGGGTGCGGACCCCGAGACCTCGATGCTGTCGGAGGACTCCCCCGGCTGGGCGTTCACGAGGCACTGCTCCGACGCACCGGAGGCGTTCGGGCTGGGCGACTCGGTGGCCGTGTCACCGCTCGCGCAACCGGCGAGCGCAAGCGCCGAGACGGCGACGACGGACAGGGCGGCGAACGGGCGCAGACGCACGGAAGAACCTCTTCGATCGGGGGTGGGAGCTCTCATCCTCTCGCACGAGCATCGGTGTGCGCTGAGAGCGGCGGATGCACGTGCCCCTTCGGGCTGTGGAGAACCGCGGGGCGATGTCGGAGGTCCGTGGGAATATTAGAACATGCATTCGAATGGCGGGTTGAGCGGCGGGATGGGCAATGACGCAGACGTCGATGCGCTCGCGGAGCTGGTCGCGGATGCCGAAGGAGCGGCGGACGTCGTTCGGGCTGGTCAGGTGCGTGAGGTTCGGGTGCTCGCCGCGGCCTCGGTGCTCGCGGAGAAGCAGGCCGCGGGCGCGTCCGAGAAGGTCAAGGCGCGCGAGATGGCGCTGCGGGGGATCGCGGCGGAGCTCGCCGGGGTGTTCGTCGCGACCGACCGGACGTTGCAGCGCCGCATCGACGAGGCCCGGGATCTGGTCGACAACTTCCCGCTGGCGATGGCCGCGTGGGAGGACGGGCGCATCGTCCGCGGGCATGTGCGGGTGATTCAGGAGGTCGGATGCCTCGTGCCCGCAGAGGGCCGGGCGGAGTTCGAACGCGCCGCGATCGAGAAGTGCGAGGGCGAGACGCCCAACCGGGTGCGCGAAGCGCTGCGGATGCTGGCGGAGCGGATCAACCCGCGGACGTTCACCGAGCGGCACGAAGACGCCGCCGCGGGGCGGTGCGTGCGGGTGCAGCCCGGGCCGGATGGGATGTCGGACCTGATCGCGACGCTGCCGACCGTGATCGCCGACGGAATCGTGGACCGGCTGACGCGCCAGGCCCGGGAGATCATCAATGCGCGGGTGCAGGGCGACGCGGCGGGTGGCGCGGGCGCCCCCGAAGCACGAGCCGACGTCCCTGACGCGCGAACCGACGCGAGCGGTGGCGCGCTCCATGCCGATACGACGATTTGCGACGGGTCGTCGTTCGTCGACGATGCCCGCACGATCGATCAGGTGCGCGCCGATGTGTTCTCCGACCTGCTCCTCGCCGGGTCGCCGACCCTCGACCCGACTGGCACCGGTGACGGGAACGGAACCCTCGGGGCGATCCGCGCGCACGTGCAGGTCGCGGTATCGGCACTCACGCTGATGGGTCAGGACGAGGGGCCGGCTGACCTGGCCGGCCGCTCCGCCATCGATGCCGCCACTGCACGTGAGCTCGCGGGCAACGCGACCGCGTGGGATCGGTTGATGACCGACCCGGTCACGGGAACCGTGCTCGAGTGCGACAGCTACCGGCCCACCGCCGCCATGGTCAGGCTGCTGCGGGCCCGTGATCGGCACTGCCGATTCCCCGGATGCCGGCAACCCGCCATCCGCTGCGAACTCGACCACACCATCGCCGCATCCGACGGCGGTGCCACCCACGTGTGCAATCTCGCCAACCTCTGCAAACGCCATCACGACGTCAAACACCACACCCGATGGCGAGTACGACAACTCCCCGGCGGACGGCTGATCTGGACATCACCGACGGGGCGGGTCTACCGCGAGGACGCACCACCACCGCTCGTCGCCTTCACCGTCGCGGCTCCGCCCGGACCGGGAGTTCCGCCATTCTGACGAGTCCACCCTTCGACGCGCCCTCCGCGAGTTCAGCGCGCGCTCCGCGAGTTCGGCGCGCGCGCTCGGCGGGTGCGCGCGCTGGGACAACATGTCCACGGAGTTATGCGTTCCGCAGTAGCCTCGTCTGGTGAACGCTGACGCAACCGAGCCGCAGTCCGGCGAGCCCGGCGAGCACGAAGAAGCCGCAGCCGCCGTCGAAGCCGTTCCCGGAATCGGTCTCACCTACGTGATCGGCCGCTGGGTGCTCGCGCCGCTGGCGCGCATGCTCTACCGCCCGCGCATCGAGGGCCGCGAGAACTTCCCTCGCAAGGGCGCCGTCATCCTCGCGAGCAACCATCTCTCGTTCATCGACTCCTTCGTCATCCCGATGGCCTCGCCGCGTCCGGTGCGGTTCCTGGCGAAGTCGAGCTACTTCGACGGCACCGGTTTCCGCGGGTGGCTCTCGCGCGAGTTCTTCTACGCCGCCGGCGCGTTCCCGGTCCGGCGCGGTGCCGGCCAGGCTGCGCTGGATGCCCTGGATCAGCAGAAGAAGATGCTCGACGCGGGATGGTCGACGGCTCTCTACCCGGAAGGCACGCGGTCACTCGACGGCCGCCTGTACAAGGGCCGCACCGGGGTCGCCTTCCTGGCTCTGCAGACCGGCGCACCGGTCATCCCCGTCGGACTGATCGGCACGAGCGAGATCATGCCCGTCGGCGCCAAGTTCCCGCGGTTGCGCCCACGCGTCACCGTGCGATTCGGCGAGCCGCTCGACCTCAGCCACCACGGGTCGGCGGATTCCGGTCGCGCGCGCCGCAATGCCACCGACGAGATCATGACCGCGATCCACGCCCTGTCGGGTCAGGAGCTCGCCGGCGCCTACAACGAGGCCCCGCCGCAGAACGCCGTCGAACGGATCAAGCAGGCTCTGCCCCACGAGCGCCGCTGACGCAGCGAATCATCCCTCGCCCGACACGACGATCGTCGGCTCGTGCCGGACCGGGAAGTTCACCGAGTTCGCGATGAAGCACCATTCGTTCGCCTGCGCGTGCGCCGCGATGGCTGCTTCGCGCATCGACTCCTCAGCGACGACGACGCGGGGCCGCAGAACGACCTCCGTGAACGCACCGCCGCCACGCCCGTCTTCGCGCATCATCCCGGTGGCGTCGTCCGTGTATTCAACGACGACGACGCCGGTCGTCACGCAGGCGTGCAGATACGACAGCAGGTGGCACTCGGAGAGCGCCGAAAGCAGAAGATCCTCGGGATTCCACCGGCTCGGGTCTCCGCGGAAGGGCTTGTCGCTCGACGCGGCGAGGGGCGGCTTGCCCTCGATGCTCAACGTCACGGCCCGGTCATAGTCCCGGTAGCCGCTCGTCCCGGTGCCGCGGTTGCCGGTCCACTCAGCCCGCACGGAGTAGTGATGCTCACCCAACATGCGGACAGTCTGGCACGCGGCATCGCGGGGTCCGCGACGGTAGGCTGTCGGGGTGCCGCAGACCTTCGCCGTTCCCGCCGCTGTCGAGCTCGCGGTCGTCGAGCGCAGCGGTTTCATCGAGTCGCGACATGCCGGTGCAGCGGCCGTCCTGGGCGCCGACGGCGCACCGATCCGCACCCTCGGCGACGTCGACGCCCCGATCCTGCCGCGCTCGACGCTCAAGCCCCTCCAAGCCCTCGCCAGCCTGACCGCCGGGGCCTCTCTCGAGGGTGAGCGACTCGGCCTGGCGACGGCCAGCCACTCCGGCACCGACCGGCATGTCTCCGTCGTCCGAGGCATCCTCAACGACGTCGGGCTGGGCGAGGACGACCTCGGCTGCCCTCCCGCCTGGCCGGGCGACACCGCGACGCGCGACGAGATGGTCCGCGAGCTCGGCTCCCCCACCCGCATCCGGATGAACTGCTCCGGCAAGCACGCCGCGATGCTGGCTGCCTGCGTCGCGAGCGGATGGGACACCACCACCTACCTCGACCCCGACCACCCGCTTCAGGTTCACACCCGCGAGGTCATCGAGCGACTCACCGGCACCAAGGCGTCGGCGATGGCGATCGACGGCTGCGGCGCCCCCGTCTACGCGATGAGCCTCATCGCGCTCGGACGCGCTATCCAGCGCATCGGCACCGCGAGCGAGCGGTCGCCCTTCGCGCTGCACCGCATGGCCGGCGCCCTCGTCCGAGCAGTTCGCGAGAACCCGTGGACGATCGACGGCCCCGGCCGGCCCGATACCGTCGCGATCGAGCGCCTCGGCGTCTTCGCGAAGACCGGTGCCGAGGGTGTGCTCGTGATGGTGGCCCCCGACGGCACCACCGTGGCCCTGAAGGTGCTCGACGGCAACGGGAGAGCCGCGACGGCGATCGCACTCACGCTCCTCGTGAAGGCCGGTGCGCTGGAAGCGGCGCCGGTGGCCCGCGTGATCTCTCATCTTCCGCTGACCGTGCTCGGCGGCGGACAGAACGTCGGCATCATCCGGCCGACGGTGTAGCGGCTCCTCACGAGGGAGCGCAGAAAGGACTGCCATGCGCATCAGCGTTCCCACCGAGGTCAAGAACAACGAGTACCGCGTCGCCCTCACCCCCGCAGGCGTGCACGACCTGGTCGTCGCAGGCCATGAGGTCTTCGTCCAGCGCGGGGCCGGCGAAGGATCGTCGCTTCCCGACTCCGAGTATGCCGACGCCGGCGCGGTGCTCCTCGACGACCCCGACGAGGTCTGGGCACGCGCGGAGCTGCTGCTGAAGGTCAAGGAGCCGATCGCGAGCGAGTACCACCGCTTCCGCGACGACCTCGTGTTGTTCACCTACCTGCATCTTGCAGCCGACCGTCCGCTCACCGACCGGCTCATGGAAAGCGGCATGACCGCCATCGCCTACGAGACGGTGCAGTTGCCCGGCGGGGGCCTGCCGCTCCTCGCCCCGATGAGCGAAGTGGCCGGACGCCTCGCCCCGATGGTGGGAGCCTCAACCTTGCTGCGCTCCGCCGGGGGCCTCGGACTGCTGATGTCCGGCGTTCCCGGAACCCGGCCCGCCGCGGTGACGGTCATCGGCGGCGGGGTCGCCGGGGCCAACGCGGCGTACATCGCGGCGGGTCTCGGGTCGGACGTCACGATCTTCGACACCAACATCCAGCGTCTCCGCTTCCTCGACGATCACTTCCAGGGGCGCGTCAAGACCGCGGCATCCAACCCGCTCGATCTCGAACGTGCGGTCGTGGCATCCGATGTCGTGATCGGCTCGGTGCTCATCCCCGGGGCGAAGGCTCCCAAACTGGTGCGCAACGAGACCGTCGCTCGGATGCGGCCGGGCTCGGTGCTCGTCGACATCGCGGTCGACCAGGGAGGCTGCTTCGAGGACACGCGACCGACGACCCACGCCGACCCGACTTTCCGCGTGCACGACACCGTGTTCTACTGCGTTGCGAACATGCCGGGCGCCGTGCCGAATACGTCGACATCGGCGCTCACCAACGCGACGCTGCCCTACGTCCGGCAGATCGCCCGCCACGGCTGGCGCGCCGCCCTGCGGGCAGACGGCGCCCTGGCGGCCGGCTTGAACACCGCCGGAGGCCACGTGGTCAACGCCGGCGTCGCGGCGGCGCACGGCATCACCGCGGGGTCGTTGGATGACGCGCTGAGCTGAGGGGCAGCACCACCCGCCGGACCCGATCCGTCCGCGTGTCGATGACCCAGGCGCGGCCGCGCCCGGGAGCGGCGTACGGCAGCAGATCTCTGTTGCCGGTCAGAAGCCGCACCTCCCCCGCACACGAGGCATCGATGACGAGCTGGCATCGGGTCTGCGCGGCGGCCGCCGCTGCGCGCCACCGACCGATCCAGGCGTCCGGGGTGCCCCAGACCACCCTCCTCGACCGCAGCGACGTCGTCTGCTCGACGGTCGCGATCTCGAAGCCCCGACGATTCCAATGCTCCAGCGCGGCACGCGTGGCGGCGGTGGGCGGCGCGACGAACGCCGTGGCGTGGCGCGGCTCGAACACGTCGGGCGGCCGGGCCCGCTCCCGCGCGGGGTCGAACGCTCCGGCGTCCGCGAACTGCACGAGTATGCCGCGCCACCTCCCGCGGCCCGCTGGGGCCGTCGGGTCATGGTGAGCCCCCTCACCGCCGAAGGCGACATGCTCCGACCGGGACACGGCGGCGAGCACGGCGCGATCGGGAAGCTGGTCGACGATCCTGCCGACGGCGCCGGTCATCCGCTGTGCAGAGCAGATGAACTGAACGCCACGCGACCGCGAGTCGCGCGCCACACGTTCCAGGATCGCCGCGGCGGCGGCGCTGTAGTCATCCGGCAGCCTCGCCAGCACACGGTCGAGATCGTCGACGACGATGAGCCACCCCGGCGGGATGTCGTCGAGTCCGACGATGACGTCCCACGCGGCCTCGAGATCGTCGGGCAGCCAGCACACCCGATCGTGGGGCACCTGGGCAGCGATGGTCCGGAGCACCGTCGTGCGCCCGGCTCCGGCTCGTCCGAGCACCGCCACCCCCGGCGCTCCAGGGTCCAGCGTCACCGCACGTTGACGCTGCGCATCCGGCTCGTCGGCCAGACCGAGCACCACGGACCCCTCGCCCCGCAGGTCGGCGAGCGCGACGCCATCCGGCAAGGGCGGCAACCAGGGCCGACGCGCGGGGGCCGCACCCGCCGCGGCTCGCGCGATCGACTCGATGGCCGGCAACGGGCACCGGCTCACCCGAATCACGTGCGGATGGACATCAGCCGGACGCATCACCAGCGCGGTCCCGCGCTCGTCGCGGCCGCCGGGAAGCATGGCGGCGTCGCCCGAACCGAGCACGGCGCGCGAATCCGCGACGTCGGTCACGCGAAGCGCGACCCGCAACGGTGCGTTCGCGAGCACCGCCTCACGGAAGCCCGCAGCACGCTGGGTCGCGAGCACGAGGTGCATCCCGAGTGCGCGGCCTCGAGCGGCGATGTCGGCGAAGACATCGTGCATCGCGGGGTGTGTCGAGGTGAGCGCGGCGTACTCGTCGACGACGACGACCAATCGCGGCAGAGCGTCCGGCACATCCGCGATGTCGCGGGCCCGGAGGCCGGCGAGAACGCGCTCGCGACGGCGCACCTCCGCGGTGAGGCTCTCGATCGCGCGCACCGCGTTGCGCTCGTCGAGATCCGTCACGACGCCGGTCACGTGGGGCAGCGACGCGAGGGCATCGAAAGCCCGACCTCCCTTGAAGTCGATGAGCAGGAAATTCACCCGCTCGGGCGGCAGACTCCGCGCGAGCGCGGCGATCCACGTCACGAGCAGTTCGCTCTTGCCGCTGCCCGTGACCCCCACCACGACGGCGTGCGGCCCGTCGTCGACCAGGTCGATCGCCAGCGGGCCGTCGGGCCCCGCCCCGAGGACGGCAGCGAGGCCGGCCCCTCCGACGACGGGGAGATCATCGAATGACGGAGGTGCCGCCGCGTCACCACCCATCGCCTCCGCGCGCTCCCGCAGCAGGGCGGTCACCGCAGCAGCCTGCTCCCGTCCGAGCGGCTCCGGACGGATCGGCCGCGACGAACCGCTGTACGCGAGCACCGCCGCGTCGGCGTCCCCCACGCGGAGCACGGCCGCACACTGCGGCGGCGGTGCGCCGGAGCCCGCGGAGACGATGACGATGTCGGCATCGGCAGGCGGCACCCCGGTCCCCCACCACAGGCGCCGGCCGCCCGGAGTCGATGCGTGCGGGAGGTCACGGGCCCAGTCCTCAGCGGCGCCGACCACCCACACCTCACCGGGCGGGTGGACGAGGCAGATCTGCATCACGAGAGCGCGCGCGATCGCCGCTGGCGCCGCAGCCGGTCCGACGACGGCTACTCCTGCAGTCAGTGGGATCGTGACCGGTGCATCTCGGAGCACCCCTGCGGCATGCCGGAGCTCCGGCGTCGGCTCGCCCTCGATCCGCACACACGACCGCGCATCGCCCGCTCCCATCACGAGCACATCGCGTACCGCCCTCGGGCGCCACAGCTCGTCGGGGTCGTCGAGCAGCCGCGCGACATCCGGCGTGGCACGCCAGAGCTCCGCGCGCTCGAGCGCGTGCCGCTCGTCGACCTCGAGGCGCGCTCTGTGCATGCTCGCCGCTGCGTGCTTCGCGGCCCGCCGCCGCTCCCGCCGCGCGACGCGTGCAGAATCGAGCATGGTGGCGGTGGCTACGAGAGGACCGAGCGCAGCGAACCAGAGCACCGTCGGCGAGCCGGTCACCTGCCACAGGATCACCGCCCCGGCGATGGGGACCACCACCGCCCACAGCGGAAAGGATGATCGCCGCGCCTGCGTCTGCGTCAGCGACGTGGACAGCCGGATGGGGTCGTCGAGTCGGGCTGAGGAGTGCACGCACCCCAGTCAAGCGATGACGAGACGCCGCCGGAGAGGCGCCACGGCCCGCGGTGGAGGATCGGGCTCAGCCCTGGTTCGGGGAGGAGTCGTCGTTCGAAGCACGCACGTGCGCGTCGAGCACGATGACCGTGACGTTGTCACGGCCCCCGTTCTCCAACGCCGCCGTCATCATCGCCGACACGGCCGCCGCAGGATCGGCGTTCTCGAGCAGGAAGTGCAGGATGCCGTAGTCGGTGAGCTCTTTCGTGAGCCCGTCGCTGCAGATCACGAAGCGGTCGCCATCGACGACATCGAGGCGAACGTAGTCGGGGGTGACTCCGTCGCTCGGTCCCACCGCGCGGGTGATGACGTTCCCGTAGGGGTGCTGCTCCGCCTCTTCGGGGCTGAGCCGGCCGGCCGCCACGAGCTCCTGCACCACGGAGTGATCCGTCGTGACCTGGGCGATCGCCTGGTCGCGCAGCAGGTACACCCGCGAGTCGCCGATGTTCAACGTCGTCCACTGCGGTTCGCCGTCGACGATGTCGAGGTACACGCCGGTGACGGTCGTTCCCGTTCCGTCATCCGTCGTCTCGGGGTGATCCGCGATGTCTCCGACGGCGCGCTCGAGGGCTTCTTCGATGTCTTCGGGAGTCACCACTCCGCGCTCGGCGACACCACGGAGCCGGTCGACGGCGCTCGCGCTCGCGATCTCGCCGCCGATATGTCCGCCCATGCCGTCTGCGACGATGAACAGCGGATACTGCGCAAGGACGGCGTCCTGGTTGCTGTCGCGGCGGCGTCCGGTGTCGGTCGCGGCGGCCCACCGGAGTTCGATCGCACCGGACGGGACGTCCACGATCCGGGATTGGGTCGTGGGGTCGGGCACGCTGTCACTCTTCTTTCGTCGACGGATGGGCGTGTCACACTCTAGTGGACGCACCCGCTGAGCGTGATTTCTTCACCCCGCGGCGGGGTCGGACGGCAACGGGAAGAGCGCGTCGATCGCGGCCAGCTCGGCAGCATCGGGGTGCCACGCCGAGGCGGCTGCCGCATTCGAGTGAACCTGCTCGGGTGAGGTCGCGCCGGCGATCACGCTGCTCAGGGCCGGCTGCGCCAGGAGCCAGCCGAAGGTCGCCTGCACCATCGTGATGCCACGCTCGTCGCAGAAGGTCCGGTACGCCTCGATGGCGTCCCAGGGAGCGTTCTCCCACAGATGACGCCGTTCCCTCGCGACCCGCGAGTCGGCGGGGATGTGGTCGCGGGTGAACTTCCCGGTGAGCAAGCCGTTGTGCAGCGGGAAGTACGGGAGGAATCCCCTCCCGAAATGACGGACGGCCGGCAGGACCTCACGCTCGGCGGCGCGTGCGAGCAGGCTGTAGTGGTTCTGCGCGGAGACGAACGGCACATCACCGCGTGCACGCGCCACGGCCTCGGCCTCGGCGATCTGCCAACCCGCGAAGTTGGAGTGTCCGATGTAGCGGACCTTGCCCTCCCGTACGAGCTCCGACAGCGCGTCGAGCGTCTCTTCGATAGGCGTCTCGGGGTCGGGGGTGTGCAGCTGGTAGAGGTCGATCCAGTCGGTCTGCAGGCGCTCGAGCGAGGCCTCCACCGCGCGTCGGATGTAGGCGCGAGATCCTTTCGCGCCCGGCAGCCCGAGGTCCACGGCGCTGTGACCGAACTTCGTGGCGACCACGACGCGGTCGCGACGTCCCCGCAGGGCCTCACCCATCAGCGTCTCGGACAGACCGGGCTCGCCGCCGTAGATGTCGGCGGTGTCGAAGAAGGTGATGCCGGCGTCGAAAGCGGCGTCGAGCACCGCGACCGTGCCGTCGAGAGTCTGCGTGGGAGTTCCCCGCCGCCCGAAGTTGTTGCATCCCAGCCCGACGGCCGAGACGAGCAGGCCGGAGGTTCCGAGTCGGCGGGTGTGCACTGCGTCGTCCATCCCTCCACGCTAGACCCGAATCCGTGGGGTCGGCGCCCGCTACGGCGAGGAACCCCCGTCATACGACGAGGGTTCCTCGGGTGTTCACTGCCGCGGGGCGTCCGGCGCGGGGGGCTCGGTGGTCGGAGGCGTCACGGGCGGCTGTGCCGCCGGCGGCGGGTAGGCACCGGCCGGGGGCGCCGGCGGCGTGGCCGGCGGCGGGTACGAACCGGCCGGCGGCGCGGCGGGAGCGGAGGAAGATGCATAGCCGGCACCGGTGGAGCCGTACGCGCCCGGTGCGGGTGCCGCGCCGCCGTCGGGCTGGACCGGGATGCCCTGCCAGACCGTCGTGTCGCGCAGGAACGAGGTGCGCCACGGCGAGGGCTGCACGTGGGGATTCCACGGCGAGCTCGAGAACGCGGCGATACCGAGCCAGATCAGCCCGCCGATGCCGGGGATGATGTACAGCAGCACGAGCGGCCAGTCCTTGCCGAGCTTCTGACCGACGCGAACGCTGGCCAGAGCCAGCGCGACGATCGCGAGGTAGCTGAAGATGAATCCGATCGCCGGGATGTTGCTCAGCACCGCCGTCGCGACGAGCGCGCCCAGCATGACCCAGGGAGAGGTGTCACCGAGCTTCGCGAAGACCATCTCGCGGTAGACCGGAACCCAGGCGCGCCATTTTCCCTGCACGCCGGCCTTCTCGAAGATCTTCATGTAGAAGAACGAGCTGATGATGTAGCCCGCGAGCACGATGATCAGGATGATGGGAAGAATCAGCAGGATGAGGGCGAGGAAAGCGCCCGCGCCCGCACCATCGTCGTAGTAACCCGACATGTACGACCTCCTCAGTCGCGACCCGGCACGAAGCGCTCGCGCCGTGGGTCGCCGCTCATGCTAGCGAAACACCGGACCCGGCGTGCGACCTCGACAGCACCGGGCATGGGGCATCAGACGACGAGCTCGAGCTCGGACGATCCAGCCGTCTCGCGCAGCACCCATCCGTGTGACGCGGCCCACGCGAGAAGGTCGTCTCGAGAGCTCACGGTCGCAGCCGAACGGGCGAGCGAACGCGTGAACTCGCCCTTCGCGTGCTTGTTGAAGTGGTTGAGGGCGCGCACTGTTCCATCGGCGCCGGCGGAGACCACGCGGACGAACGCGGAGGGCATCGCCGCGGGGACCGGAGCCAGGGCCACGTAGGCCTCCGAGCGCAGATCGAGCACGAACGGCGCCCCGGCCCCCATCAAGGCGGCCGAGCTCGCCGCAGCCCAATGCCGGCGGAGCGGCGGGATGCCCGGAAGCGCCGTGCCCGCCGCCAGCCGATACGCCGGGATGGGATCGAGCGCGGCGACGGGACCGAAGGGCGCCGACTGGATGAGCACATGCTCGCCGAGCCAGCCCCGCGCCCCGGCGTCGAGCGCGGCCGCATCGAGAGCATCGAAGAGGACGCCGGTGTACCGGTCGACGGCGGGCATCGTCGGAGAGGTCATGAGCGCGGAGTTCACCGCCACCTCGCCCAGCTGACGCGCGCTGAGCTTGAGCACCCGCGCCGCGGCGTCCGGATCCGCCGACAACGCGACGAGCGCGTCCACGGCCGCGCGGCGCTCGGGCGCCAGCTGCGGCAGGGCCAGGGCGTCGATGTCGAGCGGCGCACCGGTACCCCCGGCGCGTTTGGTCTCGGACGGCGGCAGCAGGAGCAGCATCCGGAAATCTCCCTTCAACGCGAGAGACCGCACCCCGGAGGGTGCGGTCTCTCGTAGACGCGGTGCGGGTCAGGCCAGCGCGGCGTTACCCGCCACGATGGTGAGCTCGTCGCCCTCCATCGACAGGAAGCCGTCCTGCGCATTGGCGACGATCTTCTCGCCGCCGGGCTGCGTGATACGCACCTGACCTTCGGCGAGGATCGCGAGCACCGGCTCGTGACCCGCCATGAAGCCGATCTCGCCCTCGACGGTCTTGGCCACGACGAGGGACGCCTCGCCCGACCAGACCTCCGCCTCGGCGGAGACGAGCGTGACCGTCAGAGCCATGTCAGCTGTTCTCCTTCTGGATCTTCGCCCACTTCTCTTCGACGTCGCCGATACCGCCGACGTTGAAGAAGGCCTGCTCGGCCACGTGGTCGAAGTCGCCCTTGACGATCGCGTCGAACGACTCGATGGTCTCCTTGATCGGGACCGTGGAGCCCTCGACACCGGTGAACTTCTTCGCCATGTAGGTGTTCTGCGAGAGGAACTGCTGGATGCGGCGTGCACGCGACACGACGATCTTGTCCTCTTCGGAGAGCTCGTCGACACCGAGGATCGCGATGATCTCCTGCAGCTCCTTGTTCTTCTGCAGGATCTGCTTGACGGCGGTGGCCACGCGGTAGTGGTCCTCACCGATGTAGCGCGGGTCGAGGATGCGGCTCGTCGAGCTCAGCGGGTCGACGGCCGGGTAGAGACCCTTCGACGCGATCTCGCGCGAGAGCTCGGTCGTGGCGTCGAGGTGCGCGAAGGTCGTCGCCGGAGCCGGGTCGGTGTAGTCGTCGGCGGGGACGTAGATCGCCTGCAGCGAGGTGATCGAGTGACCGCGCGTCGAGGTGATGCGCTCCTGGAGCACACCCATCTCGTCGGCGAGGTTGGGCTGGTAGCCCACGGCCGAGGGCATACGGCCCAGCAGCGTCGAGACCTCGGAACCGGCCTGCGTGAAGCGGAAGATGTTGTCGATGAAGAGCAGCACGTCCTGCTTCTGCACGTCGCGGAAGTACTCCGCCATCGTCAGGGCCGACAGGGCGACGCGCAGACGCGTCCCCGGCGGCTCGTCCATCTGGCCGAAGACGAGGGCGGTCTTGTCGAAGACGCCCGCCTCCTCCATCTCGTGGATGAGGTCGTTGCCCTCACGGGTGCGCTCACCGACACCGGCGAACACCGACACACCACCGTGGTCCTGCGCGACGCGCTGGATCATCTCCTGGATGAGGACGGTCTTGCCGACGCCGGCACCACCGAAGAGGCCGATCTTTCCACCCTGGACGTACGGGGTGAGGAGGTCGATGACCTTGATGCCCGTCTCGAACATCTGGGTCTTCGACTCGAGCTGGTCGAAGCTCGGCGCCTGGCGGTGGATGCCCCAGCGCTCGGTGACCTCGACGGTCTCGCCCTCGGCGGCGTTGAGAACGTCGCCCGTGACGTTGAAGACCTTGCCCTTGGTGACGTCCCCGACGGGGACCGTGATGGGGCCGCCGGTGTCGCGCACCTCCTGGCCGCGGACCATGCCGTCGGTCGGCTTCAGCGAGATGGCGCGAACGAGGTCGTCGCCGAGGTGCTGAGCGACCTCGAGGGTGATCTCGGTCGACTCGCCGTCGATCGTGATCGTGGTCTTCAGCGCGTTGTAGATGTCGGGGATCGAGTCGTGCGGGAACTCGATGTCGACGACGGGGCCGGTGACGCGCGCAACGCGGCCGACGACCGACGTGGCTTCGGCAGTGACGGTAGTCATGTCTGTCTCTTTCGGTTGGTCTTACTTGCCCGACGCCAGAGCGTCGGCGCCGCCGACGATCTCGGCGATCTGCTGAGTGATCTCGGCCTGGCGAGCGTTGTTGCGCAGGCGGGTGTAGTCGGTGATGAGCTTGTCGGCGTTGTCGCTCGCCGACTTCATCGCCTTCTGCGTCGCGGCGTGCTTCGCGGCGGACGACTGGAGCAGCGCGTTGAACACGCGGCTCTGGACGTACACCGGCAGCAGCGCGTCGAGCACCGTCTCGGGGTCGGGCTCGAACTCGTACAGCGGATAGACCGGAGCCTGGTCCGCCGTCGCCGCATCGGCCTCGACGACTTCGAGGGGCAGCAGACGGACTGATTCAGGTGTCTGCGTCATCATGCTGACGAAACGGTTGTACACGAGGTGGATCTCGTCGACGCCGCCGTCTTCGCCGCCCTGAGCGTAGGCGTCGAGGAGAGCCCCGGCGACCTGCTCGGCCGTGCTGAAGTGCGGCGTGTCGGTGTCACCCGTCCACTCGCCCGCAGCCCGCATCCGGCGGAACTGGAAGTACCCGACGGCCTTGCGACCGATGAGGTAGTAGTCCACTTCCTTGCCCTGCGACCGCAGCAGCTCGGCCAGCTCGAGACCCTCGCGGAGGATCTGCGAGTTGAACGCGCCGGCGAGGCCGCGATCGGAGGCGAAGATGACGACCGCGGAACGACGGATCGTCTCGCGCTCGGTCGTCAGCGGGTGCTCGACGTCGGAGTGGGTCGCCACCGCGGAGACGGCGCGCGTCACAGCTCGCGCGAAGGGAGAGGATGCGCGGACGCGTCCCATCGCCTTCTGAATGCGCGAAGCCGCGATGAGCTCCATCGCCTTCGTGATCTTCTTGGTCGTCTGAGCAGAACTGATCTTCTGCTTGTAGACCCGGAGTTGTGCGCCCATAAGTGTGTGTCGTCCTCCGCGTCAGCCGCGGCGGCCCTTGACGATCTGCTCCTGGTTCACGTCGTCGGCCTCGGCGGCAGCGGTCTCCTCGTGGCCCGGCTTGTTGATGGCCTGGCCCTTTCCGCCCTGGAACTCGAGCACGAACTCGTCGACGACCTTCTCGAGCTCGGCGACGGTGTCATCGCCCAGCACGTTCGTCTCACGCAGCGTGTCGAGGATCGACGTGTTGCGCTTGAGGTAGTCGAGCAGCTCGCGCTCGAAGGTCAGGACGTCCTCGACCTCGATCGTGTCGAGCTTGCCGTTGGTGCCGGCCCAGATCGAGACGACCTGCTCCTCGACGGGGTACGGCGAGTACTGCGGCTGCTTGAGCAGCTCGGTCAGACGCGCACCGCGAGCCAGCTGACGACGCGACGCGGCGTCGAGGTCCGACGCGAACATCGCGAACGCCTCGAGCGAGCGGTACTGAGCGAGCTCGAGCTTCAGCGTTCCCGAGACCTTCTTGATCGACTTGACCTGAGCGTCACCGCCGACGCGCGACACCGAGATGCCCACGTCGACCGCCGGACGCTGGTTGGCGTTGAACAGGTCGGACTGCAGGAAGATCTGGCCGTCGGTGATCGAGATCACGTTGGTCGGGATGTACGCCGAGACGTCGTTGGCCTTGGTCTCGATGATGGGCAGACCCGTCATCGATCCGGCACCCAGGTCGTCGGAGAGCTTCGCGCAACGCTCGAGCAGACGCGAGTGCAGGTAGAAGACGTCACCGGGGTACGCCTCGCGGCCCGGCGGACGGCGCAGCAGCAGCGAGACCGCACGGTAGGCCTCGGCCTGCTTCGACAGGTCGTCGAAGATGATCAGGACGTGCTTGCCCTCGTACATCCAGTGCTGGCCGATGGCCGAGCCGGTGTACGGAGCGAGGTACTTGAAGCCGGCGGGGTCGGATGCGGGAGCCGCGACGATCGTCGTGTACTCCATGGCACCGGCGTCCTCGAGCGCGCCCTTCACCGAAGCGATGGTCGAGCCCTTCTGGCCGATCGCGACGTAGATGCAGCGGACCTGCTTGTTGACGTCGCCCGACTCCCAGTTGGCCTTCTGGTTGATGATCGTGTCGATCGCGATGGCCGTCTTGCCGGTCTGGCGGTCGCCGATGATCAGCTGACGCTGACCGCGGCCGACGGGGATCATGGCGTCGATGGCCTTGATGCCGGTCTGCATCGGCTCGTGGACCGACTTGCGCTGCATGACGCCGGGCGCCTGCAGTTCGAGTGCGCGACGGCCGGTCGTGGCGATCTCGCCGAGACCGTCGATCGGGTTGCCGAGCGGGTCGACGACACGGCCGAGGTAGCCCTCGCCGACTCCGACCGAGAGCACCTCACCGGTTCGCGTGACCTTCTGGCCCGCCTGGATACCGGCGAAGTCGCCGAGGACGACGACACCGATCTCGTGCTCGTCGAGGTTCTGCGCGAGGCCCTCGACGCCGTTCTCGAAGCGGACGAGCTCGTTCGCCATAACGCCGGGCAGACCCTCGACGTGGGCGATGCCGTCGGCCGCGTCGACGACGGTGCCGACCTCGGTCGCGGCGGCCCCGGTGGGCTCGTACGCGGCGACGAAGTCTTTCAGCGCGTCACGGATGACATCCGGGCTGATGGACAGTTCTGCCATGGTGTTCCTTCGGTCCTGAGTCTGAGGGTCCGGATGCATCCGGCCGGTGCGCCCCTGCGGGCGGTGAGGTGGGTCAGCCCGCCAGTCGCTGGCGGAGATCGGAGAGGCGAGAGGCGACGGTCGCGTCGATCACGTCGTCGCCGATCTCGATGCGCAGCCCCCCGACGACCGCGGGGTCGACGACGAGGTTGAGCGCGACGGGCGTGCCGTAGCGGTTCGAGAGGGTCTCGGCGAGGCGGGCGCGCTGCTGATCGCTGAGAGCGGTCGCCGTGCGAATGCTCGCGACGACGCGGCCGCGCTGGTCCGAGACGATGCGGATCGCCCGCTCGAGCAGCTGCCGCACACGGCGCTCACGCGGACGCTGCACGATCGACGAAGCGATCAGACGCGTTGCGGAACCGAAACGCCCGTCGAGAAGGCGCTCGATGAGAGCCCCCTTGGCCGAGGCCTCCCCCAGCCTGCTGCCGAGAGCGAGCTCGAGCTCGGGGTTCGCCGACACGGTGTGCAGCACACCGAACAGCTCGTTCTCGAGATCGCCCTGATCGGCGACGGCTGCGGCGCGGATCGCCAGTTCCTCGACGGCGTCGACGAAGTCGTCGACCGAGGACCAGCGCTGCGCGACGGCTGTGCGCAGCAGCGACACGGTCTGCGCCGCGAAGGCCGGACCGAACACGTCGCCGACGACCTTGTCGCGAGCCTGCGGCGAAGCCGCGTTGTCCGTCAGCGCGCCGCTCAGCTGCGGCGAGTCCGCCAGAGCCCGCGCCGCGACGAACAGCTCACCGGACACGTCGAGCGTGAGCCCGGGGGTCTCGGCGATGGCCGCCGTCGTCGCGACGAGTGCCTGAGTGGTCGCGCTGCCCATCAGTTCGACGCCTTCTCAGAAGCCTCGAGCTCGCTGAGGAAGCGGTCGACGACGGCCTGCGCCTTCTGGTCGTCGGACAGGGTCTCGCCGATGACGCCGCCGGCCAGGTCGAGAGCGAGCGTGCCGACCTCGCTGCGCAGCGAGACGACGGCAGCCTGGCGCTCGGCCTCGATCTGCGTGTGCGCGGCAGCGGTGAGACGCTCGGCCTCGGCCGATGCGTTCTGCTTCGCCTCGCTGACGATCTTGCGACCGTCCTCGCGAGCGGCGTCGCGGATCTCACCGGCCTCCTTGCGGGCCTCGGCCAGCTGAGCGGTGTACTCCTCGAGCGCTGCCTCCGCCTTGCGCTGCGCCTCGTCAGCCTTGGCGATGTTGCCCTCGATGGCCGCGCTGCGCGCGTCGAGCACCGTGGTGACACGGGGCAGCGCGTAGAAGACGACGACGAGAACGATGATGACGAAGCAGACGCCCGACCAGATGATGTCGTAGTAGGCGGGCAGCAGCGGGTTGCCGGAGCCCTCTTCGGCGGCGACGGTGAGCAGTGCGTCGACCATCATGCCTCCCTCTTGGTGAATGACGAGCGGATCAGAGCGCGTTGAAGATGAACGGCGTGGCGATGCCGATCAGCGCGAGGATCTCGATGAGGCCGATACCGATGAACATCGTCACCTGGAGGCGACCGGCGAGCTCGGGCTGACGGGCCGTCGACTCGATGGTCTTGCCGATCATGATGCCGAGGCCGATGGCCGGACCGATGGCGGCGAGGCCGTAGCCGACGGTTGCGATGTTTCCGGTGACGGCGGCAAGGATCGTCGTAGCGTCCACTGGATTTTTCCTTTCGTAGGGCGAGCAGCCGGGTGGCTGATCGTCAGTGCTCTTCGGCGACAGCGAGCTGGATGTAGACCGCGGTCAGGATGGTGAAGATGTATGCCTGCAGGGCGGCAACGAAGATCTCGAACAGGGTGAAGGCGAAACCCATCGCGAGGGTACCGGCCGACAGGATCGAGAACCAGTTGAAGCTCATCAGGAAGAACTGGGTGGCTGCGAAGAACAGCACGAGCATGAGGTGGCCGACCATCATGTTGGCGAGCAGTCGCAGGAACAGCGAGAAGGGCCGCGCGACGAAGATCGAGATGAGCTCGATCAGGGCGATCAGCGGCACGATCACGATCGGCACACCGCTCGGCACGAGCGAGTTCTTCAGGAAACGTCCGAGGCCGTGCTTCTTGAGGCCGGCGTAGACGAAGACGACGTATGCGACCAGCGCGAACATCAGCGGCGCGCCCGCGACCGCGGTGCCCGCGATGTTGAGGAACGGGATGATGCCCGTGAGGTTCAGGAAGAGGATCCCGAAGAACAGCGACGTCAGGATCGGAAGGAACCGCTTGCCGTCCTTCTCGCCCAGGACCTGATAGGCGACCTGCTCGCGCACGAAGCCGAAGCCCAGCTCGAGCACGCTCTGGAAGCGTCCCGGCACGACGGTCATGCGCCGTGCGCCGATCACGAGGATGAGCACCAGCACCGCGGTCGCGATCAACTGCACCATCGAGATCCGCGTGAACGCGAACGGAGTGCCTTCGAAGAGCAGGACCTCAGGGAAGAAGTCGCTGATGGAGGGCGGGTGGAATTCGTTGTCGGCCGCCATGGCGATCATTGCCGCTTGAGTCAACGGGTTGGCTCCAGCTTCTCGTGCCAGCGTGAACCAGCTCGGTAAGTATGAGAAGAGATCTCCACGGGGCCTCAGCGTCGCCGCTGCCCACCATCCGTGAAGTGCTGTGTCAGCCTATCAAACAACCGGGCACTGCCCGTCATCCGAATGCCTGGACGTCAGACTTCGGGGTTCGTCTCCGGCAGCGTCGTGTCCGATACGTGCGGCAGTCGCATCCGCGCCATCACGACGAGATCGACGGTGATCGCGCCGATCGCCGCAGCCACCAGGGCGAAGAAGAACATCGGCGACACGATCCACTCGATGCGGCTGATGACCAGGAGCGCCACGAGCACGAGGGCGAACTTGACCACCCAGCCGCCCATCACGATGCCGAAGTAGATCGGCAGGAACGTGTCCTGCCCGTACCACCGGTTGGCGATCAGGATGCTGAGCGCGGTGAGTGCGGGGAAGATGACTCCCACCGCCGCACCGATCACTCCGCTCCACGCACCCTCGGGTCCGGCGACGACCGCGCCCGCGACGGCGGCGACGACAGCGACGACGGCACCGACGATGAGGCCCCAGGTGAGCGCGGCACGCAGGATCGGCGTGCTCGAGAGGGTCTTCTGATTCATGAGTTCTCCACGGGTGAGGCATCCCGCGCGGACCGGGCGGGGATCAGGGTGACGACGAGGCACGCGGCGACGCCGAGGATGAGGAAGCCGAGGCCGAAGAGGTAGTCCCCCGGCCAGGCGGCGGTCGTGCCGATGTACATCAGCAGCACCGAGAGGCTGACGACCGTGGTCCAGGCGTAGAAGATCAGGACGGCGTCGCGGTCGCTGTGACCCATGTCGAGCATGCGGTGATGGAGATGCTTGCGGTCGGGCGAGAACGGCGACTTGCCCCGGGACATGCGGCGGATGACCGCCATCCCGAAGTCGAGCAGCGGCAGGAGGACCACGACGACCGGCAGCAGGATGGGGATGAACGCACCCAGCAGCTGCGAGCGGCCGAACACGTCGTTGTCACCCGTGGCCGGGACGAGGGTGCCCGTGACGAGGATGGCCGAGCAGCTCATGAGCAACCCGATCATGAGCGCTCCGGAGTCGCCCATGAACAGCTTCGCAGGGTTCCAGTTCAGCGGCAGGAAGCCCGCGCAGACCCCGAGCAGCACCACGGCGAGGAAGGAGGCGAGGTTCGCGTAGCTGCTCGCACCGAAGTCGCGACCGAGCAGGTAGGTGTAAGTGAAGAACACCCCGTTCGCAATCAGTGCCACGCCCGCCACGAGGCCGTCGAGACCGTCGATGAAGTTGACGGCGTTCATCACGACGACGATCGAGAAGACCGTGATCGTGAAGCTCGCGGCGCTCGAGACGACAGTCTGCCCGCCGAGCGGGATCGTGTACATCTGCACGCCCCCGAACCCGACCACGATCGCTGCGGCGCCGAACTGCGCGCCGAGCTTGATGAGCCAGTCGAGGTCCCACAGGTCGTCGGCGACGCCGACGACGACGATGAGGGCGGTCGCCGCCAGGATGGCCCAGATGGGCTCGGGTTTGGCCCAGAAGATCGAGAAGAAGGGAATCTGCGACGAAGTCAGGATGACGGCGGTGGCGCCGAGGAACATCCCGACGCCGCCGAGCCTCGGTGTCGGTGTCTTGTGGACGTCGCGCTCGCGGATCTCCGGATAGAGCTTGTAGCGCAGACTCACCCTCAGCACGAGCCAGGTCAGCCCGAAGGTGACGAGGGCCGTGACCACGAAGGTGGCCAGGTAGAGCCTCACGCGACGCTGCCGCCGGCGGTCTCTCCGCCGGTGACACCGGCCGAGCCCGACTCCATGGGCGTGCGATTCGCCGCCTCGGCATGCTCCGGCTCGACGTCGGGCTCGAGCAGGTCGCCGAGGACGTCGCGCAGAGCCTCACGTGTGACCGCCCCGTCACGCAGCACCCGCACCGGGGCGGGGTCGGGGCCGACGAGGGGCGTCGCGTCGATGATCGTCGATGCGACGCCGGTCGCCGCGGGGCCGCCGTCGAGATAGACCGACACGCTGTCGCCCAGCATCCGCACCGCGTCGTCGATCGTGACGGCGGCGTTCATCTTGGTGAGGTTCGCACTCGAGACCGCCAAGGGGCCGCACTCCTCTAGGAGCTCCAGGGCGAACCTGTCGGCGGGCATGCGCACGGCGACGGTCCCTCGGGTCTCCCCCAGATCCCACGACAGCGACGGCTGTGCCGGCAGGACGATCGTCAGGCCGCCGGGCCAGAAGGCCTCGACGAGCCGTTCGACGGGCTCGGGGACCTCGGCCACGAGCGCGCGCATCGTCGCGATGCCGGCGACGAGCACCGGGGGCGGCGACTGACGACCCCGTCCCTTCGCGGCGAGCAGCTTGGCGACGGCCGAGGCGCTGAAGGCGTCGGCGGCGACACCGTAGACGGTGTCGGTGGGCAGGACGATGAGATCGCCGCGACCGATGGCCTGGCGCGCCTGGCGCATGCCGGGGAGGACCTGGGTCTCGTCGCGGCAGTCGAAAACGGGAGACATGACCGCTCCAGTGTACGGCGGACCCCGGCCGCACTCAGGAGCGGACGGCCGTCGTGGTGCGGTCGCGCATCGTGAGGTCGGGATGCGTCGCGGTCGCCGACCACCCGTCGGAGGCCAGGATGCCGCGGATCGCGGCCCCCTGCAGCTCGCCATGCTCGATGACGATGCTGCCCCCGGGGTGCACCAGGCGGAGCCCGACGCGCGACAGGGTCCGCACGACGTCCAGGCCGTCCGCGCCGCCGTAGAGCGCCGCCGGCGGGTCCCACAGCCGCACTTCGGGATCGCGCGGGATCGCGTCGTCGGGCACGTACGGCGGGTTCGACACGAGCACCGAGACGGTGCCGTCGAGCTCCGGGAACGCGCGCTCGAGGTCGATGAAGGCGAGGCGGGCGTTCGGAGCCCCGACGAGGGCGAAGTTCTCCTTCGTCCAGATGAACGCGTCGACGGAATTCTCGGCGGCGTAGACGCGTGCGTGCGGCACCTCTGTCGCCAGCGCCAGGGCGATCGCTCCCGAACCGGTGCCCAGGTCGACCGCGACAGGCTCGGGGCCGGCCGCCGCGCGCAGCAGGTCGATCGCGATCTGAGCGACCGACTCCGTCTCGGGGCGCGGCACGAACACACCGGGGCCGACGCGGAGCTCGAGGTGGCGGAACGGCGCGACGCCGGTCAGATGCTGCAGGGGCTCGCGCGACGCGCGACGCGCGACCAGTTCGGCCAGTCGCGCGGCATCCTCGGCGCCGATCGCATCGCCGCGGAAGACGGCGGCCGACAGCTCGCCGCGGCCGACTCCCAGGACGTGTGCGGCGAGGAGCTCGGCGTCGACCTGCGGGGTCGGGACGAAGGCGGCCTCGAGCTCGGCGGTCGCGGCACGCAGGACCTCGGTCAGGGTCGGTGCGGGACGGGGCGCGGTGCTCATGGCGCCGACAAGCCTAATCACGAGTGCGGATTCGTCACATTCGGCTCCCGTGGCGAAGGGCGACAATAGGCTGGGGCGACGATCCCGCCGCGACGCGGCATCCGCTCGAAAACCCGAAAGGCAGACATGTCCGACCCGGTCACTCACGGCATCCACCCCGACATCACCACCGCGTACGGCAACACGCCTCTCGTGCGGTTGAACCGCGTCAGCGAGGGCCTGCCGGGCACGGTTCTCGCGAAGCTCGAGTTCTACAACCCCGCGTCATCCGTCAAGGACCGTCTCGGCATCGCCATCGTCGATGCGGCCGAGAAGGCCGGTGCTCTGCAGCCCGGCGGCACGATCGTCGAGGGCACGAGCGGCAACACCGGCATCGCCCTGGCGATGGTCGGCGCGGCGCGGGGCTACCGCGTCATCCTCACGATGCCTTCCTCCATGTCGATGGAGCGTCGCCTCCTGCTCAAGGCCTACGGCGCCGAGCTCGTGCTCACCGACCCGTCGCTGGGCATGAAGGGCGCCGTGTCGGAGGCGGAGAAGATCGCCGCCGAGACGCCGGGCGCCGTCCTCGCGAAGCAGTTCGCCAACGAGGCCAACCCCGACATCCACCGCCGCACGACCGCGGAGGAGATCCTTCGCGACACCGATGGCCAGGTGGGCTACTTCGTCGCCGGCATCGGCACGGGCGGCACCATCACCGGCGTCGGCCAGGTGCTCAAGGAGCGCGTCGCCGATGTGAAGGTCGTCGCGGTCGAGCCGAAGGACTCGCCCCTCCTGACGGAGGGAAAGCCCGGCCCCCACAAGATCCAGGGCATCGGGCCCAACTTCATCCCGCCGATCCTCGACCAGGGCGTCATCGACGAGGTGCAGGACGTCACCTTCGACGACGCTGTCCGCGTCGCGCGCGAGGTGGCGCAGAAGGAGGGCATCCTCGTCGGCATCTCGTCGGGAGCCGCCGTCTGGGCCGCGCTCCAGGTCGCGGCACGCCCCGAGTCCGAGGGCAAGAACATCGTCGTGATCATCCCCTCGTTCGGTGAGCGCTACCTCTCGACCCCGCTGTTCGAGGACCTGCGCGAAGACTGATGGGAACGCTCCGAGCACGCATCCGCGAAGACCTGGCCGCCGCGAAGCTCCGCGATCCCGCGGCTCGCAGCGGCCTCGAGATCGCGCTGCTGTACCCGGGGCTGCACGCGGTCTGGTCGTACCGCATCACGCATCGGCTGTGGCTCCGGCGCGCGCGTTTCCTCGCGCGCGCCGGGTCGCAGCTGACCCGCTGGCTCACGGGGATCGAGATCCACCCGGGGGCGCGCATCGGCCGCCGGTTCTTCATCGACCACGGCATGGGGGTCGTGATCGGCGAGACCGCCGTCATCGGTGACGACGTCATGCTCTACCACGGGGTCACCCTCGGCGGCCGCACCCGTCATGCCGGCAAGCGGCATCCCACCCTCCAGGACGGCGTCGCCGTCGGCGCCGGCGCGAAGATCCTCGGTCCGATCACGATCGGCGCCCGAAGCGTCGTCGGCGCCAATGCGGTCGTCACGAAGGATGCCCCGGCCGACTCGGTGCTCGTCGGCGTCCCCGCCCGGCCGCGTGTCCGCCGCGAGGGCGAGGACACCCGCGCCGTCCTGACCGCCCCCGAGTACCACATCTGACTCCCCCCTCCCCTGTCCGCCCTGTTGGCGGGAGGGGGAGCGGGGCTCAGTCGTCGGCAAGAGCCGCGAGGCGGGCCTCTTCGTCGGCGGCGATGCAGCTGTCGATGACCGGCGCGAGGGCGCCGTCCATCACCTGATCGAGGTTGTAGGCCTTGTACCCGGTCCGATGATCGGCGATGCGGTTCTCGGGGAAGTTGTACGTGCGGATGCGCTCGGAGCGGTCCATCCCGCGGATCTGCGAGCGGCGGGCGTCGGATGCCGCGGCATCCCGCTCCTCCTGCTGCTTCGCGAGCAGCCGGGCGCGCAGTACGCGCATGCCGGCCTCGCGGTTCTGCAGCTGGCTCTTCTCGTTCTGCATCGAGACGACGATGCCCGTCGGCACGTGGGTGATGCGGACGGCCGAGTCGGTCGTGTTGACCGACTGCCCGCCCGGGCCGGACGAACGGAAGACGTCGATCTTCAGGTCGTTCGGGTCGATGGTGATCTCTTCGGGCTCATCGACCTCGGGGAACACGAGCACGCCGGTCGTCGAGGTGTGGATGCGCCCCTGCGACTCGGTGGCCGGCACACGCTGCACGCGGTGCACCCCGCCCTCGTACTTCAGGTGGGCCCACACCCCCTGCGACGGGTCGGACGACGAGCCCTTGATGGCGACCTGGACGTCCTTGTACCCGCCGAGGTCGGACTCGTTGCGCTCGAGCAGCTCGGTCTTCCATCCGCGCGAGGCGGCGTACTGCATGTACATCCGCAGCAGGTCGGCGGCGAAGAGAGCGGACTCCGCTCCCCCTTCGCCCTGCTTGATCTCCATGATGACGTCACGGGCGTCGTCGGGATCGCGCGGGATGAGCAGACGGCGAAGCCGCTCCTGCGCCTCGCGCAGCCCCTCCTCGAGCGCGGGCACTTCCGCGGCGAAGGCCTCGTCCTCGCGGGCGAGCTCGCGAGCCGCCGCGAGATCGTCGGATGCCGCGACCCACGCGTCGTGGGCCGCGACGATCCGCGACAGCTCGGCGTACCGCCGATTCACGCGCTTCGCGCGCGCAGCGTCGGCGTGCACCGCGGGGTCGGAGAGCTCCTCCTGAACCGCGCGGTGCTCGTCGAGCAGCCCCCGGACCGACTCGAACACGATCAGCGGATGCTGTTGTCGTGCCCGCCGGAGTGCGTGGTCGGCGCCGGGATCGACTTCTGCATCTGCACGAGGAACTCGACGTTGGACTGCGTCTCCTTGAGCTTGTCGAGGATGACGCCCAGCGCGTGCTGCTGGTCGAGACCCGCGAGCGCACGGCGCAGCTTCCACGTGATCTTGACCTCGTCGGAGGAGAGCAGCATCTCTTCACGACGCGTCGAGGAGGCGTTGACGTCGACGGCGGGGAAGATGCGCTTGTCGGCCAGCTGACGCGACAGGCGCAGCTCGCTGTTGCCCGTGCCCTTGAACTCTTCGAAGATGACCTCGTCCATCTTGGAGCCGGTCTCCACCAGCGCCGTCGCGAGAATCGTGAGCGAGCCGCCGTTCTCGATGTTGCGCGCTGCACCGAAGAAGCGCTTCGGCGGGTACAGCGCCGAAGCGTCGACACCACCGGTCAGGACGCGGCCCGACGTCGGGGCCGACAGGTTGTAGGCGCGACCGAGGCGCGTGATCGAGTCGAGCAGCACGACCACGTCGCGGCCGAGCTCGACGAGACGCTTGGCGCGCTCGATCGCGAGCTCGGCGACGGTCGTGTGGTCCTCGGCGGGACGGTCGAAGGTCGAGGCGATGACCTCGCCCTTCACCGTGCGCTGCATGTCGGTGACCTCTTCGGGCCGCTCGTCGACCAGCACGACCATGAGGTGGACCTCGGGGTTGTTCTGCGCGATCGCGCCGGCGATCTGCTGCAGCACGATCGTCTTGCCGGCCTTGGGCGGTGCGACGATGAGACCGCGCTGGCCCTTGCCGATGGGAGCGACGAGGTCGATGATGCGCTGGGTCAGCTTCTCGGGGCCGGTCTCGAGGCGCAGACGCTCCTGCGGGTACAGCGGCGTCAGCTTGCCGAACTCGACCCGGTCGGCGGCGTCCTCGACGGACAGGCCGTTGATCGAGTCGACCTTGACCAGCGCGTTGTACTTCTGACGGCTCGACTGCTCGCCCTCGCGCGGCTGCTTGATCGCGCCGACGACCGCGTCACCCTTGCGCAGGTTGTACTTCTTCACCTGTCCGAGCGAGACGTAGACGTCCTGCGTACCGGGGAGGTAGCCGGTCGTGCGCACGAAGGCGTAGTTGTCGAGCACGTCGAGCACGCCGGCGATCGGGATGAGGACGTCGTCCTCGTTGATCTCGGTCTCGAACTCGTCGCCGCTGCCCTGGCCGCGGCGCTTGTTGCGCTGACGTCCCCGACCGTTCTGTCCCGAGGCGTCGTCATCATCGGCGGCGTTGTTGTTGCCGCCCTGGCCGTTGCCACCCTGGTTCTGGTTGCCGCCCTGGTTCTGGCCGGCCTGGCCCTGGCTGCCCTGCGCGTTGTCCTTGTTGCGGTTGCGGTTGCGGCTGCGCGAACGGCTGCGCGAACGGCCGGTCGACTCGCCTTCGCCCTCGCCGGAGTCGGACTTCGACGAGTCGTCGGAGGAGGCGTCGGCGTCCGGCGCCTGCTCGGCGGGAGCGTCGACGGCACCCTCCGCAGACGGAGCGTCAGCGGATTCGGTGGCCGCATCGCCCGCGGGGGCGGCTTCAGCCTCGGCCTCGGCCTCCTTCTTGGCATTGCGTCCGCGGCCACGGCCTCGCGCCGGCTTCTTCGGCGCCTCCGCGGGCTCCGCCTCGACGGCCTCGGCCGTGGCGTCAGACGCGCTCTCATCCGCGGCCGGCTGCGCGTCGGCGGCGACGGCGTCGGCTGCGGGAGCATCGGCGGTGGCCGGCGCATCGGTGGCGGCGGAGAGCTCCTCCGCTGCTGCCTCGGAGGCGGCGGCCGGGGTCTCGTCAGCGGCCGCCGCAGGCGCGGCATCCGTGCTCTTCGCGCGACGGGGTGCTCGCTTGCGCGGCGCCTTCGCCGGCTTCTCGGCGGGCTCAGCCGCCTCAGCGGGCTCGGCCACCTCGGCGGGGGCGGCCACCTCGGCGGGCGCCTGCTCGACGGGCGCCTCTTCGACGGGGGCGGCCTCCTCAGCGGGGGCAGCGTCCTCGACGGGGGCGGCCTCCTCAGCGGGCGTCTCGACGACGGCATCCTGCTGCTCGGTCGCCTCTTCGGCTGGGGCGTCGACGGTCTCGTCGATCGTCGGGTTCTCGGAGTTGGACTCCACGAGTGCTCCTCTTAAACGGTGGATATGACAGAACCGCGTCCAGCGCCGTCCACGGCGGGCGCCATCCACCTGCCACACGCGTCCGGCCGACGGCACGGGGTATGGATCAGGGGTGTTCGCGGTGATTCGCAGAATTGCGACGGAGGCTCAGATCACAAAGGTGTGGAACCCTCCGTATGGTCCCTCACCATACCACCGCGCACATCGACCGCCAGCATCCGCGCGTCCCACGGGGTGTCTGTGGTATGCGCGGCCACCTCGGCGGCCGCAAGACGCTGCCCCGGCCCGTCGGCGAGCACCAGGACGCTGGGGCCGGCACCCGACACGACCGCCGCGAACCCCTCAGCACGCAGAGCCCGGACGAGCTTGTCGGTCTCGACCATCGCCTGGGCGCGGTACGACTGGTGGAGCTTGTCCTCGGTGGCCGCGAACAGCAGGTCAGGGCTCTGCGTGAGAGCCGCGACGAGCAGCGCCGAACGCGAGAGATTGAAGATCGCGTCTTCGCGCGTGACCTGCAGAGGGTCGAACCCCCGCGCCACCGAGGTCGACATCGTGAAGTCGGGCACGAACACCAGCGGCGCGACGCCGCGGTGGACGAGCAGCTTCTTGTGCTGCGGGCCGTGCTCGTCGACCCAGGCGATCGTGAGGCCGCCGAACAGGGCCGGCGCGACGTTGTCCGGGTGGCCCTCGAGCTCTGTCGCGAGGCGCAGCAGCGCGTCGGCGCCGATCTCCACGTCGCCCGCGAGGAGGCCCTTCGCCGCGAGGAGTCCCGATACGACTGCGGCGCCCGACGAGCCCATCCCCCGCCCGTGCGGGATCGCGTTGACCGCTTCGAGGCGCACGCCGGGCATCGTCCGCCCGAACGCCTCGTACGCGTAGGCCATCGCCCGCACGACGAGGTGCGAGGCGTCCGTCGGGACGTCGGCGGCTCCCTCGCCGGAGACGGTGATCTCGAGGCCGGGTGCCGGCAGCTCCGTGACGATCAGTTCGTCGTAAACGCTGAGCGCGAGACCCAGGGTGTCGAAGCCGGGACCGAGGTTGGCGCTGGTCGCGGGAACACGCACCTGAACCGAGCGGGTCATGCCGTCGCCTCCGGCGCGAGATCGAGCACGGATGCCACTTCCGACGTCGCCGCGTCGACGACGATCGGCTCGGCCTGAGTGCCGTCCGCGTTGCGGAGGGCCCACTGCGGGTCCTTCAGGCCGTGACCGGTGACGGTCAGCACGACGGTCGAGCCCGCGGGGATGACGCCCGCCTCGGCCCGGTCGAGCAGGCCGGCGACGGTGATCGCGGACGCGGGTTCGACGAACACGCCGGCCGTGCTCGCGAGGAGCTTCTGCGCCGCGAGGATGCGGTCGTCGTCGATGGCGCCGAACCAGCCCTGCGTCGCGTCACGGGCCTCGAGGGCGAGGTGCCACGAGGCCGGGTTGCCGATGCGGATCGCGGTCGCGATGGTGTCGGGGTCTCTCACGACCTCGCCGCGGACGAGCGGCGCCGATCCGGCGGCCTGGAAGCCGAACATCCGCGGAACGCGCGTCGCCGCCCCGCGGGCCGCCTCCTCGCGGTAGCCGCGAGCATGGGCCGTGTAGTTGCCGGCGTTGCCGACGGGCACGAAGTGGAAGTCCGGCGCGTCGCCCAGCTGCGACACGATCTCGTACGCCGCGGTCTTCTGCCCGTCGATGCGATCGGGATTGACGGAGTTGACCAGGTGCACCGGATAGTGGTCGGCCAGTTCGCGCGCGATCTCGAGGCAATCGTCGAAGTTGCCGCGGATCTGGATGAGACGGCCGCCGTGCGCGACCGCCTGACTCAGCTTGCCCATCGCGATTCTGCCCTCGGGGACGAGGACGGCAGCTGTGATTCCGGCGTGGGCGGCGTAGGCCGCAGCAGAGGCCGACGTGTTGCCCGTCGAGGCGCAGATGACGGCCTTCGCCCCGTGCTCGACGGCGCGCGAGAGCGCGACCGTCATCCCGCGGTCCTTGAACGACCCCGTCGGGTTCATGCCCTCGAACTTCACCCAGACGTCGGCGCCGGTGCGCCGCGAGAGCTCGCGAGCGGGCACCAGCGGCGTACCGCCCTCGCCGAGCGTCACGATCGTCGACGATTCGGTGACGTCGAGACGGTCGGCGAACTCGCGCAGGACCCCCTGCCACACGTGTGCCATGTCAGTCTCCCTCGACCCGGAGCACCGAGACGACGCGCTTGACGACGCCGCTCTCGCCGAGCGAGGCGACAGCGTCGCTGAGGTCCTGCTCGCGGGCGGTGTGCGTGCCGATGACCAGGCGGGCCGTCTGCACGTCGCCGTCGGCGACGATCGTCTGTTCGAGCGTCGCCACCGAGACGTTGCCGTCGCTGAGCAGCCCCGCCACCGCGGCGAGGACGCCCGAGCGGTCGTCGACCTCGAGGGTGATCTGGTAGCGCGTGGTGACGTGACCGATCGGGACGACCGGCAGGTTCGCCCGCGTCGACTCCCCCACGCCCACACCGCCGGCGATGTGGCGGCGGGCCGCCGATACGACGTCGCCCAGCACAGCCGACGCGGTCTGCACCCCGCCCGCGCCCGCGCCGTAGAACATGAGGTCGCCCGCGGCCTCCGCCTGGACGAACACGGCGTTGTTGGCTCCGTGCACGCTCGCGAGCGGGTGCTCGCGCGGCACGAGCGCGGGGTAGACGCGCACCGAGATCGTCTCGCCCGACGGCGACACCTCGGCATCGGCGAGGCGCTCGCACACGGCGAGGAGCTTGATGACGAAGCCGGCCTTGCGCGCGGCATCCATCATGTCGGCGTCGATCTGGGTGATGCCCTCGCGGTGCACCGCATTCAGCGGCACGGCGGTGTGGAAGGCGAGCGACGCGAGGATCGCGGCCTTCTGAGCAGCGTCGTACCCCTCGACGTCGGCGGTCGGGTCGGCCTCGGCGTACCCGAGCGCTTGCGCGTCGGCCAAGACGTCGGCGAAGTCCGATCCCTCGCGGTCCATGCGATCGAGGATGTAGTTCGTCGTTCCGTTGACGATGCCCATGATGCGCTGCACCCGGTCGCCGGCGAGCGAGTCGCGCAGCGGGCGGATGATCGGGATGGCGCCGGCGGCCGCAGCCTCGTAGTAGATCGACGCGCCCACCTGGTCGGCCGCTTCGAACAGCTCGGGTCCGTGCGTGGCGAGCAGCGCCTTGTTCGCCGTGACGATGTCGGCTCCGGCGCCGATGGCCTTCAGGATGCTCGTGCGCGCGGGCTCGATCCCGCCCATCAGCTCGATGACGATGTCGGAGCCGACGAGGAGCGGCTCGGGATCGGTGGTCAGCAGCTCGCGCGGCAGCTCGACGTCGCGCGGCGCGTCGATGTCGCGCACCGAGATGCCGACGAGGTCGAGGGCGGCTCCGGCGCGATCGGCCAGTTCGTCTCCGTGCTTGAGCAACAGGGCGGCGACCTGCGAGCCGACGGCGCCGGCTCCGAGCAGGGCCACGCGCAGGCGGCGGTAGTCCGTCATTCGGCTCCTTCTGTGGGGATGCCCGCGTCGCGGGCGAGCAGGTCGTCGATCGTCTCGCCGCGGACGATCACCCGGGCTACGCCGTTCGAGACGGCGACGACGGGCGGGCGCGGGACGTAGTTGTAGTTGCTGGCGAGCGAGTAGCAGTAGGCACCCGTCGCCGGGACAGCCAGCAGATCGCCCGGAGTGACGTCGGCGGGCAGGTATTCGGCGTCGACGACGATGTCGCCCGATTCGCAGTGCCGACCCACGACACGCGAGAGCGCGGCGGGCGCGTCGCTGCGACGGTTCGCGACTCGTGCCGAATAGGCCGCGCCGTATAGGGCGGGCCGTGCGTTGTCGCTCATGCCGCCGTCGACGCTGACGTACAGGCGCTCGAGCTCGTCGCTGACGCGGACCGGCTTGGTGGTGCCGACCTCGTACAGGGTCACCCCGGCGCGGCCGACGATGGCCCGACCGGGCTCGAAGGCGAGCATCGGCAGCGGGATGCCGTGGGCCTCGCACTCGCGAGCGACGGCCGCGACGATGCCGTCGGCCAGCTCTTCGATCGGGGTCGGGTCGTCGACGCTCGTATAGGCGATGCCGAAGCCGCCGCCGAGATTGAGCACCGGAACCTCGCCGCCGCCGAGAAGGCGGGCGTGGACGGCCACGAGCCGTGACGCCGACTCGGCGAAGCCCGCCGTACCGAAGATCTGCGATCCGATGTGGCAGTGGAGCCCGAGGAAACGCAGCGAGGGCAGCTCGCGGATGCGAGCGACCACGGCCTCGGCATCCGTGAGCGCGAAGCCGAACTTCTGGTCCTCGTGGGCCGTCGCGAGGAAGTCGTGGGTCTCGGCGTGCACGCCGCTGTTGACCCGGACCAGCACGGGCTGGACCGCCCCGCGTGCGGCGGCGATCTCGGCGAGCCGGTCGATCTCGACGAGGCTGTCGACGATGACGGAACCGACTCCGAGTTCGACGGCGCGCGCGAGCTCGAGGCGCGACTTGTTGTTGCCGTGCAGTCCGATGCGCGCCGGATCCGCTCCCGCAGCCAGGGTGACGGCGAGCTCACCGCCGGTCGCGACGTCGACCGCGAGCCCTTCCGCCGTCACCCATCGCACGATCTCGGTGCTCAAGAACGCCTTGCCGGCGTAGTACACCCGAGCGCTCGTGCCGTGGCGTGCGGCGGCGGCGTCGAATGCCTGACGGACGCGACGCGCCTGCGCCACGACGGCATCCTGGTCGAGCACGTAGAGCGGCGTGCCGAACTGAGCGGCGAGGTCGGTCGTCGCGATGCCGCCGATGGACAGCGCACCGAGGTCGTCGCGCTCGGCGCGGGGCGGCCAGACGGCTTCGACCAGCTCGTTGACGTCAGCGGGAGGGAGCAGCCATTCCGGTACGGCAGGGCGGACGTCGGACGCGGACACGGGAACACCAATCGGGAGAGACGCTGACCGTCCGGCAGACGGGGCCGCGACGGTGCCGCCAGTCTAAGACACCCGCCGCGCGGGCTCCGCCGGTGTGACCGCCCGCGACAGACGCGGCCGTGAGCCCGCTCACGAGAGCGACGAGGGCGCGTCCTCTTCCGCGAGCCGGGCGACGGCCCGGCGGATCCGCGCCGCCCGCGCAGCATCCGACGGCGCGCTCAGGACAGGATGCAGGACGGAGTACCGCTCGGCGGCGCGGAGCGCGGCGAACCGGCGGGATGCCGCGGGCGACGCCGCGAGCGCAGCCTCGAGGTCCGCCGTCACCGCGGCCCCGGCCTGGCCTGCGTAAGCGCGTTCCCAGCGCCCGTCGGCCTGCGCACGCTCGACCTCCATCCGGCCGCGGGGACGCATGCGCCCCTCCGCGACCAGCCGCTCGATGATCCCCACATTGCGGAGCGACCAGATCGAACGGGCGCGGCGCGGCGTGAAGAGCTGCAGGAAGGTGGCCTCATCGCGGGAGTTGCGCCGCCCGTCGATCCAGCCGCTGCAGAGCGCCTCGTCGAGCGCCTCGGCGTACGTCAGCGACGTCGGCTCCGTCACGTTCTTCTTCGCGAGCACCAGCCGCACGCCGTCGGAGTCGGACTCGTGCGCGTCGAGCCAGGCTCGCCACGCGGCCGCATCCGAGACGACGAGGAGAGCCGGGCCTCCGTCGTCCGCTGTCATGAGCACTCCACGCTTGTAGCCTGGCGCAGGAGGCGATGATGGGCAATGGAACGCGCGAACCGGCCGGACTCGACGAGCGTATCGGTGCGCTGAAGGAACGCATCTATGCGACGGTGACCGGGCTGGCGATCCTGGCGGGACTCCTCACGGCCGAGCACGTCACGGTCACCGAGTCGATCTTCGCCCTCGCGGTCGGCATCTTCGCGATCGCGGCCGCCGGCTTCGTCGCCGAAGTCATCGCCCATCAGATCGGGCATCGCCAGTTCCCGAGCGGACGAGAGCTGGCGGTCATGGCGCGCACGGCCGTGGTCGCCCTCGGAACCGCGTCGCTCCCCCTGCTCGCGCTGCTGCTCGCCCTGCTCGACCTCATCGACCTCGACACGGCGCTGATCATCGGGATCATCGCCGACGCGGCGGTGCTGGTCGGTGTCGTGCTGCTCGCCAGTGCGCGCACGGGCCTGACCGCGCTGCAGCGCCTGGTCGCATCCGCGCTGCTGCTCGGGCTGGTCGCGGCGGTCGCCGTCGCGCTTCTCCTCGCTCACGGCCACTGAGCCGGGGCAGGCGTCCGGGTGGGGCGGCCGGCTCAGGCGCAGGTGCCGTCGGCCTGAAGCGCCGGATCGCGGATGATCGCTCCGTCGACATCGACCTCGGCCACCAGCGCGCCGGGTTCCACGCGCACCTCGCGCAGCGTCAGCCCGGCGGGAAGGCGATCGCGGATGCAGATCGGGTAGTCGCGCAGCACGCCGTCGGCGGCCGAGCCGAATCGCTGGCGGAGATCGTCGCCGGTCAGCGCCGCGCCACCGAGCCGGACAGCAGTGGGCGTCAGGACGATGTCACCGTCTGCAGCGCTCGGCGTCAGGTCGAGCCCGAGCGGAACCGAGAGGGCGAACAGCGGCATCTCGACGTCGACCGTCACGTACGGCGGATCCAGCGTGACCCCCGCACCTGAGACGCCGGAGACCTGCGATAGCAGGGTCTCGAGCTGGTCCTCCGCGAAGACCACCGTCGCCCCCGCCGATCCGATGTCGCCTCCGTCGGCTCGAATGGGAACATCGGTCGCGCGCACCGACACGTCGGCCACGACGTCGCCGAGCGGGATCCCGTCGCTCGCCACATCGAGACGGTCGAGCCGGCCCCCGATGACCTGGGGCAGCACCGGCTCGTCGAAGCCGACGTCGATCTGCTGGTCCTCGGGCAGTGCGAGCCGGGTGATCACCTGCTCGCGCACGGTATTCGTGAGGATGCTGCGCGTGATGCTCTCAGCGACGAACCACGCGGCGATCGCAAGGCCGACGACCACGACGAGAGCGATGATCCACGGCAGCGCCCGCCGCCGTCGCTTCGGCGGCACGGCGACAGCCTCGGGCAGCGGAAGGGTGGGCTGAGTGGCACCGCTCACGTCGGTCACATCCGTTCGGGGGCGCTGACACCCAAGAGGTCGAGCCCGTTGCGCAGCACCTGCCCGGTGGCGTCGTTGAGCCAGAGGCGAGTGCGGTGGAGGTCGGTGACCTCTTCGTCTCCGAGCGGCGTGACACGGCAGGTGTCGTACCAGCGGTGGTAGAGGCTCGCGAGCTCCTCGAGGTACCGGGCGACCCGGTGCGGCTCGCGCAGCTCGGCAGCGAACGCCACGATGCGCGGGAACTCCTGGAGCGCGCCGAGGAGAGCCGACTCGGTCTCGTGGTCGAGCAGCTCCGGGGCGAACGCATCGCGGGTGACCCCGGAGTCGGCGGCGTTGCGCGCGACGTTGTGCGTGCGGGCGTGCGCGTACTGCACGTAGAACACGGGGTTGTCGTTCGTGCGCTTCTGCAGGATCTCGGGATCGAGGGTCAGCGGCGAGTCGGCGGGGTAACGCGCGAGCGAGTAGCGCAGCGCGTCGGTGCCGAGCCAGTCGCGCAGGTCGTCGAGCTCGATGATGTTGCCCGCACGCTTGGACAGACGCGCACCGTTGACCGAGACGAGCTGGCCGATCAGCACCTCGATGTCCTTCTCGGGGTCGTCACCGGCCGCGCCTGCGAGGGCCTTCAAACGGTGGACGTAGCCGTGGTGATCAGCGCCCAGCAGGTAGATCTTGTGCGCGAAACCGCGGTCGCCCTTGTTCAGGTAGTAGGCGGCATCGGCGGCGAAGTAGGTGTACTCGCCGTTGGAACGACGGATGACGCGGTCCTTGTCGTCACCGAAGTCGGTCGTCCGCACCCAGACGGCGTCGTCCTGATCGAAGACGTGTCCCTGCGCACGCAGCCGGTCCACGGCCTGGTCGACGAGACTCGGTCCACCGTCGGCGGGGGTCGCGTGCAGCAGCCGCTCGCTGAAGAACACGTCGAAGTGCACGTTGAACTTCTCGAGCGAGTCCTTGAGGTCGGCCATCTGGAGCTCGTAGCCGAGGTCGAGAGCGACCTGCTCCTGCTCCTCGAGGGCGAGGGTCAGCAGATCCGGGCGCGCCGACAGCACCCGCTGGGCGAGGTCGTCGATGTACGCGCCGGGGTAGCCGTCCTCGGGCGTGGGCTCTCCCTTGGCGCTCGCGAGCACGGAGCGGCCGAACCGCTGCATCTGCGCTCCCGCGTCGTTGATGTAGAACTCGCGGACGAGCTCGGCCCCACTGGCGAGCAGGAGACGGGCGATCGCGTCGCCGAGCGCCGCCCAGCGCGTGTGCCCGATGTGCATCGGACCGGTGGGGTTCGCGCTCACGAACTCGAGATTGATCGAGTTGCCGGCCTGGCTGTCGTTGCGGCCGAACGCGGCCCCCGCCTCGACGATCTCGCGGGCGAGCGCGCCGGCGGCGGCGGCATCCAGGCGAATGTTGATGAACCCGGGGCCGGCGACCTCGACGGATGCCACCCCCGGCGTCTCGGCGAGCGCCGCGGCGATCTCGGCGGCGAACTCACGCGGGTTCGCACCGACACGCTTGGCCAGCTTCATCGCCGCGTTGGACGCCCAGTCGCCGTGGTCCCGGTTCTTGGGGCGCTCGAACACGAAGTCGGCGGCGGTGAGACCATCGCTCGAGCCGGGGCGTCGCGCCTCGGCGAGCGGGGCGACGACGGACAGGAGGGCTTCGGCAAGAGCATCGGGATTCATAGCCCTCCGATTCTAGGCGGGCGGCCACGGGCCCGATGCTGAACGTCTCGCGGACGGCATCACGCGAGGGTGATGAAAGCCTCGTGATCGTCTCGGGCGGGATCGTCGACGGCGGCGTCTCCCCCGGCGACCTCGGCATCGACCCGCAGATGCGTGAGCGCGACGTTGCCGCCGTAGTAGCTGAGGAACGCGCAGTCGGCGGCATCCCGGCCGGTCGCGATCCGGACGAGCCCGCGGCGGTTCGACAGCCGAGTCGCGTCGATGACGTGCCAGGCGCCGTCGACGTACGCCTCGGCGACGGCGTGGAAATCCATCGGGCGAAGCCCCGGCGCGTAGCAGGCGGCATAGCGCGCGGGAACGTCCATCGCGCGCAGCAGCGCGATGACGAGGTGGGCGTAGTCGCGGCACACCCCCTGTCCGGTCGCGAGGGTCGTGACCGCGGAGTCGGTGCCGAGGCTGAGACCCGGCGCGTAGGTCGTGTTCGAGGCCACGAAGTCGCTGATGGCCGAGACGAGTTCGCGGCCCTGCAGGCCCCGGAACTGCCGACGCGCGTGCGCGAACACCTCGTCGGACTGCGCGTAGCGACTCGGCCGCAGGTACGCGATGGTCTCGAGCTCGCTCGTCGGCGCCGGGGCGGCGGAGCCGTCGACGACAGCGCGGTACCGAACCGAGATCGTGCCCGCTTCTCCCGCGAGGCGATGGATGCGCGTGCCCGCGGGAGACGCGGGCGGGTCGACGATCTCGGAGACGGACAGCGAGCGGCCGGCGAGCGTGACGCTCAGTTCTTCGTTGCGGAAAGACGCCGCGCGCGACGCGGCGATCTGCAGGATGACGTCGACGGGACCGGTCAGCTGGAGGTCGAGTTCGGCCGTCAGGATGCGCTGCACCGGGTAATCCTCGCACGCAGCGAAGCGCCGTCGGGCCGCTCCCGGCGGTGATCGGATCGGCCGCGATGAGAGGCTGGTGGTCGGCCATGAAACGAGGAGCCCTCATGTCGAAGACCGTCACCCTCATCCGCGCGTCATCCCTGTCGGATGCCGCTGAGTACGCGTACGCGGCCACCGCGCCCGCCGACGCGCGCCTCATCTTCCTGGCCGGTTCGTGCCCGCTCGCCGCCGACGGGTCGACGGTCGGCGTCGGCGACTACGCCGCCCAGGCGGCATCCTGCATCGAGAACATGAAGGTCGCCCTGGCGGCCGCCGGCGCGGGGATCGAGAACGTCATCAGCACGCGTGTGCTCGTCGCGTCGAGCTCGCAGGCCGACCTCGTCACCGCCTGGGAGGTGGTGCGCGACGCCTTCGGAGACCACGACGTGCCCAGCACGCTGATGGGCGTGACGGTGCTCGGCTACGACGATCAGCTCGTCGAGATCGAAGCCGTCGCCGCCGTCCGCGCCTGAGGGGTCAGGCCTCGGGCCGCGCGGTCTTGCCACGCAGGCGTCCCGGCACCCCATCCGATGACGTACCCTCAGCGTGTGCGAACCCGAAACGCCCGCCCCCGCCGCAGAACCGTGTGGGCTGTCTCGGCGATCTCGGCCGCCGTCGTCGCGGTGGCGCTGACGGCATTCCTGCGGCCCTGGGCGGCTCCCACGGCGGCACCGGTGGCGGCCGGACCCGGCGCGGTCGCGAGGATCGAGGCGCCGCCGCTCGCGCTTCCCACGGGGGCTCGCGTTCTGATCTTCGGCGACTCGTGGACCTACGGCTCCGCGGCATCCGGTCCGACCCTCGGATACGCCTATGTCGTCGCCCAGCGAACCGGGTGGACGACGATCGTCGACGGCGTCCGCGGCAGCGGCTACCTCAAGCCGGGCATCGACGGTCCCGCGTTCGGCGACCGAATCGCCGCGCTCGACCCCGCACTCGATCCCGACCTCGTGATCATCCAGGGGTCGATCAACGACCGCAAGCAAGGTGCCGCCGGGTACCGCGACGCCGTGAACGCGGCGTGGGACGATCTCGCGGCGACCTACCCCGAAGCGCGCATCGTCGTGCTGGGCCCCGCACCGCAGGTGCTCCCGGTCGAGAGTGAGACGGCCCGCATCGACCGGGATCTCGCCGAGCTCGCCGGCGCCCGGGGCTGGTGGTACCTCTCCCCCATCGCCGAGGGCTGGATCACCGACGCCAACTACAGCGACGTCATCGACACCAGTGCCACGGGGCGCGACCACCCATCGACAGCGGGGCACGCGTATCTCGCCGATCGCCTCGCAGCCGACGTCGCGGCGATCACGGATGCACCGGCCGTCGCCGCCGAGCCCGTTCCCGAGCCGCTCGTCCCCTGACCCGCTGGTCTCGCCGCCTAAGCGCCGCTGTGGGGCGAAGGGCCCGTGCTGAGGTGCTCGTGCACGAGACGCCAGCCCGAGCCGGTGCGGTGGAAGACGTTGGTCGCCCGACCGCGACCGCTTCGGGCCTGTCCGTCGATGTGTCCGCTCCAGCGATACGTGTAGACGGCCACCGCCGCGTCGGCGGCATCCACGACCCACTCGACGTCCTCCGCCCCGTAGACCTCATCGGGGATGAGCGTCCACGTCCGCTCGAAGTAGGCGCGGACGGAAGCGAGGCCGACGCAGGTGGCATCGCCGAAGTAGTACACCGCGCTCGCGTCGAGCACCTGTGCAACCTCGTCGAAGTCATGCGTGTTGGTCGCGGCGATGTAGCGGGCGAGCGTCTCGGATGCGGTCATGTCTTGGTCCTTTCGTTCATCGGAGCGGCGGCGCCGACGACGGCGCTCATGCTCCACACCGGTGGCGCGTCCCGCGGTTCGACCCGCGAGACGACCGAGAAGCCGTGTCGTTCGTAGAGCCGGACGTTGCGCTCGTCCGATGTGTCGAGCGCGAAGCGGTCGGCGCCCCGTCGCCCGCCCTCAGCGAGCGCGAACCGGATGAGGTCGGATGCGAGGCCCTGCCCCTGACGGGCGGGCACGACGCCGACCGTCTCGATCCGCCACGAGTCCGGCTCGGACGGCGTGTCAGCGGCGTCGCCGAGTCGTCCGAGTCGGTCGCCGTGCAGCTGAACGATGCGGTCGACGACGGCCGGTGCCGGGTCGGGCGCATCCGGCGGGAGCACGGCGATCACTCCGTCAGCGGGCCCCGTGACCCCGACGAAGCCGTGGGCGTGCGCGTGCCGCAGGTAGACGAGCTGCAGCTCACGGAGCCGCCACGCGTAGTCATCGTCGGGGATGACATGGCGTGTCCACGCGTAATCCTCGAACGCCTCCGCGAGAGCGTCGGCGGCGGCATCCAGTTCGTTCTCGGCGGCGAGACGAGTGCGAGGTGTCATGCGGGTGCGTCCTTGGGTTGCTTGCGGTCGGATGCCGGTGCTGTCGGCGTCGCGGAACCGGATTCGATGATCGCCTGCAGCGTCGCCAGGTGGCGGGCGAACGCCTCGCGACCGGCATCCGTGATGCCGACCCACGTCCGCGTCCGCCTGCCGACGGCTTCTTTCCGCACCTCGACGAGCCGCGCGTCGGCCAGCACGGTGAGCGTCTGCGACAGGGTCGAGTCGCTCACCTCGAGCAGGTCGGCGAGGAAGCGGAAGTCGACGTCCTCGAGATTGCGGAGGGCAGCGAGCAGCGAGAAGCGCACGGGCGAATGGATGAGGGCGTCGATGTCCTTGCGCGGGTGACTCATCGGCGTGAGCTCGGGAAGAGGCAGGCGAGGATCGGAGAGATTGACACGATTCCCGCGAGAACCCACCACCACGGCGACGAGAGCTGGAGCAGTTGGAGCGCCGGGTCGAGCATCAGCGTGTAGAGCGCGAACCAGGTCGCGACCGCGATCCCCATGTTCCGCAGTCCGTTGCGGGGCACCGACCGCTGGGAGCGGAACGCGATGGTCCAGATGCAGAGCGTCGCGAGGAGGAAGGGTGCGAAGGCCTTCCAGTAGCCGACGCCGGCGACGTCGATCGATAGGGTGAACGCGAGCGCGTACGCGGCCTGCGCCACGACGAAGATCCGGAACCAGCGCGTCGCGCGACGCGCATCCCTCTCGGCCTTCGTCCCGACGGCGACCATGCGGGCTGCGTCATCGTATGGGAAGCTGTTTTGCGCCATGCAATGACTTTAACAGTTGTAAAGCTAATGCTGCCACCTCTCCCGCGGTCGTTCCGGTCGCCTCCGCGGTGATAGTCTCGATCGGCACGCCTCCGTAGCTCAGGGGATAGAGCGTTGGTTTCCGGTACCAAAGGTCGCAGGTTCGATTCCTGTCGGGGGCACCAGTGAGCAGAAGGGCAGTCGAGGGTTCGACTGCCCTTCTGCGTACCCAGAGGTGTATCCATCGTGGGCACGGTCCGGCTCAGTCGGCGAGGTGGATGCCGAAATCGGTCCGCCCCGGATGGATGTCGCTGCGCAGCGACCGGGTGCCGCGGTAATCACCGTCGCGGAGCGCCCGGTAGCGACGCGGCGTCTCGCTGTCGAGCCCGGCGATGCGGGCACGCAGGCGCTCGGCCTCGCGGTCGACGCCCGCGGCATCCAACCCGTCGGCGTCGTAGACGACGTGAAGGTCGAGGGTTTCGATCCCGACGTACCAGAGCGCGCCGTGCGTCAGCGGGAACAGGAGCGAGTCGAGGTCGCCGCTGATTCCGCGCTCCCCGATCGAGCGCTCGTCCTCTCCCACCGTCACGACGACGAGCGCACGCCGGCCGGCCAGCCCGCCGTCACCGTAGCGCCGCGGGACACCGAGCTCCGGATCCATGTCGCCGTAGGCGAAGCCGTTGGTGAGCACGCGGTCGATCCACCCCTTGAGGATCGCGGGCGGCCCGTACCACCACAGCGGGAACTGCAGCACGAGCAGTTCCGCGGCAGCGAGCTTGCGCTGTTCCTCGAGCACGTCGTCCGGGAAGGGGACGCCGCCGTACTCGCCCCCCGCAGGGCCCGCCGCCCGCCCAAGCGTGACGTCGAGCTCACTGTCGGGGAACACCGGATTGAACCGCTGCGCGTACAGATCGGATGTCTCGACACTGCGCGTTCGCGACAGCTCGGCGACCCCGTCACGGAAGAGCCGGGCGTTGAAAGAGGTCGATCGCGGATGGGCGAGCACCCAGTGGGCGACGCCCGGCGCGGGCTCGTGCGAGATGGTCATGATTCCTCCGGTTCGGTGGCTGATGTCACGAGGGCGCGCAGGACGCGCGTGAGGGTGGAGCGCGCGGCCGCGGGACTCACGCGTTCGTCCAGCGCCGCCCGCGAGAGTGCGTCGCCGGCCCCGACGAGAGCCTGCGCGCCGGCGTCATCGAGACGAACGCCGCACGAGGCGAGCACGTCATCGCACAACGCGAGGTAGGCGCCTTGCGCCTCGCGCCGCACCTCGACGAGCATCGCGGATCCATCGAGCGCCGAGACGACGTCCGCCAGCTCGCGCCCCTCGGCCAGCGAGCAGTCGATGTAGGCTCCCGCGACGGCGCGACACACGGCATCGAGCGCGAGCGGCTCGTCGGCGAGCGCCGCGGTGAGAGCCGCCCGCTGCTGCTCCTCGAACTCCCGGTAGAGCTCGGCCAGGGCGCCCGCGCGATCGCCGAAGTGGTCGTACACGACGGGCTTGGTCACCCCCGCGCGCTCGGCGAGCCGACCCAGCGTGAACTCGTCGGTGCCGCGCTCGCGGATCAGCTCGCGAGCGACCGCCAGCAGCTGCGCGCGTCGTTCATGGCGCGGCATCCGCCGCTGTCGCCCACCGTCGCTCATCACGCCTCCCGCTAAGTTACTACCAGTAGCTTAGCGGGAGTTCGCGGTACGATGGGCGCTCACCTGGCAGTTCCCGCCGCCACATCGAGCGGGATGGGGCGGGACCTGCCAACTGAACGAGCTCGCGCCGTCGGGTCAACTCGCGGGCGCCACCAACTCCGCCTCAGCGGCGCCAGGCAGCACCTCGCGCAGCAGGTCGTCCAGTGTGACGACGCCGAGCAGCCGGGCGCCATCGACGATGGTCGCGAGCTGCACGTGTCCGCGGCGCATGCGCGCGAGCGCATCGTACGCCGACGCATCGGGCGCGAGCACGAGCGCGTCACGGGCGATCTCGAGCGCCGGGGTCTCCGGAGCCACCGCGAGCGTGTCACGAACGTGCGCGACGCGGCTCGACGGCCCCCTTCCCACGAGGATGCGCAGGTGCGCGGAGGATGCCGCGGCCGCCTGCACATCGGCGGCGGTGGCCGTCGCCGGCACCGCGGTGGGCACCCGGTCGGTACGGACGATGTCGCCGACCGTCAGCGACCCGAGGGCGATGGCGCGTGCGATCGGCTCGGAGTACTGCTCCTCGAGCGTTCCCGCGGCGCGCGAGTGCGCGACGATCTCGCGGATGGTGTCGGCGTCCTGACCGCCCGCGGCAGCCTTCTCGACGGGCTCGACACCCGAGGCCTTCACGAGCCGGTTGGCGATGTGATTGATCCACAGCAGGAAGGGACGCAGCGGCCAGGTCAGCGCACGGGCGGTGATGCCCGTCGCCTTCGCGGCCACCTCGGGGTGGGCGATCGCCCACGACTTGGGCGCCATCTCGCCGATGACGAGGTGCAGGAACGTCACCACGATGAGCGCCAGCATGAACGCGATGATGTCGGCGAGCACGTAAGGAAGTCCCCACTGCTCGAACACCGGAGCGAGCGCGTAGTCGATCGCGGGCTTGGTGATGGCACCGAGCAGGAACGTGCACGCCGTGATGCCGAGCTGGGCGAACGCGAGCATGACGGTCAGCTCGTTGACGCCGCGGAGAGCGGCACGCGCCGACGCGCTGCGGTCGGCCTCCTCTTCCAGGCGGTGGCGCCGAGCCGCGAGCAGCGCGAACTCGACGATGACGAAGAACGCGCTCGCCAGGATGAGCGCGATCGTGATGATCGTGACGACCCACCAGCTCATCGGGTGACCTCCTCGGTCGCGCCAGCCGCGACGACGGCATCGACGCCGACCTCGGGGCCGGCTTCAACGGCATCCAGATCCACCTCGTGCAGACGCACGACGAGCTCGGAGGGCACGAGACGGGCGACCTCGGCGACCTCGACATCCAGCCAGCGCTGCATCCGCAGCCCCTGCACCGTCTCGGACGCCCGCTCGGGCAGGTCGATGCGCACGACCGCGCCCACGGGCGGCAGGTCACCATGCTCGCTGATGATGAGACCTGCGATGGTCTCGGCGTCGTCGCGCGGCAGGTCGAAGCCGATCAGGCGCTCGACCTCGTCGAGATGGACGTCGCCGGGCAGACGCCAATGATCCTCGCCGACGTTCACGATCTCGTGGACCTCGAGGTCGTGTTCGTCGGAGATCTCGCCGATGACCTCCTCGGTCAGATCCTCGATGGTGAGGATGCCGTCGAAGTTGCCGTACTCGTCGACGACGCAGGCGAGCTCGTTGCGCGTCTGCCGCATGCGGTCGAGGGCGACCGGCAGCTGCATCGTCGTCGGCAGCACCACCGCCTCGCGCATCATCGTCGAGACGGGCGCGTCGTCGTCGTGGCGGCCGCGGAGCAGGTCGATGAGCTCGACGACACCGACCGGGTCGTCCTCCTCGCCGATGACGGGATAGCGGGTGTGGCCGGTCGCCATGAGCACGCGCACCTCTCCGACGGTCGTGTCGGGCGAGATCGAGTCGATGCGCGAGCGCGGGACCATCGCGTGCTCGACGTCGCGCTGCGGGAAGTCGAGGATGCGGTCGATGATCATCGACAGATCGTCGGGCAGATCGCCGCTCGCGCGGGACTCCTCGATGATCGCTTCGAGGTCGCGCGCGGTCGCGCTCTCGTCGACATCTTCGAGCGGCTCGATGCGCAGCAGCCGCAGCAGGGCGTTCGCGGCGACATCGAACACCGTGATGAGCCAGCCGAAGAGCATCAGGTAGATGCGGGTCGGAACCGCGAGGGCGCGGGCCAGGGGCTCCGGGCTGGCGATGGCGAGGTTCTTGGGATACAGCTCGCCGAAGATCATCGTCACGATGGTGGCCAGCAGCAGCGCGCCCACCGTTCCGATGAGCACCGAGACAGCCGGATCGATGCCGACGCCGCCCAGCAGCGTGCCGATGGACTCGCCGATGAGGGGCTCCGCCACGTAACCGATCAGCAGGCCGGTGACCGTGATGCCGAGCTGCGCACCCGAGAGCATGAACGACGTGCGCTTGGTGATCGCGAGCACACGTGCCGCCTGGGCATCGCCCTTCTCGGCACGGGCGGCCATGCGCGACCGGTCGACGGACATGTACGCGAACTCCTGCGCGACGAAGAAGCCGCAGGCGGCGATGATCGCCAGTGTCAGCAGGATTCCCAACAGCAGCGTCAGGACTGCTTCGATCATTCGGATTCACCCCCTCTCTCAGCGAGGGGGTACGAAGATCGACCCTCCTGGTCGGTGGAGGAATGGCGATTGCTCACGGGTGTTCTTTCTCGATAGGGCACGGGTGGGCACTCACAGGATAGCGGGCCGTCGGCGAGACCGGGCCAAGGCCTGCGCGGCACGGGGCACCGGAACCCGCGCCGAACGATCCGCACCACGAAGCGTCGCGGACATGCGCGAAGAGACCACAGCTACAGTGACGGGCATGTCCGGGAAAAGGGTCGGTCGCCCGCGCGTCGAGGACATCACCGAGGAACTTCTCCGGGAAGGCGAGCGGGTCCTCGCCGAGGAGGGCTTCTGCGCTCTCACGGTCGACGGCCTCGTGAGCCGGGCCGGGTCGACGCGCCCCACCTTCTATCGGCGGTTTCGAAGCACGGCCCACCTCGCCGTCGCCGTCTTGTCTCGCCGATTCGAACCGGGGCCGCTGCCCGATACCGGCTCGCTTGCCGGCGACCTTCGGGCGGTCCAGCGGGAGGGGATCGCTGTGCTCTCCGACCCGGTCGCTCGAAACAGCGTGGTCGACCTCGTGGGGGTCGCAAGGACGGACGAAGATCTCTCGGCGCTGCTCGACGCGGAGTTCATCCGCCCGCGCCGCGCCCGCGTGAAGCAGGTGATCGATGCCGCTTTTGCGCGACGAGAGACCGAGCCCCCGCACGTGGATGCCGATCAGGTCTACGACATGCTGATGGGCCCCCTCATCACACGCATGTTCTTGCCGCCGTACGCCCCGCCCGACGACGCTCTCGCCGAGAGCAGCGTTCGTTCCGCGCTCACTCGGCTCGGGTCGGACGACCTCGCCCGCCCGTGAGTCGCGCCGGCCTGGGGGTCAGTCGCGGGTGAGCCCGCTGCCGTCAGCCGACATCCGGAACGACGCGGTCTCGTAGTCGTCCTCGAGTGAGAAGTTGATCTCGATGGGCCCCGACTTCTCTCCGGATGACACCGCTTCGGCGCCACCCCACGTGCGCATGACCGTCGCCCCCGCGTCATCGACGGGGAGCCCGCTCTGGGACGCAGCCTCTTCCATGGCCGGGAGAATGCCTGCAAGATCGACGTCTTCCCATGAGAACGCTTCCGTGGCCGACTTCGGTTGAATCGACACGGCGCCGGAATGCTCCACCTGACCACCGCGGTACATCCACCTGTCGGTATGCGTGGTGCCGGCGGTGACGGGAGCCTCGACGATGACGAAATCCGGGGTGACGTAGATCGAGCTCACGCGGTCGTGGCCGATCTCGCGTTCGAGGGCGGCCTGGGCCTGGGCGAGCGGCCCGGGCTGACGCATGTCGACGTGCGCCCTGCCGTCGAGCACCGCCTCGACGGTCTGTGCCACCGCCTCCCGATAGGGCGCGACGACAGCGACGGCCACCGCGACGGCGACAGCCGTGAACACGAGCAGGCGCAGCGGCCGGCCGCGTCTGCCCACGCCGATCAGCGGCCCCTTGCGGCGCCCGCCGGAGATCCGGGTGTGGCTCGCGATGGGGACGAACCCAACCGACGACCGATCGGGGACCGTGAGGTTGCCGACCTCAGACGGTGAGAGCTCACCGTCGACGAAGGCGACCTCGGGTCCGCCGTCGAGAAGGATGGCGACCTGGCGCTGAACGCCGGGCTGGAACGAGGGAAGCTCCGTCAGGGCGACGACGGTGCGCAGAGTGGTCGCGTACGCCTCCCCCTGGATCGGCCGCACGGTCAGGTCGATCTCGCACAACGGCTGATCGTTGATCTGGGTACCGGTCTGCCGGATCGCATCGACGCGGGCGAGGCCGAGCCGCCGCGAATCGAGAGCGCGACGGAGATCGTCCTTCGATACCGCCACTCCCCCGGCCATCGATCGGCCGATGAGGATGAACGTCCCGCTGATGATCGCGACCGGAAGCGCGATGCTGATGATCGCCCAGCCGGCGTCCGGCGGCCCGACGTACTCGACCACCGCGCCACCGAGGAGCGCGCCGACAGCTGCGAAGAAGATCAGGCGGAGCACCATCCGACCCTATCGGCGGGGCGCAAGCCGCGGAGAAACGTCCCAGCGGCGGGAGGGGGGAGACCGAACCTCGGCAGGATCTCAGCCTCCTGTTAGGTTCTTCTCGTGTCGACGGACGAGAACGAGACCCCGCGAGCGCTCAGCCGCCGGGCGGTGCTGCTCGGATCCGTCGCGGCTGGCTCTTTGGTGCTCGCCTCTGCGACACCCGCCCGAGCCCTGACCTACAGCGTGAAGACGCCTGCCGAGCATGCCGCGCTTCCGATCGTCTGGGGGTACCCTCTCGCCAGCCGCGCGACGCGCGGATCCGGCGTCGACGGATACCCCGGGCAGACGTACAGCGGACACATCGGCGCCGACTACTACGTGACCCCCCGCATCGGGACCACGATCCTCGCGATCGCCGATGGCACCGTGACCGCCGTCGGGGATGACGGTGACGTGAGCCGCGGGGTGTTCGTAGTCGTCCAGCACGCTGCGGGTGTGCGTTCTGAGTACCTGCACATGGAACGTGGCAGCCCCATGGTGAGCGTGGGCCAACGCGTGTTCCGATGGACCCCGCTGGGCCGAACGGGGAACACAGGAGACGTGCGACCGCGCACGGAGGCCAACGCTCACCTCCATCTGGCGATCTTCTCGGGCCCCCACCGCACCGGAACGGTCTGGAACCCCGCGTGGCTCATCGAGGGAGCGCCGCTGCCGGCGACGTCGCCCACAGCGGCGACTCCGGTCTACCGGTTCTGGAGCGCTCGCTACCAGGGACACTTCTATACGGCGAGCTCGGCCGAGCGCGATGGCATCGCAGCTCGCTGGCCCGACATCTGGTCGTATGAAGGAACCGCCTATCGGGCGTTCACGACTCAGGTTTCCGGCACGGTGCCGCTCTTCCGCTTCTGGAGCGCCCAGTACAACGGCCACTTCTATACGACGGATGCCGGCGAGCGGGATGCGGTCATCGCTCGTTGGCCCGATATCTGGTCGTACGAGGGCACCGCGTTCTTCGTCTATCCAGCCGGCTCGTCCGCGCCCGATACGGTGACCGTCGCCCGGTTCTGGAGTCCGTCCGCACGGCACCACTTTTATACCGCGAGCGCGGAGGAGCGCGACGGCGTGATCGCGCGCTGGCCTGACATCTGGCAGTACGAGGGAGACAGCTTCCGCGTGCCCGCAAGCGTCGAGAACTGAGAACGAGGAGTACCCATGACCGGCATCGTCCTTCGGCGTCGCATCAGTGTGCCAGCCATCCTCGCATTCGCGCTGCTCACCGCGGGGTGCGCCACCCCGGGCATCGGCGGCGCGGCAGCACCCTCGCCATCGCCGACCCCGAGCGAGACCCTGTCACCGACGACTCAGCCGGAACCGTCCGCGACGCCGGACTCGACGACGCCCCCGGTCTCCTCGCCGGCACCGTCCCTGTCGACATCCGATCTGCTCGATGCGTGCCTCGTCGCGGTCAGAGACGGAAACGCTCCGGCGTCCGAGCAACTCGATCGTTCCACGGTCGAGAGCGGTAGTGCCCGATCCGCGCTCCGCCCGGATGGCCTCTGGTACGTCGTCGTCCCCGTCACCGATCCCACGGTCGATGCGCCGCTCGAATACGCGTGCCTGCTGAACGCCGACATGACCGTCGATGCGAGCTGGGGTCGAATCGCCCCGGACGCGGATGACTTCGATCAGTGGTCCACGGCTACGGAGCCTGCTGACGGCTTGTGACTCTGTGAACGTCGCGTCGTCCAGGCAAGAACACCCCGGTTGACGCGAAAATGCCCGGAGAGCAGGTCTCCGGGCACATCGATCGGGTCAGGACTTCTCGTCTTCTTCCGGTTCGAAAGTCGAGGCGGTTCCGGTGTGTCCGGCCGCGACGCCGTCCGGGTTGCTCGGGATGGTGCCGTCCTTGCCGAGACCTCCCGGCTCGCGCGTACCGTCGCCGTCGGTGTCGGCCGTGGAGACCTCGACGTCGGGTCCCTCGTAAGCGTTCTCGTCGGTCTCGCGACGGGTGTCATCGTTGCTCATGGCGTTCTCCTTCTCTTCGGCGACGGCCGATGCCGTCCGGTCTCAGATGAACGGAGCCAGTGCTCCGGCGGTCAGGGCGAGTGCGCCCGCGACAGCGCCCGAGGCGGTGGCCGTCATCCGCAGATGACGACGTGCGCGGGACTTCCGAGCCCGGTTTCCGGGCGCCTCGGTCGTCAGAAGCGAGTGCTGCGCTTCCTTCAGCGTTGCGAAGCGGCCGATGGGGGTGGCCTGACCGTCGAACGCGATGAAGTGCCCGTCAGAAGAGGTGTCGACGGATCCGACGAACTCCCCGTCGGTGGAGGCGACGTAGAAACCGGGGGCGACCGTCGACCAGGTGATCGTTCGGGCGGTGAGGATGCGCGGCGCTTCGGGGGCGCGCTCGAGCAGGGTCATGCTGCCGTCGCCAGCGCGCTCGGAGCGGTTGCGATGCTCTCGGCAGCGGCGGGAGCAGCGGCGATCGGGGCAGCAGGAGCCGCGTCGAAGTCCGCGAAGTCGACGACGAGGCCGGTGGAGGAAGTTGCCGCCCGTGCCATCTCGGTGAGCAGCGCCGAGTCGAGCTTTTCCATCTCCGCCCCGCCGAAGACGAAGCGGAGCGGGATCGCGGGCTGCAGCCAGATGGTCTGACGCCCCGCCGCGATGTCGGCGCCGTGACGCCAGGTGAGCGTGAAGCTCTCGGAGCGGCGGAGCTTGGTCGCGGTCAGCACCTTGAGGTGCGCGAGCAGGCGGTCCGGGATCTCGATCGACTCGGACGCGTTGCCGTAGAACAGCTGGCCCATTGTTGCTCCTCACAGATGCTGGATGACTTGTTGGGAACGCTACTAGTTGGGAAAGTATCTCGTCAAGTTAGATATCTGGTAAGGTAAAACGCATCAGCCAGGACCGCGGAGGTGTGCAGATGAGCGGCTTCTTCTACAACGACGATCGTCAGCGCGCGACCAGCGCGCTCGAGGCGTTGCGTCTCTACCAAGCGGCCGAGGCGGCGATGCGACGCCGCACGCGCGAGTCGATGTCGATGGGAGAGAACGAGCTGCTGGTCATCCGTCAGCTTCTGCGCGCGCAGTCGCGCAACGTTCCCGTGAAGCCCGGGGACGTCGCTAAGTACCTCGGCATCTCCACGGCCAGCACGACGAGCCTTCTCGACCGCCTCGAGTCCGCCGGCTACCTTCGTCGCGTGCCGCATCCGAGCGACCGGCGCAGCGTCTATCTCGAACCGACGGAACGCGCAGACGACGAGGTCCGTTCCACACTGTCGGCCATGCACGACCGTATGCATCAGGTGGCCGACGAGACCACGCCCGAGGCGACCGCGGCCGTGATCGACTTCCTCTCGCGGATGCAAGATGCGGTCGACTCCGTCGAACCGGCCCCTAGTCTGCAGCGCCAGCGCGGAGCAGCGCCGGCCGGCTGATCCGTCAGCTTCGACGCGGCTGGCAGGCGGGACACCACCACGTGCGCCGCTGTTCCGAATCGCCCGCGACCTCGGCGCGCACGAGGATGCGCGTCCCGCACCTGAGGCACGGTTTGCCGGCGCGGCCGGTCACCCAGTGCGCGCTCCCCCGACGCGCGGTGCCGGTGGTCACCTGATACATACCGGGCACTGTCGCGGAGAAGCGCAGAGCGCGCGCGGCACGGGCGACGAGCGACTCGAGGTCAGCGGTCGCAATGGGGTCGAACGGGTGGACACCCGAGAGGAACGCGAGTTCGTTCACCCAGAGGTTCCCCAGACCCGCGATGTTGCGCTGATCGAGCAGAGCGCCGGCGAACGTCCGATCCGGACGAGCATCGAGCCGCCGAAGGGCCTCGACGGCATCCCAGTCGTCGCGCAGCGGGTCCGGCCCCAGGTGACCGAGCGCAGTCGCGACGCCGTTCGCGCGCAGCAGTTCGACGACGGGCATGTCGATGCCCCACAGCGTCGCGCCGTCGTCCAACTCGGCTCGCACACGCACGGCCGGCTGCACGCGCACGGGAACGACGCGCCCCGAACGGGTGACCGTCCACGACCCCTGCATCAGAAGATGCGTGTGGAGTGCGAAATCGGGATCCAGCCAGGTGATCAGATGTTTGCCCCGGGTCTCGAGCCCAGCGATCCGCCAACCGGCGAGGGATGTCCCGGCCGCCGGGCCAGAGCGCAGTTCTCCGGACGAGATCGTCCGATCCACGACCTGAGGCCGGAGCCGGGCTGCCATGCGGAAGACGCTGTCACCTTCCGGCACGGGCTCCCCCGGACATCACGCCGACCTCATTCCTCCAGTCTGCCGCGGGCGCCTAGCCTCGGCTCCGAGAACCGTCAACTGCTCGAAAAACGCTTCGGAAGCGATGACGATGTGGGCATGACTGAGATCACCGCCCACAAGGGCCTCTTCAACGACATCGAGCTGCACGTCGACGACACCGGCGGATCGGGTCGCCCGGTCGTGCTGATCCACGGCTGGCCGCTGTCAGCGGAATCGTGGTCCGAGCAGATTCCCGCGCTCACCGCCGCCGGGTACCGCGTCGTCGCCTACGACCGCCGCGGCTTCGGGCGCAGCGACAAGCCTCGCTCGGGCTACGACTACAACACGTTCGCTCAGGACCTGGCATCCGTCCTCGACACCCTCGACCTGCGCGACGTGACCCTGGTCGGCTTCTCGATGGGAGGCGGCGAAGTCGCCCGTTATGTCGCCAATCACGGCCAGGATCGGCTGCGGAGCGTCGTGTTCGCCGCCGCGGTGCCGCCGTACCTCGCGCAGACGCCCGATAACCCGGAGGGCCCGCTCACACAGGAGGCCGCCGACGAAATGGAGAACGGCCTCCGCGCGGATGAAGCGACCTTCTACGACGGCTTCACGACCGCCTTCTTCTCCGTCGACGGCGAGCTCAAGGTCACGGAGGAGCAGCGCCAGGAGGCCCTCGCGCTCGCGCGCCAGGCCGACCACCACGCGGCACTGAAGTCGATGGAGGCGTGGGCGACGACCGACTTCCGCCGCGATCTGGCCGCGGTGACCGTGCCCGCGCTGATCATCCACGGCGACGGCGACGGCACCGTCCCCTTCGAAGGCTCGGGCAAGCGGACCCACGAGCAGCTTCCGGGCAGTGAGCTGGCGCTCATCGAAGACGCACCTCATGGCCTCAACGTGAGCCACGCCCGCGAGTTCAACGACGCCCTGCTCGCCTTCCTCGCGAAGTAGGCCTGCTCCGCTCGACGACGATGGGCCGTCCCGCAGCAGCGGCGACGGCCCATCGTGGCGTAGAGGCCCGAAGACTCAGAGGTCCAGCTTCTCGTTGCGGCCCTCATAGGTCTCACCGGTGATCTTCGACTTGATCAGGCCGATGGCGGTCGCGATGCGTCCGCCGGCACTGCTCCAGTACTCCCCCGAGATCGCGTCGACCCGCAGCAGCGTGATGCTGGGGTCGTCCGGGCCGTCGGGGAACCAGGCCTCGAGAGTGCTCGACCAGTAGTGTTCGAGGCGAGCGCGGTCGTCGACGATGGTCGCCTCACCGGCGAGCGAGACCCACGCGTCGTCCTTGCTGAGGGCGACGCCGACGGCGGCCCGCGAGGCCACGTGCGTCGCGACGGACGATCCGCGGTCGACGACGAACCAGAGGTCTCCGTCGAACTCGGCCTCCTGCACCGTCAGCGGGCGCGCTGTGAGCTTCCCCGATTCGTCGACCGTCGTCACCATGGCGAACCGGAACTCGGGCAGCAGCTCCGCCAGGATCGCGCGGGGGTCTTCGTTGTCACTCATCGTTTCTCCTTCGATCTGGCGTGGTCGTCATCCGTGGGTCCAGGCTCGCACCGGGACCAGCCCTCGGTCGCCGTCTTGACAGCCGACTCGATGCGCGACAGTCGCGCGACCCCTCAACCGCCCGAGGGGTTCTCGAGCGGCTGACCGTCGCCATCGGTCGTCGTGTCGGCATCTCCACCATGGCCCTCCGGTGCGGGCTCGTCGGGCGCCGCGCTCGGAGCCCCCGGAAAGGCCGATGCCCCGCCGGTGGCGGTTCCGGTCTCGATGTCGTCGCCGGGGATGTCGGGACGCTCTCGGTCACTCATGTGTTCGTCCTCTCGTCGTTGCGTGACCGCGACGCTACGCACCGAGCCGGCGCGGACCGAGGGTATTGACACACGTGAGGCACGGATCATCCCGCAGGGGGATGCTTCTCAGCCGATCGACCGACGCGTCGCAGGGCCACCGCTTCGTAGCGTCGAACTGTGACCGCCGCTCCCCTCTCTCCCCTCGACCGCATCCACCTCGCCGCTGGCCGCGGTCGCGCCCTGCTCGGCTCGATCCTGGGCAACATCGCCATCCTCGGCATCATCGCCCTAGCGGCGCTCGTCGTGCCGATCGCCGCCGCTCTCGTCTTCGGTCCCGCGCTCCTCGCTCGGCTGTGACCCTCGCGCCGCAGTCCTGCTCGTGGCCGGAACGAGCTTCAAGCCGATGACAGCGACCACGATGCCGGCGATGAAGACCACCTTGCCCGGAGCGAACGCCTCAGCGCCCGTCGCGATCGACCAGGTCACGGTCAGCGCCGCGCCCACCCCCACCCAGACCGCGTAGGCCGTACCGATCGGAATGTGCTTCATAGCGCGTCCGAGCCCGAGCATGCTGAGCAGCAGACCGATGGCGAACACGACACTCGGCACGGGGTCGCGTAGCCCGTCCGATTCGCCCAGGGCCGTCGCCCAGACAGCCTCGCAGACCGCGCTGGCGAGCAGGATCGTCCATGCACGCGTCATGTCAGCTCACCACCTTGAGGCCGACGACGCAGGCGACCAGGAGCAGAAGCAGGAGGATGCGCGCGGTCGACGCGCGCTCGCGACGGGTCACCATCGCCCACACGACAGTGAGCGTCGCTCCGACCCCGACCCAGACGGCGTAGGCGGTGCCGGTCGGCAGCTCGGTCATCGCGTATGCGAGGCCCGCCATGCTCGCGGCGAGCGCGACGACGAAGAGCGACGCGGGCCGTTTGCGGCGGAATCCCTCGGATGCCGCGAGCGCGGCAGCCCATACCGCCTCGAGGACGCCGGCTGCGATCAGGATCACCCATGCCATGACAGACCTGTCCGAGTCAGTCTTGTCCGTTGCGGGTACTGCTCCCTCGTCCGCGGGCCCCGCGTCGGGGCCCCGCGACCCAGCGTAGCCGCGGGTCAGGGCGCCGGGACGAGGAACAGCGCGTCGAGGAGACCCGGATTGTGCGCGTGGACGAGCACGCCGAAGACGACCGCGTCGAAGAGAAGGTGCACCGTCACGACGTAGGTGAGCGACCGCGTGCGCAGGAAGATGTAGCCCTGCAAGAGCGCGAACGGGATGGTCAGCACCGGTCCCCAGGCGCGGTAGCCGAGCTCCCAGAGGAATGAGACGAACACGATCGTCTGCAGGACGTTGGCCGAGACATCGGCGAAGTGCCGCCGGAGCAGCGCGAAGCAGGTGCAGATGAAGAACAGTTCGTCCCAGATGCCTACGGCGCCGACGCCGACGAAGAGGCGCGCGATGAGGTCGGGGGTGTCGACGACGGGCCAGTTGGTGTAAACGCCCGACGTGATGAAGTAGAACGGCAGGATCAGCCAGCCGAGCACGAGGACCGCGGCGAGCCAGACCCACTGGAAGGTGGTCCAGCGCCCTCCGCCGCGCCAGGGGAAGCGGATGGCGTGATCGCGATACACGAAGCGCGAGACGAGGTACGGCAGCAGCACCGCCCCGCCCAGCGCGAGGGTGAAACGCAGCATCGCGAGGTTGTCGAGCTCGGCCTTCAGGTCGATGAGGCTCACGACGACGAGACCGAGGGCGATCAGGGAGAGATCGCGCGCCAGCGAGGGCCGCGTCTCCTCACCCACCCGCCAGCGGTCGACGCCGAGAGCCGAGACGAGCCCCAGGACCAGCAGCGTCCACCCGAGCCAGGGCTGCAGCAGCACGAAGAACGCCGGCGCCGCCAGGCAGACCAGAAGGGCGGGCACGGTGCTCGCCGAGACGACGGGGCGGGCGGCCAGTCCCGGGTGCGTCTTCACGGCGTCCGCCCTCCGTCAGACCGCGTCGGTACGGCGATAGGCGAGGTCGCGGATGTCGCGCCCCTTGGCGATGCCCTTCCGCTCGAAGGCCGTCATCACGCGGCCCTCGAAACGCGGCGCCCAGTCATCCTCGAAGTCGGGGACGAAGCCCGCGGCATCCCCCATCACCTCGCGCATCTGGCGCGCGTAGTCCTCCCAGTCGGTCGCGAGTCGGAGCACGCCCCCGGGCTTGAGCGCCCGCGCCGCCAGCGGCGTGAAGTCGGGCGAGATGAGGCGCCGCTTCGTGTGACGCGTCTTGTGCCACGGGTCGGAGAAGAAGATCCAGAGCTCGTCGACGGATGCCGCGGGCAGCAGGTGCTCGAGTACCTCGGGCGCGTTCGCTTCGACGAGGCGGAGGTTCCGCACGCCCGCACGATCGGCGTCGAGCATGGTGCGGGCGAGCCCCGCCCGAAACACCTCCACGGCGAGGAAATCCGTCTCCGGCGCGGCCTGCGCAGCCGCGACGATCGCGTGCCCCTGGCCCGAGCCGATCTCGACCACGAGCGGCGCGCTGCGACCGAACAGCGCGGCGGGGTCGACCTCCGAGCCCGGCCGGACGCTCAGCACAGCCTGATCCCGTTCGACGGGGACGTTGTAGAAGTCGCCGAGCTGGTTCCAGGCGCGCTCCTGTCCGTCGCTCATCCGCCCGCTGCGGCGGGCGAACGACACGGGCCGCTCGCGGTAGCGGGGTTCGTCACCGGTGTCGGGCGCGTCGGTCTGCGGCATGAGTCCAGGGTATCGAGCGACGGGAGGTGCGCCGAGCGGACCTGGGGCGTCAGGCCGTGACGAAATCGATGAGCTCCTCGACCCGGCCCAGCAGCGCAGGATCCAGGTCGCGGTACGTCCGAACCGATCCGAGAATGCGCTGCCAGGCATGCGCGATGTCGGCCTGGTCCTCGGCGGGCCAGCCGAGCGCCCGGCAGACGCCGGTCTTCCACTCGATGCCGCGCGGCACCTGCGGCCACGCGCGGATGCCGACGGCCTCGGGGCGCACGCACTGCCAGACGTCGATGTGGGGGTGCCCGACGATCCTGAGGTGGGCACCGTGCGGACCACGCAGGATCTGCTCCGCGATGCGGGTCTCCTTCGAGCCCGCGACCAGATGGTCCACGAGCACCCCGTAGCGACGCTCGGCAGAGGGCGGCTCGTCTCGGAGGAGGTCCTCCAGCAGGTCGATCCCCTGCAGGTACTCGACCACGACGCCCTCGACGCGGAGGTCGGCGCCCCAGACCTTCTCGACGAGTTCGGCGTCGTGTCGTCCCTCGACCAGGATGCGCGACGCGCGTGCCACGCGCGCCCGTTGCTGCGGCGCGACGAACGACCCCGAAGCGGTACGCAGCCGACCCGCGGGCTGTGCGGCCTTCGGAGCGACGAGCTTGACGGGCTCGCCGTCGACGAGGAAGCCGCCCCCGAGCGGGAACAGACGCACCTTGCCGAGGCGGTCCTCGAGTTCCACGTTCCCGCCGCGGACGGCCACGACCGCTCCGCAGTAGCCGTCGGCCGCCACCTCGACGACGAGATCGGGATCGGCGGGCACCTCCGGCACCACCTTGCGTCCGGCATCGCGCCATCCGGCTGCGAGCACATCGGTGCCGTATCTGTCGTCCATGGTTCCTCCCGCCTCGCGCCCCGTCGGGCCGCGGGTCAGCGTAACCGCGGCCGTTCCCGTCGCCGGGTATCCGCGCCGCGATTCCGCTGGCCGCTGATTCACAGTCCCGGCATAGGCTCAGGCACGACGCCCTCAATAGAGTGGAGACGAGGCCGGTCCTCCGACCTCGGAAGGGGAACGGATGCGCGTGCTCCGAGCGGTGACGCTCTCGATCCTGGCGAGCCTGATGTTCGTCGCGGGCGGTTCCGCCGCGGCCTGGGCGACCGACCCGGTCGACCTCGGCTCGGGACGCGTCGTGGATCAGGCCGACGCGCTGACTCCAGGCGAAGAGCGTGCCGTCGACGAGAGGCTCACCGCGTTGAGCTCGGAGGCGGGCATCGACCTGTGGGTCGTGTACGTCGACGCGTTCACCAGCCCGTCCGACGCCGAGGGCTGGGCCAACGCGGTCGCCGAGCGCGGCGGCCTCGGCGTGGACCAGTATGTACTGGCGATCGCGACCGAGCAGCGCAACTTCTACCTGTCGGGCGACACCAACGGCCCCGTCGACGGCGAGACGCTCGGCGACATCGAGACGCGCGACATCCTTCCAGAGCTCCGGTCGGAGGATTGGGGCGGCGCCGCGTTCGCCGCCGCCGGCGGACTCGCGGCGGCGGTCGGTGGATCCGGCGGCGGATCCGGCGGCGCGACGGGCGGCTCGGGCATGTCGGGCCTGACGATCGTCCTCGGAATTCTCGCGGTCGGTGCCGTGATCGCCGTCATCGTCGTCCTGGTGCGCCGTCGTCGGGCGGGCGCCGGCCCCGGCTCCGCCCGTGGCGCGGCCGCCGAGCCGATCGAGGAGCTCGCCCGGCGCTCCGCCAGCGCGCTCGTGGCAGCCGACGACGCCATCCGGACGAGCGAGCAGGAGCTCGGCTTCGCGACGGCGCAGTTCGGCGACGAGGCGGCAACCGCTTTCGCCGAGACCCTGGCGCAGGCACGCCGAGACCTCGACGAGGCGTTCACGCTGCAGCAGCGCCTCGACGACGATCAGCCCGACACCGAGGCGGACGTCCGCGTGATCCACACCCGCATCCTCGAGCTGTGCGCGCACGCCGACTCCGAGCTCGACGCGCGCGCCGAGGAGTTCGACCGTCTGCGCGACCTCGAGCAGAACGCCCCCGAAGCGCTCGTTCGCATCCAGCAGGAACGCGGCGCCGCCGGAACCGGGCTCGACGGGGCGGTCGCCTCTCTCGAGCGGCTTCGATCGGCCTACGCCCCCGAGGAACTCGCCACCATCGGCGACAACCCCGAGCAGGCGCGCAGCCGCCTCGACTACGCCGACGAGCAGCTCGCGACGGCGCAGCGTGCGATCGCCGCGGGCGACGGCGCTGCGGCGGCCGTGTCATTGCGTGCCGCCGAAGGAGCCGTCGCGCAGGCCGCTCAGCTGGAGGCCGCGGTCGAGAAGGTCGCCGTGGATCTCGCCACCGCCGAGCGCGATGCTGCGGCGCTCATCACGGACCTCGAACAGGACGTTGCGGCAGCGGTCGGCGTACCCGATCCCGACGGCACGCTCGCCGCGGTCGCGTCGGCCACCCGGCAGCACATCGACGCCGCCCGTTCCCAGCTGACCGGCGAGCACCGTCGCCCGCAGGCCGCGTTGTCCACGCTGCTGGGCGCGAACTCGGCGATCGACGCCGCGCTCGCCGGAGCCCGGGATGCCGCGCAGCGAGCCGCCCGCGCGCGACAGACGCTCGAACACCAGCTGCAGCAGGCCCGGGCGCAAGTATCGGCCGCCGAGGATTACATCGGCACGCGACGCGGAGCCGTCGGGGCGACGGCCCGCACGCGAGTCGCCGAAGCTCGCGCGTCGCTCGACCGGGCGGAGGCGACCGCGCAGATCGACCCCGAGCGCGCGCTGGCCGACGCAACACGTGCGACGCAGCTGAGCGGACTCGCGATCGACGCGGCACGCACCGATGTCGGCGGCTTCGCAACTGGCTCCCCCGGATCGAACTCGAACGGCATGATGGGTGCCATGATCGGCGGCATGGTGCTGAACTCGCTCCTCGGGGGCGGGTCGTCCGGACGCCGCTCGTCGGGCTTCGGCGGCAGCGGCTTCGGCGGCGGCTTCAACGGCTCGCGCGGCGGGTTCGGCGGCGGTTCACGCGGTCGCAGCGGCGGCGGCGGGTTCGGTGGCGGCCGCTCTCGGCGCGGCGGCGGCCGATTCTGACGACTTCTCCCTCTTCCCGACCACCCACGAAAGGAACCCCGATGGCAAAGCAGTCCATCTTCGGTCGCATCTCGACGCTCGTGAAGGCGAACATCAACGCCCTCCTCGACCAGGCCGAGGACCCGCAGAAGATGCTCGACCAGCTCGTGCGGGACTACACCAACTCGATCGCCGACGCGGAGTCGGCGATCGCCGAGACGATCGGCAACCTGCGCCTGCTCGAGCGCGACCACCAGGAGGATGTCCAGGCCGCGGCAGAGTGGGGCAACAAGGCCCTCGCCGCGAGCCGGAAGGCCGACGAGCTGCGCGCGGTGGGCAACACCGCCGACGCCGACAAGTTCGACAACCTCGCGAAGGTCGCGCTGCAGCGTCAGATCAGCGAGGAGAACGAGGCCCGGACCATCGCGCCGACGATCGCGACCCAGACCGAGGTCGTCGAGAAGCTCAAGGACGGCCTCAACGGCATGAAGGTCAAGCTCGACCAGCTCCGCGCGAAGCGCTCCGAGCTGCTCGCGCGCGCGAAGACTGCCGAGGCGCAGAACCGCGTCCACGACGCCGTCAAGTCGATCGACGTACTCGACCCGACGAGCGAGCTCGGACGCTTCGAAGACAAGGTCCGCCGCCAGGAGGCGCTCGCCGCCGGCAAGCAGGAACTCGCCGCCTCGAGCCTCGACGCGCAGTTCGAGAGCCTCGAGGACGTGGGCCAGCTCACCGAGGTGGAGGCGCGACTCGCCGCGCTGAAGACGGGCGGAGCCGCCGGCGCCATCGAGCGCTGAGTGCCGATGTCGACGCCCGGGCCGGCTCTGCCGCCCGGGCGTCGACGCTCGAACCGCTGAGAACGCCCGACGAAGGACGAAGGAATGACCCGATTCATCGTGGTCCCGCAATGGCAGGGCTCGCCCTCAACTCGATCGATGACGCTGATCGACGGCGCTGACGCGATCGCGGGCGACCTCCCGCGCAGCGCGACCGTCCGGGTCGACGTGCCGATCGAGGCCGGCGAGGCGCTCGGCAGCGGCATCCGGCGGTTCAGCTCGCTCCAGCGCACCCGCGACCTGGTCACGGCCGCCCTCACCGAGGCCGACGGTGCCGCGGACGGCGCGAGCCCGAGCGGCCACGTGCTGGTCGTCGGCGGCGACTGCGGAGTGGCCGTGCCGGCGATCGCGCATGCGGCCGCGCTGCATCCCGACATGGCCGTCGTCTGGTTCGACGCGCACGCCGACCTGCATACCCCCGAATCGTCCTCCTCGGGTGCGTTCGCGGGGATGGCCCTGCGCGCGGTGTTCGAGACGACCCCGTTGTCACCGGATGCCGCGGTGCCCGCCGATCGCATCGTCCTTGCGGGCGCCCGCGAGTTCGACGACGCAGAGACCGATGCGGCGAAGATCGCGGGTCTGACGCATCTCGGCGTCGACGATCTGGCCGATCCCGCCCGTCTGGCGGACGCGGTCGCTGCCACCGGCGCCGGCTCGGTCTACGTTCACGTCGATCTCGACGTCCTCGACCCCGCGGCGATCACGGGTGTGAGCGCGGCCGTGCCGTTCGGAATCGACATCCCAACCCTCACCAACGCGATCGGCATCCTGCGCGGGCGGTTCTCGTTCGCCGGAGCGTCCGTCTCCGGGTTCGCTCCGCCGCATCCCGAGGCCGTCGTGGACGACATGGGCTCCGTGCTGCGGGTCGTCGGGGCTCTGGCGTGAGCAGCGTCCGGATCCCGCCCGCCGGATGGCGGCAGCGAGCCGACGCGGCGGTCGCGCGAGGCGCGGCGGTGGACCGGCTCATCCCCCGGATGCTGCTGGACTCCCCCGTCAGCGAGTTCGGCGCCCGGGCGGGCACCGCCTTCGGGTTCGTCTGGGGCACGCTGTGGTCGACCGGCCGCGTCGAGCGACGTCAGGGGCTGTGGGTCTTCCGCGGGATGCCGGAATGGACGTTCGGCCGCGGGGGCGTCTGCGTCGGGTCGTGCTTCCTGACCGGCGACCGTGAACCGAGCGAGCGGATCCTCACGCACGAGGCCGTGCACGCTCGGCAGTGGCGGCGATACGGGCTCCTCATGCCGTTGCTCTACCTGATCGCGGGCCGCGATCCCCTGCGCAACCGATTCGAGATCGACGCGGGACTGGCCGACGGCAACTACATCCCCCGGCGCGCCAAGAGCCGCTGACGGACCTCAGCGGGCGGTCGCGAGCCCGAAGCGCTCGGGCGTGTGAATTGACGCGGCGGTCATTCCGCAGCGCGCGGTGAGGTGATCGACGATGTCGACCGTGCCGAGGAACCCGCCCAGCAGGTGCACGCGCGTCGCCTTCGCGGCATCCGTGCACAGCATCTCGTCGGCCCACGCGGTGACCGCGCGAGAGAGCGCCTCGCCCGACCCGCAGCCCCGGCCCGAACCCGGAGCACCGGTTCGGCGTGAACGGTCGAGCCAGGTCACGACCATGCGGGCCGGCGCCGACACGGTGCCGATCCAGGCGGCGTCGGGCACCTCGATGAAGACCCGGCCGGTCGAGCACAGCGGCAGGGTGGCGAGGAGCGCCTCGAGCTCGGCGAGCGAGTGCTCGTCGGCCGTCACCAGGTGCTGCACCCGGACGTGCTTCGAGGCGCGGCAGGCGGCGGCGCTGTGGAGCTCGGTCATGATGACTCCACTATACCCGCGGTGTAGGCATGCCTTACCTACGTAGCCGAAACCGGACGGCCCCCCGAGGTCTCACATCAGGATGATGCGGCGCAGCTCGGCGAGCTCGTCGTCGGCGAGTCCGTGCGACCGGAGGTAGTCGGCCGGGGAACCGAATCGCTCGCGCAGGTCGGCCAGGAGCCCGCGCATCACCGGCGCGGGCGACCGCGTGGCCAGGTCGACCAGCTGCGGGGCGTCGGGGTGGTGCGCGCGGAGATACGCGAGGATCGGCGCGTTGCGCTCGGCCGGCAGCAACGTCTCCGTGCGGGCGTAGTCGTCGACGACGGCATCCTCGTCCACTCCCGCTGCCGCGAGGATCATCGCGATCGTCACTCCGGTGCGGTCCTTGCCGATCGTGCAGTGCACGAGCACCGGCTGATCGGCGATGACCCCGCGGACGACCTCGAGCACGCGCGGAGCCGAGTCGTCGATGAGCGAGCGATACATCGACTCGAGCGACATGTCGGCGCGGAACAGCGAGGCGACCGACCCCAGGAACAGCGGCACCCGCTGGGTCTCGATGGAGAGATCTCCGAGCACCGTGGGCTCGGAGCGCACCTCGTCGTCGTCGCGCAGGTCGATGATGCGACGCAGCCCGAGCGCGCCGAGAGCGCGGCGCCCGGCGTCGTCGACGCGGAAGAGGTTGCCCGAACGGTAGAGCACGCCCGATCGTGTCGAGGTGTTTCCCGCCCGCAGGCCGCCGGTGTCGCGGAAGTTCAGGGCTCCCGGCACCGACAGCGATGCCGCGCCGCTCATCCGCCGGGACGCGGGAGCGGCGGCACGGGGTACCGGCCCGCGATCGTCAGGCGATTGAACGCGTTGATCGAGATGAAGAGCCAGCTCAGCGCGACGTACTCCGCCTCGGAGAAGACCCCGCCCACGCGGTCGTACAGCTCGTCCGAGACGCCCTCGTCGGCGATGTGCACATACGCCTCGGCGAGCTCGAGAGCCGTACGCTCGCGTTCGTCGAAGACCCCCGACTCGCGCCAGGTGGCGAGCTGGGCGATCTCGTCGGCCGTCACACCGGCAGCCACCGCCCGACCCACATGCACACGCACGCAGTAGGCGCAGCCGTTGAGCTGCGAGCTGTGGACGAGCGCGAGCTCTTTCAGACGCTCGTCGATGCCGGCATCCTGCGCGATGGTCCCGACCGTGCGGGCGAACGCGTCGAGCGCGTCGTAGGCCGGACGAGCCGCCTTGGCGAGATGGATGCGCCGCTCCGGATTCATGCGTCAACCCTATCCACCGCCCTCCCCCGTCGCGGGAGAATGGTCCCTCCCCGATGCGAAGGATCACCGTGCACGACGACACGTTCGACGAGTTCTCGTTCCTGCCCGTCCAGGCCGCTGAGGCCGGCGTTCCGACACCCGCGGCCGAGCGGCTGTTCACCTTCGCCCCTGACGGGCGACCGGTCAGCGCGCTCCGACTCGGCGACGGCGAGCCCGAGGTCACCCTTCTTCACGGGGCCGGCCTCAACGCCCATACGTGGGATCGCACCGTCCTCGCGCTCGGGCGGCCGGCGCTGGCGATCGACCTGCCGGGACACGGTGACTCCGCGTGGCGCGACGACGCCGACTACACGGGACGGACGCTCGCGGCCGACATCGCTCCGGCGCTCGAGCAGTGGACGGCGACGCCGCAGGTCGTGGTCGGGCAGTCGCTCGGCGGCCTCACGGCCGCGGCCCTCGCCGCAGCGCACCCCGAGCTGGTGCGTGCCCTCGTGATCGTCGACATCGCGCCCGGGCTCGACCCCGCCGGAGCGGCGTCGCAGATCCGGCGGTTCTTCGCCGGACCGACCAGCTGGGCCTCTCGCGCGGAGATGGTCGAGCGTGCACTGTCGTTCGGGCTCGGCGGAGACCGCACCGCGGCCGAGCGCGGCGTCTTCCTCAACTCGCGCGTGCGCGATGACGGCCGCGTGGAGTGGAAGCACCACTTCGCACACATCGCCAACGGGCTCGCCGCCGACCCCGGCGCCGCGGCCGCGGCATCCGAGCGGCAGGATGCGCTGGCGCCCGCCCTCGCGGCATCCGGCTGGGATGACTTCGCGGACGTGGCGGCGCCCATCACGCTCGTACGCGGCACTCGGGGCTATCTGACCGACGCCGACGTCGATCGGTTCGGCGAGCGCCTTCCCGCAGCGCGCATCGTCACGGTGGAATCGGGCCACAACGTGCAGGAGGAGCTCCCGACCGAGCTCGCTCGCATCATCCGCGACGCCGCCACCGCCTGACTCCCCCGCATACTGCGGGCTTTGTGCCGTCAACAGGCGGAGCCGACGTCACGGGCACCCGGGCGCCGCAGGAGGGTTGTTCAGCCTGTCAACGGCCGCGGCGCCGCGGCGAAGCCGTGCTGCGGCGCCGCCGACGGGCTCAACGCGCACGTGACCCAGCTGCGTCGCGCGATTCAGCTGTTCATCCTGGCGACGGAACCCCGCGAACAGCGGGCATCGCCGGGTTGGAGGGCGCCTCTGGTCGGCGGAGATCGGCCCGGTCTGCGCTCCTGCGGCGAGCTCCACCGGCCAAGCCGTACCGCCGACAGGCTCAACCGGCCTGCGGCCGTCTCACCCGCCCCGCAGCCCGCGCTCAGCCTGCGCACGGCACGCTCCCGAGCAAATAGGGAGTCGCCGTGCGACGCTGGACGTCGGTGAATGCGTCTCGCGGTCGTGGCGGACCCTAGGCTGTATGCCGCACTGAGTTCGCGGACGCGCATCGGACAGCAACGATGCCACCGCCCTTGCGAAAGGAACCCTCCTCCACATGCTCCGCCGCACCACCGTGACCGCCGCCGCACTGCTGGCTGCAGGCACCCTCCTCCTCGCCGGCTGCACCGGGTCGACCGAGCCCGGGCCGTCCGCCACCATGGGCGCCCCTGACCCGGACGCCAGCGTCAACATCCGCCTGGTGCTCGAGCCCTCGAACCTCGACATCCGGCAGACCGCGGGCATCTCGCTCGATCAGACGCTCATCGACAACGTCTATCAGGGCCTCGTCGCCCGCACCGCGGAGGGCGAGATCGTCGACGCGCTCGCCAGCGCCCACGAGGTTTCCGCAGACGGCTTGACCTACACGTTCACGTTGCGTGAGGGAGTCGCCTTCCACGACGGCCAGCCCCTCACGCCTCAGGATGTCGTCTCGTCGCTGACCACCCGGCAGGCCACCGCCGAATGGGCGGACAGCGAACGACTCGCCAACGTCACGTCGGTCACCGCCGACGGGCAGAAGATCGTGCTGACGCTGTCGCAGCCCGACTCGTCGCTGCTGTGGAACCTCACGGGCCGCGCGGGGATCATCCTCAAAGAAGGCGACACCGTCGACTACAACACCGCCGCCAACGGCACCGGGCCCTTCCGGCTGGCGAACTGGCGCCAGGGCGCCAGCCTGACGCTCGAGCGGAACGAGGCGTACTGGGGGGATGCGGCTCAGGTAGCCGACGTCACGTTCGACTTCATCCCCGACAACCAAGCAGCCATCAACGCCGCTCTCGCCGGCGAGATCGACGTCGTCGTCGGCTTCGACGCGAACCTCGCCGATCAGGTCGAGGGCGGCGGCGACTTCGTCGTCGAGACCGGCAGCGCGACCGATAAGAGCGTGCTCGCGATGAACTCCACGTCGGGGCCCCTGGCTGATGTCCGGGTGCGCGAGGCGATCCGAACCGCCATCGACCACGACGCGATCGTCGAGGCCGTCGGTGCAGGGCAGACGCTCTACGGTCCGATCCCCGAGGCCGACCCCGGATACGAGGACCTCTCGGATGTCGTCTCCTACGACCCTGAGGCAGCCCGGGCGCTGCTGAGTGAGGCCGGCGTCAGCGATCTCGCGCTGACCCTGACCATCCCGTCGGCCTACGGCACGACGCTCCCGCAGATCCTGGTCTCCAACTTCAACGACGTCGGGATCGACCTCAAGGTCAACCCCGTCGACTTCGGCACCTGGCTCAGCGACGTGTACACCAATAAGGACTACGAGCTCAGCGTCGTCAACCACGCCGAGCCGCGCGACTTCGAGAACTGGGCGAATCCCGACTACTACTTCACCTACGACAACGCCGAGGTGCAGGATCTCTACGCGCAGTCGCTGCTCGCGACGGACGAGCAGTCCGCCGATGACCTCCTGAAGAAGGCCGCGCGGATCGTGTCCGAGGACCACGCCGCCGATTGGCTCTACAACTGGGCTTCAGTGGTCGCGGTCGCCACGAACGTCTCGGGTATGCCCGTCGACAACGTGAACGCGCGCATCAACCTCGCCGAGATCGCCAAGAGCGACGGGTGATCCGTTACGCGCTGACGCGACTGGCCCTGCTGTTGCTGGGTCTGGTCGTCGCCAGCGTGCTGATCTTCGTGACGTTGCGGGTTCTGCCCGGCGATGTCGCGCAGCAGATCGCCGGAACCAACTCCACGCCGGAGCAGGTCGCGGCGCTGCGTGAACGCCTCGGTCTCGACGTGCCGTTGCCTACGCAGTACCTCGAGTGGGTGTCGGGGCTGCTGCGCGGCGACCTCGGCACGTCGCTGGTGACGGGCTCGCCCGTCGCGGCGGAGCTCGCCGCCAAGGCTCAGGTCACCGTTCCCCTCGGGCTCATGTCGATGTTCGTCGCACTGATCATCGCGCTTCCCTTCGGCGTGATCGCGGCCATCCGTCGCGGCCGCGCCGACGGCACGGCGCTCTCGTTCGGCGCGCAGGCGATCGCCGCCGTACCCGTGGTCTGGGCGGGCATGATGCTGGTCGTCGTGTTCGCGATCTGGCTTGGCTGGCTGCCCGCGCAGGGCTTCCCGCGCGGCGGGTGGGGCGACCCGGCGCGGGCCTTCGCCGCACTGATCCTTCCCGCGGTCACCATCGGCGTCGTCGAGGGCGCGATGCTGATGCGGTTCGTCCGCAGCGCCACGCTCTCGGCGATGGGGCAGGATTTCGTCCGCACCGCAGCTGCCAAGGGACTCACGCGCCGTGCCGCGCTGCTTCGCCACGGCCTGCCGACGGTCGGCCTGTCGATCATCAGCGTCCTGGGCCTGCAGGTCGCGGGCATCGTCGTGGGAGCGGTCGTGATCGAGCAGCTGTTCACCCTGCCGGGTATCGGCCGGATGCTGGTCTCGGATGTCGGCCTGCGCGATCTGCCGAAGGTCCAGGGCGAGCTCCTCGCGCTCACGGCGGTCGTTCTCGTCGTCGGTTTCATCGTCGACCTCGTGCATCGCGGTCTGGATCCGAGACAGCGGGAGGCCTCATGAACGACCGGATGCCGTGGCTGCGGCGACTGTGGTCGCTTCCTGCCGGCCGTTTCGGGCTCATCGTGGTCGTCACCATCGGGGTCGTGGCCGCGGTCTCGCTCGTCTGGACCCCGTTCGACCCGCAGCGGGTGGACATCCCGGCGCGGTGGAGCCCGCCGAGCTGGCCGCATCTGCTCGGCACCGACGCGTCGGGTCGCGACATCCTCTCGCTGCTGATCGCGGGGGCGCGCACGACGGTCCTCGTCGCCGCAGGCGCGGGCGTCGTCGCCACGCTGATCGGTATCGCACTCGCCTGCCTCGGCGCGCTCACCCGCCGCTGGACCCGCGAGGTCGTCGCCGTGCTCGTCGACATCCTGATCGCTTTTCCCGTGCTGCTGATCGCGATGATGATCTCGGCGGTGTGGGGTGGCTCACTGTGGGTGGTCGTCATCTCCGTCGGCATCGGATTCGGCGTCAACATCGCGCGCGTCACCCGGCCGGAGCTGCGCCGCACGCTGCACAGCGATTTCGTGCTCGCGGCGCGCGCCAACGGCCTCACGCCGTCGCAGATCGCCCTGCGCCACCTGCTCCCGAACGTCGCGCCCGTCTTCATCGTGCAGCTGTCGTGGGGCATGGCGGTCGCGGTCCTCGCCGAGGCGGGCCTGAGCTACCTCGGTTTCGGCGCTCCCCCCACGCAGCCCTCGTGGGGGCTGCTGCTGAGCGAGCTGCAGACGTACCTGACGGCGCATCCGCTGAGCGTCGTGTGGCCGGGGCTCGCGATCACGATCACCGTGCTGGGACTCAACCTCCTCGGCGACGGTCTGCGCGAGGCGACCGACCCGACGCTCGCCCGGCGGCGCTCCCCCGCCGCATCGCATACTCCGGCGGTGGTCGCATGAGTCTCGAGGTCGAGGGCCTGTCGGTCGTGCTCGACGGGCGCCGCGTGGTCGACGACGTGTCGTTCGGCGTCGCCGACGGCGCGCGGGTCGGGCTCATTGGGGAATCGGGGTCGGGCAAGTCGCTGACCGCCCTGGCTGTGCTCGGGCTGCTTCCCGACGGCGCCGAGGTCGAGGGCAGCATCCGGTGGAACGGGCGGGAGCTGATCGGCCTGCCGGACCGCGAGCTGGCCGCTCTCCGCGGCGAGCAGATCGGCATCGTCTTCCAGGAGCCTCAGACCGCCCTGAACCCGCTGCGGACGGTGGGCCGGCAGGTCGCGGAGCCCCTGCGCATCCACGGCCGCGCCGGCCGGCGTGAGGCTCTCGCACGGGCTCAGGCCGATGCTGATCGGGTGAGGCTCCCCGAGGGCGCGCTGCGCCGCTACCCGCATCAGCTCTCGGGCGGCCAGCGCCAGCGGGTGGCGATCGCCATGGCCCTGGCCGCTCGGCCGCGCCTGCTCATCGCCGACGAGCCGACGACCGCGCTCGACGTGACGATCCAGGCCGAGATCCTGGCGCTCCTGGGAGAGCTGGTCGAGAACGACGGGATGTCGCTGCTGTTCATCACCCACGACCTCGCCGTGCTGTCTCAGGTCGCGTCGGAGGCGGTCGTGCTCGAGCATGGTCGCGTCGTCGAGGACGGCACGGTCGCCGACCTGCTCACCGCTCCGCAGTCGGAGGTCACCCGTGGCCTGCTCCGCGACGCGACGGCCACGGTCTGGCGGCCGGAGGGAGACGCATGACAGGCGAGGTGCTCATCTCGGCGCGCGGCCTGAGCAAGCGCTATCGGGTGCGCGCCGGCGGTGCGGGTGCGCCACGACGCGAGACCGTCGCGCTCGACGACGTGGACGTCGATGTCCGCTCGGGCTCGGCGCTGGGGATCATCGGCGAATCGGGGTCGGGCAAGTCGACCCTCGTGCGGCTCCTCCTGGGCCTCGACACGCCCTCGACGGGAACGGTGACGATCGACGGGCGTCCCGTGGACGCCCGCGCGTCGGCTCGCAGCCTGCACTGGCTCCGCCGACGGACCGGCATCGTCTTCCAGGACCCGTACGCCTCGCTCGATCCCCGCATGAGCGTCGGCCGCATCATCGCTGAGCCCCTGTGGGCGCTCGACATTCCCGGCGACCGCCGCGCGCGCGTCCACGAGGTGCTGTCGGACGTCGGACTGGATGCCGACGCGGCGGAGCGCTACCCGCACGAGTTCTCGGGGGGTCAGCGCCAACGCATCGCGCTCGCCCGCGCGATCGCGCACCGCCCGGCGATCCTCGTCGGCGACGAGCCGCTGTCGGCGCTCGATGTGACGGTGCGGGCGCAGATCCTCGAGGTCTTGCGCCGTCTGCGTGCGGAACAGGGGATGACGCTGCTGCTGGTCTCGCATGACATCGGCGTGGTCCAGAACCTCTGCGACGAGGTCATCGTGATGACCGAGGGGCGCATCGTCGAGGAGGGCCCCACCGAGAAGGTGCTGCTCCAGCCGCAGGCGGCCTACACGCGTCGCCTCCTCGCCTCGGTGCCCGTGATCGACCCGCATCGCACGCAGGACTAGACGTCCCCTTCCGCACTCGATGTCGGTGACCGCCGCTACCGTGAGGCCATGCGCGCGATCATCCCCCCATACCTCCTCGCCCGCGTCGCCTCCGCTCGCGAGCCCCACCTCGCGCGGGCCGCGGTCGCCGCGCGGACCACCCTCGCCGCGCGTCCGTCCGATCTGGCCGGACGTTCGCAGCTGCGTCTCTCCGTCGAGCCGGGCGGCACTCTCGTCGCCGAGCGCATCGCCGCAGCCGACCGGGCCGTATCCGACGCGCAGGGCCGCGAAGAGCTTCCGGGCGTCCTCGTCCGCCGCGAAGACGACCCGCCCACCGGCGATCGCGCGGTCGACGAGGCCTTCGACGGGCTCGGCGCGACGTTCTCGTTCTTCCGCGACGCCTACGGCCGCGATTCGCTCGACGGGCGAGGCGGTGTGCTCGCGGCCACCGTCCACTACGGCGAGGCGTACGACAACGCGTTCTGGAACGGCGAGCGCATGGTCTTCGGCGACGGCGACGGCGAGGTGTTCACCGGGTTCACCGGGTCGCTGACCGTCATCGCCCACGAGCTGGCCCACGGCATCACCGAGTTCTCGGGAGGCCTGACGTACGCGGGTCAGTCCGGCGCTCTCAACGAGTCGCTGTCCGATGTGTTCGGCGCGCTCACCGAGCAGCACCGACTCGGCCAGAGCGCCGAGCAGGCGTCGTGGCTCATCGGCGCGGGCATATTCACGGATGCCGTCCAGGGGCGCGCCCTCCGGTCGCTGGCCGAACCCGGGTCGGCCTACGACGACGATGTTCTCGGACGCGACCCGCAGCCCGGGCACATGCGCGACTACGTCGTGACGACCAGCGACAACGGCGGGGTTCACATCAACTCGGGCATTCCCAACAGAGCGTTCCACCTCGTCGCAGCACGGCTGGGCGGCTACGCCTGGGAACGCGCGGGACTCATCTGGTATCGCACACTCACCTCGGGAGCGCTCTCCCCCGATTCCGACTTCGCTGCCTTCGCCGCCGCCACCATCGCCCAGGCCGTCGACGAGTACGGTGAGGAGACGGAGGAGGTCGCCGCCGTGCGTGCCGGATGGCAGGGCGTCGGCGTGCTGGAGGATGCCTGACACCCGTGACGACGGTTCCGCGGCGCAGCTGCGGATCGTCGTGGAGCGCACCGGCGGTTTCGCCGGCCTGACCCGGGCGTGGCGCGTCGAGCCGACGCCGGCTGACCGCGACGGGTGGCGCGAGCTGATAGGGCGGTGCCCCTGGCAGGAGATCGACGCGTCGGCACCGGCAGGCAAGACCGGATCGGGCGGGGCCGACCGCTTCCTTTGGCGGATCGCCGTCACCGACAGCGAGACGACGCGTCAGGCCGAGTTGAACGACGACCTCGACGAACCGTGGCGATCGCTCGTCGAGGCGGTGCGAACCGGTCACCCGGCCGAACCCGACCCGAATGCCGACGACGCGGGGTGAGGCCTCAGCCGGACTTCTGCGCGAAGAGTCCGCGCAGCCCCTTCTTCGGCTGCTCCAGCGACTTCTGCAGGTAGATCGTGCCCAGCCACCGGCCGAACTTGTGACCCACGCGCCCCATCCGGCCGACCTCGACGAACCCGAAACGCTCGTGCAGGGCGATCGACGCCTCGGCGCCCTTGTCGCTCACGACCGCGACGATCTCGCGCAGTCCCAGCTGCTGGCATGCGTCGATGAGTGCCTCGAGCAGCGCACGCCCGAGGCCCTTCCCGGTGGCCGCCTGACCGAGGTAGATGGACGTTTCGGCGGTGTAGCGGAATCCGGTCTTGCCGTTCCACGGCGACGCGAGTGCGTATCCCAGGATCTGCCCCATCGGCGACACCGCGACGAGGAACGGCAGCTTGAGCTTCGTCAGATAGTCGTACTTCTCGTGCCACTGCGCGAGCGACCACTTCTTCTCGTCGAAGGTCACGACGGAGTTGGTCACGTAGTAGTTGTAGATCTCGCGGATGTCGGGGAGGTCATCCGGGCGCGCCGGCCGGATCTCGTACGAGAAGGGCCGTTCGGCTTCGGCCGGACGGCGCAGGTGCCGCGGCAGGCGTCGGCGGTCGCGGTTGGAGTCCTCCTCGAGCATGCAGCAACTCTACGGCGCAGACGTTTCGCGCCGATGACGACGGCGGTTCAGGCCTCCGGAATGCGCCAGTCGATAGGCTCGCCACCCCGCGCGACGAGCAGTTCGTTCACGCGCGAGAAGGGGCGCGACCCGAAGAAGCCACGGTTCGCCGAGAGCGGTGAGGGATGCGGCGACGCCACGATCGCCGCGTCGCCGAGCAGCGGCCGCAGGGTCGCGGCATCCTTCCCCCAGAGAACCGCCACGAGGGGGCGCTCCCGCGCTACCAGCGCGCGGATGGCGTGCTCCGTCACGCGTTCCCAGCCCCACCCCCGGTGGGATGCCGGTGCCCCGGGGGCGACCGTCAGCACTCGGTTCAGCAGCAGCACGCCCTGATCACTCCAGGCGGAGAGGTCGCCGTGCGGCGCGGGGGCGATGCCGAGGTCCGATTCGAGCTCCCGATAGATGTTCCCGAGGCTCCGGGGCAATGGCCGCACGTGGGCGTCGACCGCGAAGGAGAGTCCGATCGGATGCCCCGGGGTCGGGTAGGGATCCTGACCGACGATCAGGACGCGGACGTCGGCCATCGGCCGTTGGAAGGCGCGCAGCACCCGGTCGCCCGCCGGCAGGTACCCGCGACCGGCGGCGGTCTCGGCGCGCAGCCGGTCACCCAGCGACGCGATGTCACCGGCGACGGGTTGCAGCGCCTCGGCCCAATCGGGGGCCATCAGACCGGCGGCGGCGAGCTCGGGCAGGGAATGGGGCGTCACCCTCTCAGGGTAGGCCGGTCGTGCCGGTATGCTCGCCCCGTGTCGACGACGCTGCGCACCTCCGCTCTGGGCGTCACCGCGGGTCTGATCGGGTGGTTCATCCTGGTCGAGATCGTCAGCGGCATCCTGCAGGGCTATTACGTTCCGCTCTTCAGTGACATCGTCGCCGAGCTCGGGATCCACGACTCGGACGTGAACTGGTTCGAGGCCGCGCAACTGCTGCTGTCGGCGCTCGTCGTACCGGTGCTGGCCAAGCTCGGCGACATGTACGGGCACAAGCGGATCCTGCTGGTCGCAGCTGTCCTGACCGCCGCGGCGACCTGGTGGCTCGCGTTTGCGGCATCCTTCTGGACCTTCCTCATCGCCTGGGCGCTGCAGGGCTTCTACGTCGTCTGGCTCCCCCTCGAGATCGCGCTCATCTTCGAACGGGGCAGGCGGCAGAGCCGGGGCGTCTCGCTCACCCGGCGCGCGGCGGGGCTCCTGGTCGTCGGGCTTCAGGCCGGCGCGATCATGGGCGCATTGGCCGCGGGCCGGATCTACGCCGCCACAGCCGGCGACATGACGTTGACGCTGATCGTGCCGGCGGTGGCGGTGACCCTCGTCGCGATCGTCATCTGGCTCTGGGTGCCCGAGTCGAAGCCGGAGCCGGGCCGGCGGCAGCTGGACTCACGTGGCTTCGTGCTCCTCGCGGTCTCGTTGCTGTTCGTCACCAGCGCCCTGACGTTCCTCCGCTTGAACGGCCCCGCGGCCTTCTGGGTGTGGGCGCTGCTCCTCGCGGGAATCGTAGGTTTCGTCGTCTTCGGACGGTTCGAACTGCGCCAGCCCGACCCCGCGGTCGATATTCGGATGCTCGCCCGCCCGGAGATGTGGCCGGTGCAGGCCACCGCGTTCCTCGTCGGCATCAGTCTGCTCGGAGCCCAGGGCCCGTTGTCGACCTATGCGGGCACGGACCCTGCGCTCGGTTACGGTCTCGGGCTCGACGCCACCGACCGGTCGAACATCATCGGGGTCTACCTCGTGTCGCTCATCGTGGGCGCCGTACTGTTCGCGGTCACGTCTCGCCGAGCGAGTCCCCGGGTCGTCCTCATCGGCGCAGCGCTGCTCGTCGGCATCGGGTACGCGCTCTTCCTGCCGTTCCACCGGGAGCTCTGGCAGGTTCTGCTCAACCTCTGCATCGCGGGCCTGGGCTGTGGCGCGCTCGTCGGCGCGATGCCGGCTGCGGCGGCAGCGGCCGCCCCGCGCGGGCAGACCGGTGTGGCGTCGGCCATGACCAACACGACCAAGACCGTCGGCGGAACGTTCTCGTCGGCGATCTTCGGTGTGGTGCTGGCTGCCGGCGCGGGTGTCGTCGCGAGCGAGACCGCCGCCTCCCTCGGCGGTTACCTCACGGTGTGGGCCATCTGCGCCGCCGGCGGCTTCGTCGCAGCGGTCCTGCTGTTCGTCGTGCCGCGCGTGGCGTTCGCCGACGCTGAGGATGCCGCTCCGCAGCCCGCGGGCGGCACGGACGGGACCATCGCCCAGCCCCGCGGCTGAGGAGGCTGATCGCCCGGCGGTCAGGCTCCGGTCGACCGCGGACGCAGCGGACCGCGCGCCAGCAGGTGCTGCGCGGACTGCGCGACGGGACGCATCGTCACGAGGTCGAGGTTGACGTGCCCCGGCGCGTTCAGGGCGTACGCGACGACATCCGCCACGTCTTCGGCGACGAGAGGCTGCTCGACGCCCTCGTACAGGCGGTCCGCCGCTTCCTGGTCGCCGCCGAGACGGTTCAGCGTGAACTCCTCGGTGCGCACCATGCCGGGCGCGATCTCGACCACACGGATCGGCTCGCCGTTCAGCTCCAGCCGCAGCGCGTGGACGAGCATCGACTCCCCCGCCTTCGCCGCGTTGTAGCCGGCGCCTCCCGGGTAGGCCGTCTGAGCGGCGGTCGAGGTGACGTAGACGGTGTCGGCATGGCCGGAGCCCGCCGCGACGGCGCGTCGCAGCAGCGGGAGGAGAGCCGCGGTCAGCCGCTGCGCCGACAGGACGTTCGCCTCGAACATCCACTGCCAGTCCTCGGCCGCGCCGTCTTCGACGCGGTCGGTGCCGCGGGCACCGCCGGCGACGTGGACGAGGGCGTGGACATCGCCGGAGGCGGCGAGGTGCTCGGTGAGGGCGGCGACATCCCCCTCGCGGGTCAGATCCGCGGCGAATGAGGCGGAGCCGACCTCGACGTCGAGCGCCTCGAGGCGCTCCGCCCGCCGGGCGACGCCGACGACCTCCCACCCCGACGCCCGCAGCGCGCGGACGACCGCCTCGCCGATTCCCGAACTCGCACCGGTGACCACTGCACGTCGCGTCATGCTCCCACCGTAGCCGTCAGGTTACGCAGCGTGTCCCGCGCATTGTCGGGCACACCCGGTTTCCGTACGCTCGACCCAGGCCGGCGACCGTCGCCGCTTCCCGACCCGATGGAGCCACGCATGTCCGCATCCGAGAACTGGCGCTTCGAGACGAAGCAGATCCACACCGGAGCCGCACCGGACCCGGTCACCAAGGCACGGGCGACGCCGATCTACCAGACGACCTCGTACGTGTTCGACAACTCCGACCACGCCGCGAACCTGTTCTCGCTCGCGGAGTTCGGCAACATCTACACGCGCATCCAGAACCCCACGCAGGATGTCGTCGAGCAGCGCCTCGCCGCACTCGAGGGTGGCACCGGGGCCCTCCTCGTCGCGTCGGGTCAGGCCGCCGAGACGTTCGCGATCCTCAACATCGCCGAAGCCGGAGACCACTTCGTCGCCTCGAGCTCGATCTACGGCGGCACCTACAACCTGTTCAAGTACACGCTCGCCAAGCTCGGCATCGAGGTCACGTTCGTCGAGAACCAGGACGATCTCGGGGAGTGGCGCCGCGCAGTGCGGCCCAACACCAAGCTCTTCTTCGCCGAGACGATCGGCAACCCGCAGATCAACGTCCTCGACATCCGCGGTGTCTCCGACGTCGCCCACGAGGCCGGCGTGCCGCTCATCGTCGACAACACGATCGCCACGCCCTACCTCATCCGTCCCTTCGAGCACGGCGCCGACATCGTCGTGCACTCCGCCACGAAGTTCCTCGGCGGCCACGGCACGGTCATCGGCGGCGTCATCGTCGACGGCGGCAGCTTCCCCTGGACGGAGCACTCCGAGCGCTTCCCGGGGCTCACGACGCCCGACCCCTCGTACCACGGCGCCGTCTACACGCAGGCTGTCGGCGACGGCCTCGCCTACGTCATCAAGGCCCGCGTCCAGCTGCTGCGCGACCTCGGCGCGGCGATCTCACCCCAGAGCGCGTGGCTGCTCATCCAGGGCATCGAGACGCTCTCCCTGCGCATCGAGCGCCACGTGCAGAACGCACAGGAGATCGCCGAGTGGCTCGAGAACCATGAGGACATCGCCTCGGTCAACTACTCGGGCCTGCCGACCTCGCCCTGGTACGCCGCGGCCAACCGCTACGCGCCGAAGGGCGTCGGGGCGGTGCTGTCGTTCGAGCTGAAGGGCGGCGTCGCCGCCGGCCGCGCGTTCGTGGACTCGCTGCAGCTGTTCAGCCACCTCGCGAACATCGGTGACGTGCGGTCGCTCGTCATCCACCCCGCGTCGACGACGCACTCGCAGCTGACCCCGGAGCAGCAGCTCACGACGGGCGTCACCCCCGGCCTCGTCCGCCTGTCGGTGGGGCTGGAGAACATCGACGACCTCAAGGCCGACCTCGAGCAGGCCCTCGCGGCCGCGCGCAACGTCGCCGAGGCGGCGCGCGCCTGATCGTTCCTCCTCAGAACGACCGGATGCCCCGGACCACCGCGAGCGGTGGGGCCGGGGCATCCGTCGTTCGCGGCGCCGTCAGTCGGCGTCGGTGGCCGTCGTGATCTGCTCGCCCTGAACCTGCTCGCGGTCGTTCTTCGCCTTGTCCCCGCGCGTCTTGGCGAGGCTCGCGACGGTGGCGACCGCGACGGTAGCGGCGATGAACAGCAGCGAGAACCAGATCGGGATCTCGGGAACCCACAACAGCGGCTCACCGCCGTTGATGAAGGGCAGCTCGTTGACGTGGAGCGCGTGGAACACGAGCTTCACGCCGATGAAGGCGAGGATGACCGCCAGGCCCTGCGCGAGGTAGACCAGACGCTCCAGCAGACCGCCGATCAGGAAGAACAGCTGGCGCAGGCCCATCAGGGCGAAGGCGTTCGCCGTGAAGACGATGTAGGCCTCGTTGGTCAGACCGTAGATCGCCGGGATCGAGTCGACCGCGAAGACGAGGTCGATGAAGCCGATCGCGATGATGACGAGGAGCATCGGCGTGACGAAGCGCTTGCCGTCCTTCTGCACCGTCAGCTTGTCGCTGTTGTACTCGTCGGTCACGGGAAGGTGGCGGCGGACGAACGTCATGAACTTGCCGTTGGCCGGGTCGGAGTCACCGTGGGAGAAGGCCTGACGGTAGGCGAGGAAGAGCAGCAGCGCACCGAAGATGTAGAAGATCCATGAGAAGTTGTCGATGAGCGCCGCGCCGATGGCGATGAACGCGCCGCGCATGATGAGCGCGATCACGATGCCGATCATCAGCACCTTCTGCTGGTACTTCTTCGGCACCGCGAAGCCGGTCATGATGATCAGGAAGACGAAGAGGTTGTCGATCGACAGGGCCTTCTCGGTCAGGTAACCGGCGAAGTACTCGCCCGCGAACACCCAGCCCCAGCCCGGCACGAAGCCGATGACCACGCCGAAGATGAGCGCGAGGCCGATGTAGAACGCCGACCAGCGCGCCGATTCGGCGATCGTCGGCTCGTGCGGAGTGCGCACGTGCGCGAAGAACTCGTACACGAAGAAGGCGATGGTCACCGCGATGGTGATGATCCACACGAGCGGAGTGATGTCCACGAAGGCTCCAAGGGGTCGACAGTAGCGAACGGCCAGGTCTCCTTCATCCCCGGAGGGACCGGCGTCCCGGAATCCGACGTCGGATCCGTAATGACGAGAGCGCCGCAGGCGGAAGTACTCCCCTTGCTTCGCGGTATCTTACGCGACGATCGTGACGCTCAGCGCATCTACCCTGAAGCGATGGACGCCGACACCTCCCGCCGCTACCATGCGTTCGCCGACTGGTCCCGGGGCAGCTCGCCGCTCTACGCCGAATGGGCCGAGGGCATCGCCGGCGACGACGAGCTCACCGAGCGGATCGCGCTCCTGGGCGAGCGGCGCCGCCAGCCGAACCTCGTCTTCGCCGCTGCACGCTGGGCGGGATGCGGACTCGAGCCGTTCGCCGCTTGGCGCGAGCGGCTGATCTCGGAGTGGGACCGGGTCGCCGCCATCACCGCGGAGCGCCGCACGCAGACCAACGAGGTCGGACGCTGCGCCACCCTCCTGCCTCTCCTCTCCCGCATCGACGGACCGATCGCCCTCCTCGAGACCGGCACAGCCGCGGGCCTCTGCCTCTATCCCGACCGGTACGCGTACGAGTACGCGTCGCCCGGCGGCGAGCCGCTGCCGGCGATCATTCCTGAGGGGTCGGATGCCGCCCATCGCCCGCTATTGCGCTGCCGCATCGACGACCCCGGCGCCGTGCCCGAGTCGCTTCCCGACGTCGTCTGGCGCGCCGGCATCGACCTCGCCCCGATCGACGTGCGCGATACGGACGCGGTCTCCTGGCTCGAGACGCTCGTCTGGCCGGGCCCCGTCCACGACGAGCGCATCGGGCGACTCCGCGCTGCCGTCGAGGTGGCGCGGGCCGACCCACCGCGCATCGTCGCCGGCGACATCCTCGAACTCCTTCCCGAGGTCGAAGCCGAGAGCCCGCCCGAGGCGACGCTCGTGGTCTTCCACAGCGCGGTGCTCCTCTACCTCGATGCCGACGAACGTCGCCGCTTCGCCGACCTCGTGAGCGCTCTCGGCGAACGGGTGAACCGCCGCGTCGTCTGGATCTCGAACGAGACGGTGGGCACCCTGCCGGAGATCGACGGACGGATGCCGCACGGCGTCGACCCCACCGGCAGCTTCGTCCAGACGATCGACGGGATGCCCGTCGCACTCGCGGGCCAGCACGGCGCGGCCTACGAGGTGTCTCCGTTCCGGTCGTGACGTAACACGCGAGCAGCGTGCGCCACGACCCGGGAGAATGGCGACATGGACTGGCAGACCTCCGAGGACACGGTGCCGAGCGCGCCGATCACGGAGGCCGATGCGCGCCTGCTGCGCGGACGCCCGCCCGCCACGGGCGCCTGGCGCGACGGCGACCCTGTCGGCCATCGGAGCTTCGGTGCGTTCGGTCCGCTCATCACCGAGAGCGGCGAGCAGCTGCCGAGCTTCCGCCTCGCCTACGAGACGTGGGGCGAGCTCTCACCCGAACGCGACAACGCCGTGCTCGTGCTCCACGCCCTCACCGGCGACAGCCACCTGCGCGGCGAGGCAGGCCCGGGGCACCCGACGGCCGGCTGGTGGGAGGACATCGTCGGTCCCGGTCTGGCGATCGACACCGACCGCTGGTTCGTGGTCGCCCCGAACATGCTGGGCGGCTGCCAGGGGTCGACGGGCCCCTCGTCGATCTCGTCCGACGGCTACGAATGGGCGGCTCGGTTCCCGTACCTCACGATCCGCGATCAGGTCGCCGCGCAGGTCCGGCTGGCCGACGCCCTCGGGGTCGAGGTGTGGGCCGCGGTCGTGGGCGGATCGATGGGCGGCATGCACGCGCTCGAGTGGGGTATCGGGCACCCCGACCGCCTGGAGCGACTCGCGATCCTCGCCGCCCCGCCCGTGAACACCGCCGACCAGATCGCGCTGAACTCGGTCCAGCTCGAAGCCATCCGCATCGACCCCAGGTTCCAGGACGGCGAGTACTACGACGCGGCAGACGGCGACGGCCCGCACCGCGGTCTCGCGCTCGCGCGCCGCATGGCTCTGCTGAACTACCGCAGCCCGACCGAGCTGAACCTGCGCTTCCAGCGCACGTGGCAGTCAGGCAAGAGCCCGCTCGGTCTCGGCGGACGCTTCGCGGTGGAGAGCTACCTCGACTTCCACGGCAACAAGTTCACGCGACGCTTCGACGCGAACAGCTACATCACGCTCGTCGAGGCGATGAACTCGCACGACGTCGGCCGTGACCGCGGCGGGATCGACGACGCCCTGGCACGCGTCACCGCGCGCACCCTCGTGCTGGGCATCGACTCCGACCGGCTGTTCCCCGTCGAGGGCCAGCACCGCATCGCCCGCGGCATCCGATCGACGATCGACGAGGCGGCGGTGGTGATCTCGAGCGATTTCGGGCACGACGCCTTCCTGATCGAGACGCCGATCGTCGGCGCTCACCTGCGACGGCTGCTCGAAAGCTGACGTCTCAGCGTGTCGGCGCAGGCGCGTCGGATCGGTCGATCAGCGAAGGCGAGCGCCGCCGCGCACGAGCCTCGACGGCGAAGCTCGCGCACGCGACCCCGAACCCGGCGAGGGCGAGGACGACCCCCACCCAGACCGGCGCGACGAACCCGAGCCCGGCGGCGATGACGACCCCGCCGAGTGCCGCACCCAACGCGTTGCCCATGTTGAGCGCCGAGTGGTTCAGCGCCGCCGCGATCGACTGGTTGTCGCCCGCGACATCCATCAGCCTCGTCTGGATGGTCGGGCTCAACGCCGACGAGAAGAACCCGACCAGGAAGACGAACAGGCCGACCGCCACGATCCAGCCGGCCGTCAGTGCGAGCAGCGCTTGAACCGCCGCAAGAGCGAGCAGGCCGCCCAGAAGGCTGCGCCGCAGATCGTTGTCGGCGAGCCTGCCTCCGACGAGGTTCCCGACGGTCATGCCGAGACCCGCGACGACGAGCACGATCGGCACCGCCCACTGCGGCGAGCCGGCCGCCTCGGTGACGAGGGTCGCGACGTAGCTGTAGACCGCGAAGAAGCCGCCGAAGCCGATCGCCCCGATGCCGAGCGCGAACCACACCTGGCCGATGCCGAAGACCCGCAGTTCGGCGCGCAGGGTGCGCGACGGCTCCCCTGCGTGATGCGGGACGGTCAGTGCGATCGCCACGGTGGCCAGCGCGAAGATCGCCGCGACGACGAGGAACGCGGCCCGCCAACCGAACTGCTGGCCGAGGAAGGTGCCGAGCGGAACACCCACGACGTTGGCGATCGTGAGGCCCGTCAGCACGAACGCGACGCCCTGCGCACGCTTGCCCGGACCCAGGACGTCGGCGGCGACGAGAGCACCGATGCCGAAGTAGGCACCGTGTGGCAGGGCCGCGAGGAACCGGGATGCCGCGACGAGCTCGAACGTCGGCAGCACGAGGGTCAGCGCGTTGCCGAGGGTGAGGGCGAGCGCGAGGAAGACCATGACCCGGTGCCGCGGGTACTTCGCCACGACTCCTGCGATGGTCGGCGCCCCCACGACGACGCCGGCGGCGTAGAGCGTGATGAGCCACCCCGCCTGGGCGATCGCGGCTTCCGGATCGCTCGCGTAGACGGAGGGCAGCAGCTCGCCGGCGATCTCCGGCAGAAGGCCCATGACGACGAACTCCGTCATCCCGATGCCGAAGCTGCCGATCGCGAGCGAGAGCAGGGCCCGGCGGGCGGTCGGGCGGGAGATGGCGGGCGTCGTCACTCCGGGAGCGTAGCGCCGCGCTCGCCCTCATGTCGAATCGATTCGAGCGCGCCCTCGAGGCGCTCGATCTTGCCGTCGAGCTCGCCGCTGTAGCCCGGCCGGATGTCGGCCTTGAGCACGAGCGATACGCGTGACCCGAACGGCATGACCGCCTCGGTCGCGTGCTTGACGACGGCCATCACCTCCTCCCACTCCCCCTCGACCTCGGTGAACATCGAAGTGGTGCGGTGCGGCAGGCCGGATGCCCGCACGACGGCCACGGCTGCGGCGACGGCATCGTGCACCGAGCCGTCGGGATTGCTGCCGGTGCCGCTGGGAGCGACGGAGAAGGCGATGAGCATGATGGACCTCCGGATCAGGCGGGGATGGATGACGGCGTCCGGACCGGCACCCGGACGAGGCGCACCACCATCCAGACACCGAGGACGATGAGCAGGGCGTTGCGCACGGTGAGGATGCCGACGCCGAGGGGATGCGCCGCGAGGACCTCGCCGTAGAACACCGGGTACACGAGCTGGGTGAGCGCGCTGAGCACGAGGACGAGGATCGCCGGTCGCACCCAGGCGCGGCGCGCGACGACCAGTCCGAGCACGACGGGCGGGACGAGCCAGCACAGGTACTGCGGCGAACCGACCTTGTTGAGCACGATGAAGACGGTGACGATCGCGAGCGCCGCGACGGGCAGAAGGTCGCGCACCGCAGCGCCACGGCGCACCTTGAGGGCGGCGACGACCGCCACGGCCCCCACCCCGATCATGAGGATCGGAGTCATCGACGCGATGACCGGATCGATCTCGGTGCCGGTCACCTGGAACGTCAGGATCTCGGTCGAGTAGTAGACGAAGAACCCCGGGATGCCGAGCATCTGCCCCCACAGGTAGAACATGCTCACGGGCGCCTCGACCTGAAGACCGCGCCCCGTCTGATCTCCGATGAACCCGAGCGCATGGTCGAGGCCACCGGCGGCGACGACGGCCGCGAGCGTCGCGACCGAGACGACGAGCCCGGCACCGACGAGCGCCCACCGCCGCCGGAGCGCGATGACCGCGGCGGCGATGATCGCCGCGGGCCAGACCTTGATCCATGTCGCCACGGCGAGCAGGATGCCGGCCAGCCAGGGCCGTCCGCGAAGCCACAGGCCACCCATCACGGCGAGCGCGACGGTGACGGCGTCGAGCCGGTAGAGGCCGACCGGGCCGAGGAGCAGAATCGCCGCGAGCCAGAACCACGCCGCCGTCACGCGTCCGCGCGATCGCGCGCGGCCCACGAGGACCGCGAAGGCGACGGCGTCCAGAGCCGTGACGAAGATGGCCCAGCCCACCGTGTAGCCGGCGATCCACGCGAACCCGTGGGCGAGCACAAGCGGGACGAGGGCGAGCTGGGGGTACACCCAGTCCTCGTCGATCCCCACGATGCCCTCACCGGCGAGCGCTCGCTGCGACCAGGGTTCGTAGACGAGGTAGACATCCCCCATCGGCTGATTCGGGAGCACGAATCCGAGCACCGAGACCACGACGTGGACGAGCGCGAACGCGACCCACAGCGTTCCCCGTCTCGACACCGTCACATCCTACGGTGAGGCCATTGGGGCCCACCGGTGGTGTCAGCGGGCGGCCGGGTCGCCGCCGGAGAGCAGCACGTGGATCACGGCGGGTACGGCCTCGGCGACGTCCAGCGCCGTGATCGGGCCGGGACCGGCACCGCGACCGGCATGTCCGTGGATGTACGCCGCCGCGGCGGCCAGCGGTGCCAGGGCCGCGGCATCCAGATCGTGCTGCGCGCCCCGGGCCGCCACGACAGCACCCAGGATGCCGCCGAGCACGTCACCGGTGCCCGCGGTGGCGAGCCACCCGGTGCCGGCCCGGACGACGGCGGTCCATCCGTCGGGGGCCGCGACGACGGTCTCGGCGCCCTTGAGCAGCACGGTGATCCCGGCCGCGGCCGCGGTCTCGCGGGCGGCCTCGATGCGGTCGGTCAGTGACGTCGGTGTCACGTCGTCGAGGCCGAGCAGCCCGCGCAGGCGCGCGTGCTCGCTCTGGTGCGGCGTGACGACGAGCGGGGCGGTCGCGCCGGGGACCAGGTCGAGGGCCCCGGCGTCGACGACGACGGGGAGGTCGCCCTGCAGCAGCTCTCCCAGCCGTGCGGTCTCGGCGGCGGGCCGGGTCGCGGCATCCGTCCCCGATCCGATCAGCCACGCCTGCACGCGGCCCGGCGCCGTGACCGTCTCGGGCCGGCGCTGGAGCACGAGGTCGGCGGGACGCTCGGGGCCGAGGTAGCGGACCATCCCGATGCCCGTCCGCCAGGCGGCCTCGACACCGAGCACGGCGGCACCGGGATACTCCTGCGATCCGGTTCGCACACCGAGCACCCCGCGGGAATACTTGTGGTCGTCGGCAGTTGGCTTGCGCAGGAGCGCGACCGTGTCGCGCGCATCCCATTCGTGGATCTCGACCATGGCGCCACCCTATCGGCGCCCCGAAGGAGCCCGGCGTGAGCCAGTTGTTCAGCCCCCTGACCATCCGAACCGTCGAGGTGCGCAACCGCCTCTGGGTCGCCCCCATGTGCCAGTACTCGGCGCAGGACGGCATGCCGAACGACTGGCATCACGTCCACCTCGCGCAGTTCGCCTCGGGCGGCGCCGGACTCGTCATGGCCGAGGCGACCGCGGTCGTGCCCGAGGGTCGCATCACCCCCGAAGACACCGGCATCTGGAACGACGAGCAGCGCGACGCCTGGCGCCCGATCGTGACGGCGATCCACGACCGCGGCGCCGTGGCCGCGATCCAGCTCGCGCACGCGGGCCGCAAGGCGTCGACGTATTCGCCGTTCGCCGCCGAGCGCGGGACCGTGCCGGAGGCGGAGGGCGGCTGGCAGGCACTCGCCCCCTCGGCCGTCGCCTTCGACGGCTACGCCCGGCCCGACGAGCTCGAGCGCGCTGAGATCGACGCCCTCGTGACCGCGTTCGCCGATGGGGCACGCCGTTCACGCGAAGCCGGCTTCGACGTGCTCGAGATCCACGCGGCCCACGGCTATCTGCTGCACGAGTTCCTGTCGCCGTTGTCGAACCAGCGCACCGATGAGTACGGCGGGTCGCTCGAGAACCGCGCCCGGCTCCTGCTGCTCATCGTCGAGGCGGTTCGCGCCGCCGCTCCCGACGCCCCGCTGTTCGTGCGCTTCTCGGCGACCGACTGGGCCGAGGGCGGCTGGGATGTCGCCGAGACGGCGACGGTCTCGGCCTGGGCGCACGAGCGCGGCGCCGACCTCATCGACGTCTCGAGCGGCGGCCTCGTCGCACACCAGCGAATCACCACGGGACCGGGTTACCAGGTGCCCTTCGCGAGCCAGATCCGCGCGACCACCGGGCTGCCCGTCAGCGCGGTCGGCGAGATCACGACCGGCACGCAGGCCGAGGAGATCCTCGCCGCCGGAGACGCCGACGCGATCATGGCCGGCCGCGAGTGGCTGCGCGACCCCCACTTCGGGCTCCGTGCGGCCGACGAGCTGGGCGAGGACGCCTCGGTCTGGCCGCCCCAGTACGTCCGCGCGCGGCGCCGCTGAGCGAGCGTCGTCACCCGGCCAGGCTCAGGCCCAGCGAGGTGCGCGGCGCGTGGCGTCGTGCACCTCGCCGATGAGCTCCTCGATGATGTCCTCGAGGAAGAGCACCGCGGTGGTCCGCCCCTCAGCATCCCGAACCTGAGCGAGGTGACGGCTCGATCGGCGCATCAGAGCAAGCGCGTCCTCGAGGTCGGTCGTCTCGGCGACCGGCACCATGAGATGGATGCGCTTGGACTTGATCGGCCGCGATGCCGCGCCGTCGGCATCCTCCGCCTCTCGCAGTACGTCCTTGAGGTGCACGTACCCGACCGGCTGCTCGGTGTCATCGACGATGACGTAGCGCGAGAAGCCGTGCCGCGCGACGGCGCGCTCGACGTCTTCGGGCGTCGCGGTCTCGGGCAGGGTCACCAACTCGCCGAACGGCACGGCGACATCCGCCGCCTTCTTGTCGGTGAACTCCACGACGGCCGCGACCGTTCCGGACGCATCGTCGAGCACGCCCTCGATACGGGACGTCGCAACGATGGTCGCGACCTCGTCGAGCGTGTAGGTCGAGGTCGCCTCGTCCTTCGGTTCGACCCGGAACAGACGCACCGCGTGGTTGGCGATCCAGTTCAGGGCCACGATGATCGGGTAGAAGAGCCGCGAGACCCACCGCAGCGGCGTCGCCAGCAGCAGCACGGCTCGGTCGGGCAGCGAGAAGGCCAGGTTCTTCGGAACCATCTCGCCGAACACGACGTGCAGGTACGACACGACGATGAGCGCCACGGCGAAGGCGACGACATCGACCACCGCCTCGCCCCACCCGGTGAGCCCGAGCGGCACGGCCAGCAGGTGGTGGATCGCCGGCTCGGAGACGTTCAGGATCACCAGCGAGCAGATCGTGATGCCCAGCTGGCACGTCGCGAGCATGAGGGTCGCGTGCTCCATCGCCCACAGCGCGGTCTTCGCCGAGCGCGACCCCTTGTCGGCGAGGGGCTCGATCTGCGATCGGCGCGCGGAGATGACGGCGAACTCGCTCGCGACGAAGAACGCGTTGAAGGCCAGCAGCACGACGAGCCAGGCCAGTCCCGCCCAGTCGTTCATCGACGATCACCGTCCTCGCGGCGCGGCGCCGGTCGCATCGGCTCGACCGCGGACGCGGTCGGTGCCTCCTCGGGCACCGGGGTGGGCTCGAAACGCACGCGGTCGACCCGCCTGCCGTCCATCCGCTGCACGGTGAGCGTGCCGTCCTCGATCTCGACGGTGTCGCCGACGACCGGGATGCGCTCCAGCACACTCATCACGAACCCTCCGACGGTGTCGTAGACGTCGCCCTCGGGAACCCGGATGCCGGTGCGGTCGAGCACCTCGTCGGGACGCAGCTCGGCGGGGAAGACGATGCCGCCGGCGACCCTCAGCACCCCGGCGCGGTTGCGATCGTGCTCGTCGAGCACCTCGCCGACGATCTCCTCCACGAGATCCTCGAGCGTCACGACACCGGCCGTGCCGCCGTACTCGTCCACGACGATGGCCATCTGATACCCCCGGGCGCGCAGTTCGCTGAGCACGGCGTCGAGATGCACGGCCTCGGGCACCCGCAGCGGATCCTCCGCGATGGCGGCGGCGGGAACGTCTGCGCGGCGCTCGCGCGGGACGCTGACCGCCTGCTTGACGTGGACGATTCCGGTGATGTCGTCCATCGAGTCACCGAAGACCGGGAACCGGCTGTGGCCCGTGCGCCGCGCGACCTGGATGACGTCCTCGACGCTGTCGCCCGCAGCGACCGCGTGCAGGCTCGGGCGCGGCGTCATGACGTCGGCCGTGGTCAGCCGAGCGAAGGTGAGCGAACGGTCCAGCAGCGATGCGGTGTCCTTCTCGAGCACGCCCGCGCTCGCGGACCGGCGCACGAGGCTCGACAGCTCCTCCGCCGAACGGGCCCCCGACAGCTCCTCCTTGGGCTCGACGCCCATCGAGCGGAGCACTCCGTTCGCGCTGCCGTTGAGCACCGTGACGGCCGGCCGGAACACGGTCGTGAAGAGGGTCTGGAACGGGATGACGAGCTTCGCCGTCTGACGAGGGATCGCCAGAGCGAAGTTCTTCGGGACGAGCTCGCCGAGGATCATCGAGAAGATCGTCGCGATCGACACGCCCACGACGGCGGCGACGGGCCGCGACACGGTCTCGGCCCAGCCCCACGCCTCGAAGACCGGCGACAGCAGGTTCGAGATCGCCGGCTCCATCGTGTAACCGGTGAGCAGCGTCGTCAGCGTGATGCCGAGCTGCGCGCTCGACAGATGCGTCGAGGTGATCCGCAGCGCCGCGATCGTCATCGAGAGGCGCGATTCGCCCGCCGCCTGGCGGGCCTCGAGGTCCGCGCGATCGAGGTTGACGAGCGCAAACTCACTCGCGACGAACAGACCGGTGCCGACGGTCAGCAGGAGCCCCACGCCCAGCATGATGAAATCCATCAGGCGTCACCCCCGATCGGTCGGGGTCGGCGGGGCGAGGGTCGGCAACTGGGAGGGTCGTCCATCGTGCGCCCGATCTTACGCCTGTCCGAGGCGCGCGCCGGGCGCAGCCGCGACAATCGACTCATGACAGATTCGACGAGCGCGCCGGGGAGAACGGAAGACCGCACCACGGGCATCGGCGAGAGCCGTGGCATCCGGGTTCGTCCGTTCGTGCCGGCCGATGTAGAGCCCTACCGGAGGTGGCTCCAGCCCCATCAGGACTGGCATCGCTGGGACGGCCCCTACTTCCCGAAGCTCGACGTCGCGGGGGTGGATGCCGCGTGCGCACGACTCGCATCCAGCATCGCCGACGGCTCGTACGGCGCACACGCCCCGCTGACGCGGGCGGTCATCGTCACGGCGGACGATCCGGCGACGATGCTCGGCACGGTCTCGTGGCACTGGGAGTCGGAGGTCTCGGACTGGCGGCGGATGGGCCTGACGGTCTACGACCCGACCCAGCGCGGCCGCGGGGTCGGCACCGAGGCCCTGCGCCTCTGGACCGAGTACCTCTTCCGCACGACCTCCGTCGTCCGGCTCGACTTCGCGACCTGGTCGGGGAACGAGCGGATGCTCGCTGTCGGCCACCGTCTCGGTTTCGTCGAGGAGGCGCGCTTCCGCGATGCGCGCGAGGTGCGCGGCCGACGGTACGACTCGGTCGTCATGGGTGTACTGCGCGACGAATGGGAGTCGTCTGGCCAGAGGCCGGCGCAGGCGGCGAGCTCTACCAGCTGACGGGAAGCGCCTTGCCCTCTTCGTAGCCGGCGGCCGACTGGAGACCGACCGTCGCGCGCTCGTGGAACTCTGCCACCGTCGCGGCTCCTGCGTAGGTGAAGGACGAGCGCACACCCGAGGTGATCATGTCGAGCAGATCCTCGACGCCCGGGCGCAGCGGGTCGAGGTAGATCCGCGACGACGAGATGCCCTCGGCGAACAGCTCCTTGCGGGCTCGCTCGTAGGCGTCGAGGCGCCCGAACCGGCCGACGACGGCCTTCGTCGAAGCCATGCCCCACGACTCCTTGAACGCACGCCCCTCGTCGTCGAGCTGGACCTCGCCGGGCGACTCGATCGTGCCGGCGAACCAGGAGCCGATCATGACGGATGCCGCGCCCGCGGCGAGCGCCAGCGCCACATCCCGGGGATAGCGGACTCCCCCATCGGCCCAGACGTGCGCCCCGCGCTCCGCCGCCGCCTGCGCGGTCTCGAGCACGGCGGAGAACTGCGGCCGTCCGACGGCCGTCATCATGCGGGTCGTGCACATCGCCCCGGGGCCGACGCCGACCTTGAGGATCGTGGCACCCGCCTCGACGAGGTCTGCGACGCCGTCGGCCGTGACGATGTTCCCCGCGACGATCGGCAGACCGAGGTCGAGCGCCGCGACCTCGCGCAGTGCGCGCAGCATCCCCTCCTGGTGCCCGTGGGCGGTGTCGACGACGAGCACATCGACGCCCGCGGCGGCGAGCGCCCGCGCCTTGGCTGCCGCGTCGCCGTTGATCCCGATCGCTGCCGCGACGATGAGACGCCCGTCGCCGTCGACGGCGGGGCGGTAGATCGCGGTGCGCAGCGCACTGCGACGCGACAGCGTGCCGACGAGCGCACCCTGATGGAGCATTGCGACGACCGGTACATCGGCCGCGTCGATGAGGTCGAAGGCGGCGCGAGGACCGGAGACGTCATCGGCGTCGATCGCGGTCGCACGGTCGCGTACCAGGTCGCCCAGGCGGGCGTCCGGCAGTGCGGTGGCCAGGCGGGCCGCGGGAACGATCCCGGTGATGTCGTCGATACGCAGCGTCGGCGCCGACGGCTCCGCGACCACGATGCCGTGCCCATCCAGCGAGGGAAGGATGCGGGATGCCTCGGCGACCGTGGCATCCGGTGAGAGCACGATGGGGGTGTCCCATGCGACCGGCTGGTCCTTGACCCACCGGATGGCGGCGTCGAGGTCCTGCAGCGGCATGTCCTGCGGCAGCACGCCGAGTCCGCCGCGGCGGGCGAGCGTGGCGGCCAGACGCGGGCCGGTGACGGAGTTCATGTTCGCCGAGACGATCGGCAGCGTGGCCGCCGTGCCGTCGCCGGGGGCGAGGTCGACATCGAGCCGACTCGTGATCGCCGATCGGCGGGGCACGAGGAAGACGTCGGAGTACGTCAGGTCGACCGTGGGCTCAGCACCGGAGAAACGCATGCTCCATACGCTACGCCGCGGACCCGACAGACAGCCGGGCGTGCGGCGAGAGGGCCGGGCGGGCTCCATCACGATGCGATACCACGGGTGTCGCCGCGGCATCCGGTCGGTTGATCTGGGCTACCCTAGGAGACTGTGCGCGGCGGCGGACGACCGCCGTGAGAACCGATCTTCACCGATGAAAGCAGGCGATCTGCCGTGTCCAGCCAGGCGACCGGAATCGGAACCTCGAACGACGGCGAGTTCGGGGCGAACGAATGGCTCGTCGCGGAACTGTACGAACAGTTCCGCGAAGACAAGAACTCGGTGGACAAGGAGTGGTGGCCGACGCTCGAGGCCTACGCCGCTCACGTGAACGGCGGCGCTTCCCAGCCCGCCGGGTCCGCCCCGGCGCAGCCCGCCGGCACCGCTCCCGCGCAACCCGCCCCCGCACAGCCCGCGGCGGCGTCGCACCCCGTGACGGCCCCGGTGCCGACGGTCGGCTCGCAGCCGGTCGCTCGCACGACGGCTCGGCCCGCCGCCGCGCAGCCGGTGCCCGCGCAGGCCCCGACGACCCCCGCCGCCGAGGTCGAGCAGCGCGAGGATGTCGTCACCCCGCTGCGCGGCATGCCGAAGACCCTCGCGGCGAACATGGACGACTCGCTCACGGTGCCGACCGCGACGAGTGTGCGCACCATCCCCGCCAAGCTGATGATCGACAACCGCATCGTCATCAACAACCACATGTCGCGCACGCGCGGCGGCAAGATCAGCTTCACCCACCTCATCGGCTGGGCGCTCATCCAGGCGCTCAAGGCCTTCCCGAGCCAGAACGTCTCGTACGCAGAGGTCGACGGCAAGCCGTCGGTGATCGCGCACGCGCACGTCGGCCTCGGCATCGCGATCGACCTCCCCAAGCCCGACGGCACGCGCGCGCTCATGGTGCCGAGCATCAAGCGCGCCGAGTCGCTCAGCTTCGGCGAGTACCTGGCCGCCTACGAAGACCTGGTCAGCCGTGCTCGCAAGAACAAGCTCACCGCTGCCGACTTCCAGGGCACGACGATCTCGCTGACCAACCCCGGCGGCATCGGCACGGTGCACTCGGTTCCGCGGCTCATGCGCGGCCAGGGCAGCATCATCGGCGCCGGCGCGCTCGACTACCCGGCCGAGTTCCAGGGCTCGAGCGAGAAGACGCTCGTCAACCTCGGCATCGGCAAGACCATCACTCTCACCAGCACCTACGACCACCGCGTCATCCAGGGTGCCGGCTCGGGCGAGTTCCTCAAGACCGTTCACGAGCTGCTGATCGGCAAGAACGGCTTCTACGACGAGATCTTCGCCGCCCTGCGCATCCCCTATGCGCCCATCCAGTGGTCGACCGACATCAACGTCGACCTCGCCGAGCGCGTCGACAAGACGGCCCGCGTGCAGGAGCTCATCAACTCCTACCGGGTGCGCGGCCACCTCATGGCCGACATCGACCCGCTCGAGTACCGCCAGCGCACGCACCCCGACCTCGAGATCGAGCAGCACGGTCTGACCTTCTGGGACCTCGACCGCGAGTTCGTCACCGGCGGGTTCGGCAGCAAGCGCGTCATGAAGCTCCGCGAGATCCTCGGCGTCCTGCGCGACTCGTACTGCCGCACGATCGGCATCGAGTACATGCACATCCAGGATCCCGAGCAGCGCAAGTGGTTCCAGGACAACGTCGAGGTCAAGTACCAGAAGCCCGGTCACGACGAGCAGCTGCGCATCCTCGGCAAGCTCAACCAGGCCGAGGCGTTCGAGACCTTCCTGCAGACCAAGTACGTCGGCCAGAAGCGCTTCAGCCTCGAGGGCGGCGAGTCGCTGATCCCGCTGCTCGACGAGGTCCTCCAGGGCGCGGCGCGCACGGGCCTCGAGGGCGCCGCGATCGGCATGGCCCACCGCGGCCGTCTCAACGTCCTGACGAACATCGCCGGCAAGACCTACGGCCAGGTCTTCCGCGAGTTCGAGGGCTCCGTCGCGATCGGTTCGAAGAGCGGCTCGGGCGACGTGAAGTACCACCTCGGCACCGAGGGCACCTTCGTCGGCGATGAGGGCGACGAACTGCCGGTGTACCTCGCCGCGAACCCGTCGCACCTCGAGACCGTCGACGGCGTTCTCGAGGGCATCGTGCGCGCCAAGCAGGACCGCGGCCCGATCGGCTCGTTCTCGTGGCTGCCGATCCTCGTCCACGGCGACGCCGCGTTCGCCGGTCAGGGCGTCGTCGTCGAGACGCTGCAGATGTCGCAGCTGCGCGGGTACCGGACCGGCGGCACGGTCCACGTCGTGGTCAACAACCAGGTCGGCTTCACGACGCTCCCCCTCGACGCCCGCAGCTCGGTCTACGCGACGGACGTGGCCAAGACGATCCAGGCGCCGATCTTCCACGTCAACGGCGACGACCCCGAGGCCGTCGTCCACGTCGCGCAGCTCGCGTTCCGCTACCGCCAGGAGTTCAAGCGCGACGTCGTGATCGACCTCGTCTGCTACCGCCGTCGCGGTCACAACGAGGGCGACGACCCGTCGATGACCCAGCCCCTCATGACGAACCTCATCGAGGCCAAGCGCTCGGTCCGCCGGCTCTACACCGAGTCGCTGGTCGGACGCGGCGACATCACCGAGGAAGAGTACGAGCAGGCCAAGCGCGACTTCCAGGACCGCCTCGAGGTCGCGTTCGCCGAGACGCACGCCGCCGAGACCGGCGCGTCCGGCCCGGTGGGCCTGTCGGGACCGATCGATCAGGCCGTCGGCGCCCCGGAGACGACGGGTGTCGGTGAAGACGTCATCCATCAGATCGGCGACGCGTTCGTCAACGCCCCCGAGAACTTCACGGTGCACGGCAAGCTCAAGCAGCTGCTCGACAAGCGCCACGATATGAGCCGCAACGGCAACATCGACTGGGCGATGGGCGAGCTCTTCGCGTTCGGCTCGCTGCTCATGGAGGGCACGAACGTCCGCCTCGCCGGTCAGGATGCGCGTCGCGGAACGTTCGTGCAGCGTCACGCCGTCCTCCACGACCGCTCGAACGGCCAGGAGTGGCTGCCGCTCGCGAACCTGTCCGAGAACCAGGGCCGCTTCTACGTCTACGACTCGCTGCTGAGCGAGTACGCGGCCATGGCGTTCGAGTACGGCTATTCGGTAGAGCGCGCGGACTCGCTCGTGCTCTGGGAGGCCCAGTTCGGCGACTTCGCCAACGGCGCGCAGTCGGTCATCGACGAGTTCATCTCGTCGGCCGAGCAGAAGTGGGCCCAGCAGTCGGGCGTCGTCCTGCTGCTCCCCCACGGCTACGAGGGCCAGGGGCCGGATCACTCGTCGGCTCGCATCGAGCGCTACCTGCAGATGTGCGCTCAGGACAACATGACGGTCGCTCGGCCCTCCACCCCCGCGTCGTACTTCCACCTGCTGCGCCGCCAGGCCTACGCACGTCCGCGCCGCCCCCTCGTCGTGTTCACGCCGAAGGCGATGCTGCGCCTGCGCGGTGCGACGAGCCCGGTCGAGGACTTCCAGCGCGGCAAGTTCGAGCCCGTGATCGACGACAGCGCGATCACCGACAAGAGCGCGGTCAAGCGTGTGCTGCTGCACTCGGGCAAGATCCACTGGGACCTGAAGTCCGAGCTCGACAAGAAGCCGAACCCGGCCATCGCGCTCGTGCGTCTCGAGCAGTTCTATCCGGCACCGATCGACGAGCTGAAGGCGGTCCTCGCGGGCTACGCGAACGCCGAGGTCGTGTGGGTCCAGGACGAGCCCGAGAACCAGGGCGCTTGGCCGTTCATCGCCCTCGAAGCCGCCGCCAAGCTCGATGGCCGCTCGGTGCGCGGCATCACCCGGCCTGCGGCGGCGTCGACGGCGACCGGTTCGCCGAAGGTGCACGCCGTGGAGCAGGCGAAGCTCATCGAGCAGGCGCTCACGCTTTGAGCCAGCGGTAGCGAAAGGGGCGGACGTGCGAACGTCCGCCCCTTTCTGCTCTCACGGTCGAGCTCAGGCCGTCATCGGGCTCGGGCGCGGAGCGCGCTCACGCGTGAGCGGCCTCCTGGGCCTCCCGCAGACGCGCCAGAACCTGGTCGCGCAGCTCCTCGGGTGCCGATTCCCGGCACGCTCGGGCGACGACCTCGGTGAGTGTGCGCGACACCAGGGCCTCGTCGCGACAGGCCGGGCATGACTCGAGGTGCTCCCGGATGTCGGCGTGCTCGGTCTTGCAGACCTCGTTGCGCAGGTACTCTTCCAGATCGCGTCGCGCTTTCTCGCAGCCGCAGTCACTCATTTCTTGCTCCTCGTGGGGGGCATCTCGATGCCCCGCTCCTTCGCATAGTCGGCCAGCAGGTCACGCAACAGGCGTCTGCCACGGTGCAGACGGCTCATGACCGTGCCGATCGGGGTTTTCATGATGTCGGCGATTTCCTGGTAGGCGAAGCCCTCGACGTCCGCGAGGTACACCGCCAACCGGAAATCCTCGGGGATCGACTGCAGCGCGTCCTTGACCGCGGACGCCGGCATGTGGTCGATCGCTTCAGCCTCGGCGGAGCGGCTCCGGGATGCGGTGGTGGATTCCGCTCCTCCCAGCTGCCAGTCCTCGAGGTCGTCAATGGTGCCCTGGTAGGGCTCCCGCTGCTTCTTGCGGTAGGTGTTGATGTAGGTGTTGGTCAGGATCCGGTACAGCCACGCCTTGAGGTTGGTCCCCTGCGTGAAGGACGACCACGAGGCGAACGCCTTGACGAACGTCTCCTGCACGAGGTCCGCTGCGTCAGCGGGATTGCGGGTCATCCGCATGGCGGCGGCGTAAAGCTGGTCCATGAACGGGAGCGCCTGCTCCTCGAACTGGGCGCTCGGATCGGTGACCGCTTGCTCTTCCATCAGCGGCCAGTCTACGTGGGCGTCCCACGGCGCGACCGCAGGATCGGCGAGTGCGATCATGGGCTCCTCTCACTCGGTGGGACCAACGACCTCGACAGCACGAGGGCGTTCGATACTGTGAAACCCATGACCACCGCCGCGTATTCCCCCCGCACCGCCGACGTCGGCGCGCCGTGGCGCGCGCCCGTCGCTGAGAGCCCCGTCCGGGCCGAGGTCGCCGTGCCCGGCTCCAAGTCGCTCACCAACCGCGAGCTCGTGCTGTCGGCCCTCGCCGAGACTCCCTCGCGCCTGATCGCGCCGCTGCATTCGGACGACTCCGCGCGCATGATCGACGCGCTGCGAGCTCTCGGCGCCCAGATCGAAGCCGTGCCCGGCGAGGGCCGTTTCGGCCCCGACCTCGTCGTGACGCCGCTCGGGGCGGAACCGGCCGATGCCGTGGTCGACTGCGGGCAAGCCGGCACCGTCATGCGCTTCGTCACTCCCCTCGCCGGACTCGCGCGCGGCGAGGTCACCGTCACGGCCCACGAGAGCGCCCTGCACCGGCCCATGGCGGAGATGATCCGGAGCCTCCGCGAGCTCGGCGTCGACATCGACGACGGCGGCCGGTGGACGCTGCCGTTCCTCGTGCACGGGCACGGCCACGTTCGCGGCGGCGAGGTCACGATCGACGCGAGCGCCTCGAGCCAGTTCGTGTCGGGGCTCCTGCTGGCGGCGCCCCGGTTCGATGTCGGGCTCCGCCTCGTGCACGACGGTCACCGCCTGCCGAGCCTGCCGCACATCGACATGACGGTCGAGGCCCTCGGCCACCGTGGCGTGAACGTCGAGCGTCCGAGCGACCGCGAGTGGCTCGTCCCCGCCGGTCCGCTCCGCGGCAAAGAGCTCACGATCGAGCCCGACCTGTCCAACGCGGCCCCCTTCCTGGCCGCGGCCGCGCTGACGGGCGGGCGGGTGACGATCCCGCACTGGCCCGTGCACTCGACCCAGCCGGGTGCGCTGCTCGTCGACATCCTGACCGAGATGGGCGCCCGCGTGACGCGACGCAGCGGTGTTCTCGCGGTCTCCGGCACCGGCGAGCTGCGCGGCGTCGACCTCGACCTGTCGGCGGCGAGCGAGCTGACCCCGTCGCTCTTCGCGCTCGCGGCGTTCGCCGACTCGCCGAGCACACTGCACGGCATCGGCCACATCCGCGGCCATGAGACCGACCGCATCGCCGCTCTCGTGGGCAACCTCCGAGCGCTCGGCGGCTCGGCCGAAGAGCTCGAGGACGGCATCCGCATCACGCCCACGCCGCTGCGCGGCGGGCTCTGGCGGGCGCACCACGACCACCGGATGGCCACGGCGGGGGCGATCATCGGCCTGCGCGTCCCGGGCGTCGAGGTCGACGACATCGGCACGACCGCGAAGACGATGCCCGAGTTCCCCCAGTTGTGGGCAGAGATGCTCGGATCCGACGCGCAGGTCGCCGGGTGAGCTGGCTCGGCGGCGACGACGACCTCGACGAGGAGTACGACGAGTCCGACATCCCGATGCGTCCGAACCCGAAGGCGAATCGGCCGCGCACCAAGCGACGACCCGCCCACAGCAACGCCCAGGTGGCGCGCGTGGTGGGTGTCGACCGCGGCCGCTACACCGTGCTCATCGACGAGGACGGCGACGACGAGCACACCACGCTCGCGGTGCGCGCTCGCGAGCTGCGGAAGCAGCCCATCGTCAGCGGCGACCGGGCACGCGTGGTCGGCGACGTGTCGGGAGACGAAGGCACTCTCGGACGCATCGTCGGCATCGAACCACGCACGACGCTGCTTCGCCGCAGCGCCGACGACACCGACCAGGTGGAGCGGATCGTCGTGGCCAACGCCGATCAGATGGTCATCGTCGTCGCCGCAGCCGACCCTGAGCCCCGCCCGCGCCTGGTCGACCGCTACCTCATCGCGGCGCTCGACGCCGGCATCCATCCCCTGCTCGTGGTGACCAAGACCGATCTCGCCGACCCGGCCGCGTTCCTCGCGCATTTCGAGGGGGTCGACGACCTCGAAGTGCTCACGAGCGGGCGGGGACGGATGCCGGTCGACGAGCTCGGCGCGAAGCTCGTGGGCCACGCCACGGTGTTCGTCGGTCACTCCGGCGTCGGCAAGTCCACCCTCGTGAACGCCCTGGTGCCGACAGCCGCACGGGCGACCGGACACGTCAACGAAGTCACCGGTCGAGGTCGCCACACGTCGAGCTCGACGGTATCGCTTCGTTATCTCGGCCCCGAGGGGCGCGGTTGGGTCATCGACACGCCCGGGGTCCGCTCGTTCGGCCTCGGGCACGTCGACCCCGCCAACATCCTCGCCGCGTTCACCGACCTCGCCGCTGTCGCCGAGGAGTGCCCGCGGGGCTGCACGCATCTTCCCGATGCGCCCGACTGCGCGATCGTCGAGGCCGTCGCGCAGGGCCGGCTGGGAGAACGTGGCCCGGCGCGACTCGACTCGCTTCAGCGCCTGCTCGGCACCTTCTCGGCCGGGGTCGACCCGGCGGTTCGCCGTTCTAGGCTGGAATCATGACGCGTCTGCAACCGGGCGACCTCGCCCCCGAATTCTCCCTCGACGACCAGGACGGCTCGACGCTCTCGCTGTCGGACCTGCGCGGACGGCGCACGGTCGTGTTCTTCTACCCGGCGGCCATGACTCCCGGCTGCACGCGGGAAGCCTGCGATTTCCGCGACAGCGTCGAGTCGCTGCGCGCAGCGGGCATCGAGGTCATCGGAATCTCGCGCGATGACGAGGCGAAGCTGCGCCGTTTCCGCGAGCAGGAGCAGCTCACCTATCCGCTTCTCAGCGATCCCGACCACGCCGTGCACGAGACGTACGGCGCATGGGGCGAGAAGATGAACTACGGCAAGACCGTCGAAGGCGTCATCCGATCCACCTTCGTCATCGACGCCGACGGCCGGATCGAGCACGCGCTCTACAACGTCAAGGCGACGGGTCACGTCGCGCGAGTCCGCGCGCTGCTCGGTCTCGACTGAGGGCCTCGACGACTCAGGCGTCGCCGCGGCCGCGTGCTGCACGCCGGGTCGCGGCCACCAGCAGCACGAAGCCGACCACGCCCGGCACCGCGATGAGCACAGCGGTGCCGGCGTCGGCGTACTGACCCGTGGCAGCGCCGAGGGCGACCGCCAGGATCAGAAGCTGCGCGACGATGCCGCCCGAACGGCCCCACGACACCCGGCGCCAGACCGACACGGCGAATGCTGCGAGGGCCACGGCACCGATGGCGGTCAACACGATGAGGGCGACGGAGCTGGGAACGTCGATGGTGTCGCCGCCGACCAGCGCGACGATCTCCCAGCCGACGACCGCGAGCAACGCGATGGCTTCTGCGGCGAGCACGGCTCCCGCGAGACGTTCGACAGCAGTGGGGGCCATGGCATCCGACCTTCGATCAGAGCCGCGCGATACCGGTATTCACGGCCCGGCGGCGAGCAAATCCGCAGTTCACCCTTGATTCATCTGTCCGGGCTATGGGACGATAGATCAAGCCGTGTGCTCCCACAGCGAAGTGGGGCGAGCATCCGCTCGCACACTTAACCAGGGTACCGGACTACCCGAGTCCGGCCCGACAGAATCACCACCCCAAGGAGCACCACATGGATTGGCGCGACAAGTCTGCCTGCCTGACCGTCGACCCCGAACTCTTCTTCCCCGTGGGCAACACGGGCCCCGCCGTCGACCAGATCGAGAAGGCGAAGGCCGTCTGCGCCCGCTGCACCGTGACGGAGATCTGCCTGCAGTACGCCCTCGAGACCGGCCAGGACTCGGGCGTCTGGGGCGGCCTGTCCGAGGACGAGCGTCGCGCACTGAAGCGCCGCGCTGCACGCGCTCGCCGCGCGTCCTGACCCGCTCCCCGACCCCGCTGCCGACACGTCGGCGCGGGGTCCGCGCGTTGACGGGGACCCCGCGACGCGCTCAGCCCGCGTCGCGCTCGATGTAGCGCAGCGGGATCTCGATGGTCACCTCGGTTCCGCTGCCGACGAGCGTGTGCCAGTCGATCGTGCCGCTGAGCTCGCCCTGGATCAGAGTGCGGACGATCTGCGTGCCGAGGCCGCGCCCGACCTGCCCCTCCGGCAAGCCGCTGCCGGAATCGCGCACCTTCACCTCGAGGCGCTCCGCGGAACGCTCCGCGACGATCTCGACATCGCCCTCCGTGCCCGCCAGCCCGTGCTCGACGGCATTCGTGACGAGTTCGGTGAGCGCGAGCGCGAGCGGCGTCGCGTACTCGCTCGGCAGGGTGCCGAAGCGCCCCGACGACCGCGTGCGAGCGCGGGTGTTCGGCGCGGCCGCCACCTCGGCGACGAGCTTGAGGACGCGCGCGAACACCTCGTCGAAGTCGACGTTCTGTGCCAGCCCCTCCGACAGGGTGTCGTGCACCACCGCGATCGCCGACACCCGGCGCATCGCCTGGGTGAGAGCGTCACGCGCCTCCTCGGAGTGCGTCCGGCGGGCCTGGATACGCAGCAGCGAGGCGACGGTCTGCAGGTTGTTCTTCACGCGATGGTGGATCTCGCGGATCGTCGCGTCCTTCGTGATGAGCTCCTGCTCCTGGTGCCGGATCTCACTCACGTCGCGGCATAGGACGATCGCGCCGATGCGGGTGCCGTGGTCGCGCAGCGGGATGGTGCGCAGCGACACCGTGACGCCGCGGGCCTCGATGTCGGCGCGCCAGGGTGCACGGCCGGCCATCACGATCGGCAGCGACTCGTCGAACTCGCGCTTGCTGGGAAGGATCGCCGTTGCCACCTCGATCAGCGGCTCGCCCTCGAGCTCGTCCTCGAAGCCCAACCGGTTGAAGGCCGAGAGAGCGTTCGGGCTGGCGAAGGTGGTCATGCCGTCGACGTCGAGCCGGATGAGCCCGTCGGATGCGCGCGGAGCGCCGCGACGCGGAGCCGTCGGGGCGTTCAGATCGGGGAAGTCGGACGAGGCGACCATCCCGAACAGGTCGTCGGCGCAGTCGTTGAACGTGATCTGCTGACGCGAGGGCGTCCGCGCCTCACCGAGGTTCGTGTGCCGCGTGAGGACACCGACCACGTGCGCGGCGCGCCCCTCGGTCGCCCGTTCCCGGACGATCGGCACCGCGCGTACGCGGGTCGGCGTCTCCTCGAACCAGTCGGGCGAGGCCGAATCGACGATGCGCGCCTGGGTGAAGGCATCCTTCACCTGCGTGCGCCACTGCGGGCGCACGCGATCGCCGACGATGTCGCGGTAGAAGAGGGTTGCGGCTCCCCCGGGCCGGGTGTGCGCGACGGCGATGAACGAGTCGTCCGCGGTGGGCACCCAGATGACGATGTCGGCGAAGGCGAGATCGGCCAGCAGCTGACCGTCACCGGCGAGGCGGTGGAGCCACTCGACGTCGGCGTCGGTGGAAAGTCCTTGAGCATGGACGAGATCGCTGAGGGTCGACACCATCCCAGACTAGGGGGCCGATCCCGCCGACGCGGCGTGCGCCGTCACACGATGGCGGCGCGACGCCGCGACCGCGCGCATCGGGGGCGAGATCGCTTCGCCGACGAGTCGGCGGACGGCTGCCGGGATGGGGCCCCGACCGTTTCCTTCGCCGACGGGCCGGGCCCCCAACAGAGCCGCATCGGTGGCGCGCGGGTCCCACGGGACGAACCAGCATCGCTCGATCCCGGCGTACCGCTCGAAGCTGCGGCGGATCTGGCCTCGTGGATCGATCCCGAGCGGGCCGCCCCGGAGCTTGTTGACGACGACGTGGACGGGCACGGCCCCGACGGTCGCGCGCAGCTCGGGGTAAGCCCGCAGGAACCGCGAGAGCCCCACGGGGTCGGCGGCAGCGACCGCGACGACCAGGTCGGCCGACTCGAGCGCGGCGAGGGTCGCGGCATTGCGCCGGGGCCCGTCGAGATCGCTGACGATCGCCTCATCCCGTTCGAGCGATGCCGAGACGTCGACGACGACATCGTCGACCCAGTCACGACAGGTCTCGAGGACGCGCGTGACACGCTCGAACCCGAGTTCCGGCCAGCGCGCCGGCCGGTTGATGCCGACGAGGACATCGACGGCGCCCGCAGGCTCCGCGATGCGAGCCAGTTCCGCCGGTGTCAGTTCGCCGCGCGACGCACGTCGGCACGCGCCGGCCAGGCCCGGCCCCTCGTCGGGAACGCCCAGCGCGACGGCGACGGCGGGCGCGTGTGCGTCCGCGTCCGCGAGCGCGACGCTGCGCCCATCGCGCGCCGTCTCGCGAGCGATCTCGATCGACATCGTCGTGCGACCGGGCGCGCCCGAGGCGCCCCACACGACGATCACCCTCCCGCGCGACCGAACGGGCGGGGTCGATGCGGGAACGGCGGTGACGGCGTCCAAGGCATCAGTGGTCGAATCGACGACCGCGACCCCGAGGATCTCGGCCGCTCGATGCTCGGCCGCGCCCCGGCTCCACGCGACGATCCTGGTCGCGGTGCGGTCGCACAACTCGACGACGTCGCGCGTGAGCCACGAACGGGATGCTGCGAGAAGGAGCACGTCCGCGCCTGCGATCACGGCAGCGGTACCGGATAGCTCGCGCGCCTGTGGAGCGGACCATGCGAAGGTCGCGTCGTGCGCTGCCGCGGCCACATCCTCGGGCGCGAGCGCGGTTACCTCGGTGAAACCTCCGGCGCGCAGTCGCTCGGTGAACGGCGCGGCATCGGGAATCGCCACGACGATACGCATCAGCGCGTCCCGCCCGCGGCCGGGATCACCGACACCGCGTCACCGGCCGCGACAGCGGCGAGCGCGGCCGAGACGTCCGTGCGCGCCACCACCAGCTCGACAGCGGCGGATCGTTGCTGTGCCATGAGCCCGTCGCCGGCCTGCACGGCGCGCACCGTGGCTTCTCGGACGAGGATGCGCGGCTCGCCGAAGACCCCTCGCTCGCGCTGCGGCGCACTCCACACCTCGACGCGGGTCCCCGGCGACACGGAGCCGGGCACGGCACCGGCTGTCTGCACGACGACGGTCGTCACCTCGACGTTGTCCGGTGATGCGACTGCGGCGCGCGGCACGAACTCGCCGGCGGGGATCGTCCGCGTCGCGACACCGCCCGGCTCGAGCGCACCCGGTGCGGCATAGATGTCGTCAGCCGATCCGAGCGCCACCTCCACGACGCGCAGATCGGCAGCCTCGACGGTCTCGCCGACGACGATGGTCCGCGCCGCGGTCAGGACCGCCGACGTCTGCCGCGCCGCTGACACCGCGGCCCAGACCCCCGCGACGGAGATCGACACGAGGACGACGCCGATGATGACGCGTGCGTCGGCGCGACGGATGCGGTTACGGAACGAGGTTCGTGCGACCATGCCACCATCGTGGGCGAGGCGGTGCCACGGCCGTGCTGGTTGTCCACAGGGCTGTCAAGAGCCGAGCGGGCGAACATTCGCCCGCGGATAATGGGACCATGCCCGCCACGCCCGACAGCGCGCGCTTCCTGACGCCTTCCCAGGTCGCGGAGGTGCTGCAGATCGAGGTCGACGAAGTGGTCGCGCTCACCGTCGAGGGTCGTCTCGTCGGAGCGAAGGTCGGAACACCGCCCCGCTGGCGGATCGAGTCGTCCAGCGTCGAGGATTACCTCGACGCGCAAGTCGAGGACGCCCGCCGCGCCGCCCTGTGGCAGCAGTCGCAGGTCGCCAGCTTCCCCGAGCTGTGGGGGCGGCGGAACCGCAGCGACTGACTTCTCAGCCGTGGCCGCTCTGCAGGTGCAGGACCCGCATAGCCGAATAGGCGATCATCCGGTGCCCCGTGACAGCGCTCGGTCGCCGCGGCTCAGCTGCGTCGTGCAGCGCGAGATCGAGGTGGTCGGCGCCTGCGCGATCGATCGTCCCCGCCCAGGTCTTTCCGCCCGCGACCACGATGTGCACGGGGACGCGACGGCGCGCCAGGTCACGCAGCACGAACCCGAGCGTCATCCGTTCCGACAGCGCCGAGCCGCGTCCCGCGGGACGCGCGCTGCGGAGCAGATCAGGTTCCGCGAGGACGACCGACGACGCAGCGGCGAAGGGCACGACGGCGGCACCGGGGCCGTCCGCGCGGTCCAGGCCCACCCAGTCGGCTCCCACCCCCGTCAGGCGGCCGCGGATCGGATCACCGGCGGCCACATCGACGGTCACCTCTGCGCCGATCGATTCCTGAAGCCGCTCGCGCAGAGTCAGCCGCGAGAGTCGCAACCGCTCGGCCTCGGTGTCGAGCGCCGCTCGCTCGGCCTCCCACTCGGAGTCGAGCTGGTGTTCGAGATCCTCGAAGAACCGCTGCCATCGCACCCCGTGAGGCTAGCGGTGACGCGGCGCACCCCGAGGGCGCTCTCCACAGGTTGGAGGATTCTCATCCGGCCAGATTCGGCGGTGTGCTGTACTCGTCGGCGTTGACACAGCCGATGGAAGGAGGAGCGTGCGATGACGTCGATGAGCGCGAACCAACCCCGCCGGTACCCCCGCATCGGGTCCTCGCTCGACGTCGCCGAGTACTTCGCAGCGCAGCCGACGTCGACGACAGATCTGCCCGATCCCGAGCCGCTGATCCGCAACCTGACCCGCGGGGTCCTCGAGGTGCTGGCGGGAGTGCGCGAGGTCGAGCAGCTCGCTCGGTGGCTGAGCGAGGACGCTTTCCGCGTTCTCGTCACGCGCGCGAATCTCGCGGCGCGTGCACGCAGTGCCCGACAGGTGACGCCGGCGCGGCCCGTCCACTCGATCGTCTCGGTCCGCACGTGCGAGCCGGCGGACGGCGTCGTCGAGGGCACGGTGGTCGTCACCACTCCGCATCGGACGCGGGCCGTCGCGCTCCGGCTCGAAGGCCTCGACGGGCGGTGGCGCGCGACGTCGCTCGCCCTGCTGTGACGGGCTACTGCTTGTACGACGAGAGGAAGTTGCCCAGCCGCTCGATCGCCTCGGTCAGCACGCGCGCCTCGGGCAGCGTGACGATGCGCAGGTGATCCGGATCGGGCCAGTTGAAGCCGGTTCCCTGCACCAGCAGCACGTGTTCCGCGACGAGGAAGTCGTAGACGAGCTTGCCGTCGTCATGGATGTCGTAGACCTCGGGGTCGAGGCGCGGGAAGGCGTACAGCGCGCCCTCGGGCTTGTGACAGGTCACGCCGGGGATGCTCTCGAGACCCTGCCATGCGGCATCCCGCTGCTCGTGCAACCGCCCCGACGGGGCGATGAGCGCCTCGATCGACTGCACGCCCGACAGCGCCGCCTGAACCGCGAACTGCGCCGGCACGTTCGGGCACAGCCGCGTGGATGCGAGCAGCTGGATGCCCTCGAGGAAGCCCTTCGCGTGCGCCTTGGGCCCGGTGATGACGAGCCAGCCCGACCGGTATCCGGCGACGCGGTACGTCTTGGAGAGGCCGTTGAAGGTCAGGCAGAGGAGATCGGGAGCGAGCGTCGCCAGCGGGATGTGGGTCGCCTCGTCGTAGAGGATCCGGTCGTAGATCTCGTCCGAGAGCAGAAGGAGCGAGTTCTCACGGGCGATCTGCACGATGCCTTCGAGTACCTCGCGGCTGTAGACCGCGCCCGTGGGGTTGTTCGGGTTGATGACGACGATCGCCTTCGTCTGCGGGGTCACCTTCGAGCGGATGTCGTCGAGGTCGGGCTCCCAGCCCTGTGTCGCGTCGCACAGGTAGTGCACGGGCTTGCCGCCGCCGAGGCTCGTCATGGCGGTCCACAGCGGATAATCGGGCGCTGGGATCAGCACCTCGTCGCCCTCGTCGAGGAGAGCCTGCATCGTCATCGTGATGAGCTCGGAGACGCCGTTCCCGAGGTAGACATCGTCGGGATCGACGTGCGGGAACCCGGGAACCTCCTCGTACCGCGAGACGACGGCGCGCCGCGCGGAGAGGATGCCGCGGCTGTCGCTGTAGCCGTGCGCGTTGGGCACCGACTCGATCATGTCGCGGACGATCTGGAAGGGGGCCTCGAACCCGAAGATGGCGGGGTTACCGGTGTTGAGCTTGAGCACCCTGTGGCCGTCGGCCTCCAGTCGGTCGGCCTCGGCCAAGGCGCTGCCGCGAATCTCGTACAGGACGTCCTTGAGCTTCGATGACTGATCGAGGATTCGGCGGTTCATCCGATCAGGATATCCGGGGGTCGAGCGGGCCGATCGACGATGCGTGGCCCGCTCGCCGGATCACTTCTTCTTGCCTGCGGCGCGTCGTGCGGCGCGGTTGCCCGCGTCGCCGGCGTCCTCGGCCGTGCCTGTCTTCTGGCCGAACGCGCCGCGCGGTGCGTCGGCGGGCGCCTCCTGCTCCGCGGCGTGCTGACGGGCCTTCGCCGTGGCGCTCTTCTGCACCTGACCGCGGTCGTTGCGTACCTCGACCTCGCCCGATCCGGTGTCGCTCGGGGCGGAGTATTCGAGCTTCTGCGTCTCGACGGGCGTCGGGGTGAGCCCCTTGGCGTCGACCTCGCCGCTCTCGGCGGAGCGCACCTCGACCTCGAGGTTGTAGAGGAAGCCGACCGACTCCTCCTTGATCTGGCTCATCATCGACTGGAACATCTCGTAGCCTTCGCGCTGATACTCGATGAGCGGGTCGCGCTGAGCCATGGCCCGCAGGCCGATGCCGTCCTTGAGGTAGTCCATCTCGTAGAGGTGGTCGCGCCAGCGGCGGTCGAGCACCTGCAGCACGACGCGCCGCTCGAGCTCACGCATAGCGGGTTCGCCGAGCGCCTCCTCGCGGTTCTGGTAGGCGATCTTCGCGTCGGAGAGCAGCTCGCGCTTGAGCACCTCGGCGGTGATCCGCCCCTTGTTCCCCGCTTCCGCGACGACCTCGTCGATCGTGACACCCACGGGGTAGAGCGTCTTCAGCTCGGTCCACAGAGCGTCGAAGTCCCAGCTCTCGGTGTGGCCCGACGATGTGTGGTCGTCGATGACGGCACTGATGGCGTCTTCGATGAAGTGCTGCACGCGCTCCGACAGGTCGTCGCCGTGGAGCACCTGGCGGCGGTCGGCGTAGATCGCCTCACGCTGACGGTTGAGGACGTCGTCGTACTTGAGGACGTTCTTGCGGATCTCGGCGTTGCGCGCCTCGACCTGCGCCTGCGCGCTCTTGATCGCCCGCGAGACCATCGACGACTCGATCGCGACGTCCTCGGGGAAATTCGTCCGCGCGAGGATCGCCTCGGCCGCGCCCGACTGGAACAGACGCATCAGGTCGTCCGTCAGCGACAGGTAGAACCGGCTCTCACCGGGGTCGCCCTGACGGCCCGAACGACCGCGCAGCTGGTTGTCGATGCGGCGCGACTCGTGACGCTCCGTGCCGAGGACGTACAGACCACCGGCTGCGACGACCTTCTCGGCCTCTTCGGCGACGGTCTCGCGGACCGACGCGAAGACCTCGTCCCACGCGGCCTCGTACTCCTCCGGGGTCTCGACGGGGTCGAGCCCGCGCGACTTCATCTCCTGGACGGCGAGGAACTCCGCGTTGCCGCCGAGCATGACGTCGGTACCGCGACCGGCCATGTTGGTCGCGACCGTGACGGCGCCCAGGCGGCCGGCGCGGGCGACGACCTCGGCCTCACGGGCGTGGTTCTTGGCGTTGAGGACCTCGTGCTTGACGCCCTTCTTCGCGAGCAGGCGCGAGAGGTACTCGCTCTTCTCGACGCTCGTCGTGCCCACGAGCACCGGCTGACCCGTCGCGTGACGCTCGACGATGTCCTCGACCACCTGCGCGAACTTCGCGGTCTCGTTCTTGTAGACGAGATCGGGCTGGTCCTTGCGGATCATCGGCTTGTTCGTCGGGATCGGGACGACGCCGAGCTTGTAGGTCGACATGAACTCGGCCGCCTCGGTCTCGGCGGTACCGGTCATGCCCGAGAGCTTGTCGTAGAGGCGGAAGTAGTTCTGCAGCGTGACGGTGGCCAGCGTCTGGTTCTCGGCCTTGACCGGAACGCCTTCCTTCGCCTCGATGGCCTGGTGGATGCCCTCGTTGTAGCGGCGGCCGACGAGGATACGGCCCGTGTGCTCGTCGACGATCATGACCTCGCCGTTCATCACGACGTAATCGGTGTCGCGCTTGAACAGGGCCCGCGCCTTGATCGAGTTGTTCAGGAACGAGATGAGCGGGGTGTTCGCCGACTCATAGAGGTTGTCGATGCCGAGGTAGTCCTCGACCTTCTCGATACCGGGCTCGAGCACTCCGACGGTGCGCTTCTTCTCGTCGACCTCGTAGTCGACACCCGGTTCGAGGGTGAGGGCGACGCGCGCGAACTCCACGAACCAGCGGTTCGCCTCCCCCGACGACGGCCCCGAGATGATGAGCGGGGTCCGGGCCTCGTCGATGAGGATGGAGTCGACCTCGTCGACGACCGCGAAGAAGTGGCCGCGCTGCACGAGGTCTTCGCGGCGCCACGCCATGTTGTCGCGCAGGTAGTCGAACCCGAACTCGTTGTTGGTGCCGTACGTGATGTCGGCCGCGTACTGCTCACGTCGGACCTCGGGGGTCTGACCCGAGACGATCGTCCCCGTCGTCATGCCGAGCGCGCGATAGACGCGACCCATGAGCTCGGACTGGTACGAGGCGAGGAAGTCGTTGACGGTGATGACGTGGACGCCCTTGCCCGCGATGGCGTTCAGGTAGGCCGCGAAGGTGGCCGTCAGCGTCTTGCCCTCACCGGTCTTCATCTCGGCGATGTTCCCGAGGTGGAGGGCCGCACCGCCCATGACCTGCACGTCGTAGGGGCGCTGACCCAGCGTGCGCTTGGCGGCCTCGCGGACCGCGGCGAACGCCTCCGGCATCAGCCGGTCGAGCGTCTCGCCGGCCTCGTGACGCGCGCGGAGCTCGGCGGTCTCGTTCCGCAGCTCGTCGTCGGTGAGGCGGGCGTAGTCCTCTTCGAGCGCGCCCACGGCCTTGACGATCTGCTGCAGGCGGCGCAGCACACGGCCCTCACCGGCGCGGAGCAGTTTCTCGAGAGGGTTGGCCACAGCGGATCTCCATCTGTCGGGTGCGCCGACGCCACGTCGGCCGCGCCCGCGCGTACGCACGGGCATATGGAGCCATGTTATCGGCCCGTGACCTTGGCGTCGCCTGCGAGAGACGACGACATCCCCTCCTCCGCCGACCGCCGAGACCTAGGATCGGAACATGGCTGGATTCTGGGGCAGACGCAAGCGGGAACAGCAGGACGTCGCGGACGCGGACGCGAACCTGGCACGCGAGGCCGACATCGCCCTCGTCGGGGCGGACGAGCGCCTGCGCGTCACGAGCGACGAGATGGTCTTCGCCGAGGCCGAGCTCGGCGAGGAGGCCACGGCTCCTCTACGCGAGGCCATCGCCGCCGTGCGCCACCACCTCGGCGAGGCGTTCCACCTCAAGCAGCTCAACCACGACGAGATCCCCGACACGCCGGAAGAGGTGCGCACGCGCAACGCGCGCATCGTCCAGCTGTGCGAGTGGGCTCAGGATCTGCTCGACGACCGTGTATCGGCCCTGTCGGAGGCGATCGAGCGCGCGCGGCGGGCGCCCGAGATCCTCGCCGGCATCCGCGCCGACGTCGCCACTCTGCGCGAGCGCATCGACCCCGCACGCGCCGTCATCGACCGGGTCTCGAGCCGCTATCACCCCGACGCGCTCAACCGGGTCAGCGGGAACGCGGACGAGGCCGCCGGACTCCTCGAGTTCGCCGAGCACGGGGCGGATGTCGCCGAGCGCCGGCGTGCTGCCGGCGAGCGCGGGCCGGCCAACATCGCGCTGGAGACGGCGACCGAAGCGGTGCGCCGCGCGCGCACGCTGCTCGACGCGGTCGACGACTTCGAGGTCGAAGCGCTGCGAGCGCAGTCGACGCTCGCCGATGTCGTGGCCGACTCGCGTGACGACCTCGTCGCCGCGCGGACGGCACCGCAGACCCCGGCGGTCACCACCGCGATGGCGGAGCTCCAGCAGGCGCTGACCCGCGTCAGCCCCGCCGGTTCGAAGGGCGACCCGTTCGCCGAGCTGTCGATGCTCCGCGAGAAGAACGCCGCGCTGGACGTCGCCGTCGACACCGCCCGCGAGCGGGCGGCCCGCCCGATCCCGCCCGAGAGCCACGTGCGACACGCCATCGACGACGCCGACCGACAGCTGTCCGTCGCGCGCAGCGTCATCGCCGGACACCGCGGCTGGATCGGTGCGGACGCGCGCACGCGACTGGCCGAGGCCGAGAGCCTGCGACTCGGGCTCGCCCCGGTCGGTCCGATCCCCGAGGACGATCGCGAGAAGGCGCTGGCCGACGCGCGGCGCTGCGCCGCTCTCGCCGGCGAAGCCCTGCAGCTCGCCCAGCGCGACATCGACGGCTCGCGCCCGAACGACGGCTGGGGCGGCCCCGGAGGATACGGCGGCGGCTGGGGCGGTCGCGGCAGCGGCGGCAACATGGTCGGCGGCATCCTGGGCGGTCTCGTGATCGGCAGCATGCTCGACGGCATGTTCGACTGACGGCCCGGTTTCGACCGGCACACGACGGGGGCGGATGCCGTGATGGCACCCGCCCCCGTCGTCGTCCTCAGGTCAGGACGCCAGCTCGGCCTCCGGCGGGGCGGCTGCGGTCAGCGAGATGACACCGTAGTCCCAGCCCTTGCGGCGATACACGACGCTCGGGTGGTCGGTGCGCGCGTTGATGAACAGGAAGAAGTCGTGGCCCACGAGCTCCATCCGGTCGACGGCTTCCTCGACGGTCATCCATTCAGCACCGAACTCCTTCGTGCGGATAACGACGGGCGTGTAGTCCTCTTCCTCCGCCGAGTCGCCGATGACGGGCACCTCGCCCGTCGCCACGGCGCGCAGGACGTCGACCGACGCCGGTTCGACGTCGATGCCTTCCAGGGCTCCGGTTCCCTTGTCGAGCTTGGCCCCTCGGGGGTGGTTCCGCGCGTCGACCCGCTTGTCCTTGGCGCGACGCACCTGCTCTACGAGCTTGTCGACCGCGAGGTCGAGGGCGACGAACTTGTCGCCGTCCGTGGCCTCGGCCCGAACGATCGGTCCCTTTCCGGTGAGGGTCAGTTCGACGGTCTCATCATCCATGCGCCCGTTGCGGTAGGCGTGATGCGTGACCTTGATGTCGAGGCGCTGCGCACGGGGTGCGAGCGTCTCGATGCGACTGGACTTCTCTTCAGCCACCGTGCGGAAGCGATCCGTGATCCCGACTCCCACGCCGACGATGCTGGTTTCCATCCTGACCTCCTTGCTCCGGTCCGCCCGGTTCAAGGGCGGACCTTCGTTCGCCTTGGTCTCCCCCACGCTAGTGCGGCGAGCGAGCAATGTCACTCATGAACCGCCAGGAATATCTCCGACCGTCATCCGCAAGGGCGTGTCCGCGAGCACGACGGCGCCGACGACGCGTGAGCCGGCCTCGCGGAGCGCACGCTGCGCCTCGCGCAGCGTCGCCCCGGTGGTCATGACGTCGTCGACGATGACAGCGGCCGTCGTCCCGGGCCGTGCCACGAACGAGCCCGCGACATTCCGCTGCCGCTCGGCGCGGTCGAGGCGGCGCTGATCGAGGACGCGGCCGCGCACGCGGAGCCGACGTGCCGTGCGGACGTCGCCGTGCCGTGCGATCATCTCGGGCACGGCGTACCCCCGTCGTCGTAGGGCCGCCCGAGACGGCGGAACGGGAACGAGCACGGCGTCCTCCCACCCCGCATCGCGGACGAGGCCTGCCACCAGACGGCCGAGGGGGCGGCACAATCCGGTGCGGCCGTCTTCCTTGAGCGCTCGGATGATGCGTGCCGCAGCGCCCTCGTACCGCGCGAGGCTCCGGACGTCGAGACCGTCGGCATCGCGCCGGCGCGGCCGCGGGAGCTCCGCGACGCACGTCGCGCAGAGCGCGCGTCCCGGTGCGTCGCATCCGGCGCACCAGACGGGCATCAGGAGGTCGAGCGCGTCCGCGAGGTGTTCTCGCCAGGACTCGGGATGGGAGGCGATCGGCTGCACGCTTCCATGCTGTCGAGGCGCTCGCGTCGCCCCTGGCACCGAACCTCCCCGTTGTGGAAGAGAGCGCCGACACGGTCGGTGGGGAGGAGTCAGCGCGGCGAACCCTGTTGGCTGGCGAGCACCCGGATGCCGCCCGCGACCGTCGGCCAGGCCTGGCCCTTCTGCGCGTAGAGCACGCCCTCGCCGTCGAGCAGCCGCACGGCGCGCAACTGATTCGTCGCTGCGATGGCGACCGGCCCCGCCGGCGCCGTGATCCGCTCGCCGAACCCGCCCACCGACTGCGAGATGACGACATCGGCGTCGCCGTCCTCGGCGAGGACCGCGATGGTCGAACCGTCGACCCAGCTCGCGTCGATGCCCGTACCCGGCAGCTGGGTCACGGTTTCACGATCGCCGAGCCCGACGGGCGAGCCGTCGTCGTCGCGGAGGATGCCGGCGATCCACAGCGCCGGGCGCGAGCCGTCGCGAACCAGGGCGGCGATGCGCGTTCCGTCCCGTGACACCTCGATGCTCGAGATCTGCGATGCGCCCGGCCAGGCGTTCGCGATGGAGACGACCGTTCCGTCCGCCCCGGTCGCCGTCAGTCCCGACGGCGCACTGGCGGGAACGCTCCAGATGAATCCCTGCGGATCGATCGTGGGGTCGATCAGGCCCGCCCGCTCGTCGACGATCTCGAAGGTGGCGTCATCGCGCGCGCGCACGACGGCACCGGCGGCCGTGCGCACAGCGGCCGCACTCCGGTCGGTCCCCACCTGGATCGACTCGGGGTCGAGGTCGGGGATGACGGTCGACAGCCCGGGCAGCGGCTCGATCTCGGAGCCGGAGAGGAACCCGAAAGCGTCTTCGGTGAGCACGGCGGGTCGGACGTCGACGCGGATAGGACGGACGTCCACCGCCTGCGCAGCGACGGGCTCGCCGTCGACCGACATCTGGGCGCCGCGGATGCCGGCGGACTGGAGGCTCGCGTCGAGCTGCGCCTGCATCCGGTTGCGGGTCTCGGGCACGATCGCGAGCGCAGACTGCGACAGCGGCACCTGCGCAACGCCCCCCTCGAGCGGAACCGCGCGGGTCGCGAGCTCGAGGCTCTCGGGGAACGCCGAGTACACCGCGCCGGACAGCCACGGGCTCGGGTCGCCGTCGATGAGGGCCTCGGTGATGTGGGTGGCCGCGTTGGTCGCCGGAAACCAGCGACGATCGGGCACGAGATACGTCCACGAGCGATCGAAGTACATCACGGAGTATTCGCGGAAGACCGCTTGGAACCGGGCGCGGTCGAGCACGACGCCGTCGGGGGCGTCCGAGATGCGCCACTCGCCGTCCACCTCGACGAGAGCGAAGTCGAGCGGCATGGATCCGCCGTCGGTCACCGACAGCGCGCCGGACGCGTCGACCGCGGCCTCAGGGGTGATGGAGACCGTGACGGTCCCGTCGCCGGCGACGGTGTACACCCGTTCGCCGGGAAGGTCGATCGTGGCGCGCGCGGTCGGCTGCCACGACGATCGGAAGTCCGGTGCGAGGAACTGCCGGGCGGTCCCCCAGTCGTCCCGAGGCCCCGACCCGGCCGCGAGGAAGCCCGCGACGATCTGCTGCGGCGTTGCTCCCGGGGGCGGATCGTCGGGCAGGAACGAGAAGTCGACCGAGCCGGCTTCCTGATTGATCGGGGCGCCCGCGACGACCGGACCAGAGGTCGGCAGCCCCGTGCAGCCCGCGAGCAGCAGCACGAACAGCATCCCCAGGACGGCGGCGACCGGGCGCAGACGCATCACGACGAGCCTTTCGCGGAACGAGGAAGGGAGATCGGCTGGGTCAGGCCCAGGTCGTCGAAGGGTACGCCATCCTCACCGGGATCGACCGGGAGCGGGGAGTGCCCGTCGAGCGGCTCGCTGCGTCGAGGGATGGTGAGCACGAAATTCGTTCCGCGCCCGAGCTCGGACCACACCGCCAGGGTGCCGCCGTGGAGCCGCGCGTCGCCGAGGGCGATCGAGAGCCCCAGGCCGGTGCCCCCGATGGTGCGCTTGCGTGACGGATCGGCGCGCCAGAAACGGTCGAAGACGCGCTCGGCGTCGGCCGGGCGCATCCCGAGGCCGTAGTCGCGCACGCCGATCGCGACCGCTCGGGCATCGCTGTCGACGCTGACGACGATCGGTCGGCCTTCGCCGTGCTCGATCGCGTTGCCCAGCAGGTTGCGGACGATCCTGCGCACGCGTCGCGGGTCCATCTCCACGGGCGAGTAGCCCCCGGGTGCCACGAGGCGCACGTCGCTGCCGTGCTGCTCCGCGAGCTGCTCCATCGATGCGATGACATCCTCCGCGAGCTGCGTCATGCTCGTCGGCTCGCTCTCGAGCTGCACCGAGCCCGCGTCGTAACGGCTGATCTCGAGCAGATCGGTCAGCAGCACCTCGAACCGGTGCACCTGGTCGTGCAGCAGCTCCGCGGCGCGCGCCGCCACCGGATCGAACTCCTCGCGCCGATCGTTCAGCATGTCGGAGGCCAGCCGGATCGTCGTCAGCGGCGTGCGCAACTCGTGCGAGACATCCGATACGAAGCGCTGCTGAACCTGCGAGAGCTCCGCCAGCTCCTTGATCTGGGACTCGATGCTGTCGGCCATCGCGTTGAAGGACCGTCCGAGGGTCGCGAACTCGTCCTCGCCGCGCACCTGCAGCCGCACCGCGAGGTCTCCCGCCGCCAGTCGCGAGCTGCTCTCGGCGGCCTGGGCGATCGGCTCGGTGACCGAGCGCAGCACGATCCACGAGATCGCGCCGATGAGGACGACCAGCCCCACGCCGACGATCCACAGCGTGATCTGGACGAAGCCGAGCGTCTGGGCCTCGCTGGCGAGGTCGTACCCGAGATACAGCTCGTAGGCGCCTACCTCCGGCAGCACGATCTGCTGCCCGACGACGATGCCGGGCACCTGCCCGCCGCCGGAGACGGCGAAGCCGACGGGCTGCCACCACTGCAGCTCGTCGTCGCTCTGCACCTGTGCGCGAAGCGCGTCGCTGATGCGGTCGGCCGGGAGACCCGCCGAGTCGAAGTCCTGCGGCGCGATGGCGGACGGTTCCGAGGAGATCCGGAAGGCGGCGATGCGATCGGTCGAGGACTGCCGCTGGATGGACGTGCGCACGCTCTCCATCAGGTTGTCGACCGCGACGACATCGCCCCCGACCTCGGCGGCATCCAGGGTCGCCTGCGCCGACTGGGTCGCGCGCTGAGCCTCTCCGAGGAGTTGCGAGGTGCGCGACTCGAAGAGGTCGTTCTGAATCGCCAGCGACATCCACACCAGCGCCACGGTGATCGTCAGCGCCGTGGCACCCAGCGTGATCGCGACGGTGCGGAACCGCAGCGATCGTCGCCAGGTCCGGGCGAGCCGCCGCCCCCAGGACCGCCAGCCGTGCGTCGCGACCGTCGCCGTCGTGACGGTGCGGATGGGCATCGGAGCGTCAGATGACGGCGCCGGCGCGATAGCCGACGCCGCGGACGGTCGTCACGATGCGCGGGTTGTCGGGGTCGATCTCGACCTTCGCCCGCAGCCGCTGCACATGCACGTTCACGAGCCGCGTGTCGGCCTTGTAGTGGTAGCCCCACACCTGCTCGAGGAGCATCTCGCGCGAGAAGACCTGCTGCGGCTTCGAGGCGAGCGCGACGAGCAGCTCGAACTCCAGCGGCGTCAGCGCGATGGCGTCGCTGCCGCGCCGGACCTCGTGGCCCTCGACGTCGACGACGAGATCGCCGATGCGCAGCGACTCGGAGGCCGACGCGACCGCGGGGCGCAGGCGCGTGCGGATGCGGGCGACGAGCTCCTTGGGATTGAACGGCTTGACGATGTAGTCATCGGCGCCCGACTCGAGCCCGCGCACGACGTCGGCCGTGTCGGTGCGCGCGGTCAGCATGATGATCGGCACGCCCGACTCCGCACGCACCTGCGTGCAGATCTCGATGCCGTCCACGCCGGGGAGCATGAGGTCGAGGAGGATGAGGTCGGATTTCTCGGTGCGCCAGGTCTCGACAGCCGCCGCGCCGTCGGCGCAGAAGACGGTGTCGAACCCCTCGGTGCGCAGCACGATGCCGATCATCTCCGCCAGTGCGGTGTCGTCATCGACCACCAGGATGCGAGAAGTCATGGGCGGCGTTCGTCTTTCGGCTCGGGCTCGCGCGCGACGTGCGCGTATTCACCGTACCCGACCCACGGACCCGCGACTCCGGATGCCGCGCCCTCGTGTGACACGATGGGTTCGACCGAGCCGACTGTTCCAGGAGTGCATCGTGACGTCATACCCCGCGTGGACGCCGGCGCCGCGTCCCGGCATCATCCCGCTTCATCCACTCTCGTTCGGGGTGATCCTGGGCCGTTCGTTCTCCGCCCTACGGCAGAACCCCAAGGTGCTGCTGGGCTTCGCGCTGGTCGTGCAGACGGTCGCGATCCTCGTCGCCACCGCGGGCATCGTCGCGGTGGGCTTCGCGACCTTCGGCCGACTCGCGTCGCTGCGCCCCGGCACCGACGAGTTCGAGACGGTCCTGGCCGGGTCCATCGCGATCAGCGGGGCGACGGCGCTGGTGCTGTCGCTGGCCTCCGGCGCGCTCGGCGTACTCGTGCAAGGCGTCGTGGTCAGCGAGGTGGCCCATGCCGTCGTCGCCGAGAAGCACACGCTCGGCGCGCTGTGGCGGCGGGTGAAGCCGGTGGCGTGGCGACTGATCGCATACTCCGCTCTGGTCTTCCTCATCGTGGCCGTCGTCATCGGCGTCCTCGCCGCGGGCGTCATCGGGCTCGCCGTGAGCGTGGGGCCGGCGGCGATCGTCCTCGCCATCCTCCTGGCCCTGTCGGCGATACCGCTCAGCCTGTGGCTGAGCACGAAGCTGCTGCTGGTGCCCTCGGTCATCGTCCTCGAGCAGGCGAGCGTCTTCGGGGCGATCGGGCGATCCTGGCGGCTCACCCGCGGCCGGTTCTGGCCGACGCTCGGGATCATCGTCATCATCTCGATGAGCTTCGGCATCCTCGCGCAGGTCATCAGCGTGCCCTTCTCGTTCGTCACGATGGGGCTGACATCGGTCATCACTCCGACCGGCGACCCCGAACCCGGCCAGATCATCGCCCTGCTCGTCGGCACGCTGTTCGCCCAGGCGTTCGTCACCCTCATCCAGACCATCGCGGTCATCGTCCAGTCGACCGCCGGCGCGCTCGTCTACATCGACTGCCGGATGCGCCGCGAGGGACTCGACCTCGATCTGTCGGCGTACATCGATCAGCGCGATGCCGGCACGCCCGCGCCCGATCCGTATCGGCGAAACGTGGGACGCGCGATGGACGGACGCTGGCAGCCACCCGGGGCCTATGCCGGCACGCAGCCGGGCTACCCGCCGCCGCCCACACAGTACCCCGGCTATCAGCCCGTTCAGTCCCCGCCCGCCGGATCGCCCGCGCCGCAACAGCCCGCCGCGGCAGCCGAGCCCCCCGTCGCACCGGCGGACCGCCCGTCGTCGACCGACTGGACCGCTCCGGGCGCTGACCGCGCATGAGGCTCTTCGCCACCCCGATCGCGCCCGACCCGGACGAAGCCCGTCGATGGGCGGAAGAGGAACTGTCGAAGACCGCGTACCAGGAAGCCGAGCCCACCCCGATCGACCGCTTCGCGCGCGGCGTCGTCGACTTCTTCGCGGCTCTCTTCAGCGGGCAGGTACCCGCGACGCTCGGCCCGTGGCTCGCGGTCGGCGCGATCGTGGTGCTGCTGGTGCTGGTCGCCGTGGCGATCCTCATCTGGGGGCGTCCCCGCGCGGTCGTCCGCTCGCGCGCGAGCGTGCCGCTCTTCGGTGACGACGAGACGAGAAGCGCCGCTCAGCTGCGCTCGGACGCCGAGGATGCCGCGCGCCGCAGCGCGTGGGACGAAGCCATCGTGCTGCGGATGCGTGCGCTCGCCCGTGGACTCGCCGAGCGGACGATCGTCGACCCGGCCCCGGGCACGACCGTGCATCGCTTCGCTGCTGAGGCGGGGCGCGCCTTCCCGGCAGAGAGCGTGGAGCTCGAAGCGGTGGCGCGGACCTTCGACGACGTTCGCTACCTTCGACGCCCGGGAACAGCCGAGGGCTACGCCGCCGTGCGCGCCCTCGATGAGCGACTGGCCGGCGCGCGGGTCGAGGTGCCCGTATGAGCGCGGGGGTCGCGACGCCGCCCGTCGCCCGTCGATCGCGCTCGGTGCTCGGCTGGGCGACCGTGACCGCCGGCCTTCTCGTCGCCGGCCTCGCCGTCGCCGCCATCGCCGGCATCAACACCATGCCGGCACAGGGCCTCCTCGATCCGGAGGCCGCGGGGCCGGAGGGCTCGCGCGCACTGGCCGAACTGCTGCGCGATCGCGGCGTCGAGGTCGAGATCGCCCGCGACCGCACGGCAGCCCTCCAGGCGCTCGAGGGCGGCGACGCGACGCTCGCGATAGCCGACACCGCACCCCTCGACGACGACGACCTCCGGGAGTTGCGGGATGCCGCCTCCGGCGTCGTCCTGCTCGAGCCACGCACGCGCGATCTGCGTGTGCTCCTCGGAGACCCGCGCAGTGCCGGCTTCGGCGACGGCTCAGCCGCCGCACCCTCGTGCGACCTGCCCGCCGCCGCCGTCAGCGGACCGGTCCGGCCGGGCGAGGTGTTCAGCGGAGAGGGGGCAGACCGCACCTGTTACGCGGCCGGCGACGGCTACGGCCTCATCGTCTCGGACCGCGGCGCCGACACCGTCGTCGCTCTGGACGCGACCGCGCTGCTGGTCAACCAACGGCTCGCCGAAGCGGGCAACGCCGCGCTCGGCCTGAATCTGCTGGGCGGCACCGGCACTGTCGTGTGGTACCTGCCGTCCATCGGTGACGGTTCCCTCACCGCCGCGCCGTCGCTGGGTGAGCTCACGCCTCCCTGGGTGACGCCGTCGATTCTCCTGCTCGTCGCCTCGGCCGTCGCGGCCGCCATCTGGCGGGGCCGGCGCTTCGGCCCGCTCGTGGCGGAGAATCTGCCCGTCACCGTCCGCGCGTCCGAGACCACCGAGGGGCGGGCACGCCTGTACGCCGCGTCAGCCGACCCCGTGCACGCGCTCGACCAGCTCCGCCGCGAGACGTTGCGCCGCATCGCGCGACTGCTGGGACTCGGCGCCGCAGACGCCGGCGCGATCGCCGATGCCGCGGCGAGCCGCATCGGAGACGATCGCGCGCGCGTCCGCGGCATCCTGCTCGATGACCTCCCCCGTAACGATCGCGACCTCGTCGACGCCGCCGACCGTCTGCGCGAGGTGGAAGCAGCAGTCCTCCGATCCGTCCGTCCCGAAAGGAACACCCCATGAGCGAGACCGCACCCGGCGACCTGCGCGAGGCGATGAACCGCGTCCGGCTCGAGGTCGGCAAGGCCGTCGTCGGACAGGACGGGGCCGTCACGGGCCTCCTGATCGCGCTTCTCGGCCGCGGACACGTGCTGCTCGAGGGCGTGCCCGGCGTCGCCAAGACGCTGCTCGTGCGCACCTTCAGCCGAGCGGTCGGCCTCGACACCGCCCGCATCCAGTTCACCCCCGACCTCATGCCGGGCGACGTCACCGGATCGCTCGTCTACGACGCCCGCGCCGGGGAGTTCGAGTTCCGTTCCGGACCCGTCTTCACCAATGTGCTGCTCGCCGACGAGATCAACCGCACGCCGCCGAAGACGCAGGCCGCGTTGCTCGAGGCCATGGAGGAGCGCCAGGTCTCGGCCGACGGCGTCTCGCGTCCGCTGCCCGATCCGTTCCTCGTCGCCGCGACGCAGAACCCGGTCGAGCACGAGGGCACCTACACCCTGCCCGAGGCCCAGCTCGACCGCTTCCTCCTCAAGCTCGTGATCGACCTGCCCGCGCGCGACGACGAGATCGCCGTGCTGCGCCGCCACGCCGACGGCTTCCGACCCGGATCCCTCGAGAGCGCGGGCGTGTCGGCGGTCGTCACCGCCGCCGAGATCCGCGCCGCCCAGCAGGCCGCGGCCGCTGTGGCGGTTTCCGACGACGTCCTCGGCTACGTCGTGGATCTCGCCCGGGCGACCCGGCAGTCCCCCTCGGTCCAGCTGGGCGCGAGCCCGCGTGCCGCGACCGCGCTGCTCGCCGCCGCCAAGGCGTGGGCCTGGCTGGGCGGCTACCCGGCGATCACGCCGGACCACGTGCAGACGATGCTCGTTCCCGCGTGGCGCCACCGGCTGCAGCTGCGCCCGGACGCCGAGATCGAGGGCGTCTCCGCGGACACGATCCTCAGCTCCGTGCTGCAGCAGACCCGCGTCCCGATCTGAGGCGTCGTGTACCTCTCCGGCCTGTTCGTGCTGCTCGTCGCCGCCGGCGTCGTGCCCGTCGTGCTCGCCCCCGCGGCGGGGCTCGATGCGGCGTGGGCGGCGCTCGCGTGGATCGGGCTGTGCCTCGTCCTCGCCACCGTCGACGTCATAGCCGCCGGACCGCTGCGCACCGTTGAGATCGAGCGTCGCATCCCCTCACGCGCGCGGGCGGGCGAGCCCGTCGAGACGAGCATCCTGTTGCGCAATCCTGGAGCCCGCGGCATCCGTGGTCTCCTTCGCGACGGCTGGCAGCCGACCGCCGGTGCCGGCGACGCGCGCGCCGCCGTCGACCTTCCTGCGGGTGAGCGGAGAGCTGTCGCCATGCCGCTCCTCCCCCGGCGCCGGGGCGAGCTGCGCTCGGCGTTCGTCGCGCTGCGCAGCCGCGGCCCGCTGGGGCTCGCGGGGCGGCAGCGGGTGATCGCGGCACCGGGTGCGCTGCGCGTGCTGCCCCCGTTCGCCTCGCGTCGGCATCTGCCGTCGCGGCTCGCCCGGCTGCGCGAGCTCGACGGCAACACGAGCGTCCAGGTGCGCGGGCGCGGCACGGAGTTCGACAGCCTGCGCGAATACGTGCGGGGTGACGACGTCCGCTCCATCGACTGGCGTGCGACCGCCCGCGCCGGGACGACGATGCTGCGCACCTGGCGTCCGGAACGCGATCGACACGTCGTGATCGTCATCGACACGGGCCGCACCAGCGCATCGCGCGTGGGTGACGGTGTCCGTCTGGATGCCGCGATGGAGTCGGCGCTGCTGCTCAGCGCCCTCGCCCAACGTGCCGGCGACCATGTCCATCTGCTCATGTTCGACCGTGCTCGGCGCGCGCGGGTCACCGGCATCGACGGCCCGCGGTTGCTGCCTGCCCTCGTGGACGCGATGGCACCGGTCGAGCCGACGCTCATCGACACCGACTGGAACGCCGTCCTCACGGAGGTGCGTGCGCTGACGTCGCGGCCCTCTCTCGTGGTGCTGCTGACCGCGCAGGACGCCCCCGATGCCGCCCGGGGTTTCCTCGGAGCCCTGCCATCGTTGACGGAGCGCGCCACCGTTCTCGTCGGGTCGGCACAGGATGCACCCGAGGCTGCGCCGGCTGAGCGTACCGCCGAGGACGTCTACCGCGAAGCCGCGATCGCGCACGCCACGCGTGATTCGGAGTCGGTCGCGGCGGCGATCCGTCGCGCCGGCGGCGCCGCCCTCAGCGCGACGCCCGACGTGCTGCCCCCCGCGATCGCCGACCACTACCTCGCGCTGAAGGCCGCCGGCCGCCTCTGACCCAACCCGCAGCCGTGCTCTACCCGTGCCCGCGTTGCAGCGTCCCTTTCACCTGGCAGCTCGCGCCCTCTCGCGCCTCAAGTTTGGGCACCAACTGCCAACCCAAACCCGCAGCCCCGCCCCACCCCGGGGCCCCGCGTTGCGGCATCCCTTTCACCTGGCAGCTCGCGCCCCTACACGCCCCAGGTTGGGGCCCCAACTGCCAACCCAAACCCGCAGCCCCTGCTCACGTGGCAACTCGCGCCCCCTTCCGAGCCGGGTTTGGGCACCAACTGCCAACCCAAACCCGCAGCCCCGCCCCACCCCGGGCCCCGCGTTGCAGCATCCCCTTCACCTGGCAGCTCGCGCCCTCTCGAGCCTCAAGTTTGGGCACCAACTGCCAACCCAAACCCGCAGCCCCTGCTCACCTGGCAGCTCGCGCCCCTACGAGACCCAGGTTGGGGCCCCAACTGCCAACCCGAACCCGAACCCGAACCAGCGCGAGCAGCGACGACGAAGGCCCGCCCCGGGGAATCGGGACGGGCCTTCGCAGGGATGCTGCGGGTCAGCGCAGGTCGAAGCGGTCGAGCTCGGTGACCTTGGTCCAGGCGGCGACGAAGTCGCGCACGAACTTCTCGCTCGCGTCATCCGAGGCGTACACCTCGGCGATGGCGCGCAACTCCGAGTTGGAGCTGAACAGCAGGTCGACGCGCGTGCCGATGCCGATCTCCGAACCGTCGGCGTTCACGCCGCGGAAGGCGTGCGAGCCGGGGTCGAGCGGCTTCCAGGTGGCGCCGAGGTCGAGCAGCTTCACGAACACGTCGTTCGTCAGCACGCCCGGACGCTCGGTGAACACGCCGAACGACGATCCGTCGTAGTTCGCTCCCAGGGCGCGAAGGCCACCGACGAGCACGGTCATCTCGGGAGCGCTCAGCGTCAGCAGGTTCGCCTTGTCGATCAGGTGGTGCTCCGCCGGCAGGAACGCGTTCGGGCCGTAGTAGTTGCGGAACCCGTCGGCGACCGGCTCGAGGTGGCTGAACGACAGCTCGTCGGTCTGCTCCGCGGTGGCGTCGGTGCGTCCGGGACGGAAGGGAACCGTCACCTCGACGCCGCCGTCGCGCGCGGCCTTCTCGACACCGGCGTTGCCCGCCAGCACGAGGAGGTCGGCCAGCGAGACCTTCTTGCCGTCGGCACGGCCGTCGTTGAACGACGCCTGCACGCTCTCGAGCACGCCGAGCACGCGCTGCAGCTGGGCCGGGTTGTTGGCCTCCCAGTCCTTCTGCGGGGCGAGACGGATGCGGGCGCCGTTGACGCCGCCGCGCTTGTCGCTGCCTCGGAACGTCGAGGCCGCGGCCCACGTCGTCGAGACGAGCTCGCTCACGGTCAGGTCGGTCGCGAGGATGCGCGCCTTGAGGTCGGCGGCATCCGCGTCATCGATCAGCTCGTGGTCGACGGCGGGCAGCGGGTCCTGCCAGATGAGCTCCTCCTGCGGCACCTCGGGTCCGAGGTAGCGGGCGATGGGGCCCATGTCGCGGTGCGTGAGCTTGAACCAGGCGCGAGCGAACGCGTCGCCGAAGGCCACCGGGTCGTCCTTGAAGCGACGCGAGACCTCGTCGTAGGCGGGGTCCATGCGCAGCGCGAGGTCGCTCGTGAGCATGCGCGGCTCGCGGCGGCCGTCGGAGTGCGCGAGCGGCACCATGTCGGCACCGGCACCGTTGACGGGACGCCACTGGTGTCCGCCGCCGGGGCTGCGCATGAGCTCCCAGTCGTAGGCGTAGAGGATGTGGAAGAACTCGTTGTCCCAGCGGGTGGGGTGATACGTCCAGGTGACCTCGAGGCCCGACGTGATCGTGTCGTCGCCGTGGCCGGTGCCGAAGTTGTTCTTCCAGCCCAGGCCCTGCATCTCGACGCCCGCGGCCTCGGGGTTGTCCTCGAGGTTCGAGTCGGGGGCCGCGCCGTGGGTCTTGCCGAAGGTGTGGCCACCGGCGATGAGGGCGACGGTCTCCTCGTCGTTCATGCCCATGCGGCCGAACGTCTCACGGATGTCGCGGGCCGACTTCAGCGGGTCGGGCTCGCCGTTCGGACCCTCGGGGTTGACGTAGATGAGGCCCATCTGCACGGCGGCGAGGGGCTTCTCGAGGTCACGGTCGCCGGAGTAGCGCTCGTCGGCGAGCCACGTCGTCTCGGGGCCCCAGTACACGTCGTCGTCCGGCTCCCAGACGTCGGGACGGCCGCCGGCGTAGCCGAAGGTCGAGAAGCCCATGGACTCCAGCGCGACGTTGCCGGCGAGGATCATGAGGTCAGCCCACGAGATCGACTGGCCGTACTTCTTCTTGACGGGCCACAGCAGGCGCCGAGCCTTGTCGAGGTTGACGTTGTCGGGCCAGCTGTTCAGGGGGGCGAAGCGCTGCTGGCCGGCCCCACCGCCGCCGCGGCCGTCGGTGACGCGGTACGTGCCGGCCGAGTGCCAGGCCATACGGATCATGAGCGGGCCGTAGTGACCGAAGTCGGCCGGCCACCAGTCCTGCGACGTGGTCAGGACCTCTTCGATGTCCTTCTTCACGGCGGCGAGGTCGAGCGACTCGAACGCAGCCTTGTAGTCGAAGTCCTCACCGACGGGGTTGGCCACGGCGGGGTTCTTCTTCAGGATGCGCAGGTTGAGCTGGTTCGGCCACCAGACGTGGTTGGCGTTGCCGACCGTCGGGTGAGGCTGTCCGCCGTGCGATCCGTGGCCGTGCCCCTGTCCCTGCTCGCCGCCGTGGATGACGGGGCAGCCGCCGGCGTCGTTGGAACGCGGCCGGGTCTCGCCGTCGGCGCGCTCGTCTTCGGGTGTGTCGATGGGGGTGACCGCCTGGTCGGTGTCGGTCACGTCCTCGCCGATGGGCGCGGACTGCTGGTCGCGATCGCTCATGGGGATCCTTCCGTTGGGGGTTTTCGGGAGAGAGAGAAGATCAGGATGCTGCCGGGGGCGCGGATGCGGCGCACGCCGCACACCGACCCCAGTAGGTCACCTCGGCCGAGGCGACCTCGAACCCGTGGTCGTCGGACGGGTGCAGGCACGGCGTGTGCCCGACGGCGCAGTCGACGTCTTCGACCCGGCCGCACTCGGTGCACACGAGGTGGTGGTGGTTGTCGCCGACGCGCAGCTCGAACAGCATGGAGCGACCGGCGGGCTCGATGCGCCGAGCGAGACCGGCGTCGGCGAAGTCGTTGAGGGCGTTGTACACCGACTGCCGACTGGTCTGCGGCATCCGCTGGACGACGGCCGCATAGACCTCGTCGGCACTGGCGTGGGGGCTCGCATGCAGAGCGTCGTAGACGGCGGAGCGGGACTCGGTCACACGCAGACCGAAGGCGCGGATGGCCTCGGGAGCGGTCGCGATCGTCATGCCCCGATCGTATCCGGCATTTTTGATCAGATCAAATTAAGCCGCGGTGAACGCGCTCGTCAGCCCGCGACGAGACGCGGGGTGCCGGCCTCGTATTCGGTGAGGTCACCGGTCTCGCCCCGCCGCGCCGCGATGCGGCCCAGGCCCAGCATGTATGCGAGGAACACGGCGAGGGCCAGTGCACCGATGCCGATCTTGATCGGCCACGGCCAGGGCTGACGCGTCACGAAGCCCTCGACGAGCCCGGAGAGCGCGAGGGCGAGGATCAGTCCGATCGCCACCGTCGCGAGGGATCTGCCGGCGGCTGCGAGCGCCTCGCCGCGGCTGCGCCGCCCGGGCGCGACCCACGCCCAGAAGATGTGCAGACCCGTCGCCCCGGCCACGAAGATGCAGGTGAGCTCGAGCAGGCCGTGCGGTGCGATGTGCAGCAGGAAGACGTCGCCGCGGTCGAACGAGATGAGGATCGCCGCTGCCTGACCGATGCTGACGGCGTTCTGCATGAGCACCATGACCGGCCACAGGCCGGTGATCCCGAACAGCACGCATTGGGCGGCGATCCACGCATTGTTCGTCCACACGGTTCCCGCGAACACCGCGGCGGGGTTCTCGCTGTAATAGGCGGTGAAGTCGTTCTCGGCATACTGCTCGAGCTGCGCCTGCGAGCCGAGGGCGGCGACCGCGGCCGGATCGCCCGAGACCCAGAAGGCGACGAGGGCACTGATCACGACGAAGCCGACGGCGACCGCCAGCGTGGTCCAGCGCACGCGGTACAGCGCGGCCGGCAGCTGCTGCAGGAAGAAGCGGGGCAGCTGCCGGAGCACGTTCTCGGGGGCTCCGGTCAGCCGCAGACGTGCGCGCGACAGGATCATCGAGAGCCGATCGCCCTCGACGCTGCGACCCGCCGAGGTTTTGATGTCGGCGAGATCGGCCGACGCCGCGCGATAGCGGGTGACCAGTTCGTCGACCTCGTCGCTCGACAAGCGGCGGGCGCGGCCGAGCGCGTCGAGCCGATCCCATTCGGCGCGACGCGCGGCGACGAGGGCGTCGAGGTCCATTTGCTTAACTGTACCCATGACCACGCCCGCTCCCCCGGTGCAGATCGCCCAGGACGAGATCCTCACCGGCGAGGCGGTCGCACTCGACGTTCAGCCCCTCGGCTTCTTCCTCCGCGCGCTCGGAGCTCTCATCGACGTCCTCTGCGGCGTCGCGCTGCTGCTGCTGTCCTACTTCGTCGGAGGCTTCGTCGTCGGGGGCCTCGGCCTCGAGAACCTGTCCGGAATCCTCGTCGTCTCGGCGCTCGTCCTCGTGCTCGTCGTCATCCCGACGGCGATCGAGGCGCTCACGCGCGGCCGCAGTCTCGGGAAGCTGGCGGTCGGCGGTCGCATCGTCCGCACCGACGGTGGCGCCACCGGATTCCGACAGGCCTTCATCCGCGCCCTCGTCGGTGTGCTGGAGATCTGGTTCACCTTCGGCGCCCTCGCGGGGATCGTCGCGACGTTCACCCCGCGATCGACCCGCCTCGGCGACATGGTCGCGGGAACGTACTGCGAACGCACGCGCGCGCCCCGCCTCCCGACCCCCGCCGGGCCCGTCCCCGGTCAGCTGCAGGAATGGGCGGAGGTGGCCGATGTGGGAAGACTGCCCGACCGCATCGCCCGACGGGCGACTCAGTTCGCACGCTCGGCCGAGGGCATGGAACCGGGGGCGCGCTCGCGCTCGGCGGCGATGATCGCCGCCGAGATCGCACCTTTCGTCTCACCCCTGCCGCACTCGGACCCGGAGACGCTCGTGCGAGCGGTCGTGGCGGTGCGACGCGACCGCGAGTACGCCGCGATCATGCGAACCGACGAGCGCGCAGCGGCGCTCGTCGGCGCGGCCCAGGAGACGCCGCGCGGATTCCCGGTCAGACCCGCAGGGTCTCGTGCCGGATGACGACCCAGCCCTTCGGCACCGACAGGCGCTCGGTGTGGATGGCGCAGAGGTCGTGCGCGTGCGGGTCCGTTCCGCCGCCGAGCGGACCCAGGGCGGCCATCTGGTCGCCGTAGTCGAAGGTGAGGGTCGTCACGGCCTCGCGGGCGCAGCCCACCTTCGAACACAGTCTCTCGCGCATCGCATCCACGGTAACGCCGTGTACCCCGTACGTCCGGATGCCGCGCCGAGCCTCCGCCCCTCGCGGCATAGGATGGCCTCATGATCCGGCGTCGTTCCCGACCCGTCCCGCCGCGGCGGAACCGGCCGTCGCGGCACGGCCGTCATGGCCGCGATGACCGGAGCCCCGTCGTGCGGCCGCCACTCCCTCCCCTCGAGACGCGCTCCGAGCGATTCGATCTGTCGGTGGGCACCGCTGCTGAGTTCCTGCGCAGCGCCTGGCCCGAGCTGCGGGAGGTCCGCTTCGAGGTCGCCGGGATGCCCGCGGCGAGCGACGAAGACGGCATCCCTCGCTGGCAGGTCTTCGCCGCCGAGAAACGGATCGTGCTGTACCGCCTGCCGATAGAGCGCTTGAACCGACTGCACCGGAACGACGACCTGCACCGCCGGATGATGGTCGAGAGCTGCGTCTTCCGCGCTGCGGCCGAGTACCTCGATCGCGACCCGTGGGATCTCGGGCCCGATCGCTTCCGCTTCCTCTGACCGACGCCTAGGGATAGACGGTGAGTTCGGCCGCTGCTGCGGCGGAACCGGCCACCGGGTAGGTTCCGAGCTGTCCGTCGCCCGAGAAGCCGATGGAACCGCGGATGCCGCCGGCCCCGGGGTCGACCCGGTAGATCGTCCCGGCTTCGACATCGATCGTCCGCGACTGCCCGGCGGCGAGTTCGACCGTCCGGGGCGTTCCGCCGCTCACCGGCGTCACCGTGGCGACGGTCTCGCGCTCGGCCGTCAGCGTGAGCGTCGGCGCGGGGGCCGGCGCGACGGCGACGAGAGTGGGGGCCTCGACGAGCGGCGCTGCCACCGCCCAGGCGAAGTCGGCAGGGGCCGCGAGGTCGGTCGATGTCCATGCCGCCGCCACGAGAGGCGCATCCGCGGTCGCGGTCACCGTGTAGTCGCCGACGGGCATCCCCGTCACCTCGAGCTCGACCGGTCGGCCAGCCGTGAGGGCGATGTCATCCTGCTGGGACACCACACCGCCGTCCGCGACGGAACGCACCGTGACGCTCGCGCCTGCGTCGGCCGCTGTGGCCATCAGGCGCACCGAGAGCCCTCCGGCCGAAGCGCCGGAGTCGGGTGCGACCGTCACGTTCACGGCCGGGATCACCTGCTGGGGAGCGGGGAGCGCGCTCGCGCCGATCTGGTCCACTCCGCCCGCGATGAGCGTGCGGGTCAGTGTCGACTGCAGCGAGGCCCGGACGGGGGCGCCTTGGGCCGTGACCTGCACGACCGGGCTCTGCTCGCCGCGACGGAGAGCCGCGAGGGGGATAGCCCGCTGCGAGCGAGCCCCGACGACGATGCCTTGTCCCGCGACGGGTTCCTGCATACCGTCGGCGCCGAACACGCGGAGGTCGACGGTCGCGGCGACATCGCCCGGGTTCGTCAGGAGGACCAGGTCGCTGGCGCCCGTCGCCGCCGATCCGCCGACCAGCCACGACTCCATCGCGGGACGCGTGCAGGCCGAGACGGCGAGTCCGCGCAGGTCGGCCTCGTCGAGCGATGCGGCCGACGCCGCGCCGAGATCCGTCGGGCGGCCTCCCGTCGGCTCTGCCGAGAAGGCCGCCGGCGGTGCGCCGTCGTCCGCACGGTCAGGGGCGGCGAGGGTGTACTCGGTGGGTTCGGCCCCGTCGGCAGCGGCGACGACGGTCGACGACGCGGCGCTGGTGATCGCGCTCGCAGCCGTCGCGTCACGGCCGAGCGCGAGCAGGGGTCCGTCGCACGCCGCGACCGAGCGCGCCGCCTCGGGCACAACGTCGAGCGACATCGGCTCGCGCGTGAGGGTCGGCCACGGCGCGGCAGCGGCAGCGATCACGCCGCCGCCGATGACGACAGCGGTCACGGCTCCCGCCACGAGACGGGTCACGAGTGCAGTTCGCGTGGTCATCGGTCCCTCCTGCGGAGCGCACGTATCCCCACGAGACGCGGAGCGGCCCGAGATGCCGATCGGCTGCCCCGCGTGGGCAGGGCCAGCAGCAGGGCGATGGCGAACACCGCGGCGATGCCGCTCCACGCTGCGGCGGCGAATGCGCGCGCGGATGCCGGCGCGTCCGCTCGGGGAGCCACCTCACCGGACAGGCGCCACAGCTCGCCCTTGTCCGTCGAGCCGACGGCGTCCAAGCCGTCGCGGCTGCCCAGCGCCGTCGCCGCTGCGAGGCGTGTGCTGCGGGCCGCGGCGGATTCGTCGTCCCCGTTCGAGGCGAGCAGGATGAACGCGACACCGTGGTCGCGCAGCTCGCCGACGACGTCGTTCGCGGTATCGGCGACGAGGTCGGCGGCGACCTGCGCCGCTTCCCGATCGGCATCGGTCAGCTCCGTGCGCGTGGTGACGAGTGAGGACTGGCCGCCGAGGGTCGCACTGCCGCCCCAGACGACATCGACCGCGACACCGTCGTCGGTGGGAGTCAGCACGATGGTTCCGAGTCCCGGCGTGTTCGCCCCCTCGGCCGCCACGAATGCGGGAAGGGTGCTCGTCTCGCCGCGACCGACGGCCGCGGCATCCCGCGCGTGAGCGGTCAGCGTCGGGACGGCTGCGACGACCAGACCGGCGACGGCGATCGCGGCGGCGACCGTCCGGACCGCTCGAACCGGCACCACGCTGTCGAGCGTCAACAGCGCCGCGCCGACGACTCCGATCCACGCGAGGCTGAGGGCGGCGCCCGGCCAGAGCGGGATCGCGGTCGTCCCGTCGATGGCGACTGCCAGGCCTGCCGCGGCGAAGGCGGTCGCGACTCCGAGACCCGCGACGGTCAGGAGCACGATTCCGACGAAGCGACGCGTCGACGCGGCAGCGGCGAGCGCGAGCGCGAGCAGCGGCGCGGTGAACAGCAGCAACCACCACACCGGGCCGGAGGCTCCCGTGAAGGCCGCCCACCCCGCATCCGCAGGGAACCCGGCGGCGAACAGGAATCTCCCGACGACATCATCGGCGAATCGCGGGCCGCTCCACGGCACCCCCGGGTCGGCCAGCAGCGACCACGGGTCTCCGGCGCGGAGCCGCGCGAGAACGAGCGGTGCCGACAGCGCGAGCGACGGGAGGATGATCCACAGCCACCGGAACGCCGCGCGCCGGCCCCGGAGCACCATCGACAGCACGACGGCGAAGACCCAGATGATCACGACGGGAGCGGACAGAACCGGGGAGCAGGCCAAGACGACGGCGAGGAGGATCGAAGCCGTACCTGCATTGCCCCACGAACGGTGAGCGCCGGCAGCGGTGAACGCCAGCCACGGCAGCACGAGGTGGACGATGACGGATGCCGGGCGCCCGTCGCCCAGTGCCACGAGGAACATCGGCGCCAGTGCCCAGATCGCGGCACCGACGATGCGCAGCGCCGCACGCTCGGTGACGCGCGTGGCAGCGAACCATCCGCCGAGCACCGCGAGCGGGAGGGCGAGGAGCCACAGCACCACGAGCGCGCGCGACGGGTCCGTCGGCGAGAACGATGCGAGCACAGCGAGAACGGCGCTGAACGGGTCAGCGGGGCCGACCGCTTCCCACCCGAGCGGTCGTTGCGCACCCGTCGCCTCGTACCAGGCGCGGGCCGCGTTGGCGGCGAGCGGAGCGAGGGCTCCGCCGCCGATGGAGGGCCAGCTCAATGCCGCGGGCATCGCCGCGATCGAGACGACGAGGGCTGCGAGGACTGCCCACGCACCACCGCCGGAGAAGAAGCCGAGCTCGGTCCGACGCGGACCGTCGCCGGCGGGCTGATCCTCGATGAGACGCTGCCGCATGACCCGCGAGCTGACTCGCAGCGACGCCAGTTGCGACCAGGATGCGCGCCGGTGACGAGCGATCCGACGTCGGGCGCGGGCGACGGCACGCAACCGGACCAGCACGGTCACGGCGGCCGACCATTCCGGGCCGATCCGCGCGGGACGTTTGCCGACGAGGTCGACGACGCTGCGCCAGAGCGCCAGTGGCAGGAGCGTGAGCCAGTGCAGTACGACGACGGGCGGCGGGGCGTAAACCAATCGCCGGTGCAGCTGCGCGACGCGTGCGGCATGCGTGACGCGGGCGCGGGCGCCCGTGGTCCGCGGTGCTGGGGGGCCGGCCACGCCGTCGTGCGCGACGGCGATGCGCGCCCCGGGCGCGAGGACCACGCGGCCGCCGGCCAGACGCACGCGCACACCGAGATCGAGCCCCTCGTCGGCACCGGCGAGGGCATCGTCGAGCCCGTCGAGCTCCCGCCACGCCGCGGTGTGGACGAGGATGCCGCGCACATCACCGCCGAGGACGTCGTCCGTACCGTCGTGCTGGCCCTGGTCGTGCTCACCGTCAGCGAGACCGACCGCAGCGCCGAACCTCGTCATCGAGCGTCCCAGCGAGACGATGCGCGTGTTGTCATCCCACTCGACGAGCTTCGGAATGGCGATCGCGACGGACGGCGCCGTCTCGAGGGCGGCGGCCAGCCGCTGCAGCGCCTGCGGCTCGGGCGCGACGTCCTGCGCCAGCAGCCACACCGCGTCACCGTCGAGACGCCGTGACGCCAGCCGGAGCGCGGCAGCGAAGCCCGTTCGGGACGGCGCGGCGATCACCACCTCGGCACCCGACTCCTCCGCGAGAGCGCGCAGACGGTCGTCGCCGCCGCACAGCACGATCGTCAACGCGTTGACGGCGCGCGTCTGATCGCGCAGCGCGGCGAGCGTGCGCGTGAGATGGAAGGCTGCCGGTGCGCGTCCATCGGGACGCACGACCAGGAGCGCATGAACACGGGCGGGCATGACGGAGCAAGCCTAGGTGGCGATTCTGAGCGAGCTCGACAGCGGCGAGGCGGTTCGCCGATATCAGCGACCCCGGCCGCCGGAGCTCGTCAGACTGCGCGACGCTTCAGCTTGCGGCGCTCGCGCTCGCTGAGGCCGCCCCAGATGCCGAAGCGCTCGTCGTTCTGCAGGGCGTACTCGAGGCATTCCCCGCGGACGTCGCACGACGTGCAGATGCGCTTGGCGTCGCGGGTCGAGCCGCCCTTCTCGGGGAAGAACGCCTCGGGGTCGGTCTGCGCGCAGAGCGCGTCGGTCTGCCAGGCGAGCGCATTGTCGTCACCGTCGGTGTCGACGCGGCGAACACCGGGCACGCCCAGGTTGACCGGATCGACGAACCAGTTGTCGGGAACGCCCGAACGGTATGCCGTCATATCGTGTCCCCTCCTCGCCGGCCGGCACGCGAGCCGCGTGTCTCGCATTAATTACACCCGTGTGATTCCTCTGGGTCAAGTCGCGGATCGTAAACCCTCAAGCCCATGTTTAAGCTTCGCGACGCTCCATCGGCGTGTCGCGACTCGTCAGGCGCCGGGCTGCGCGACGAATGCCTCCCCCGCGCCGCCGATCGCGACGGACGCCGCCGCGACGACGGCCGCCGTGCCGGGCACGAGCTCCACGCGCTGACCGTCCGCTTCGACGACGACGTCGCCGCGGGTCGCGAGGACGATCGCCGTGCCGGCGAGCGCGATCTCGGTGACCGCCTCGAAGGTCGTCTCGACGCGCGCGAGACGGAAGTCCGGCACGCCGACGTCATAGCCGAACACCCCGGGCGCAACCTCGATGGGCTCGACGATCGGCGCGGGACCGCTGTCGGTGCTGACGATCTGCAGCAGCTCCGTCACGTCGACGTGCTTGGGCGTGAGGCCACCGCGGAGCACGTTGTCGCTGGCGGCCATCAGTTCGACTCCGAGGCCCTCCTGATAAGCGTGGAGCACACCCGCCGGCGCGAAGAGCGCCTCGCCTCGTCGCAGCTCGACGAGATTCATGAGGGTCGCCACGATGAGCCCCGGGTCGCCAGGGAATGCACCCGCGATCTCGCTGAGCACGGCCGTCTCGGCGGCGAAGTCCGAGTCCGAGCGGCCCGCCCCCACGGATCGATCGAGCGCAGCGGCGAGGTCGGTCACGACATCCGATGCCTCGCCGGAGAGCGCCCATCCGATGACGCGGCGGAGCGCCGCAGACTCGTCCTCGGCGTCGGTCGGCGTGAGCGCAGCGGCCAACGCGACGACGCCCGCACCTTCACCCAGAGCGGCGAGCAGGCGCTGGGTGTCGGCGATCGGCCGCAATCCGACCAGCGCGCGGAACGATTCCGAGAGGGCGACGATGATCTCGGGCTTGTGATTCTCGTCGCGGTAGAGGCGGTCCCCGGCATCGCGCGGGATGCCCGCCGCCTCTTCGCGCGCGAATCCCGCGGCTGCCTGCTCCCGGGAAGGGTGCGCTTGGATCGACAGCGACGTCGCCGCCGCGAGGATCTTCAGCAGGTAGGGAAGCGGCTCGATCCCGGCCTCGGACAGGGCGAGGTCGAGCGGGCGTCTCGTGCCGTCGTCGACGCGCGACGGGCTGCCCGGATGATCACCGAACCAGATCTCCGCTTCGGGCTCCCCCGACGGCTCGCGACCCTGCAGCTCGGCGATGAGCGTCTGGGAGCCCCATGCGTAGTCTCTGGCGATGTTCGAGATCGGAATCAGCACGAGCCCAGCCTAGAGCGCGGGCACTGTCGGATCGGGTGCCGGACGCGCCGCCGCGATAGCCTGTCTGCACCATGGCCGTCTACTCACGCCACCCCGTCTCGGCGCCTCCCGCGGCGCCCGCGCGAGAGACCACCGGGCATCTCCTCCTGCGGGCGTGGTGCGTCTTCGTCATCGCCGCGTCGATGGCCGGCACGAGCTGGCTGATGGCGTTCGGCCCGGCGGTCGCAGGCGTCGTCGTCGTCGCGACCGGACTCGTGTCGACGGTCCTCTGGGTCTCTCTGCGGCCGCGGGTGCAGTGGCGCCGCCTGCCGTGGTTCGCGCTGGCCTACGTCGCGTGGGCCGTGATGTCGATGCTGTGGTCCGCGTGGCTGGGTGCCACCGAGCTCACGCTGCTGCTGCTCGTATCGACGACCGTGCAGGCGATGTTCGTCGGCGCGGTGCTGACCTGGCGCGAGATCCTGCGCGCGGTCGCGGCGGCGCTGAAGTGGATGCTGGCACTGTCCATCCTGTTCGAACTGTGGGTCGCCCTCATCTGGCGCGGTGACATCCTCCCGGGCTTCGTCCGACCGGATGCCGACTACGCCGGCCACCCCATCACCCTCTGGTCACGCGACAACCTCTTCAACGGCGGCCGCCTGCAGGGGATCTTCGGCAACGCCAACCCCCTCGCCTACATCGCCCTCCTGGCGATCATCGTCTTCGTCGTGCGGATCGCATCGGGCGCGCCGCGCAGGTTCCTGCTCGGGCTCTGGACGGCGCTCGCTGTCTTCCTCTTCTGGCGGGCGGCCTCGGCCACCGCGCTCCTGTGCGCCATCGCTGTGGCGGTCGTGCTCGTGACGATCCTGCTGATGCGCACCGCGCGCCGCCCCGGCGAGCGCACGCGTTTCTATGTCATGTACCTCGTCGTCGCCGGCCTCGGCGGCGCCGTCGTGTGGCTCGCGCGCGACACGGTGTTCGATCTGCTCGGCCGCTCGTCCGATCTGACGGGGCGTCAGCGGATCTGGGACGCCGTCGGCGAGCGCATCGCCGAGCGGCCGCTGATCGGGTGGGGCTACTCGACCCCCTGGGTTCCGTCGGACCCGGCGTTCGACGGCTGGATCGTCGACCACGGCGTCAGCGTCATGCAGGCGCACAACATGTGGCTCGACGTCGCGCTCCAGCTCGGCTTCATCGGCGTCGCTCTCATCGCGCTCGCCCTGCTGGCGTTCGTCTGGCGGTCCTGGTTCTTCGCCGTCGATCGGCCCCGGTGGGACCTCGTGGCCGATCGCCCCTATACAGCTCTGACGCTCGTTCCCTCCCTCGTCGCGACCATCCTGCTCGTCCAGGGGCTCGCCGAGTCGGCACCGCTGCTGAACTGGGGATGGTTCCTCATCATCCTGTTCGCGTTCAAGATCAAGCAGGCCCCGCTCGTCGGGCGCGGTCCGGCCGAGCAACGTCTCGACGCGGAGCAGGGCGACCGCCTTCCCGAGCAGCCGGAGGCGCTCCGGGGTACGTGATGGCTCTCAGCCCCTGCGGCTAATCTGAGAGCATCATGGCCAGTCATACGCGCGGGGAATCCGGAACGGATGCGGCGACGACCTCATCGCCGCGGCGCCTCCCGCTCCGGCTCGTGCGAGCCTGGTGCACCCTGATCATCGCCTCGTCGATGGCGGGCACGGCCTGGCTCATGGCGATCGGGGTCGGCGGCTCGGCCGTCGTGGTCGCCGTCACGACCACCGTGTCAGCGGCGATCTGGCTGATTCAGCGACCCCGCCGCCGCTGGCGCCGACTGCCGTGGTTCGCCCTGGCCTACGTCGGGTGGGCGGTGCTCTCGCTGCTGTGGACGGAATGGCCGCGCGCGACCGCCATGACGCTGGCGCTGCTGCTCGCGACCACCGCGCAGGCCATCTTCGTCGCGTCCGTCCTCACGGGACGTCAGATCATCGAGGCGATCGCCGCGGCGGTGAAGTGGATGCTGGCGCTCTCCCTGGCCTTCGAGCTGTGGGTCTCGCTCATCTGGCGCGGGCCGATCCTCCCGGGCTTCGTCCGCCCGGGGCCCGATTTCACGGGCGACCCGATCATGTTCTGGTCTCGCGACAAGCTCTTCACGGATGACCGCATCCAGGGGATCTTCGGCAACGCGAACTCGCTCGCCTACATCGCGCTGCTCGGACTCGTCGTCTTCGGGTTGCAGATCAACACCCGCGCCGGCCGCCGGGGCCCGCTGGTGGTGTGGACGCTGCTGGCGGCCTTCTGCTTCTGGCGCGGCTCGTCGGCCACTGCCGCGATGTGCGCGATCGCCATCGCGATCGTCATCGTGGTCGTCCTGCTCATGCGACGCGCGCGCACAGCGCGCACCCGCCGCATCCTCTACATCGTCTTCACCGTCACGGGCGTCGCCCTCATCACGACCCTGTGGCTCGTCCGCGAAGCTCTGTTCGAGATGCTCGGACGCTCCTCCGACCTCAGCGGTCGGAAGGAGATCTGGGCGACGGTGGGCGAGCGATTCGCCGAGAGCCCGATCATCGGCTGGGGCTACTCGGTGCCGTGGGTGCCCACGGATCCCTTCTTCGACGGCTGGATCGTCGACCGCGGCGTCACGGTGATGCAAGCGCACAGCACCTGGTTCGACGTCGCCATGCAGCTCGGGGTGGTGGGCGTGGTGCTGTTCGCCGTCGCCCTCGGCGCCTTCACCTGGCGCGCATGGTTCCTGGCGCTCGGCCGCATCCCCCGCCCCGGCGCCCAGCGGGAACCGCGGTCGCGCCTCCTGCTGATCCCCGCGCTCGTGGCGACGATCCTTCTCGTCCAGAGCATCACCGAGTCGTCGCCTCTGCTGAACTGGGGATGGTTCCTGCTCGTGATGCTCGCCTTCGCCATCAAGCAGGCCCCCGCCTCCGTTCGCGGCACACCCGTCCGGCGTCGCTCGACACTCGCTGCCGCGTGGCCCCTCGAGGGCGGTGCTCCGATCGAGCGCGGCACGCCCGTCGAAGGCGTGGCGTGACGACTCCGCCCGGACTGTCCGCCTCCTGGGTCGTCCGCACCCTCGACTCCGCGGCGTTCGCGCAGGCGTTCGCACACACGGCGATCGCCGCGGTGTTCGCTCAGCACCTCGTCGACCGCACCGCGGGCCGGGTCACCTGGTTCACCGTGATCGCGGGGTTGTGCGCGGTCGGCGCGGCCGTGCTGCTGGTCCGCCGTCGCGAGTTCACCCTCGTGCGCCTCATCCCGTCGACCCTCGTGCTGTTCCTCGGCTGGGCCCTCGCGAGTGTCACGTGGACGACGGACACCTCCGGGACCGTCAGCGGCTGGCTCGCCCTCGCGGCGATCGCGTTCCTCGCCGTCGTCATCGCGAACACGCGCGACACCCTGCAGACGGTCCGCGCGCTGGCCGACGTCTTCCGGGTGCTGCTGATGCTGTCGCTCCTGCTCGAGCTGCTCTCGGGTGTGTTCTTCGACATGCCGTTCACCTTCCTCGGCATCGAAGGGGACATCGCCGCTCTCGGCCCGGTTCAGGGCATCTTCGGCACCCGCAACTCCCTCGGCTTCATCGCGGTCCTGGCACTGATCACGTTCTACATCGAGTGGCGCACGGTGTCGGTGCGGACCGGTGTCTCGCTGTTCTCGGCCGTGCTGGCCGCGCTCCTCGCCGCCCTCTCCGACTCCCCCACCGTCCTCGTCCTCGCCGTCGCCACGGCCGTCGCGACGGCGGCCCTCGGCCTCGTGCGACGCACCCGACACGCACTCCGACGCACCGTACAGTCCGTGCTCGGTGCCACCGTGATCGTCAGCGCGATGGTCGGCTATCTGCTGCGCGAGCGCATCATCGCGTGGATCGGAGCCGGGACGGACTTCTCGATCCGGGCCGAGCTGTGGGACCAGGTCGCCTCGTTCGTCCGCGTTGAGCCGGTGCGCGGATGGGGCTGGTTCGGGCCATGGTCGCGCACCGACTTCCCTTTCAACGCGATCAACTTCGCGCTCGGGGACCGCCACAACTCGGCGCTGAACGCGTACGTCGACGTCGTGCTCCAGCTCGGGTGGGTCGGTCTCCTCATCTTCATCACCTTCGCCGGACTGGCACTGGGACGCGCGTGGCTCGTCGCGAGCGAACGCCGGTCGATCCTCTACGCCTGGACTCCCCTCATCCTCGTGACGGTCCTCGTCGACGCCCTGTTCGAGAGCTTCCCGCTGCACGGGTACGGCTGGCTGATGCTCGTCCTCTGCGCGCTGCGAGCCGGGCAGTCGAAGTCGTGGCGCGAGAACATCCGCGACGGCGCGCGGCCGGGATCGCCCGCCCCCGCGCTGCCCGACGACACCTCGACGGGAACGCACGGCATCGCACGGTAGGATCGGGCCGGTGAGCGCGCAGGTTTTCGACCCGACATCGGCGACCATCGCCGTCGTCACTTTCAACCGCTCCGCGCTTCTGTCGCGGCTGCTCGAGAGCGTCGTCCGGATGGACCCGAAGCCCGGGCGCGTGGTGATCATCGACAACGCCTCGACAGACGACACGACCGCGGTCGTCGAGTCGTTCCGGGATCGACTGGGCACAGAGCTCGTGTACCGGCGCCTCGAGACGAACACCGGCGGATCCGGCGGATTCAGCGAAGGCGTGCGCGTGGCCTATGAGTTGGGGTCCGAGTGGATCTGGCTCATGGACGACGACGTCGAGGTGCTGCCCGACGGGCTCGCCAAGATGGGACGCTGGGCGCCGCGGTTCCGCAGCATCCAGGGTCGCCGGTACGACTACGACGGCAGCGAGTTCTACTGGCAGTACCGCATCGCCGAACGCATGGGCATCCCCATCCCCTTCGCGCCCGCCGGTTTCGGCGAGTCCGGGTACAAGGAGATGAACTCCGGCTGCTTCGAGGGCATGTTCATCCACCGCGACATCGTCGCCCGCATCGGACTGCCCGACCCGCGCTTCTTCATCTACTGGGACGACCAGCTCTACGGCTGGCTCGCCTCGCGAATCACGACGTCGGTCATCGTCGACGAATTCGTCCTGCGCCGCACGCGTGAGATCCGCCAGTGGGACATGGGCATCCGCCACATGAACGCCTCGAGCGACGCCTACCGGTACTACATCATGCGCAACCGGGCGCACATCAAGCAGTACTACCGGACGAAGGGCGTCTACAACCCGGTGCTGTTCGGCCTCGGGACGACGCTGACTTTCGGCAAGGAGCTCATCCGGCTCTTCCTCGTCGAGCGCACCGTGCGAGGCACCTCGAATCTCTTCCGCGGCCTCCGCGACGGCCGGCGTATCGCCCGTGACCGCACGTGGCAGCCGATGCAGCCGCTGGTTGATCAGCCGGCCCGTCCCTGACGAAAGACAGACCATGCCTCACCTGCTGCAGCGCGCCGTCCTCCCGCTCGAGCACGACCCCGACCTCCTCCCGCTCTACGTCGATCCCGAGACGTGGACCGAGATCGACGAGGAGCCCGTGCGCGTGTCGTCGCGGGCTCAGCTGTCGAACATCCTCGGCCGCTCGGAGGCGCGCATCGTGGGCGGGCGGCGGGTGTCGTTCGGCACCTACTTCAACGCCTTCCCGGCCTCGTACTGGCAGCACTGGACCCCGGTCCGCGACGTGACCCTCACGGTGCGAACCGAGGGCCCGGCCACCGTCCTCGTCTACCGCTCCAACGGCGGCGGCACCCGCCAGCGACTGGAGACTCGCGAGGTCAACGGCCAGGCGACGAGCACGTTCGACCTCAGCCTCAATCAGTACAGCGACGGCGGATGGATCTGGTTCGACATCGCAGCCGACCGCGAGGACGCCCGGTTCCTGGGCGCGGAATGGACGACCGAGCAGGAGCCGGCCCGCTCGGGCAAGGCCTCGCTCGGCATCACGACCTACAACAAGCCCGACTACTGCGTCGCGACCCTCCGCGCCCTCGATGCGGCGCCCGACGTGCTCGAACTGGTCGATCGCATCTTCCTTATCGACCAGGGAACGGACCGCGTCGACGCTCAGCACGACTTCTCCGACGTCGCCGACAGTCTCGGCGACACGCTTCAGATCATCACGCAGCCAAACCTCGGCGGCTCGGGCGGCTTTGCTCGCGCAATGCACGAGACCCTGCAGCGGCCGGACAGCGACTTCGTCCAGCTGCTCGACGACGACGTCCGCATCGAGCCCGAGTCGCTCCGCCGGTCGATCGTTTTCGGCCGGTACGCGACGACGCCGACGATCGTCGGCGCCCACATGTTCGACCTGCTCGATCGCCCGAAGCTCCACGCCTGGGCCGAGGTCGTCGATGACGAGCCGTTCATGTGGCGCACGCTGCAGCAGGAGAAGATGCCGCACGACTTCTCCGTGGCGAACCTGCGCCAGTCACCCGAGCTGCACATGCGGCTCGACGCCGACTACAACGGCTGGTGGATGTGCCTCATCCCGGTCGAGATCATCCGCCAGGTCGGGCTGTCTCTGCCCGCCTTCATCAAGTGGGACGATGCCGAGTACTGCCTGCGAGCCCGCGACGCCGGGTTCCCGACCGTCTCGATGCCCGGGGTCGCGCTCTGGCACGTGTCGTGGGTCGGCAAGGACGACTCGATCGACTGGCAGGCCTACTTCCACGCGCGCAACCGGATCGTCGCGGCACTGCTGCACTCGAACAGCCCGCGGGGCGGGACGCTCCTGCGACACAGCCGCCGGCTCGACCTCAAGCACCTCATGATGATGCAGTACTACCCCGTCGAGCTGCGTCATCGCGCACTGCGCGACATCCTTTCGGGGCCCGAGCACATGGCGGCGGGGATCGCGACGGCCATGCCCGCCGCGCGGGCTCTCCAGAAAGAGTTCCCCGAGACGGTCATCCATCGGGACACCGGCGTCCCGCTCCGCTCGCGCAAGGGCCGCCAGGTCTTCAAGCGTCTGCCCCGCCACACATTCGACAGCCCGACGGGCCTCAAGCTGCGCTGGTTCACGCTGTCCACTCTCGCGTCGCATTGGCTGCACGCCCCTCGCCCTGAGAACGTCGCTCAGCCCGAGGTGGAGTTCGGCAAGGGCGACGCGCAGTGGTGGCGTCTTCCCCGCTATGACAGCGCCCTGGTGAGCGCGGCCGACGGGTCGGGCAAGAACATCTACACCCGCGACCGGGCGGCCTTCCGGCGGATGCTGCGCGAGAGCCTGCGACTGCACGCGCAGCTCGAGCGCGACTGGCCGAAGCTGTCACGGCGCTACCGTCGCGCGATGGAGCAGCTGACGTCCCCCGAGTCGTGGAAGCGCATCTTCGACCCGGCCGAGCGCTGAGCCTCAGGCTCCGCCGTTGTGGTCCTGGTTGTACCGGTCGAGCACGTCGCCGATCGGACCATCGAGGACCAGTGAGCCCTTGTCGAGGTAGAGACCCCGCGTGCAGAAGCGACGCAGGTCCTTCTCGTTGTGGCTGACGAAGAACAGCGTCCGCCCCTCGGCGAGCAGCTCATCGATGCGCTTGTAGCACTTCGCGCGGAACGCACGGTCGCCGACGGCGAGCACCTCGTCGACGAGCAGGATCGGCTCGTCGAGTTGCGACACCACCGAGAACGCGAGGCGGACCTTCATGCCGTTCGACAGGTGCTTGTAGGGCGTGTCGACGAAGTCGGAGATTTCCGCGAAGTCGATGATGTCGTCGAAACGGCGGTTGACCTCGGCCTTCGACATCCCGTGCAGGCCTGCTGTGAGGCGCACGTTCTCGCGCACGGTGAGGTCTCCCACGAATCCGCCCGTGATCTCGATGAGCGGTGCAACGCCGCCGTGCACCTCCACACGACCCTCATCCGGCAGCAGGACGCCGGCGACGAGCTTGAGGAGCGTCGACTTGCCCTGCCCGTTGCGCCCGACGACGCCGATCGACTCGCCCGGTTCAACCAAGAACGAGACGCCCCGGAGGGCCCAGAACTCGCCCGGGCGACTGCGACGGGAGGCACCGCCGAACAGGTCCTTCAGATTGCGTCTGCCGCGTCGATTGCGGCGGAATCGGACGCCGAGGTCGCGTACCTCGATCGCGAGTCCGGACATCACAGCTCCTTCAGCACCGGGCGCTCGAGACGTGAGAAGACGAGAAGACCGAGGCCGAAGACCAGGATGCTGGTGACGGCCCCGACGATCACCGACAGCGTGTCCCACTGGTCGGGGAAGAAGCCGACGCGGTAGAGCGTGAAGATGCCGGCCAGCGGGTTCAATGCGCCTATCTCCTTGAAAACGCCCGGGAGGTCGGCGACGCCGTAGATGATCGGCGACGCGTAGAAGAGGGCACGCAGAACGAGCCGCGTGGTGCGCTCCAGATCGCCCCAGAGGACGCAGAGCGGGGCGACGATGAGCCCGAGCCCGAGCAGCAGGATCACCTGCAGCAGGACGGCCACCGGGAAGAGCAGGAGCGCCACGTTGACCGTGGCACCTCCGAAGATCGCGAACATCGCGAGCACCGGGAGTGAGAAGAGGAACTCGATGCCCTTGCTCAAGACGATGCGTCCCACCCAGATCGAGCGAGGGATGGAAGTCGACCGCACCAGCCGCGCGTCCTTATTGAAGGCGCGCGTGAAATCGGTGACCGCCGAGTTGAACCACACCCAGGGCAGCAGCGCGGTGATGAGGAAGACGATGTACGGGTTCTCACCGACGTCCCGATGGAAGACCTGCGTGAAGACGAACCAGTAGATCCCGCTCATCACGAGCGGGTCGAGCACTGACCACAGGTAGCCGAGCGCACTCGTGGAGTACCGCACCCGCAGGTCGCGCGCCGACAGCAGCCACAGAGAGTGGAGGTAGCGCCGCGGCGATCCGGGGGCGCCGACGACGGCGGGACTCACCCGACGAGTTTACGTGCTGACGGGTCGGGACTCATCGCCGGTACCGAAGTGGCACAAGGCGGCGTAATAGCCGCCCAGGCGTTCCCTGGCGCTCTTCGAGTTCACGCACCCGCTCCGACGCGAGGACCGCCTCTCGCGTCTTATTGTCCAGTCGCAGCTCGATCCGCGCGCGTTCCTGGGTCCCTTGTTCGATCTGCAGCTTGAGGTCCTCGATCTGCAGGTTGAGCTCTTCGATCTGACCCGCCGCACGGTCGAGACCTTCTCCGCCGGCTTCGATCAGACGGGACTCGAGCTCGGCGATACGGCGCACCGCGCGACGCAGGTCCGCAGCGAGCGGTCCGGCAGGAAGCGCAGGCGCCTTGCCCTGCTGCACGCGACGTCCTTCTATGATCGGCCACTGATGGAACCGGGAATCGAAATTGTCGATAGCAACACCGCGATAGTCGATGTCACCGTCGAGGGCGACCATGACCGACAGCTGGTCCCGGCGCGAGTATCGCAGGACGTGGTCGGCCCAGACGCGCATGGCAGCGGCGACTCGCTCGTTGCGCCGACGTATGAGGAGCGCTGTCCAGTGGGGTCGCGCATCGAGAACGTCGGGAAGGGTCCTGGCATAATCCGAAAGCTGCTCGTAAACCCGAGCGCGATCGTCGTAGTTGAGGCGGATCACTTCGTCGAACTCGTCGATGAGGTTGTCGCGATAGCTGTGCGTCGGCAGCGCCATGTCGGCATCGTCTGGGAGCCACGCCGCAACGAGTTCCTCCGGCGTCACCTTTAGACGGACGGACGCGTCGATGTAGAGGCTCACGTCATATTCGAGGTCGTTCCCGGGACCGAGGATCTTGTGCAGACGCGCGCTTCGGACCGGATCGGCCGCGAACGCCGGCTGCACGACACGAATCTCCCACGTGTCGCTCGTCAGGTCGGGATCGTCGGTGAAACAGACGAACCGAGCCTGGCTGTCCGAGGCCACCGGCTGATCGAGGAGTGAGTCGTAGCGGCCGAACAGTGAGGTGAAGACGACGAGGCTCGACGTATGGAACGCTGGCTCCGTCTGCGGAGTGCTAGGTGAGGTCACACGTTCACCGTAGCTGAGCCTTCCTTGTTCCCTCGGGTGACTCAGGATACCGAGATATCAGCCTGAGCAAGCACTGTACCCGTTTGCCTGAACTCCAACGGCACGAAGAATGTCGCGCCCTGCCACATCACGTCGACAGGGGAACCGGCGCCATCAGCAACCTCCGCGTTGACGAAGTACTGTCCGCCAGCGAACGCGGGCGAGCGTAGCCGATACGACACGACGCATTCACCTGGTCCAGTCGGCATGTGCGGTGCTTCGTTGCGCCTCGTGCCCGTTCCGAACACCTGTTGCCCCTGCGGGGTGTCGACGCTCACGCTGGTATGCCAGCGGTCAACGGCGACCGTGTGCTGGAGTCTGACGTTGATCAGGAGGTCATCACCCCGAGGCGCCTCACGCACCGGGCGGCCCTCAGAGTCGGTCACCGTTACCTCGAGGATACGAGACGACGCCGGCGCGTCGCCTTCTGCATTACCCTCGTCGTCCTCGGCCGCGCTCTTGCGCTTGCCTTCCAGCACTTCACGGTGGATCTTCGTGGCCTCAGCTGCGGTACCAGCGAACACGAGCTCGCCGTTGTGGAGGACGACGCCGCGATCGCACACCTCCATGACCTGCGAGGCCGAATGCGACACGAGGATGATGGTGCGGCCCTCGTCCTGGAACTGCCGGATCTTGTCCATGCACTTGCGCTGAAACGCTTCGTCCCCGACCGCAAGCACTTCGTCGACGAGGAGGAGGTCAGGATCGGTATGGATAGCCACCGCGAAAGCCAGACGTACGTACATGCCGGACGAGTAGAACTTCACCTGCGTATCGATGAAATCGCCGATCTCAGCGAATGCGACGATGCTGTCGAACTGCGCATCGGTCTCCGCCCGTGAGAGTCCGAGGATCGATGCGTTGAGATAGACATTGTCCCGCCCGGAGAGATCGGGGTGGAAGCCGGCGCCGAGCTCGAGGAGGGCAGCCATCCGCCCGCGTCGCTGTACCGAACCGGATGAGGGGTCGATGATGCCGCCGATGATCTTCAGCAGCGTGCTCTTTCCGGACCCGTTGGGGCCCATGAGACCGATCGACGTACCGGCGGGGATGGAGAACGACACATTCTTCAGAGAGTCGAACTTCTCGCGGTGCACGCGGCCCTGACGCCCGAAGGTCACCACGCGTTCCTTCAACGAGTTGTCCCGACGGATTACGAAGTGCTTGGAGACGTCATCCACGACGACGATCTCGGGATGACCCGTGCCGGGTTCGATGTCAACGACGTCCATTACAGCTCCTGTGCGAAGTTGCCCTGCAGACGCGCGAACACGCGCTGACACAGCCAGAGAAGGATGAGACCGACAACGAATGCGACGAGCATCCGCAGCGCGAGATGAGGTGGATAGTCCGCCGGGGTCCCGGACACCCAGAACGCCCGGTGGAAGCCGAGGACGGCCAGGGTGAGCGGACTGTTCGTGTAGACCTCGAGCAGCCATCCGGGGAACCGGAACTGCTGGAACACGGAATTGACCATGGTCCACGCGTACACGATCGGAGAGGCCCACATGGCGAGCATGAGCACGACCTGAGTGAGGTACTGCACGTCGCGCAGGTACACGTTCAAGGCCGACAACAGCAGACCGATCGCGAGCCCGTAGACGATGATGAGTGCTACCGCGGGCAGGAAGTACACGATGCCGCCGGAGATCGGCGGCGCACCCAGGATCAGGCAGGCGGCGATCAGAACGAGCAGCTGCACGCAGAACGTGAACATCGCCGAGCCCGCGCTCGCGAGCGGGAAGATCTCGCGCGGCACATACACCTTCTTCACCAGCCCGGAATTGGCGACGATCGATCCGGTCGACCCGGAGAGCATCTCCGAGAAGAACGCGTAGACCGTTAGGCCCGAGAAGATGTAGATCGCGAAGTCGGGGATGCCGCGAGCCGCGCCGAGAAACTGGCCCATGACGACGTAGTAGACCGTGAGCTGGACGATCGGGTTGATGAGAACCCAGAGCAGGCCCAGCACGCTGTCCTTATAACGCGCCTTGATGTCGCGGCGGACGAGGAGACCGAGGAGTTGCCGGTGCGCAACGACCGCGCGTGCCGAGGACCAGAAGCCCGAGCTGGCCGCGATCGGGGCCAGCGGCAGCGAAGATAGTCGCGCGTAGCGTGTATCAGCGGTTTCAGTCACGAGGGTTGTTCCATTCTGTACGCCAGGCACACCGGGAAAGAATACAGCCGCGCTTCTGTGAACCACCCGCGGAGGGACGGACTCACCAGCCCTCCCCCAGCTGGGTCTCCAGCACCGGCGCGAGGGTCCGCGCATAGGAGCTGGAGAGGTGGTTGTCATCTCGATACACGGCGACATTGCCGACGACGGCGGGACAAACGTCATCCGGGCAGATCCACTCCGTCAGGTCGACATGCGTGATGCTCTCGCGCTGCAGGATGCGCGCCGGATTGGCGACCGCCAGCGAGCTACCGCGCGGCATGGAGCACCCCTCCGGGTCGTCAGATTCGATGACGCACCCGAACATGTCGTAACCGAACCGCGGGTTGTCGCGCACCGCGATGATCGGGACATCGGCTGCGTCCATCCGGTCGATGAAGCGCTCGATGCCCGGCCGGAGGCGCTCGTCCTCGTCGCTCGCATCAGCGGCGGTGACGATGGTCATGACCGCCGACGGTTTGATCGCCTCCACGTGGCGGATCGCCGCTTCGCGCCACTGCGGGCAGAACTCGGGATCGAAGCCGGGGTCATCGAGGCCCATGGCGCAGCCACCACGCACGAGAGTGATGACGCCCCAGCCGCGCTGCTCCGCGATCGGCACGAGCGCCGCGGTCATCTGCTGCGCGTGCGAGTCGCCGATCACCGCGATCAGCTCGCTCGCTCGCTGAGTGCCCGGCATCTCGAAGCAGGAGCCGTGCAGGATGTCGTCGGTGATTGCGCGCACCCCGCTGCACTCCAGTTCGAGCTGCACCCATTCGTCCTCGATCGCCGTCGCTAGCGGGATCATCGGCAGCTCCGGGTCAGGTTCGGAGACCTCATCGTCGAAGAGCACGTGCGCCCCGGGGTTCGCGCTCAGCTGCTGCTCCGCGATCCGCTGCTCTCGGTACGCGGTCAAACCCTGCCATGTGCCGACGGGGACCAGGACGACCAAAGCGGCGACCGCGACGACCGCGACGGAGGGCATGACGCCGCGTTCCGAGCGTCGCCACTGTCGTACGGGGTGATCCACCGCGAACGTCAGCAATCGCGCGCCTACCAGGGAAGCCAAGACGATCGCCACGCCACCCAACGCTCCGACCTCCGTGCGCTCGCGCACGACGAGCCACGTGACGAGGATCGGCCAGTGCACGAGGTAGAGGCCGTAAGCGTCGCGACCGGCGAGTCGAAGCGGTCGCGACGCGAGGAATCGGGCGGGGCCGCGCCCCGCGTCACCGGTTCCCGAGATCACGATCATCGCGGCGCAGACGACGGGCCAGAGGGCGAGGTACCCGGGGAACCCACCCTCGACGTCGAGCAGCACGCCGCAGGCGAGGAGTCCACCAATACCAACCCACCCGAGGACGGCGCTCACCGTAGGCCCGGGCCGCAGGTACGGGAGCGCGACGACCAGCAACGATCCCGCAGCGAACTCCCACAGGCGAGCGCCCGTGTCGAAGTACGCCAGCTGCTGAGCGGCATCCGTACGCACGACGGAGTATCCCAACGAGATCACGAAGACCGCGCCGAAGACCACTGCGACGACCGCGTCCGGAGACCGCCGGAAGCGCCGCATGACCAGGAGGCAGAGGGCGAAGAGCACCGCCCAGAGCACGAATGCCTGACCCTGCACGGAGAGCGACCAGAAGTGCTGGAGCGGGCTGGGTGCCTCGCCACGGTTGTAGTAGTCCACCGCGTCTGCGGCCAGGACCCAGTTCTGGACGTAGAGCAGGGACGCCCACGTCTGCTCCCAGAGCGACCGCCACATCGTGGCGGGATAGAGCACGCGTGCCAGCAGAAGGACGAACAGGAGCGTCACGGCAGCAGCGGGAAGGAGCCGCCGGAACGTCCCGACGAGCCTGCGCGCGATGTCCGGTGACGCGCCGGTATGGATGCGGTGCAGGAACGTCCGCGTGAGGAAGAAGGCGGACAGCATCAGGAAGACGTCGACCCCGCCCGAAACGCGCCCGAGCCACACGTGGTAGGTCACGACCAGCACGATGGCGACGGCGCGGAGGCCGTCGATGTCGGCGCGGTATCCCCAGCGATCCGCGTCCGCGGCGGGGCTGGGCGCGTCGCGCAGACGGGTCGTCAACGAACCCCTCGACGACCTCACGCGAGGTGGTTGTTCCACATCGACAGCGCAGAGCCGATGGCCATGTGCATGTCGAGGTACTGGTAGGTGCCCAGGCGTCCGCCGAAGTGCACCTCCTGCTCACCCTTCGCGAGATCGCGGTACGCCAGCAGTCCGGCGCGATCGTCGGCGGTGTTCACGGGGTAGTACGGCTCATCGGCCCGGGTCGCGAAGCGGGAGTACTCCCGCACGACGACGGTCTTGTCGGTCGGATAGCGGTCGGCACGCTCCGGGTGGAAGTGCTTGAACTCGTGGATGCGGGTGTACGGCGCATCGGCGTCGGCGTAGTTCATGACGCTCGTGCCCTGGAAGTCCGGAATGTCGAGGACCTCCTGCTCGAAATCGAGCGTGCGCCACGACAGCTCGCCCTCGGTGTAGTCGAAGTACCGGTCGACGGGACCGGTGTAGACGATCGGCACCTGGCCGACGGTCGCCTTCTTGTTCAGCAGCTGCGACTCGTCGAAGAAGTCGGTGCTCAGCTTCACCTCGATGTTCGGGTGGTCGGCCATGCGCTCGAGCCAGGCTGTGTAGCCGTCGACCGGGAGGCCTTCCCAGGTGTCGTTGAAGTAGCGGTTGTCGTAGGTGTAGCGGACCGGCAGCCGCGAGATGATCTCGGCCGGCAGCTCCTTCGGGTCGGTCTGCCACTGCTTCGCGGTGTAGTCCCGGATGAACGCCTCGTACAGCGGACGGCCGATCAGACCGATGGCGCGCTCCTCGAGGTTGTTCGCCTGCTTCGGGTCGAACTCGCCCGCGAGCTCCTGGATCAGGTCACGGGCCTCACCGGGCGTGTACGCCGCCTGGAAGAACTGGTTGATCGTGCCGAGGTTGATCGGCAGGGGGTACACGACACCCTTGTGGGTCGTGTAGACGCGGTGAACGTAGTTCGTGAACTGCGTGAAGCGGTTGACGTACTCCCACACCGTCGCGTTCGAGGTGTGGAACAGGTGAGCGCCGTACTTGTGCACCTCGATGCCGGTGGTCGGCTCGTTCTCGGTGTAGGCGTTGCCGCCGATGTGGTGGCGGCGGTCGATGACCGTCACCTTGCGACCGGATGCCGCGGCACGCTCGGCGATGGTGAGGCCGAAGAAGCCGGAGCCGACGATGAGGAGGTCCATGGGGCGAACGCTTTCGTTTCGGGGCAAGCGAATGGGCGCCCCCGGGGGCGGGGCGTCATCGATCCTACGCGACGCATTCCGCGGGCCTGAGGAAAGCGTGGGAAAGCCCGTTGAAGGCGTCGGCTACGATGGCATGTCGAATTGTCGCAGTGACGGAGTCGGGATCGAATGGACAGCTGGATCAGCATATTTCCGTCGATCCTCGTCGCCGCGCTCCTCCTGATCGTCCCGGGCGGCATCGTGATGGCGGCCGGCTGGGGCGTGCGCAACCCTTCGCGCTGGCTCCTCGCTCCGGCTGTCTCGGTCACGATTGCCGCCGTCGCCGCGACGGTCGCCCCGCTCGTCGGTCTGCGCTGGGGTCTGATCCCCCTCGCGATCGTCACCGTCGTCGTCGCGGCCATCGGTCTCGTGCTGCGCCGTTTCGCGGGAAGCGACGACGCGCCCTCGTCCCGGGGCACGCTGCTCACCGCAGCCGGCGCACTGGCGGCGGCGGCCGCGGGACTCGGCATCCTGTTCGCACGCGCCTTCGGCGGCCCGGAGAACATCGCCCAGCGGTTCGACAACATCGTGCATCTCAACGCCATCGCCCTCGCCGTGAAGAACGGCAGTGCGTCGCCGTTCCAGATCGGCGCCACCTCGGACATCGGCGGCTACCCCAACGCATGGCATGCCATCACGACGCTCGTGGTCGAGCTCAACGGCGTCACCGTTCCGGAGGGCATCAACGCCGCGAACCTCGGGTTTGTCGCAATCCTGTGGCCCGCCTCGATCATGGCCCTCGTCGGCGCGATGTTCCACCGTCGCCGAGCCGCCTACGTCACCGCCGCGGCCTTGTCGACAGGCTTCGGCGCGTTCCCCGCACTCTTCCTCAACTGGGGCGTCCTGTACCCCAATCTCGTCGGTTACGCCATGGCGCCCGCCGGGCTCGCCGCCGTGGTCCTCGCGCTCGGCGAGCGCAAGACCGCTGGGGTCGTTCGGGCGGTGCTCCTCGTGGCTCTCCTCGCCGGTGGCGTCTTTCTCGGACACCCGAACGCCTTCCTGGCCCTCCTCGCCTTCTCCGCCGCGACGGTCCTGAGCACCCTCCTGGCACGCGCGATCACGGCACGGTCACGGCGCGGGTGGTGGACGCTCGCGGCAAGCACGGTGGGCTTCGCGCTGGTCTGCGTCGCGACGTGGTCGGTCTTCCGCACCTCTGCTGAGCACTCGGGATGGAAGCCCTGGCAGAACCTCGCGCAGGCGTTCGGTGAGGCAGCGCTGGCCTCACCTCGGGGATACACGCCGACCATCGTGATCGCCGTTCTCCTCGTGACCGGAGCGGTCGTGGCGGCGCGACGGCCGATGTCGCTCCCTCTGCTCGCGCCCTTCGCGGTGGCCGTGCTGTTGTTCGCCGTCGCCTCGGGTCTGCGCATCGACCACCCGCTCCGCGAGTTCCTCACCAATCCCTGGTACAACGACTCGAACCGTCTCGCGGCTCTGCTGCCGATGGCCGCCATCCCGGTCGCCGTCCTCGGCGCACTCGGGATCTACGACGCGGGGCGCCGAGCCCTCGCGCGGCTCTCCGCGCCGAGCTGGGCACGCGTCCTCGCCCTCGTCGTCGCGGTGATCGCGGTTTTCTCGGTGGCCGTCGGCCCCAACACCCGCATCGCGCTCTCGCAGGTTCGTGAGGCCTACGCCTACACAGACGACTCCGTCCTTCTCACCTCGGACGAACGAGCTCTGCTCGATCGGGTCCCGGAGGAGACCAGCGAGGACGCGCTCATCATCGGAAGCCCGCGGACGGGCGCGTCGCTCGCGCTCGCACTGTCCGATCGCGAAGTGACCCAGCGGCACATCTTCGGATCTCCCTCCCCCGAACTCGTCTACCTCAACTCGCACCTGCGGAACATCGACACCGACCCGGCCGTCTGCTCAACGATCGACGACCTCGGAATCGACTATGTCCTGGACTTCGGACGTCAGGACGTCATGGACCAGTCGCAGGCCGTGATCTACGACGGCATCCAGGACCTCGCACCGGGTCGTCACCTTGTGCTCGTGGATTCGGAAGGTCCCGAAGCACGCCTGTTCCGCATCGAAGGCTGCTGATCGTGGCGTCGCGTCGTCGTCTCGCGGTCGCCTACGACTGCCTCTTCCCCTTCACCACCGGTGGCGGGGAGCGGCAATACCGCGCCTTCGCGGACGAGCTGGCGACCCTCGGGGACGAGGTCGACTACCTCACGTCGCGGCAGTGGGAAGATGATGCAGAGCTGCCCGAAGCTTTCACCGTTGTTCCTATCACCGGCCGCCTCTCTCTGTATTCCGGCGATGGGGTCCGACGCATCCCTGCGGCACTGCGATTCGCCGCCGGCCTGTTCGTGGCCCTCGTGCGTCGGCGTCGTCGATACAGCGCGGTCATCGTGAGCGGACTGCCGATCTTCAACGTGTTCGCCGCCCGCCTCGCTCTGCTCGGATCGCGCACCCGCCTGGTCGTCGACTACCTCGAGGTCTGGCCGCGGCACCAATGGCTCGAATACTCCGGCACGGTCACCGGCACCATCGCCTGGGTGCTGCAGCGTGCCGCCATTGCGATCACCCCGCTCGCGACCTGCCACTCGCGACTCAGCGCAACACGGCTACGAAACGAAGGAGTGCGATCGGCTCCGATCATCAGCCCAGGACTCATCGACGCCACGGTGGAAGCGGGCCCGGTCACCCCGGCATCCGAGCCGCCGTACGTCCTCTACGTGGGACGCCACATCCCCGACAAGCGGGTCGAAACGCTCCCCGCTGCCGTGGCCGCGGCACGCCGGCAGATTCCCGGCCTGCGCCTCGTCGTGCTCGGGCGCGGACCGAGCGGCGACGCCGTGCGCGCCGCAGTAGCGGAGTCCGGTGGCGAGGAGTGGACCGAGTTCCCTGGATTCGTCGACGAGGAGCGACTCGCCCAGCTGATGCACGGGGCCCTCTGCGTCATCAATCCGTCTCGCCGCGAGGGCTACGGCCTCGTGGTGGTCGAGGCGAACGCGCACGGCACGCCCGTCGTCCTCGTCGCCGACCCCGGCAATGCCGCCACCGAGCTGGTCGAGACGGGAATCAACGGCACCGTCGCCGAATCGGCGTCGGCTGACGACCTGGCGGCCGCGATCAGCGCCGTCGCCGACGGCGGCGACGCTCTTCGTCGCACCGCGCGCGCCTGGTACGACTCCGCCATCGAGACCCGCACAATCCGCCGTACCGTCGAGGGAATCCTCGAAGCCCTCGAACCACCGCGGCGCATCGCCCGGAACACGAAAGAAGACACTCTGTGACTGCTGCATCCCCGTCCACCGAGGTCGAACTGACGATTCTCATGCCGTGCCTCAACGAGGCCGAGACGCTCGAAGTCTGCATCCGCAAGGCGCAGGGTTTCCTCGCCCGCACCGGAATCTCAGGTGAAGTCCTCATCTCCGACAACGGCAGCACGGACGGCTCGCAGGAGATCGCGCTCCGCCTGGGCGCACGCGTAGCCGCGGCCAGCCGCCGCGGCTACGGCGCTGCACTGATCAACGGCATCGACAACGCCCGCGGCCGCTACATCATCATGGGCGACGCCGATGACAGCTACGACTTCGAGAACCTCGAGCCCTTCGTCGAGCGCCTGCGAGCGGGCGCCGACCTCGTGATGGGGAATCGATTCGCCGGCGGCATCGCCCCCGGTGCCATGCCGCCGCTGCACAAGTACCTGGGCAACCCGGTGCTGTCGACCATCGGTCAGCTCTTCTTCCGCCCCAACGTCCGCGACTTCCACTGCGGTCTTCGCGGATTCAACCGCGATCGGATCCGCGCGCTCGACCTGCAGACCACCGGTATGGAATTCGCCTCCGAGATGGTGGTGAAGTCCTCTCTCGCGAAGTACCGGATCGAGGAAGTCCCCACCACGCTGAAGAAGGACGGTCGGTCGCGCCCACCGCACCTGCGCAGCTGGCACGACGGCTGGCGCCACCTGCGTTTCCTCCTCCTGTTCGCACCGCGCTGGCTCTTCGTCTACCCGGGCCTCGTGGCGTTCTTCCTCGGTGCCATCGCGGTCGCGGTGCTCGCCTTCGGCGGCGTGGAGATCGGCGGGATCGGCTTCGACGTCACGACGATGGTCTACGCGAGCGCGCTGTGCGTCACGGGCTTCCAAGCCCTTCTATTCTTCTGGTTGACGAAGCTGTACGCGACGCAGGAGGGCTTCCTGCCGACCAGCGAACGGTATCGGCGCATCGTCGCGAAATGGTCCGCCGAGCGCGGCCTCCTCGCGGGCGTCGCGCTGTTCCTCCTCGGCATCGTCATCGGGATCGTGCAGGTCAGCGTGTGGGGAAGCGCGGACTTCGGTCAGCAGGATGCCGCGCAGGCGGTCCGGATCGCCGTGCCTAGCGCGCTCACCATCATCCTCGGGTTCCAGACCATCATGATGAGCTTCTTCTCCGGCGTGCTCACCACCCCGCGCCGAGAGCAGAAACCCGAAGCCGTCATCGAAAGCTGATCGCGGATGCGTATCCTCGTCGACCTTCTGGGGTACACCGGCGGCCGAGGCGGCACTGAGACGTACGTCCGGGAGCTTCTCCCGCGGCTCGCCGGCGTCATGCCCGACGTCGAGTTCGTGGCCCTGACCGGCCGATCCGGGGCGGCGGCAGTCGCACGCTTCTTCCCCGGGCGGGTTGATACGATCCGGTGGGTCGGCGCGGACCGGGCCACGTGGGCTCTCGGTGAGATCCTCGCCGTCGGTCGACGGGCTCGCCGCGCCCGCGCCGAGCTTGTCTGGTCGCCCGCGAACTTCGGACCGCTTTCGCGCGGCGCCGTCCCGCGCGTCGTCTCGATCCACGACGTGATCTATCACGAGGTGCCCGGAACAGGAATCGCGCGCCTCCCCCGATCCATCACCGCGTGGCTGATGGATCGGGCAGCAAAAACCGCGGACCGTGTCCTGACCGTCTCGGATGCGGCAGCCGCCGCCATCTCGCATCACCTCGGGCTCGCCGCCGACCGGATCACCGTCGTCCACAACGGGACCGCGCCCTCACGGCGCATCGCCGACCCCGAGCCGGCGTTGCGTTTCCTCGGTCTCGACACCGAACGTCCGCTCCTCCTCAGTGCAGGCAACCGTATGCCGCACAAGAACTTTGCGGGGCTGCTCGCCGCCATAGCGACGATCGAGCCGGGCCTACGCCCCCGAACGGTCGTGGTCGGCGGCGGCGATCACGACCCCCTCGCTGAAACCGTCGCCGCGCTCGGTCTCGAGTCCGACGTCGTGCTCCCAGGCTGGGTGAGCGACGAGCAGCTCGGAGCGCTTTACGCTGCGGCGACGGTCTATGCCTGTCCATCACTAACCGAGGGTTTCGGTCTGCCCGTCGTGGATGCTCTCGGCGCTGGCTGCCTGGTCGTCGCCAACGATGTGCCCGTCCTGCGGGAAGTCGGGGGCGAGCACGCGTTCTACGCCGACGCTCGGAGCCCGCAGCAGTTCGGCCGAGAGATCTCGCGCGTGCTCGAGCTCGAGGCCGGGGAGCGAGAGGAACGCCGCACCGCCGGACGCGCTTGGGCGGAGCGCTTCACCTGGGATGCGTCGGCGCTCGGCGTGGCCGACGTGCTGCGCGCTACCGCCGGAGCGAGGCACCCGCGTGGCTGAGATCAGCTCGCTGCGGGCGCGCCTCTTCGGCTTCACGCTCATTCCGGCGATCGCCGCTGTGTCACCCCTCGTCGTACTGCCGGCGGTGTCTCGCTCCGCAGGCGACGACGGCTGGGCCAGCGCCATCGCCGGCGAATCGGTGGGCACGTTCGCGGCGATCGCCGTCGCCTACGGCTGGACCACCGTCGGCCCCGCGCTCATCGCCGGCACCATTGACTCGGTCAGACGGGGACGCCTGTATCGGGACGCCGTGGTGGTGCGACTGGCCATGTCCCTGGTGGCGCTGCCGCTGCTCGTCATCCTGTGTGCCGCGGTGGCGGCGCCGGGTCACGCTCTGCTCGCGTCGCTCATGGGGCTGCAAGGCGCCTTGATCGGGCTGTCCTTCACGTGGTTCGCGGTCGGCGTCGGCGACCCACGCTCGATCCTGTTCTACGACGCGATCCCGCGCCTGCTGGTCGCCGTAGCGGCGATGCTCGCGATCGTCAACGGCGTGCCGGTCGAGGTGTACCCGATCGTCGGTATCCTCGTCACGCTGATCGGTACAACGGCGTACACCCTGCGACTCCTCCGGCGGTACCCGTCGCCTTGGCCGCCGTTGCGCGAGATACCGGGACTGTTCCGCCTGGGAGCGCCCGTCGCCCTGAACGACGGGGCGCTCGGCGCATATTCCTCGGTGCCGATGCCGCTCGTCAACACGATCTCGTCGGGGTCGTCCGCCGCCGGATTCGCGTCAGCCGACAAGCTCGCCAAACTCGGGCAGTTCCTTCCTCTGACGCTCGCCAACGCCCTGCAGTCCTGGACAGCGGAGGTATCCGGCTTCGAGCGAGGCAAACGACTGCGCGTCGCGCTGCTGATGCACGGCGGCTTCGGGGCTCTCGGCGCCATCGTGCTGGGCTTGGCCGGACCTCCCGTTACCGCCCTGATCTTCGGCGGACGCGCCGGCGCCGCGATGGGCGTCTGTTTCGCGTTGGGGATCGGGTTCGCCATGTACTCGCTCCGCACCTCCATGACGCGCCACGTCCTTTTTCCAGCCGGAGCTCAGAAGAGCGTCATGTGGGCGACGGTCACTGCAACGATCGTGGGCGTGCCGGCCATGCTCGTCGGCGCGTGGCTCGTGGGCCCCCTCGGGGTGGCGGTCGGGTTCGCCGTGACGGAGTCCCTGTCGACCGCGCTCCTGGCGCGACGGACGCGTCGTTGCTTCATCGCTCTGGTCGAAGGCGGCGAGGAATGAAAGATCCTCGGCTCCTCCTCGTAGTCTCCACGCTCGGCCGGATCGAATCGCTCGAGCGGCTACTCGAGAGCGTCGCCGGGCAGCTGGCGACAGGCGATCGGCTGGTCATCGTGGCGCAGCGTCGAGTCGATGATGTCGCCGCCCTCGCGTCGCGCTGGCGGGCGCGATCATCGGGCGACATGCGTGTCGTGACTTCGCCGCTCGGGGCATCCTTGGGTCGCAATACCGGCGTCTGGGAGGGCGCGGACGACATCGATGATGCCTTGGTCATGTTCCCGAACGACACCACGACGTTTCCGGCTGGGAGCGTCATCGCGATTCGTCGGGCGCTCGCGAGCTCCACCGCGGGGGCCGTTCATGTCAAAACTCCCTCGGGCGCACGATTCGATCTGCCGCCCGTGGGCACGCCGCTGGACAACCGCAACGTCTGGTCCGTCATCGAGATGGGGCTCGTGATCCGGCTGCCCGTCTTCCGCGATCTGCGCGGCTTCGACGAGAGCATCGGCACCGGTGCTGCGACGCCCTGGCAGGCAGGCGAAGTAACGGACCTGTTGATGCGGCTGCGAGCTCGACGCCCGGACATCGACACCACATTCGGCTGGGTGCACGACGACGAGGCCGAGGTCGGGGGCATCGACGAGACCGCCGGATTGACACGGGCCGAGAGCCGCCGCAAGCTGCGTGCCTATGGGCGCGGTGTCGGGTATGTGTACCGCTGCCACCCGTTTCCGGCGTGGCAGCGATGGGCATTCGTTCTGGCCGGCCTCGCGATCGGTGTGCGCCGCGCCAATGACTACCGGATCGCAGACGGATGGACGGCATTCGCCGGCCGATGGGAGGGCGTTCGCGGCCGCGTCCGACGCGGGGCGGCGGACCGCCGGGCCGTCTCACGCTGACCCGGCGACGGCGTCTGGCAGGATTGAGCATCATGAAGGGCATCATTCTCGCCGGCGGTTCGGGCACGCGTCTGCACCCGATCACGCTGGGCGTCTCGAAGCAGTTGATCCCGGTATACGACAAGCCGATGGTCTACTACCCCCTGTCGACGCTGATGCTCGCGGGTATCCGCGACATCCTGATCATCACGACCCCGCACGATGCGCCGTTCTTCGAACGGCTGCTGGGCGACGGGTCGCAGTTCGGGATCTCGCTCACGTTCGCGCAGCAGCCGTCCCCTGACGGACTGGCGCAGGCGTTCACCATCGGAGCGGACTTCATCGGCGACGACAAGGTCGCCCTCGTGCTGGGCGACAACCTCCTCTACGGTCCCGGCCTGGGCTCGCAGCTCAAGCGATACTCGGATGTCGACGGCGGAGCCGTGTTCGCGTACTGGGTAGGCGAGCCTTCCGCCTACGGCGTCGTCGAGTTCGACGGCGAGGGCCGCGCTGTGTCGCTGGAGGAGAAGCCCCGCGAGCCGAAGAGCAACTTCGCGGTTCCGGGCTTGTACTTCTACGACAACGACGTGATCGACATCGCCCGCGATCTCCAGCCCTCCCCTCGCGGCGAGTACGAGATCACCGACATCAACAGCGCCTACCTCGAACGGGGCAAGCTGCAGGTCGAGGTCCTCCCCCGCGGAACCGCCTGGCTCGACACCGGAACCTTCGACCAGATGACCGACGCTGCCGATTACGTGCGCACGATGGAGCGGCGGACGGGGCTGCGCATCGGCGTTCCCGAGGAGGTGGCCTGGCGTCAGGGGTTCCTCACCGACGACGAACTGCGCAACCGCGCGGCGAAGCTGGTGAAGTCCGGATACGGAACGTACCTGCTCGAGGTCCTCGAGCGCGGTCGGTGACCCCCCGCCCCGCGTCGCCTGGCACCATCGTCCGGACGACCATCCGGCGCGCGGCCGCGGTCGCCCGCGCGCGCGTGCGAGACGTCCGGGGCTCGTGGTGGGGTGGGCCCATCATCCGTCGCATCGACCGGGTCTGGTGGGCGCGGACCATCAACCGTGCCGACATCGTCGACCCGGTCGCCGTCTCCGCTCAGCGGCCCGGCCTCAGCCCGCGCGCCGCCGTGCGGCATTACGTCCGCCGGGGCTTCCGCGACGGTTTCGTCCTGAACCCGCTGTTCTCGGAACAGATGGTGTCGATGCAGCTCTCCGACGCGGGCCGGGTTCCGGCGCTCTACGCGTACCTGATCAACGACCGCCGCCGCATCCGCACCAGCCTGCTGTGGGATGCCCCCGGCTACGCTCTCGCCCACCCTGAGTCCTCGGACGACCCTGCCGGCCCGCTCGGTCACGCCTGGCGCAGCCTGCAGGCGGGATCGGCCCTCGACTTCGGCTTCCCCGGCGACACGACGACGACGCACGCGGACCAGATCTCGGCCCTCGTGAACCGAGCTCTCTCCCGGTCGGAACGAGCCTCGTGGCTCAGCGACCTCGCTGAACTGACGTCCGTCGACGTCGTTCTTCTGTGGCGCCTGTCCGACCTCGAACGCGACTTCAGCCTCACGATCGAGACGGCCGCAGAGGCGAGTGAACGACTCGGCGCCCGTCTTGTCCTCGCCGTGGACGGCGAACGGCCCGACGCCTGGTTGCCCGCCGCGGCGGGTTCCGCCGGCACGACGGGGACACTCGTCATCTCCGATGCGCCCCGAACTTCCGTCGTCGCAACCGCCGCTCGTCAGCTCACTCCCGGCTCGCGCCTGATCGTCCGCGGACCGGGTGACGAGATCACGACCGAAAGCGTCGTGGCCCTCTCCGAAGCGGATACCGGGATCACGTCACCGCTTGTCCTGGACGTGGACGGCGTCGTGATCAACGGCGGTCTGGTGCGTCGCGGCTCGCGTCTGCATCCGCTCCTGCAGGGCCACCCGGCCGAGGATGCGCGCGGGCTCGGACCGCGCGTGCGTGTCGATGGTGTCGCCTCGACGACGTTCGCGATGACCGTCGGCGACTCGGCAACGCCGGAGACGGCTCAGGTCCGCACGGACGCGTGGGTCATCTCCCCCGTGCGCCATCTGCCGGCTCATACGCGGGTCGAGGCGGCCCAGGGCATGACCGATGGCCTCGACCACCTCGTCGCCCGCATCGACCTTGCGACCGTCAACCCTGACGATGCACAACTCGGGCGGCGTGCGCCGGCGGCTCGATCCGCGGCGCCCCGGCTGCGATGGGCGCTGAAAACCGCCGCGCCGGCCGGGCTCGGTGCGGAGTGGTGGGGTGACACGCACTTCGCCCGCGGGCTCGCCGACGCGCTCCGCCGCCGGGGCCAGGACGTCGTCATCGACTCCATCGGAGCCCGCAATCGGCCGTCCCATCATCTCGACGACGTCGAAGTGGTCCTGCGCGGACCAGAGCGCATCGAGCCACATCGGTCGGCGATCTCGCTGCTGTGGATCATCAGCCACCCCGACCAGCTGACACGCGACGAGACCGCGGCGTTCGACCATGTCTTCGCCGCGTCCGAGAAGTGGATCCGCTCGACAGCGGGCGCCCTCGGGCCGATCGAGCCGCTGTTGCAGTGCACGGACGTGCACCGCTTCCACCCTACGGGCGCAGAGCGCACTGATCGGATCGTGTTCGTCGGGACGGCCCGCGGCATCCCTCGGCCTTCCGTCATCGAGCCGATCCGCGCCGGCCACGAGGTCGATGTCTACGGCCCTGACTGGACCGGCTGGATCCCGGCGTCGTCTGTCGTCGCGTCGGGCGTGCCGAACGCTGACCTGCCCGCGCTTTACGAGGGCGCGCGACTCGTCCTCAACGACCACTGGCCGGCCATGCAGGCATCCGGGTTCATCTCGAACCGGCTTTTCGACGTCGTCGCCGCTGGCGGACGTGCGATCAGCGACGACGTCGAGGGAATCGACGACCTGTTCGGCGGCATGGTGCGCACCTACCGCACTGTTCCCGAGCTCCTCGGCCTGCTCCGGCAGGAACCGGAGAGTCTCTTCCCGTCCGGGGAGAAAGCCGACCGGATCTCGACCCAGATACGCCAGCAGCACTCGTTCGACGCTCGAGCTTCGACGCTGCTCGAGACGGCCCTGCGCGCGCGCACAGCAGCGACACCCGGACGCTAGCGACGTCGCAGCGGCCGCAGCACCCGCCTGACCCGTCGTCGCCACACCACCGACCGGTCGTATGCCGCCAGGAGGCGATCCTCCTGCTGGGGCCGGTGCAGCCTGGCATACATCTTCAGGAAGTCGCGGAAGGTTCCCCACTCGAACTCGCCGGCGCGGCGCAAGAACTCGATCTGCTCCATCGTCGAAGCGGGCGGCAACGTCACCGAGATCTGGTCGAAGTTGTAGTCCAGCGCGGTGTAGCTGACGGCCATGTAGTCGGGACACGCCACCGTACGCGTGTGGTAACCGGCCTCGCCCGCGACGTACGCGGGGACACGCTCGAGGATGTGCGCCAGCCCGCCGTCGACGTATGCCTCAGCGCCACCGAACTGGTCGTAGTCCCACGGCTGCTCGACGAGGCGACGCAGCGCTTCAGGGCGGGCGAAGAACATCGACCCGTAAGGCGCGAGCGGCGTCCCCTCGTCAACGGGCACACGCACACCCATCTTCGCCATCAGTTCGAGGAATCCGGGCTTGTTCGCCCACCACCCGTGTCCGAGCGTCGGGTGCCCGATGTGCACGACCGGTGGGAAGGCCATGCCCAGACCCGCTTCGCGTTGGAAGAGCGCGACGAGATTGGCGGTGTAGCCGCTCGAGAACAGCAAGTTCTCGAACTGCTGGAGCTTGAAGTGACGTCCGACGTTGTCGGAGTCCTGGGGTGTCTTCTTCGAGTGCACCTTCACGACGAGGTCGTATCCCCCGTCGAGCAGCTCGTCGCGGCAGCCGATCAGGAACGCGGCCTGATCGCGGCCATTGTTCGAGGGGAGCACCCGCACCTCGACCGAGCCCCGCGCGGCACGCCGAGACAGATGATCGCGGATGCTGCGGGCGCGGTCCTCCTCCGGGGTCGTGATGACCAGGTCGTACGCACCCGGAAGGGTGTCGATTTGATCCATGATCTCGTCGGTCATCTCGGGGTAGTAGATGTGGGCGACTGCGAGTGTCCGCAGCGGGCGGGTAGCGTCGTAGGTCCCGTCGTCCTCCTCCGCGAGAACCTCGAGCATGGCGGCATCCGCGTTCAGTGTCTGGGGTTCGACGTTGCGCGCGAGATCCTGGTAGATCAGCTCCATCGGATAGCCCCGGCGCTCTGCGGCTTCGAGCGTCCACCGGCCGATCACCGAAAGGCGATCCATGAACGGCGGCCACTGGAAGAACGGGCGCCGTTTCAGCGTCGGACAGCCCGCCTCGATGAGCTGCTGCGCGTAGAGGACGGCGTTGTTCTCGATCTTGTCGGTCAGGCTCGGGAAGGCGACTTCGGCGACGAACCCGAAGTCTACGAAACGCTCGGTGAAGACTGCCTCGTGCTTCGCGACGGCATCTGAGTAGCTGTCGAGCGACGGCAGATCGCGCCAGTACCGGTTCCATTCCTCCGAGAGGAACATGTCGCGCCGAACCGCCATCCAATAGGACTGGAGGTGATAGGCGAGATAAGAGTCTCCGGTGAATGGGTTCGGCTCGACACGCGGGTGGTCGGTCATGCCCCAGAAATGCAGGGGCCGCTTCTCCATGCGTTCGAACAGCGGCCCGAAGTCGCCGATCGGTCCGAACCACGTGTCGTTCGCAAGGACGACCTCGTCCCACTCCTGGAGGCCATCAGCCAGATGTTCGAGACCCTCCTTGTAACCGGTGATGTCGAAGCCGCGGTTCTCGCGCACGAGAATTTCATCGGCGACCGGCTCGAGCACCTCGCGGCCGGCGTCGGTGAGAAGACCGTTGACGACGACGAGGATGTGGTCACAATGAGCGCGCAGCTGGCCCAATGCATATGGGATGTAGGCCTCGACGTCGCCCCGACGGTCGTAGACCACGTAAATCAGGGCGCGCTTGCCCCCTTCGGGGAACTCCGCAGCGGCGCGAGCCGGGAAGTTCACGAGCTCCGCAGTTTTCATTCCGAATCCTCCCCGCGTCGCAGGCCCCGCGACAGCACGCGCCGCGCGCGCGCAACCACGCCGTAGCCGCGCCGCGCGAAGTAGTAGATCGGCAGCAGACGCCGCGCCATGCCGAAGTGATTGAGCCGCAGGTACATGCGGAACAGGCCGACCGGCCTGCCGAACCCCATCGCGCCCGCTCCATGTAGGAACCGGATCTGATCGATCGGGTAGCCGCGAACCGACATCGACACCTGATCGGTCTTGAACTGGAGCGCAGTGTGGCTGATGCTCGCGTGCTCGGGCGTCAGCACAGTGCGTGCGTGGAACCCATCTTCAGCCGCGGCCAGCACGACGGTGCGCTCCTGGACGTGCGCGAGTTCGCGATCGCGCCGACCCCGACGGTAGTCGGCGTGCCGCCACCGCGGTTCGACCATTCTCCGGAGGGCATCGGGACGCGCGATCCACATGCCGCCGTAGGGTGCGAGCGGCGAGACCGCATCGACGGGCACGCGGATGCCGAGCTTGTCCAGCACCCGCGTGGTCGGTCCTTCGAGACCCGCCCAGCCGCGGCCCATCGTGCCGAACCCGATGTGGACCATCGGCGGGAAGACGAGCCCGAGTCCGGGTTCTCGAACGAACATCTGCAGGAGGTTGCGGGCGTACCCGCTGCTGCCCAGCAGATTATCGAGCTGATATCGACGCGAGTAGCGGCGCAGGTTCAGGGTCTTGCGAGGAGATGGCCGATTGTGGAGCTTCATCACGATGTCGTGGCCCCCGTTGAGCAGCACGTCGCGACAGCCGACGAAGAAGTCGCTCATGTCGCGCCCCGGGCCGGGCGGCACCACGCGCACTTCCAGCGAACCGAAACCGAGATCGTTCAGCTCTTCCAGGCGGGCCTGCACCTGCGCGGCAGTCATGCCGTCGCCCGTGGTGACCAGGAGGTCGTAGCCGGCGGGAACGTTCCGGATCGCCTGCAACACCTCGTCGAGCCCGACGAACTCGCTGACGTGGAGGATGACGATGATGGCGAGAGAGTCCACCGAGCTCGTGTCGGGGCGCGCCTGCAGCGGGAGGACGTCGAGCATGCCGGCGTTCGTATTGAGCGCTTTCGGGGGAACCGACCGCGCGAGGCTCTGCCGGATCAGCCCCGTGGGAAAACCATTCTCATCCAGACGCGCCAGCATCTCGCGCCCGATCACCGCGTGCTGGTCGAGATACGGAGGAAAGAGCCGGAACTGCGCCTTTCCCACGACGGGGCACCCGGCACTCAACAGTGCACGAGCGCTGAAGACGAGCGGGTCGCCACTGCGGAAGTCCGATGCGGGGAAAGCGAACTCCACCGTCAGCCCCGCCTCGCGCAGTGCACGAGGGAGCGCGTACTCGGCGTCGTGCGGACGTTCTGCGTGAGAGACCCAGAACTCTTCGAGGGCCATGCTGCTCAGGGCCTCCTCGCGCAGAACCGTCCACACCCAGGGCGCAGTCAGCAGCGGAAAGCCCTCGCCGGGGAAGGATTCGGGCTGGTGACCGTGAGCGTTTTCGACCAGCTGCCAGGCCGCGCAGGGAACCTCGGCCATGCGGTCGATCACCGCGGAGAAATCCGAAACCGGTCCGAACCACGAGTCACCGCTCAAGATCACCTCGTGCGCGGGCCCCGCCTCATCCCGGCGCTGCCGGATCGCGTCGCGGTAGTCGGTCGGCTGGAACACCGATTGCGCCGGTTCGGCGATCGAGTCGCAGACCGCGCGCAGGCGCTGACGCTCGACGACCTCGAGCGCGTCCGGGACGATGACGACGATGTCGTCCATCAAAGGACGGAGCGCCTCAAGGGCGTGGATGACGTGGTCGTCCACCACCGCGCGCGGGCCCTCGACGGCATACACCAATCGGCGTCGTACACGCTCTGCCGGTTCATCCATGTCGGCGGACGGCTCCCTTCACGCCGCGGTCTGCGGCCGATGAATTCTACCGAGCGAGCGTGAGAGCTTTAGGCGCGTTCCCTCAGCCGTCAGGTGCAGGCAGGTAGCCTGGGGAGCGTGTCCACCCTTCTTGTGACCGGCGGCGCCGGGTTCATCGGTTCGAATTTCGTTCACCACGTCATCGGCAACACCGACCACTCGGTGATCGTGCTCGACAAGCTCACCTACGCCGGCAATGCCGCATCGCTTGCGGGCCTGCCCGAGGACCGGGTGCGCCTGGTGCAGGGCGACATCGCCGACGCCGCGCTCGTGGACGAGCTGTTCGGCCAGGTCGACGCCGTCGTGCATTACGCGGCCGAGTCGCACAACGACAACTCCCTCCACGACCCCCGCCCGTTCCTCGACACGAACATCGTCGGCACCTACACCCTGCTCGAGGCCGCGCGGAAGCACGACAAGCGGTTCCACCACATCTCCACCGACGAGGTGTACGGCGACCTCGAGCTCGACGACCCGGCGCGGTTCACCGAGAACACCCCCTACAACCCGTCGTCGCCTTATTCGTCGACCAAGGCCGGTTCCGACCTGCTCGTGCGCGCCTGGGTCCGCTCATTCGGGGTGAAGGCGACGATCAGCAACTGCTCGAACAACTACGGGCCGTACCAGCACGTGGAGAAGTTCATTCCCCGCCAGATCACCAACGTGCTGCGCGGCATCCGTCCCAAGCTCTACGGCAAGGGAGAGAACGTCCGCGACTGGATCCACGCCGACGACCATTCCTCCGCCGTGCTGACAATCCTCGACAAGGGCGTCATCGGCGAGACGTACCTCATCGGTGCCGACGGCGAGAAAGACAACAAGACCGTCGTCGAACTCATCCTCGCTCTCACCGGTAAGCCGACCGACGCGTACGACCACGTCACCGACCGCCCCGGGCACGACCTGCGCTACGCGATCGACTCCACGAAGCTCCGCACCGAGCTCGGCTGGACGCCCCGCTACCAGGACTTCGAGGCCGGCTTGAAGGCCACCATCGATTGGTACCGCGACAACGAGGACTGGTGGGCGCCCGCGAAGGACGGCGTCGAAGCCTTCTACGCCTCGAAGGGGCAGTGACCCGTGGCCATCGAGTTCGGTAAAGCGCTCACCGTCACCGAGACCCCCATCCCGGGGCTCGTCGTCCTCGACCTCCCGGTGCACGGCGATTCACGCGGCTGGTTCAAGGAGAACTGGCAGCGCGAGAAGATGACCGCGTCGGGCATCGATCTGCCCGATTTCGGCCCGGTGCAGAACAACATCTCGTTCAACGACGCGGTCGGCACGACCCGCGGCATCCACGCCGAACCCTGGGACAAGTACGTCTCCGTCGCCACGGGCCGCATCTTCGGCGCCTGGGTCGACCTTCGCGAGGGGCCGACCTTCGGCGCCGTCTACACGACCGAACTCGATCCCTCGCGCGCGATCTTCGTCCCGCGCGGCGTCGGCAACTCGTATCAGACCCTCGAGGCCGACACCGCATACACCTACCTCGTGAACGACCACTGGTCGCCCGACGCGACCTACACGTTCCTGAACCTCGCCGACGAGACCGCCGCGATCGAGTGGCCGATCCCCCTCGACCAGGTCGAGATCAGCGAGAAGGACAAGAACCACCCGCGTCTTTCCGAGGTGGTCCCGATGCCGCCGAAGCGCATCCTGGTGACGGGGGCGAACGGGCAGCTCGGCCGCGCGCTCCGCGCCGAGTTCGGCGACCATCCGTGGATGGAGTATGCGGGCCGGGACGAGTTCGACCTGACCTCGCCGGATCTCGCCTCTGCGCGTCGCTGGCGCGACTACAGCACCATCATCAACGCGGCCGCGTACACCAAGGTCGACCTCGCCGAGACGCCCGAAGGGCGCGTCGACGCGTGGGCGGCCAACGTCACCGCGGTCGCCGCGCTCGCCCGCATCGCGACGGCGAACGGCATCACGCTCGTGCATGTCTCGAGCGACTACGTGTTCGACGGGACCAAGGACGGCGCGTACACCGAGAACGATCCCGTGTCGCCACTCGGCGTGTACGGGCAGACGAAGGCGGCCGGGGATGCCGTCGTGTCCGTCGTCCCCCGCCACTACATCGTCCGCACGAGCTGGGTGATCGGCGACGGCAACAACTTCGTGCGCACAATGGCGTCGCTTGCCGAACGAGGCATCGACCCGAAAGTCGTCGACGACCAGATCGGGCGCCTGACATTCACCGACGACATTGCGCGCGGTATCCGGCACCTTCTCGAGAGCACGGCCGTATACGGCACGTACAACCTCAGCTCGTCGGGCACCGCATCGACCTGGTTCGATGTAGCGCAGGACGTCTTCGCACAAACTGGTCACGATGCTGGCCGCGTTAGCGGGGTCAGCACGGAGAGTTACTTCGCGGGGGCAGCGCATCCCGTATCAGCGAGGCCGTGTAACAGCGAACTGGATTTGTCTGCACTGGAGGCGAGCGGGTTCTCACCAACTGCAGGCGCCGACGCCCTCCGCGCGTACCTGACATCGTGACGCTGCGCTGCGCAACCGCAGGTCGGGCGCCTCGCACTCTCGCGAGGAACCGATCGTGCGGCTGAGCGCACTCGTCCCCGCACCCGTGAAGCGGATGTGGAAAAACAGCGCAGTCAGGTACCTCGTCGTGGGTGGCGTTGCCTTCATCTTCGACTTCGGACTGCTGTTCGTCCTGCATGACCTGGTCCACATCGACCTGGTGATCGCTACGCCCATCGCCTTCTTCACGAGCTTCGCGCTGACATTCGTGATGCAACGGGCAATCACGTTCCAGACCGGCGCGGGATGGGGATCGAGTGCTGCCAAATACACAGCACTCGTGATCTTCAACGCCTTCGCCACCACCGCGATCGTCACGGGCATCGATGCTCTCGGGTGGCCGTGGGCCCTAGGAAAGGCGATTGCCGTCGCGTCGACGACGGTATGGAACTACTTCGGTTACCGCTACTGGATCTTTCCGCCGGAGCGCAGCCGGTAGCGTCGACGCACCGTCACTCGGCGCGCCCGTCCCGCGGCGGATCAACGTGAATGCGGGACCTCTCGCCCCGGGAATCGAACCGTGCCCTCAACTCGTCGAGGTCAGTTCGAAGGATCGCAGACTCCTCTGCGAGGCGACGGATCTCGTCTTCGGCCCGAGACAGCTCCCACGAGAGGTGGAGGGCGACTCCGACGAGCAGCACGATGGAGAGGGCGAAGATGAGGTTAGCCGGCACCTCGACACCCAGCACCTCGGTCAGCTGCAAGAGCAACCCAGGGAACACCGAGATGACGAGGAGAGCGAGCCCGATGATTAGCCAGAGGGTTGCATACTTCTCGCGCAGCTGGCGTTTCAAAAGCAGTCCGATGATGATCGCGAGGACAACGATCGCGAATGCTATTCCTGCGGCGATGATCATGACGCTGCTGCTTCCACGGGTTTAGCGGGCCCACGCATCAACGCGAGGCTGAGAGCGAAGACCGATCGCGTCAGGTACACCGTGGCTCCGAACGGATTCTGGCTGGGCCGTCCGAAGGCCCGCGGCCGCATCGCAACCGGCACCTGCGTGACCGTCAAACCTGCGTGCAGCGCATTCACCAGCGAGTCGACTGTGTCGCCGAGGTACTCCGCCGGGTAGTAGCGGACGTATTGATCGATCGCGACCGCATTGGCGGCACGGAAACCACTCGTCACGTCCGTGAGAGTCGTCTTTGCCACCCGGGACAGGACTCCGGCGAGCAGCTTCATTGCCCACCGCCGCGGTCCCTTCGCAGAGTAGTCTCCGACGTCAGCGAATCTCGCCCCGATCGAGATGTCGGCCTCGTTGAGGCCGGCGAGCACGGCGGCGATGTCGCGGGGGTTGTGCTGGCCGTCGGCATCCACCTGGATCGCTCTCTGGAAGCCATGTCGCTGCGCGTAGGTGAACCCCGCGCGCATCGCTCCTCCTACGCCCATGTTGAACGGGAGCGTGAGTACCCGCGCACCTGCGCCCGCTGCTACGGCGCCCGTCCCGTCCGTTGACCCATCGTCGACCACCAGAACGTCAAACTGCTCAGGTTGCTCTCGTATCTCTGCCACCGTCGCGGCGATGTTCGCGCACTCGTTCCATGCGGGCACGATGACGAGAGTCTCGGGTTGTGGGGCAGAGGGCACGCTCGATCCTAACAAGCGCCGCGACTCAGCTTGGAAGGGTTCACCTGTAGTCTGTGGTCCGCCCTGGCGCGTTTCCGAGGCCAGTTGCAGAGAGTGATCGAACAGCAGCCCATGAGCATACGTTCCACCTTCGTCGACCTCGTACATCGCCACCGAACGGCCGAGGTTGTTCTTCTCGCACTCGCCGTGCTGATGGTCCTCGGGACGGGGGCGGTGTTCCTGCCGATCGCCTCGGGAGCCGACGAGGCCGCTCACTACATCTACGCGTCGGCAGCGGTTCGCGGCCAAGCAGGCCTCCTTGAGCCGATGGTGCCAGAGCGCATCGCCAACACTCACAGGTTCGCCGCGTGCATTGCTTTCCACCCGGAAATCACCGCGTCCTGCCAGGGGCCCCTGCGTCTCGACTCAAACTCCGACATTCGTTCGCAGACCAATGCCGGTCTTTACAACCCGGTGTTCTACCTCTGGGTGGGCTTGGGATCCCTCATCATTCCGACGGAATACGGCATGTACCTCTCGCGAATGCTTGCAGCTACCGTGACGTCCACGTTCCTCGCCTGGGGGTTGTCGCTGCTGCGGCGCGGCGCAACGACCGGGTGGCCGCTCGTCGGCGCAGCGCTCGTGCTGACTCCGATGACCTTGTACGTGGGGATGGTCGTGAATCCGAGCGCTTGGGAGATCGCCACGATCTTCTGCGTCGCCGTGGCGGCTTATCAGCTATTCGCTACACGTAGCCAAGCCCGAAGGTGGACGGAGCAGCATACACTGCTACTCCTGTCAGGGTCGCTTCTTATAGTCACGCGTGGTCTATCACCCCTTTTCCTCCTTCTTGCGGCTACGGCTGTCGTGACGGCGGTGGGGTGGGAGGAGGCGTTCCGGCACCTTCGCGATCGCAGCACACAGATTGTGCTGATCGCCCTGATCGCCACCGCGGTATGGAGCGTTGTTTGGGTAGCCGGACATGGCACCTACTACGTGGGAGTCGAGCGTCCCGATACACTTGCCGAGGGAATCGAGGGCATCTCAGTCTTTTATGCGTCCTACTACGAGCAGTTGAATCAGATGTACGGCGACCTCGGGTGGTTGGACCTACCGAGCCCTCACATTCTTTCCCTGGTGTGGCTGATGTTCATCGGGGCGTACGTGGTCGTCGCGTTCGCAGTGGCGCGGCGGCGCGGGAAGGTTGCCCTCCTCATCGCCTTCGCCTCAGCGACAGTCGTCCCCGGTGTACTGGCAGGACTGCAGTGGTCGGGAATCGGCTGGCAGGGACGGTACTCACTGCCGCTTGTCGCCACCCTGCTGATCGTTACGGGTGTTGTCGCGGACCGCGGGCTACGCGGACGAGGTGACCAGATCGGCCCTCGGCTAGTTCACACCCTGCGTCTACTCGCCGTGGGCGTGTTCGCCGTCGGCACCGTCGTGATGACCGTTCAGACCGCCCATCGGTACAGTGTCGGCGCCTCCGAACCGTGGCTCGCAACACCATCCTGGCTCCCACCGATTCCCGGGTGGATGCTCATCGTCGTTCTGGGCGTCGGTCTCGTCGCGATTACGACATTTCTCCTCAGCGCCTCCCCGGGAGCTGTGCCCGCTGACCAAGTCGAGGAGGCTTCGGCCGCGCCCCGCGGATCGAACCGGACTGGGGCAGACCGACCGTGAGCTCACCACTGTCCGAGCCCGCAGACGAAGAGAGCGCCGGTATCGGGACCGCTGGCGAACCCGCGCAAAATTCCCGCCAGAGCACGAGGAGCGGCAGGAACACCCGACACCTTCGAGCGCATCGTTTGCATGCGCGACCATATCGATGGACAGGGTTGCTTTCTCCCCTCGTCATTGTCGTCGTAGGGTTTCTTCTCGCCTGGTTCCGGCTGACCGGCACAGAACGCGGCGCACTGTGGGCCGAGGACGCGGCGATCTTTTCCGCCCGCGCCCTCGACCCCTCTCTGCTCACCGCGGGAATTTTCACCCCGTACGCCGGATACACCCACGCGCTGCCGCAGATCATCGCCAGTGCGATCTGGACAGTCATACCGGCCGAGCATGTCGCTATAGCGACCTCGGCCGCATCGTGCCTTGTGGCGGCGTCAGTCGGTGCTCTCGTTTTCCGACTCACCGACCATTGGCGCATCCATCCTGCGTCACGAGTCGCGTTGGCCAGCATCAGCGTGCTCTCGCCCGGGCTGGCTTACGAGGCGCTCGGCAATCTCGCCAACCTACATTGGCTGCTCCTTTTCTTGAGCCCCTTCCTCTTTTTGGCAGCACCGCGGAGCTGGTGGGGAAGCGCCGCACTCGCCGTCGTGGCACTCTTTGTCGTGGCGACGGAGATTCAGGCCGCTGTGTTCGCACCGCTGCTGCTGTGGCGCTTGCGAGCTCCCAAGAGGTGGCCCTTGTATGCGGGCGCCGCGATCGGCGCTCTCATCCAGGCATGGGCGTTTCTCAATTTCGACAAAACACGAGGCGACGGAGGTCGCCCCTCGCCCGCCGCGCTGGTTGACGGCTACTTTTTACAAGCGCCACTCTCTGCCTTCACTGGGAGCGGCAAGGGTTCTTCCGCGCTCGTCGCCTATTCCGGCTGGGACGTCGCATACGTCGCGCTGGTGCCCTTTCTGGCGGCCGCTGTCGTGTACGGATGGCGACGACGCTCTCGCGCATTGCTCGTGACGGCACTCCTCGGCGCCTCGGTGGTCATCTGGGGCGCGGGGTTCTGGTTGAACTTCTACGAACAGTTCGACTTCGCGAAGATGGGGTCCGAGACGCTGGCTGGCGGCGTGCCGCTCTTGCGCTACTCCATCGTCCCGATCATGTTGCTGTGGGCGGTCGTCGCGCTCGCGGTGGGAGGGCGCGCGGATGGTCGTCTCGGCGGAGCGGGTATCGCGACCCTCGTGATAATGGCTTCAGTTTTCGCCGCTAGCTACCATGTCGATGACGGCGCCGCCAGAGGCAACGGGCCGACGTGGGGTCCTGAGGTCGAGAATGCGGCCCGGATATGCAGCAGCGACGCCGGCATTGTGACCGTGACCGTCCCCGCCGCGCCGGATGGTTGGTTCGTCGACCTTCCGTGTGACGACCTCCGCTGATGTCAAACCTGAGCCTCAGCATGCACACGGCGCACATCGAATATCATCAATCGAGCACCATCGGCCCGCATGCATCCGCGGGACGGGGCGTCGAGAGGACCAGATGACCACGCCAGCCACTATCGTCGTGCCGACCTACAATGAGTCGGCAAACGTCGCCGACCTGGTCCGCCGCATCGAAGCCGCGTCAGACGGACAGATCGCCGAGATCATCTTCGTCGACGACTCGACCGATGACACCCCGGCGGTCATCCGTGATGTGGCGCGCCACGCGGCCATTGCGGTGCGCGTTATCCACCGCGAGCACGCCGACGGCGGCCTGGGAGGCGCCGTGCTCGTCGGGCTCCATTCCGCAACCACGGACGTCTGCGTGGTGATGGACGGCGACCTGCAGCACCCACCCGAGGACGTTCCTCGACTCATCCGGGAGTTCGAGCTGAACGGCTCTGACATCGTCGTGGCCTCACGCTACAGCGGCGACGGCACTGCGCATGGGCTCGCCGGAATCGTGCGAACGGGCGTGTCGAGGCTGTCGACGCTCGTTACCAAATCCATGTTCCCCGTCCGCCTGAGGTATTGCTCCGACCCAATGACGGGCTTCTTCTTGGTGAACCGCAGCGCGGTCGACCTGGGCGGCCTCCAGCCTCGCGGGTTTAAAATTTTGCTCGAGATACTGGCACGTGAGACCCTCAAGGTGAGCGAAATCCCGTTCGACTTCGCAGAACGCAATGCTGGCGATTCTAAAGCGTCCTTCATGCAGGGACTGCATTTCATTGCCCAACTCGCGGCCTTGAGGTTCGGGAAGATGTCCCTCTTCGCCCTCATCGGCGCTTTCGGGGCGGCCCTGAACATCGGGATCGTGTGGGGTCTCACTCAGCTCGGCGTCAACTACATTGTCGCTGCCATCATCGCTGCCGAAGTCACGATCGTGGGTAATTTCATACTGCAGGAACGATTCGTCTTCGGTGAAATGCGCGCAAACGCATCAAACCTCGGTTCTCGCTTCGCCAAGTCGTTCGCCTTCAACAACGCAGAAGCCGCCGTCCGTATCCCCGTTATGGCCGTGCTCGTTGAAACATGGCACATCTCTAGCGTGGTGGCTACCGCATTCACCCTCGCTGTCGCGTTCTTTGCTCGCTTCCTCTTCCACTCCCTCGTCGTGTACGCGCCGCGCACGGGCGTCTCGTCGACAAGCGCGAAGCCGCACGTCGCTCTCGAGAGGCAGATGACCGGACCGACGGAGCTTTGACGATACGGCCGCTGTCCATGGTCGGCCCCGTAGCCGCGTCCTCAACTACGGAATAGCTCGACAGCCGAGCAAGGTATTCGACCGCCCCGTGTCGTCGACGGCATAAACGCAGACGCTTCGGCTACCCGTGCGCAACGGCATCGACACGTCGTAGCCTCGACGCACTCCGTACGCAGGGTACGAAGCAGCCACATCCGGACGGTCGCGATTCGTCTCAGATATTGCGCCAACACCGTCGAGATAGGCGTGAATAGCCGTCGGGCCTGCAGTATCGGGGTCGATTGCCCACCCCGCGACTCGAAGCGACCTGCCGTCGGGCGAGACGGATACCACGTCGAGACTGCCGATCGGACTACGGCCGAGCGCTTGTGGCGCAAGAGCGCTCTCCACGGTCTTGCATCCGAGGAGACGGTTGGGTCCCGCAGTATTGATCGCGTACGCGCACACGTCGAGCCTGTTTGCTGTCAGCGGCGCAGACGCACTGAAGCCGTGGCCGGCGCCATAGAGCGGGAACGCAGCTCCGATATCGGACCGACGTCGATCCGCTTGGGTCGCAACTCCGTTCGCGCCGAAGTAGATGTGCACAGGAATGGCCGTCGCCGTGTCGGGATCGATGGCCCATCCGGCTGCCGTGACCGTCTGGCCCGACACCGAGACAACGTCGAGAGCACCGATCGGCTCGCGGCCTTGATCGGGGCCACCCGGCACTCTGACCGTCGAGCACGTCACCGTCCGGTTGTCGCCGACTCCGACGTTGATGGCATAGATGCACACGGAATGGTCACCGGGGGTCAGCGCGATCGTCTCCGAGAATCCGTGTCGTGTTCCGTAGGCCGGATAATGTGGCGCGAGGTCAGCGCGGTTCCGGTTTGCGCTCGAGATACGCCCCACACCATCCACGTAGACGTGAAGACTCACGGGCTCTGTGGTGTCCGGATCGATAGCCCATCCTGCGATGGTCATCGAGCTGACGGTGAGCTGGGTCGAGTCGATCGTCACGATAGGAGACCCGGCCATAGCGGTCATGCTTCGACACCCCAGCAGCGTATTTGCCCCAGGACCGACATTGATTGCCCAGGCGCATACCTGCAGCTCCCCCTCGGCCGACGCGGGGAAGGTGCGGTCGAAGCCGCGGGCAGCGCCCAGGCCGGGAAAAGCAGCACCGACGTCGGGGCGCGAACGATCCGCTCGCACGGCGTAACCGGCCCCGCCGATGTAAACGTGCACATCGATCGAGTCCGCAGTGTCAGGATCCGCCGCCCAGCCGGCAACACGGAACTGACCCGGCGAGACCTCAACCACGTCCAGGCTTCCTACCGGACGGTGAGCGAGATCAGATTCAGTCGACCCGAACCAGTCGGTGTAGAGCCGCCAGAAGTTGCGGTTTCCGTACGAGGAGCAGGTGTCGCCCTCGCCGTACATGTTGTTGAGCGCGGCCTGATTGGGCACGTAGGGCGTGTAGATGTAGAGACCGGCCGTCGCCTGGTTCTCGATGTAGACGCGCTGGGTACCGCAGTTGTTGTACGGGTGGTACAGGATGTTGTTCCAGCGGCCGGCCTGGTAGCCGAAGTCCCGCGGGAAAGCCTTGTAGATCTTGTACTGCCGGGCCGCGTAGTACACCTGGTAGAAGAAGCCCAGCGTCGCGGAATCGCACGGAGCCGTGTCGGGGCAGCCCTGCCCGGTAGCCGCCGCGTAATCTCTGGCGGAGGGCGCGGTCGACGTCACAAGCGACTGCTCCTTCTGCAGGAGCACCAGGATGACCTTCTGGCTGATGCCGCACGAGCGGGCGACGCGATCGATGATCGTCGATGCGCTCTCGTTACCACGCCCCTCGTACCCGTTGCAGTAGCGATCGGCCGGACGGGTGTCGGTGTTCTGGCGGTAGTCCTTGAGACACGTGTAACCCGACGAACAGGACCGCACCTGGCGCTCCATGAACGCCTGGATCTCAGGCGAACCCATCGCGTTCGAGTCGTAGAACGCGGCGTCGCTGATGATGTTGCCCGGGTTGAAGTCCGCGCCGGATGCGGCCGCGGCTGCCGGTGCCGGAGCGATCGACGACGACAGTGCCACCGGTGCTGCGACGAGCAGGGCGACGGCGCACACCCATGCCGCGAGAACCGCGACGGACGAGCGGATGCTGCGGCGCGCGCTCACTGGCTCGACTCGACGCTCGAGTCGGCGGAACGCGCCCGCGTCGACGAGGACTCGTACTGAACATCGAACCGCGTCGCCGCGGAGTCGGACGCGACGTCGGCCGACATGAGGCCGCAGTACGTGACGCCGTTACCGGCTGTGCTGGTGATCGAAGCCACATCGACGCCGTCGACGCGGAGCGTGCAGGTTCCGTCATCCTCGCTGACGCCTGGGACCATCGCCGTCACCTCGAGGGCCGCGCCCCGCTGCTCGGCGGTGATGATGAGGACCTCACCGTTGTAGGGGGTGTCCACCTCGACCGTTTCGGTCGGCCTGGGCACGTCGGGGGTCGCGGCGTCATCCGGAGTCGGGGTCGGCTCGGGCGTCGGGCTCTCGAGCGTTGCAGTCGGCGTCGGTGTCATTGCGCCACCAACGGGCGTGGCGCAGGCACTCAAAGCCAGCATCCCGACCACGAGGCCTCCGAAGAGGCGGACGCTCGTGGCGGTCGCCAATGACGTTGTTCTGCGCGCGCGGGGAGAAGTCACGCATTCATTCTGCGGCCATCGCCTGATTCAGACGGCATCCACGCCGTTTCGTCATCCGTCCGTTACGGCGGCACTCAGCGCGACATCCGGCGGCGCAGGCGACGTAGCCGCGACCAGATCGGCTGGTGCGCATCGATCTCGGTGCGGATGACAGCCCGCTGCTCCCGCAGTTCGCGCCGCAGCGACTCGACCTCGCTCCGCACCTCAGCGACGATGCGCCGCTCCATGGCGCCCAAGTAGAGCGGCAGCCCCGCGCCGTTGTCGGCCACCCACGCGCGGAGCTCGCGATCGCGAACGACCATGTCGTCGCGGTCGTGCAGATGTTCCAGCGCGAACATGCTGTTTCCCTCGGCACCCGACGCGCTCGGACGTTGCGTCCAGAAGGCGAGCGGCGCTCCCCCGATGAAGCCGAGCGTCCCGACGGCGAGGACGCGGAGATAGAACTCCCAGTCCTCGACGGCTTCGAGCGACTCGTCGTAGAGACCGACCTGCTCGTGCAACGCGCGACGGTAGAGCAGCGAGATCGGAACCGCCCGGTTGACCTCGAGCAGGTCGATGAATCGCAACGCCGTCAGGTCCGCCCAGAACGGAACGCGCCCCGTCTCGACCCAGCGTCCGGCGCGCTTCTCCTCGTACACGATGGCCGTCGCGACCCCGACCCCCGAGTCGTCCGGATGGTCGTCGAGGAAGGCGACTGTGCGCGCGAGGAACTCCGGCGCCCAGAAGTCGTCATCGTCGTGGATGACGACGAACTCGGTGTCGAGAGCGTCGACGCCCGTATTCGCTGCGGCACATCGACCGCCCGGGGCGCGGGAGTCGAGCACCGTCACCGTATCGGCGACGGCCGACGCCCCGACCACGGCGTCGACGGCAGACCGATCACTGCCGTCGTTGACCACGATGATCCGCCGGTCGCCGAGGGTCTGGGCGGCGACATCGGCGAGCGCCCGGGCGAGGAACTCGGGCCGATCGGCCGTGCGGATGACGACTCCTACGCGTGCGGGCATATGTCCACCATAGGAGGAAGGAACCGACGACAACGGCTCACAGCTCGGCGTGGAGGGCCCACACCCGCTCGGCGTGATCGCGCCACGAGAACGCGCGGCCACGATCGGCGGCGCGCACGGCCCACCGGTGCAGTTCGTCCGGCGACGAGAGCACCTCCCCCGCCGCATCCCGCAGTTCGTCGAACGGCGCTATGCGCGCACCGTCGAGCAGCACCTCGCGATGCACGGGCGAGTCGCAGGCCACGACGGGCACCCCGAGCACCATCGCCTCCACGGCCCGCCAGGGGAACCCCGATCCGTCCGAGAGCGCGATCAGCAGGACGGCCGCGTCGAGCACGGCAGCGCGGTCGGCAGCATCCAGCCGGCCGGGCACGATGACCCGGCCGCGGTCGATCCCGGACTCGGCGATGGCGCTCGCGACGTCGGCCGGCTCGTCGAACACGACGATGCTGGAGGTCTGCTCCCCGGCGATGGAGGCCAGCACGGCCCGCAGCTGTTCTTCCGTGCCGCCCGCGACGACCGCCGCCCGGTCGGGCACGCCGAGCTCGCGCCGCCGCCCGACGGCGTCGGTCGGAACGCGGAAGTCGGCGGGCGCGGCCCCGGGGATGACGCGGATCCGGCCGCTGAGCTTGGGGGCGATCTCCGCGAGGCGATGCGCAGTGGCATGCGCCGGAACGATGACGGCGTCCGCGTGCTTCTCGGCGCGCTTGAGCAGCGCGCGGTGCGCAAGCACCGTCGCGCGGGGGAACAGTGCGGGCGTGTCCCAGACCGCGAGGTCCCACAGCGTGACGACGGTCTGCTCGTTGTCATGAGCCCGATCATGCTTGACGAGCGGCGCGAGCAGGGTCGGCGCATGCAGCAGCCCTCCCGCGACGCCTCCCGGGATTCCCATCGGCCAGGAGGCCAGCAGACCGGTCCGCGGGAACGGGGCTCGGACGGTCTGGGCCAGGCCGCCGACCCCAGCAGCCGCCTCCGCGGCGTCCGAGGGGACGACCGCAGCGACCTCGCATCGCGCCGGCGCCGTCGCGACCAGCGCGCGCGCCACTTCGAGGGACGCCTCGGCGGAATCGGCGTCGACGACATCGACCAGCTGGTCGAGCACGACCCGCAGAACCGTGGTCATCGCTCAGCCCTCCGGCGCGGGGGTCGGGGTCTGCGGGTGGAGCGCGTCCTGCACCATCTGCCGGACGAGGGCCCAATCGGGATCCGCTTCCTCGACGCCGTTCTCGGGCGTGAGCTCGATCGTGGTCACCGGCTGCTCCTTGGCCTTCATCGCGATGTCGGCGAGGAACGGCAGCAGATCGGCCGGGATGTCGGTCTGCACGAGCACCTGCCCTGCGTCGGCGATCTCGGTGAAGCGGTCGAGCACGTTCTGCGGTGTCATCTGCGCGAGGATCGCCTGCTGCAGCTCGCGCTGGCGACGCATCCGGTCGAAGTCGCTCGTCGTGTAGCGCGACCGGGCATACCACTGGGCGGTGTCACCGTCCATGTGCTGCTGACCCGCCTCGATCCATCCCTCGGCCCAGTCCTCGGCCGGCTGCCCCTCGTACTGGGGCCCGCCGCCCTTGGGTAGGCGCTCGACGACGTTGATGTCGACACCGCCGAGCGCGTCGACGAGGTCGGCGAAGCCCTTCATGTCGATGAAGACGTAGTAGGGAATCGTGATTCCGAGGATGCCTTCGACGGCGTCCTTCGTCGCCTCCACCCCCGGCGACGATCCGTCGTCATGTGCGTCCGGATAGAGGGCGTTGCCGTCGCGACAGATCTCCACCTCGGTCTGCAGCTGGTTGATGCCGCTGCTCCACCCGCAGTTCGGGTCGACGCGTCCCTCGTGGACGTCGGGATACAGATCCTTCATCGGCCCCGGAGCGAACGGGAAGTGCCCCATGTCGCGCGGGACACCGGTGATCGTGGTCGCCCCGGTCTCCGCGTTCACGGACACGACGGAGATCGAGTCGAAGCGCATGGAGTCGCGGCCTTCACCGCTGTCGGCACCGAGCAGGAGGACGTTGTAGTAGCCGTCCGACGGCGGAACGCTCGGCCCACTCGCACCGAACACGGTGCTGAGCGTCTCGCGAACGGAGTTCACGCGGTCGAACGTCCACGCGGCGGCCGACGTCGACGCGACGGCGAGCAGAATGGCCAGGAGCGGGACGCCGATGCGGGCCACCGTGCCCGCGCGCACGAGCTTCACCAAACGCAACGTGTCGACCGTCAGCACGATCCACAGCACCGCGTAGAACGCGATCACCACCTGGACGATCAGCAGGACGAACCAGTTGGTGGCGAGCGAGAGCAGCAGCGGGCGCCACAGCAGACCGGTCAGCACGGTCAGGAGTGCGATGACCCACATCGTGATCGTTGCGGCGAGACCGAAACGCCCCAGTCGGCGATTCCCGGCGAGCACCTGGGCAGAGCCGGGCAGGAGGAAGTTGAGCACGACGAGCCACCACCCGCGACGACCCATGACCTCGGGCGAGGTAGTGTCGGGATGCCGCAGCGGCCGCTCCTCGATAAGGCTTCCGCGTCGCGGCCGTGCAGGGTTGCGCGGCGGAGCGGTGACGGTCACAGAGATTCCTTGAGTCGGAGGTTCTTCTCCTCGACCTGCTGCTCGAGGCTGCGGGCGTACTCCTCCAGCCGATCGGCGAGCTCGGCGTTGCCCGCGCCGATGATGCGCGCAGCGAGGAGGCCGGCGTTCTTCGCGCCGTTGATCGACACGGTGGCCACGGGGATGCCGCCGGGCATCTGGACGATGCTCAGCAGCGAGTCGAGTCCGTCGAGGGTCGCGAGCTGCACCGGCACGCCGACGACCGGCAGCGGCGTCAGCGACGCGAGCATGCCCGGGAGGTGCGCCGCTCCCCCCGCGCCGGCGACGATGACGCGCAGCCCTCGCCCGCGTGCCTCACGACCGTAGCGGAGCAGCTTGTCGGGGGTGCGGTGGGCCGAGACGACTTCGACCTCGTGCGCGACACCGAGGTCGGTGAGCGCCTGCGATGCGTCGCTCATGACGCGCCAATCGGAGTCCGAACCCATGACGACTCCGACGAGCGGAGCGTCCGACGAATGCAGCGGCGAGGATGTCACCGACCCAGGTTAGGCGGGCCACCTGTGGAATCCCCGGAGCGGCGCGGTACCCCCGAGGGCTCAGTCGTCGAAGTTCGCCGCCACCACGCGGGCGTCGCCGACGACGGCGTCGAGGTCGTCGCCCGACAGGTTGACGTGTCCGACCTTGCGCCCGGGCCGCGGGGCCTTGCCGTAGGTGTGGACCTTCGCACCCGGGTGGGCTTCGAGAGCGGCGGGGATGCGCGCGGCGAGCGAGTCGGAGACGGGACCGCCCAGGATGTTGATCATGACCGACCACGGCGCTCGCGGAGCCGTGTCGCCGAGGGGCAGATCGAGCACTGCGCGGAGATGCTGCTCGAACTGTCCGGTCACGGCGCCGTCCTGACTCCAGTGGCCGCTGTTGTGCGGGCGCATCGCGAGCTCGTTCACGAGGAGCCGGTCATCGGCCGTCTCGAAGAGCTCCACCGCGAGCATGCCGGTGACACCCAGCCCTTCCGCGATCGCGACCCCGATGTTCTCGGCGACCTCGATGAGGCGCTGACCCGCCCGCGGAGCCGGGGCGATGACCTCCGCGCACACCCCGTCGCGCTGCACGGTCTCGACCACGGGGTACGAACGCCACGCCCCGGAGGGCCGCCGCGCCACCTGCTGCGCGAGTTCGCGCGTGAACTCGACGAGCTCCTCGACGAGCAGCTGTCCCCCCGGCTCGAGGGCGTCGAGCCAGTCAGCGGCGTCGTCCGCGGAACGGACGACACGAACGCCTTTGCCGTCGTATCCACCGCGCGGCGTCTTCACGACCGCGCGCCCGCCGTTGTCGTCGAGGAAGGCTTGCAGGCCGGCGGCATCGGAGATCGCGGCCCACTCGGGCTGCGGCATCCCGAGCTCGGCGAGCCTCGCGCGCATGCGCAGCTTGTCCTGTGCATAGAAGAGCGCGTCGGGACCGGGGTGCACGGCGACGCCGTCATCGACGAGCGCCCGGAGCACCTCCTGCGGAACGTGCTCGTGATCGAAGGTGATGACATCGACGTCGCGAGCGAAGGCCCGGACCGTTTCGAGGTCGCGGTAGTCGCCCGTCGCGGTCGCCGCGATGGCTGCAGACATGCCCGGCTCCTCGGCCAGGACGCGCACATCGAGTCCCAGCTCGACGGCCGGCGCGATCATCATGCGGGCCAGCTGCCCTCCGCCGACGATTCCTACTCGCAACGACATGGCGCCTCCTCCGGGTTCGCATCCATCATCCCGCACACGGAGACGGGGTCGCACGCGTGAGCGGGCGCGATCATGCTCAGGCGTCGGAGCCGATGATCGGCATGCTGTGCGAGTCGCGATGCGCCAGAATCTGGCTCACCTCGACCTGGTCTGCCAGCACCTCGTGGACGAGGGCGACGGCCGGGATGCTCCGCAGCCGCATGGCGGGGTCGACGCCGTTCGAGAGCGTCAGCGTTCCCGTCCCGTTCAGGCGCTGGATCGGGCCGCGCGACTCGTCGATGCCGTAACCACGGATATGGCTGAGCTCCGACCGGCGACGGACGATGAGTCCCGAGGTCTCGATGACCCGACGGGTCGTGATCGTGTACGAATGCGCGAGCCAGCGCAGGTACGGCAGCACGACGAGGAGCACGACCACCAGCCCCGCGGCCGACCACAGCATCACGTCGGTGAAGGGGTCGGGCACGTTCCCGGTGAAGTACCCCGTGACACCCGCGATGACGATGAGCAGCAGCGCCGGCAAGAGGAGCGGCCCGGCGTGCGGGCGCAACCGCGCGACACGAAGCTCGGGGGCCGCGGCACCGAGCGCTGGCGCGACGGGGCGACCGAACGAGGCTGCTGGCTGTGTCACAGCACCATCATGGCCCGCGGGTGCGACAACGCCTCGGCGGCACGCCCGGATGCCGCGAGGCCTCAGCCGACTCCGCGGACATGCACGACGTCGCCGGCTCCGACGACGCTCTCGACAGCGCCCGTCCGCACGACCAGGCGCCCGTCCTCATCGAGGCGCTCCGCCGTCCCCGTCAGCGTCTCGCCGCCGGGCAGCGAGACGACGACGTCCTCGCCGATCGTGACGCACGCCGCGGCGACCCGCTCCCGGAGGGCGTCGTCGGCGCCGCTCACCGCGAGGTGGGCGATGTGGTCACGCAGGCCCCTGAGGTAGTCCGCGAGCAGTCGGTCCTCGTCGACCTCCACCCCCAGCACCGCGAGGGAGGTCGCCGTGGCGACCGGCAGGTCGACCTCGGCCATCGTGGTGTTGACCCCGGCACCCAGGATCACGTCGCCGGCCTCGCCCGGCAGGACCTCGGCGAGGATGCCGCTGATCTTCCGCCCGTCGACGAGGACGTCGTTGGGCCATTTCACACCGACCTGCCGGTCGTGCAGCTGCGCGGAGACGGCGTCGCTCATCGCGAGACCGGCGACCAGGGGGATCCAGCCGCGCGAGTGCACCGGCACAGCGCCCACGCGCAGGAGCACCGAGATCGCGAGCGCGGTGCCCGCGGGAGCCGTCCAGCTGCGATCGAGCCGGCCGCGACCGGCGCGCTGGTCGGTCGTCAGGAGCACCGAGAGGTGCGGGTGGGCATCGGGGTCGGCCTCGACGTCGCGACGCAGGTGGGCGTTGGTCGAATCGGTGTGCTCGACGACGTGCACGCGGGGCGAGACCGCGGCCGCGCGGGGATAGCCGTTCTCGGGGATCGTCATGGCGTCACCCTACGATGCCGGATCGCGGCTCGGCGAGGGGTTGCGCCCGAGGGTTTCCACAGGCGATCGCCGTCGTCGTTGTGGGTGTGCTCCAACGGCTGCGGGGCCGCGCTGGATAGGGTGGAACGCGTGACCGACCAGCCCGACCTGTCCACGACCGCCGGCAAGATCGCCGACCTCCGCGCCCGCTACCAGACGGCCGTCGTCGACGCCGAGACCGCGGCACGCGAGAAGCAGCACAAGAAGGGCAAGCTCACCGCCCGCGAGCGCATCGAGATGCTCGTGGACCCGGGGTCGTTCGTGGAGCTCGACGAGTACGTGCGCCATCGCACCACCGCGTTCGGCATGGACCGATCCCGCCCCTACGGCGACTCCGTCGTCTCGGGCGTCGGCACGATCCACGGCCGCACCGTCGCGGTCTACTCGCAGGACTTCACGACGTTCGGCGGCTCGCTCGGCGAGTCCGCTGGCGAGAAGATCATCAAGGTCATGGAGCTCGCGCTGCGCGGCGGGATGCCGATCATCGGCATCCTCGACTCGGGTGGCGCCCGAATCCAGGAGGGCGTCGTGGCGCTCGGCAAGTACGGCGAGATCTTCCGCCTGAACACCGCGGCGTCGGGAGTGATCCCCCAGATCTCGCTGATCATGGGGCCCGCCGCGGGCGGCGCGGTCTACTCCCCCGCCCTCACGGACTTCGTCATCATGGTCGACAAGACGAGCCAGATGTTCGTCACCGGCCCCGATGTCATCAAGACCGTCACCGGCGAGGACGTCGGCATGGAGGAGCTCGGCGGCGCCCACACCCACAACACGCGTTCGGGTGTCGCGCACTACCTGGCCCAGGACGAGGACGACGCGATCGACTACGCCCGGTCGCTCCTGAGCTTCCTGCCCGACAACAACATGTCGGACGCCCCGGTGTACGAGACCGGCTTCGAGTGGGAGACCACTGACGACGACCGTGCCCTGAACGTCGTCATCCCCGATTCACCCAACCAGCCCTACGACATCCACCAGGTCATCTCGGGGATCGTCGACGAGGGCGACTTCCTCGAGGTGCAGCCGCTGTTCGCACCGAACATCGTCGTCGGCTTCGGCCGGGTCGAGGGACGGACGGTCGGCATCATCGCCAACCAGCCCTCGCAGATGGCGGGCACTCTGAACATCGATGCCGGCGAGAAGGCGAGCCGGTTCGTTCGTTTCTGCGACGCCTTCTCGGTGCCGATCGTCACCCTCGTCGACGTTCCGGGCTATCTTCCCGGCACGGATCAGGAATGGACCGGCGTCATCCGCCGCGGGGCCAAGCTGCTCTATGCCTACGCCGAGGCGACGGTTCCGCTCGTGACGGTCATCCTCCGGAAGGCCTACGGCGGCGCCTACATCGTGATGGGCTCCAAGCAGCTGGGCGCCGACGTGAACGTCGCCTGGCCGACGGCGGAGATCGCTGTGATGGGCGGCCAGGGCGCGGTCAACATCCTCTACCGCGGTGAGATCAAGCGCGCCGAAGAGGCAGGCGAGGATGTCGCCGCGGTGCGGTCGCGCCTGGCCTCCGAGTACACCTACAACGTGGCCTCCCCCTTCCTGGCCGCCGAGCGGGGCGAGCTCGATGGCATCATCGAGCCGGCGCAGACGCGCGTCTACATCGCGAAGTCGCTGCGCGCGCTCCGGGGGAAGCGGGCCGAGCTGCCCGCGAAGAAGCACGGGAACATCCCGCTGTGAGCGGTCGAGAGGATTCCCGGGACGAGGCGGGCCACGACGAGCGACCCCTGCGCATCGAGGTGCGGCGCGGCGATCCGACCCCGGAGGAGCTGGCCGCCGTCATCGCCGTCGTGAGCGAGTCGTACGCCCAGGAAGCCGCGGAGGCGATCGCCCCCGAGCCGGCCCCCGAGTCCGCCTGGCGGCGCTCGGCACGCGCGCTGCGGACGCCGCTGCGGCGCGGCTTCGGCTGGGGGCGTTTCACCGGTTGACGGGCGAAACTGATTTTGTCCCCCGAAATACCTACAGACGGATCTGGCACGCTGCCGCAGACTGAATGTGCTGGAACGCTGCTGCGTTCGGTCACCCGAGCTTCTAGCCGGTGACTGCTGCGAGTCGGTTTTCGGGTAACCACTCGCATGGCGAGGGGCGGGCGGCTTCGCCGCCCCTCGCCCCCAGCACCTTCCGTTCGGTCAGAGACGCGGGCGGGGCCGCGCGATCTCGCGCCAGAGATCGACCGTCTCATCGGCGTCGTCGTCATGACGCGAGCGACCGACGACCGTGACCGCCGTGTCGGGATGCGTCGAGGTGCGGATGTAGAGCCGCTCCGACCGTGCCCCATCGAGCACGTCGGCGAGCTCGGCGCGGATGGCGGCGAGTTCGCGCTCATCGAGGCCGTCGAGGCCGCCCTCGTCGAGGAAAGTGACGTGGGATCCGGCTCGCCGGACGTCTTCGAGCACGCGGCGCACCGCGTCGTCGAGCAGCCGCGGACCGCGCAGCTCATCGCGCAGACGCCCTTCCGCGAGCCGCGCCTGCAGACGCTCGTCGTCGTCGAGGTCGCCGCCCGCGTTGATGGTGCGCGAGAGCACCGGCCCCGCAACGGCGAGCGCGCGCTGCACGCGGACCCGGCGCTCGCGACGGCGGCCCTCCTGTGTGGCGAGCCATTCGGACGCCTCGCGTTGAAGCGCCGTGAGCTGCGCGGTCTCGACGGCCGCGCGGTCGATCAGCAGGACGATGATCTGCGCTCCGCCCACCCAGATCGCCGAACCGACGGCTCCCAGCGAGAGCGTCGGCTCCGGGCCGATCCACACGACCGACTGCAGGAACAGCACGACGATGCCCGACCAGGCCACGATCGAGCGCCGGCGAACGACGAGGACAGCCATCAAGGCACCGAGCCCGCCGAGGCTCCAGGTCGCGAACGGCTGCAGCCGCCCCTCTTCGCCCGCGGCCCACCAGGTGGCTGACGGGATCACGACGGTGACCGCGAGGGCGAGGAGCGCGATCCACAGGGGCAGCGGCGCCGGACGGCTCATGCCCGCCGTCACGGCGCTCATCGCCGGAACCTCCGCGGCCGGCTTCGCCGCCGCATCCATCGGCCGCGTGGGCCAGAAGATGCACAGGCCCGTGACGGCGAGGTAGACGACGAGATTCAGGATCAGCACGACGGGGACATCGACGGGGCGCGTCCAGAACATGCCGCCGACCGCCAAGTACGCCGTGAAGGCGACCCCGAGTGCCGACAGCACCCAGCGGACCGAGCGGTTCATGAGCTCTCCTGCCAGCTGATGGACACGGTCGTCCCTGATGCGTCGGAGTCGACCGTGGCGGCCCCGGCCACAGCGGCCACCCGCGCGATGATCGAGGCACGGATCCCGAGGCGATCCTCGGCGACGCGCGTCGCCTCGAAACCGGGTCCGTCGTCGGCGACGGTGATCGCAAGCCCAGCCCTGTCGGCGTGGAACGACACGCGCAGATTCGCAGCGCCGGCATGCTCGACCGAGTTCGTCACCGCCTGCGCCGCCGCGAGGTGCAGCGCTCGGGCGACACGGCCCGGCACAGACCGGGCATCGGGTTCGATCCGCTGAGAGACCCCGGCGTCCGGAGACAGTCGGTGGACCGTCGCTTCGAGCTCGGCACCGACGACGCCTGCCGGGATGGGGGCGTCGGGGCCCTCGCCCACCTCCTGGTCGACGTTCGCCAGTCGCGTGAGCGCTTCGCGGGCCATGGCGACCGCGAGAGTCCGCTCCCGGTCGGTCTCGGCGCGTTCGGCCGCGATCAGTGCTGCCAGCACGCTGTCGTGCATGAGTGCCGCGACGGCGACCCGCTCCTTCTCGACCGCGTCTGCTGCGGCCGCCTGCGCGAAGGAGCGGACCGCGCCCTCCCGTCCGCTGTCGATGCTCGCCGCGAGGGACCGGAGGATCCAGCCGACGACGATCAGGACGCTCGCGAGGATGATCGCGAACGCCGAGTCGAGCGCGACGTCGAGCACGGTGGCGGGCGTGAGAGGCAGAAGTGTGAGCCGCATCGCGCCGTACAGCAACGGCAGAAGGAACGCCCAGACGATCTGTCCGGCGAGCGGCATGCAGAAGACGGCCGCGACGGTCCCCACGTTGATGAGGAACCACAACCAGGGCTGCTCGTCGACGGTGGTCGACCGGTCGGCCGCCAGCGGCCACAGGACGGTCGCGATCGGGAAGACGCCGGCGAAGATCGCGGCGAACACGCGGACGGCCCGCGAGGTGATCAACGCGACGCACATCATCAGCAGCGTGCCCAGGACCACGATCAGCAGGATCGTGTGCCAGGCGGAATGTCCGGCGGGGGTGCTGAGCGCTCCCACGAGCGCCTGGATTCCGATGACGGCGCTTCCGGTGCCGACGACGATGCCCAGGATGCGGTCGATGCGCGACTGGGTGAAGCGCTGAGTCTGGGCCAGGGCCTCGCGGAACTCCGCGGGACGACGCGGGCGGGTAGTGCCGGTGCCCGGGGTCTCAGCGGGCATCGGAGGCTTCGCCGACGAGACCGTCTTCCATCGCACGGCGGAGGAGGTCGACCTTGGTGGGTGCGGGACGGCCGACCTCGACGTACTTCACGCGCACCCGGGTGATGTTCTCTTTCGCGGTGGAGTAGGCGATCCCGAGCCGCTCGGCCACCGCTTTCAGGGGCAGTCCGGCGGCGTACAGGCGGAGCACGTCGCGCTCGCGTGCGGAGAGCTGGGCATCGGCGAACGCCCGGTCGCCGTCGACCGCGCTGGCCCACTCGACGTTGTCCAGGTGTTCGCCCCGCGCCACCGTCCGAACCGCCGCGACGACGTCGTCGGTGCGCGCCGACTTGCTGATGACGCCCAACGCGCCCGCAGAGAGGGCTTCACGCACCGCCGCCGGCCGGTCGGCGACGCTGTGGATGATGACCTGCGATCCGTCCCATACGAGCTGAGCGACGTTCTCCGCCACGGTGGCGCCGTCGCCGAGCATGAGGTCGAGCACAACGACATCCGCCGGTGACTCCCCCGTGTCCTTCCGCCATCGCAGATACTCGGCGACGGTGCTGCCGGTGAAGACGACCTCCCCGACTCCCGCTCGGGAGCAGGCGGCGGCGAGCCCGAGCCGGACCGACTCGTGATCGTCGATGAGTGCCACCCGTGTCATGGGCTCAGCCTAGGACAGGGGGCCCTCGTCGGTGAGTACCGCAACCGCCTCCATGTGGTGCGAATGGGGGAACAGGTCCAGGCCCTGCAACGACACCGGCGCGTAGCCGCCCGCGCGCAGCATGCCGAGATCGCGCGCGAGGGCGACCGGATCGCACGCGACGTAGACGAGGGTCGCAGGCCGAAGCCGCAGCAGCGAATCGACGACGTCTCGTCCCGCTCCCGACCGCGGCGGGTCGAGAACCGTCACCCCGGCGCGCAGCCGGGCGCGTTCGGCAGCCGATGCGGTCTCCTCGACCTGCGCCAGCCAGCGGTCGACCCGGCCGGTCTCGGCGCGGGCACCCACCCACTCGGCCAGGTTCTCCCCGGCGTGGTCGGTGGCGCGGGTGTCGGACTCGACGCTCGTGATGCGGGTGGCCGTGCCTCCCAGTTCGGCGACGGCGGCCGCGAGGAGACCGACCCCGCCGTACAGGTCGAGGTGCCATGCGTCGGGATCGACGGTGCGGCCGGCGGATCGCAGGCCGCTGTGGACCGCGTCGCGCAGCGCGACCGGCGCGAGCCGGTGGACCTGCCAGAACCCTCCGGCGTCGACGCGGAACTCCCGGTCGCCGACCCTCTCGATCACGGTTTCGCGCAGCGCCGGGTCGGCCGCCGGACGCGGACCGCCCCGACCTCGACGGCGGGGCGTCTCCGGGCGGGCCAGGGCTCGCACGCGCCCGTCGGAGGGCTGCACGAGGTCGAGGCGCCCGGGAGCGGCCGACCGGCCGCGGGCTACCGATTCGGCGATCGCCGGGGTGGCGAGCGGCAGGTCGTCGACCTCGACGACGCGGTGCGAGCGCGCGGCGAAGGGCCCGATGCGTCCATCCCCGTCGACGTGGAGGCTCACGCGCGTGCGCCATCCCGTGCCGTCCGGCGTCTCGTCGGCGCCGGCTGCCGCGACGACGACGTCGCTGTCGACACCGCCGAAGCGCTTCAGAGCGTCGCGGAGGACGCGCTGCTTGAGCTCGCGCTGGTGTTCGAGGTCGATGTGCCCGAAGTCGGCCCCGCCCGGGCGGTTCTCCGGCGCGGTGCCGATGTCGGCGGGCGACCAGACGTGCGGTCGCCGATGCCGCGAAGCCTCGAGCACTTCGAGCGCCTCGGCACGCCAGAACGACGACTTCGCGGTGTCGGTCAGCCGCGCGCGCACCCTCTCACCGGGGATCGCGTCGGGGACGAAGACGACGCGGCCTTCGTGTCGTGCGACGAAGACGCCGCCGTGGGCGACGTCGGTGACGTCGAGATCGAGGAGGTCGCCGGACTGCATCCCTCGATGCTCGCACACGCGCGCCCGCAGGTAGCGTGAACGGCATGCGCGTGTGCCTCGCCTCGACCTCCCCCGCCCGCCTCATGCTGCTGCGTCAGGCGGGCATCGAACCCGCGACCCGTGCCCCCGAGGTCGACGAGGAGGCCGTCGTCGCCGCCCTCGAGGCCGAGGAGGGTCGCGTGCTGCCGCCGGACGAGCACGTCCTGCTGCTGGCGCGACGCAAGGCGGCCGACGTGGTGGCGACGCTCGCGCGACTCGAACCCGACTTCGACGGCATCGTCATCGGGGGCGACTCGATGTTCGCCTTCGACGGCGATGTCCTCGGCAAGCCGCTCCGGCCCGACGTGGCGACCGCGAGGTGGGAGAGGATGCGCGGGGGCACAGGCATCCTCCACTCGGGGCACTCGGTGTTCCGCGTGCGCCCGGGGACCGTTGCGCAGGAGGCGTACGCCGTCGCGGATGCCGCGGTGACCTTCGCCGACGACATCACCGCCGACGAGATCGCGGCGTACGTCGGCACCGGCGAACCTCTGCAGGTGGCGGGAGCCTTCACTGTCGACAGCCTCGGCGGCCCCTTCATCACGCGGGTCGACGGCGATCCCTCCACGGTCGTCGGGATGTCCTTGTCGACGTTGCGCCGCCTCGTCCGTGAGCTCGGCGTGGCCTGGCCCGACCTCTGGACCACGCGGCTGACATCATGAACGGCGGGCCCGCTTCGTAGGCATCCACTCACGTTCGGCTGGTCACTTTGTGCGAGTGATCCAAAAGACGGGGCCGCGTGCTCGCTAGGCTGGCATTCATGCCTGAGATCGCCAAGGTCCTGATCGCGAACCGCGGCGAGATCGCCGTCCGTATCGTGCGCGCCGCCCGTGACAGCGGGAAGGCGTCCGTCGCCGTCTACGCCGACCAGGACCGCGACGCGCTCCACGCCCGCCTCGCCGACGAGGCGTACGCCCTCGAGGGGTCCACGAGCGCCGAGACCTACCTCTCCATCGAGAAGATCCTCTCCGTCGCGCGACGTTCCGGCGCCGACGCCGTGCACCCCGGCTACGGCTTCCTCGCGGAGAACGCCGAGTTCGCCCGCGCCGTCATCGGCGCGGGACTCACCTGGATCGGCCCCTCCCCCGAGGCCATCGAGGCTCTCGGCGACAAGGTCACCGCGCGGCACGTCGCCGAGAAGGTCGGCGCTCCGCTCGCGCCCGGTACCCCCGGGCCCGTCGACGGTGCCGACGAGGTCATCGCCTTCGCGAACGAGTACGGCCTGCCGATCGCCATCAAAGCCGCCTACGGCGGCGGCGGGCGTGGTCTGAAGGTCGCGCGCGAGCTCGACGAGGTCGCCGAGCTGTTCGAGTCGGCCACTCGTGAGGCGATCGCCGCGTTCGGCCGCGGCGAGTGCTTCGTCGAGAAGTACCTCGACAAGCCGCGCCATGTCGAGACGCAGTGCCTCGCCGACGCAGCCGGCAACGTGGTCGTCGTCTCCACGCGCGACTGCTCGCTGCAACGACGCCACCAGAAGCTCGTCGAAGAAGCGCCCGCGCCCTTCCTCACGGACGAGCAGAACGACATCCTCTACTCCGCCTCGAAGGCCATCCTGCGCGAGGTCGGCTATGTCGGGGCGGGAACCTGCGAGTTCCTCATCGGCGCCGACGGCACGATCTCGTTCCTCGAGGTCAACACGCGCCTCCAGGTCGAGCACCCCGTGTCCGAAGAGGTGACCGGGATCGACCTCGTCCGCGAGCAGTTCCGCATCGCCGAGGGCGGCACGCTGGACTACGACGATCCTGCACCGGTCGGACACTCGATCGAGTTCCGCATCAACGGCGAAGACCCGGGACGCAACTTCCTCCCGCAGCCCGGCCGCATCCACGTCTTCAAGACGTTCGGCGGTCCCGGCATCCGTCTCGATTCCGGTGTCACGGCCGGCGACTCGGTCTCTGGCGCGTTCGACTCGATGCTCGGAAAGATCATCGTCACGGGTCGCACCCGCGAGGAGGCACTCGAGCGCTCGCGCCGCGCGCTCGACGAGTTCGAGGTCGCCGGTATGCCCACCGTCCTGCCGTTCCACCGCCGCGTCGTGCGCGAGCCCGCCTTCACGGCGGAGAACGGCACATTCGGCGTGTTCACGCGGTGGATCGAGACCGAGTTCGTCAACGACATCCCGGCGTGGGACGGCGAGCTCGAGGCTCCCGCCGAGCCCAGCGGCCGCCACACGGTCGTCGTGGAGGTCGCCGGCAAGCGCCTCGAAGTGAGCCTCCCCGACCGGGTCGCCTCCCCTCCGGTCGCGGTGGGCCGCCCCGCCCAGGTGCCGCCCTCGCGGCGCTCGCACGCGGCCAACGCCAGCGCCGCGGCATCCGGCGACACCGTGAAGTCACCGATGCAGGCGACGATCGTCAAGGTCGCGGTCGAAGCCGGCCAGCAGGTCGTCAAGGGCGACCTCGTCGTGGTACTCGAGGCGATGAAGATGGAGCAGCCCATCCAGGCCCACAAGGACGGCGTCGTCGGCTCCATCGACGCGACGCCGGGCACCACCGTGGGCGCAGGTCACCCCCTGCTCACCATCTCCTGACCCCTAGGGTGGGGGCATGCGCCGCCCTGCACGTGTCATTCCCATCGTCTGCCTGCTGGGGCTCGCTCTCGGGCTGAGCGCCTGCGCTTCCGACACGGTCGACCTCGCGGCGGCCGACGGGTGGCTCGCCGCGGTCGCGGCCGAACAAGCCGGCGCGGATGTCGGCATCGGCACGACGAGCGGCCATACGATGCCGTTGGAGAACTCCGGCGACCGGAGCGCAGGGGTCATCCTGACGCTCGCCGAGCCGGCGCCGGCGAGTGTGGTCGAGGTGCGGTGCTTCGGCGGTCACACCGCGACGGTGTTCGTCGAGGCTTCGACGACGTCCGGCTCGCGTGGCGTGGAGACGAGCATCGACTGCGACGAGAAGCCGCACGCTCTCGAGCTCGTTGATGCCACCCGCACCACAGCCGTCAGGATTGCCGTCCGCGCCGAGCCGGAGACGCGCTACTACGCCGATGTGAGCTGACACGGCGCCGCATGACCGCGCGTGAGCGTCGGAGAGAGGCGCGTACATCGGAGCGATCGCCAGGATTACTCCGACTCCCGCGCGATTCTCCGACGCTCGTGCGCTCGGCTCAGGAGAGCGGGTCCTCGTCGCGCTGGACGAGGTGCATCGCGCGAGCGGCATCCGTGATGCTGCCCGTGAGCGAGGGGTACACCGCGAAGACCCGCGAGACCTGGTCGACCGTGAGACGGCGCTCGACGGCGATCGCGATCGGGTAGATGAGCTCCGAGGCGCGCGGCGCCACGATGACACCGCCGATGACGGTTCCCGAGCCCTCGCGCGCGATGATCTTCACGAAGCCGTCCTTGACGCCCATCATCTTGGCGCGCGGGTTCGCGGCGAGCGGGAGCTTGTGCACGTACCCGTTGACCAGGCCCGACTCGATGTCCTTCTGCTGCTGGCCCACCGTCGCGATCTCGGGCGCGGTGAAGATGTTCGCGGTGATGCGGCGACGCTCGAGCGGGATGACGGTGTCGCCGAGCGCGTGGAACACGGCCTGGCGCCCCTGCATGGCGGCGACCGAGGCGAGCGGCACGAACGTGGTGCAGTCACCCGCGGCGTAGATGTTCGGCACGGATGTGCGCGCGACGCGGTTGACCTGGATGTGGCCCGAATCCGTCAGCTGGACGCCCGCCTCTTCGAGACCGATGCCGGCGGTGTTGGGGATCGAGCCGACCGCCATGAGGCAGTGGCTCCCCTCGACCGTGCGCCCGTCCGAGAGGGTCGCCACGACGCCGTTCTCGGTGCGCTCGACCTTCTCGGCGCGAGACTTCGACAGCACCGTCATCCCGCCGCGCTTGAACACCTTCTCGATGACCGCGGCCGCGTCGACGTCCTCGCCCGGGAGCACCTGGTCGCGGCTGGAGATCAGCGTCACCTTCGCCCCGAGGTTCATGTAGGCCGAGGCGAACTCCGCTCCCGTCACACCGGATCCCACGACGATGAGGTGCTCGGGCAGCGACTTCATGTCGTAGAGCTGCGTCCAGGTGAGGATGCGCTCCCCGTCGGGCTTCGCACTGGGCAGTTCTCGCGGCGACGCCCCCACGGAGACGACGAGGGTGTCGGCTTCCACGCGGTCGAAGTCGGTGCCACCGGGACCTGTCGCCGCGATCAGGGCGTGCGTGCCGTCGAGGCGCCCGTGGCCGGAGATGATGCGCACGCCCGCTTCGACGAGCTGCGCGCGCATGTCGTCGGACTGCTGGCGAGCGAGAGAGAGCAGCCGGCGGTTGACGGCCGCGAGATTGATGGCGACCTCCGGCTTGAGCGGAGTGCCGGAGTCGGACCGCGCGAACAGCTGCACGCCCAGATCGGATGCCTCGCTGATGGCGACGGCCGCATCAGCCGTGGCGATCAGCGACTTCGAGGGGACGACGTCGGTGATGACGGCCGAGCCGCCCACGCCGGCGCGTTCGACCAGCGTCACCTCCGCACCCTGCTGGGCGGCGGCCAGGGCCGCCTCGTATCCGCCGGGGCCGCCGCCGAGGACGGCGACGCTTTGGGTGCGCTCGAAGCTGAGAGGCGACATGGTCTCCATTCTTCCTCAGCCGCGGAGTCGGTCGCGCACGCCTGCGTCCGGAGGGTCGCGAGTCTTAGAGTGGGGGGATGCTTGACTCCTCCGCGCACCCGCTCGACGATCCCGCTGTCGACCCGCTCGATGTGGCCCGCGAGGCTGCGGCCGACATCGCCCGTATCAGCGGCGTCGAGCGCCACGACATCGCGCTCACCCTCGGCAGCGGCTGGGGTCGCGCAGCCGAGCTCATCGGCGAGACCACGGCGACCATCCCCGCCACCGACGTCACCGGCTTCAGCAAACCCGCACTCGAGGGGCACGTCGGGACGCTGCGCAGCATCCTGACCCCCGAGGGCAAGCGCATCCTCGTCATCGGCGCCCGCACCCACTACTACGAGGGGCACGGCGTTCGCCGGGTCGTGCACAGCGTGCGCACCGCCGCCGCCACCGGCGCGAAGATCATGGTGCTGACCAACGGCGCGGGCGGCATCAAGCCGACGTGGCGGCCCGGCCAGCCGGTGCTCATCAGCGACCACCTGAACCTCACCGCCGACTCGCCCCTCGAGGGCGCGACGTTCGTCGACCTGACCGATCTGTACTCCTCGCGACTGCGCGACATCGCGCGCTCGATCGATCCCACGCTGGACGAGGGCGTGTACACGCAGTTCCGCGGCCCGCACTACGAGACGCCGGCCGAGGTGCGCATGGCTCGCACGCTCGGCGGCGACATCGTGGGCATGTCGACGGCGCTCGAGGCCATCGCGGCCCGCGAGGCCGGCATGGAGATCCTCGGGTTCTCGCTCATCACGAACCTCGCCGCCGGTATCCAGGAGACCCCGCTCAGCCACGCCGAGGTGATCGAGGCCGGGCGCGAGGCCGAGCCGGTGATCTCGGCGCTCCTCGCCCGCGTGATCGAGGCGCTGTGACCGGCGCGGACGAGCCGGTCACGGGCGTGAATGTCGACGCGACGACGCCGGCGGTTCCCTGGGACGCTGCGCGCGCCTGGATGGCCCAGGACCCCGACTCCGACACCCGCGATGAGCTGGCCGCCGTCATCGCCGCAGCCGAGTCAGGCGACGAAGCGGCCGCGGCCGACCTCGTCGACCGCTTCAGCACGCGCCTGGCCTTCGGCACCGCGGGACTCCGCGGCCGCCTCGGCGCCGGCAGCAACCGCATGAACCGCGTGCTCGTCACGCAAGCAGCCGCGGGGCTCGCGGCGTATCTGCTCGAGAAGGCCGGACCGGATGCTCCCCCCGTCGTCGTCATCGGCTACGACGGCCGCCGGGGCTCAGCGCGGTTCGCACGAGACTCGGCCGAGATCTTCGCGGGGGCGGGGCTGCGCGCCATCCTGCTGCCGCGGCTGCTCCCGACGCCGGTTCTCGCGTTCGCGGTGCGGCACCTGGGCGCCGACGCCGGTGTGATGGTCACGGCGAGCCACAACCCGCCCGACGACAACGGCTACAAGGTGTACCTCGGCGGGGCCGACGACGGCTCGCAGATCGTCCCGCCCGCCGACGGCGAGATCGCCGCGCACATCCAGCGGGTGGCGGACGCCGGCGACATCTCGGTCCTCCCCCGCTCCGAGCAGTACGAGACCGCCGACGACACCGTCGTCGAGGCGTACGTCGCCGCGACGGCGACCGTCGCCCCGGCGCCCGCGGGCGCGAACGGGATGCGCTGGGTCTACACCGCCATGCACGGTGTCGGAACCGAGACCATGCTGCGCATCCTCGACGCTGCGGGCTACCCGCACCCGGTCCCGGTCGCCGAGCAGGCCGAGCCGGACGGCCGATTCCCGACCGTCGCGTTCCCGAATCCCGAGGAACCGGGCGCGATGGACCTGGCACTCGAGACCGCCCGCGCGAACGACGCGGAGTTCATCCTCGCGAACGACCCCGACGCCGATCGCCTCGCCGTCGCCATTCCGGATGCCGCCGTCGAGGGCGGCTGGCGGCGACTGACCGGCAACCAGATCGGGCTGCTGCTCGGCTGGCGCGCGGCACGTCGAGCCGCGGAGGGCGGCGTCGCCGAGGGCGCGTCGCTGGCCTGCTCGCTCGTATCCTCGCCGGCGCTCCAGGTCGTCGCCGAGCGCCACGGCCTCGGCTTCCACGCCACCCTCACCGGCTTCAAGTGGATCTCGCGTGCCCCCGGACTCGTCTTCGGCTTCGAAGAGGCACTCGGCTATCTGGTGAACCCCGAGACCGTGAAGGACAAGGACGGCATCTCCGCCGCCATCGCGATCCTCGGCCTCGCCGCCGAGGCGCGCGAACAGGGTCGGACGCTGGGCGATCTCCTCGCCGAGTTCGACGCCGAGTTCGGCAGCTTCGCGAGCGGGCAGGTATCGGTCCGGGTCGACGATCTCGCGGTCATCGGACGCATCACCGCAGCGCTCCGCGCGGCACCGCCGACCCGCATCGGCGACGCGGCAGTCGTGTCGTTCGAGGATCTCGCCGCTCCGGTATCGGGTCCGCCGCTCGGCGACATCCTGCGCCTGTGGCTCGAGGGCGACGCCCGTATCCTCGTGCGCCCCAGCGGCACCGAGCCGAAGCTCAAGCTGTACCTCGATGTTCGCGGAGACTCGGCCGCCGACGCAGCATCCCGGCTCGCCGCGCTCGAGGCCGGCGTGCGCGAGCTGCTCGCGGCCATCGGCTGACACCCGCCCTCCGGCGCGCACGGTCCCGCGCTTCTGGCGATACATTCGTCGGACGCGCGGGGCCGATGTCGCCTCGAGCAACCCCGGACACCCCACCAGCACCACCCGTCCGACGTCTGTATCGCGTATCCGCGCCGCTAGGCTTCGGGAGTGCTGCTGACGCAACCTGTGGAGCTCGCTGACGACCACGTGAGACTCGTCCCGCTCGACCTCGACCACGCCGACGACCTCGCGCGAGCCACGGCCGGCCTCGAGTACGCCTGGTACACCTCGGTTCCCGCGTCCGTTCCCGCTGACATCGCGCAGCGTCTCGCCTGGCGCGACGAGGGCCACATGAACCCTTTCGCCGTGCTGCGCGACGATGTCGCGGTGGGGATGACGACGTTCTGCAACATCGACCAGCCCAACCGCCGCGTCGAGATCGGGCACACCTGGCTGTCGCCGTCGGCGCAGCGGACGGCGGTCAACACGGCCGCGAAGCGTCTGCTGCTCGGCCACGCGTTCGAGAGCTGCGACGCCATCGCGGTGGAGTTCCGCACGTCGTGGCACAACCGCCAGTCGCGCGCGGCGATCGAGCGTCTCGGCGCGAAGCAGGACGGTGTGCTCCGCAACCACCGGCTGGGCCCGCAGGGGACGCTCCGCGACACGGTCGTGTACTCCGTGCTCCCGCACGAGTGGCCTGCGGTGAAGCTGGGGCTCGAAGCACGACTCGCCCGCTGAGCGCGAGCGATCAGCCGTCGACGACCGCGACGAGCTCGTCGAGGAAGGCGCTGAAGGTGGTCCCCCGTCGCACGATGCGCTGCACGCTCTCGCGCTCGCTGAACACCTCGACCAGCTGCTCGAAGACCGTCTGGAACGCGGCGCGGTCCGACTCCGAGAAGGCGACCATCGCGACGACCTGCACCCGGCCGTCACCCCATGCGATCGAAGGGTCGGCGATCCCGAGCGAGATGGCCGTACGCGTCGCGGTCATCCCGATGGCGTGTGGGACGGCGAGCGCGTCGGTGAAGGCTGTGGACGAGAGCCGCTCGCGCTCGATCGTGCGCTCGATGTAGTCGTCGTCGATGACGCCTTGATCGACCAGCAGCGAGCCCAGCCGGCGGATCGCGGCCTCTTCTCCCCCGTCGCCGTCGAGCCCGCGGATGAACGCGGACGGATCGAAGTAGCGCTCCAGCTCGGCGCGCAAGCGCGTCAGGCGCCGGGCCCGGCGGAGCCGCGCGGCGGCGGTCTGCACCCGATCGATGTCGGCGTCGGTGAGGAAGGGCTGGATGTGGACGATCCGGTCGCTCATGACCGGAGGCGCGATGGTCGACAGGATGAGGTCGGTGTCGATGGAGGCCCAGTCCGGGTCGACGCGCGTCTCGACGCCCACCACGTCGAGTGCCTGTCCCAGCGAACGGTCGACGCTCGAGCGCAACAGCTCGTGCAGCTCGTAGTACCCGGGGCACACGATCGTCGCTGTCAGCGCCTGCGCCGAGAGCCGGCTGCGTTCGAGGCGCCCGCCGACGTGCATCGCGATGTAGGCGATCTCGTCGTCGAGGAGCGGGATGCCGAGGAGACCCCGCAGCGCGTCGGCGATGTACACGGCGACCTCGAAGATCATCGGATACGTCGTCTTCAGCGATCGTGTGAGCGGGTTGCGCGACCACGCCTGCTCGCGTGCCCGGTGCTTGAGGTTCTGCACGTGCAGCGACAGGCGCAGCACGAAGTCCTCCTGGTCGATGTCGACGAGGAACTCCGCGGCCGCCCGCCGCACGACGTCCCGGACGGCGGTCGCGACGTCCGGGTCGATGCGCTCGCGGATGAGCGCCGCCGGCTCGGTCGCACCGGGCGCCACGACGCGCGTGAGCACGAGGGCGGCGAGATGCTGACGGTCGCCCGACCCGAGCACGACGCCGAGGTGCCGGCGCGTGAGGCGGTCGAGGATGTCGCCGACCTCGGCGCGGAACGCGGCGTCGTCGGCCTCCGCCACTTCGAGAGCCCGACCCCGCGTGATCCGGTCGGCGGCGATGGCGATGTGCATGACGACATCCCCGATGCCGAACTCGTTGACGAAGTAGCCGAGCTCGGTCAGCTCGGTGACCAGGTCGTCCTTGAAGGGGCCGAAGGCGACCGCCCCGACGGACCGTTCGCCGAGAGTGCGACGGAGGCTGTCGAGGTCGAAGGAGCCGTCATCGGTCTCCTCGTGGGCGAGCCTGCTGAGCAGCCGTCGCTGGGCCATCTCGGTGCCGCGCAGCCGTGCCCGCGACGACGTGCGTTCCAGGCTGAGCTCGGTGCCGCCGAGCAGCCCGCGCACCCGGCTGAGATCGGCATCGATCGTGGCGGGGCTGACGAAGAAGGCCTCGGCCGTCTCGAAGACGTCGATTCCGTCCGGGGAATCGAGCAGCGCGCGCACCAGACGGTGCAGCCGGTCGCGCGGAGTGCCGGCGTCGCCCACATGCACCGCCGCGGCGCTCTCCGGCCCCGCGCGGTAGCCCTGCGGTCCGGACTCGACCACGACGCCATCCGGCACCCGGGCGTTCAGGGCCGTGACGTAGCTGCGGATCGAGCGCGGCGTGACCCCGATCGCATCCGCGAGCGCCGCTGCGGTCACCCAGTCGCCGTCGCGCGCGAGAATCGCGAGGACGCGGTCCTGCCGGCTCCTGGTCACGCTCCCATTCCATCATGGCCCGGCCGACCTTCCGCCCCTGCGGAAGCAGGAAGACCTTGTCGCCTCTCAGGGGTCTCACAACAATGGGGAGAGGAGGAGGCGGGTCGATGAGGATCCTGGTCGTATGCGGCGCGGGCGCGTCGAGTACTTTCGTCGCACAGCGGGTGCGCGATGCGGCGCAGACGCGTGGCCTGGACATCACCGCCACCGCCGGAACCGAGCAGTCACTGCCGATCGATCTCGACGCGGCGGACATCGTCCTCGTCGGCCCCCAGCTCATCCCGAAGCTGGACCGGATCACCGAGGCCGCGGCTGCCCGCGGAACGCGCGTCATCCTGATGCCCGCCGACATCTTCCGAGATCTCGACGGGAGCCGGACGCTCGCGCTGATCACCGCTCCGGCCACCACCACGACACGTTCCAGCACCGACATCCCTTCAACGGAGAGGACCCCCTCATGAGCGAGGCATCGCGTACCGTCCGCATCGGATCGTCCAACGGGCTCCACGCCCGTCCCGCGAAGCTGTTCGCCCAGGCGGTCAAGCAGTCGGGTGCCAACGTCACGATCGCGAAGGGCTCGGGCTCTCCCGTGAACGCCGCGAGCATCCTCGGAGTCATCGCGCTCGGCGTCGAGTACGGCGATTACGTCACCCTCACGGCCGACGGCGACAGCGCCGAGAGCGTCCTGGACGAACTCGCCGACCTGCTCGCCACCGATCACGACGAGTGACCACGAACGACCATCGATACGAACACGGACGATACGAAGGAGATCGAGCAATGAGTGAGCTTCGCGGAGTGGGCATCGGCCTGGGAGTCGCGCAGGGACCGATCGCACGGATGGCGGAGCCGCTTCCCGCGCCGAAGGACGAGAAGTCGGAGCTGTCGCTCGACGAGGAGACGGCGCGCGTGAAGGATGCCGTCGCCGCTGTCGCGCGCGAGCTCGAACAGCGTGGCGCACAGGCGGGCGGCGCCGCCCGCGACGTGCTCGAAGCGCAGGCCATGATGGCCGAGGACCCGAGCCTCGAGGCCGAGGTCTCGACCCGCCTGCAGGCCGGCAAGACCGGCGAGTTCGCCGTGTACGACGCCTTCGCCTCGTTCCGCGACCAGCTGTCCGCGATGGGCGGCTATCTCGGCGAGCGCGCCGCCGACCTCGACGACGTCGCGCAGCGCGTCATCGCTCACCTCCGCGGCGTCCCCGCACCGGGTGTCCCCGAGCCGGGCCACCCCTTCGTGCTGGTCGCCAAGGACCTCGCCCCCGCCGACACCGCGCTGCTCGACCTCGACATGGTCCTGGCGCTGGTGACCTCCGAGGGCGGGCCCACCTCGCACACCGCGATCCTCGCCCGCGAGAAGTCGATCGTCGCCGTCGTCGGCGTCACGGACGCCGCCAGCCTCTCCGAGGGCGAGACGGTCATCGTCGACGCCGCGAAGGGCGTCGTCACGACCGACCCGAGCGAGGACGAGCTCGCACAGGCGCAGAACCGTGCCGACGAGCGCAAGTCGGCGGCATCCGCCCCGATCACCCCCGGCGCGCTCGCCGACGGCACCGCCATCCCGCTGCTGGCGAACCTCGGCAAGCCCGAGGGCGCGGCACAGGCCGTCGAGCTGGGCGCCGAGGGCGTCGGCCTCTTCCGCACCGAGTTCCTCTTCCTCAGCTCGTCGCAGGCGCCCACCGTCGCCCAGCAGCGCGAGGCCTACACGAAGCTGCTGCAGGCGTTCCCGGGCCAGAAGGTCGTCGTCCGCGCGCTGGATGCCGGCGCCGACAAGCCGCTCGCGTTCCTCAACGACGCGCACGAGGAGAACCCGGCGCTCGGCCTCCGCGGTCTCCGCGCCCTGCGCGCCAGCGAGGACATCCTGCGCGAACAGCTCACCGCGCTCGCCGAGGCGGATGCCGCGACCGAGGCCGACCTGTGGGTCATGGCGCCGATGGTCTCGACCGTCGAGGAGACCGAGTACTTCGTCGGCATCGCCCGCGAGTACGGCATCAAGACCGCGGGTGTCATGGTCGAGGTGCCGTCGTCGGCGCTGCTCGCTGACCACGTCCTCAAGGTCGCCGACTTCGCCTCGATCGGCACCAACGACCTCACCCAGTACACGCTCGCCGCCGACCGCCTGCTCGGTTCGGTGTCGTCGTTCCAGGACCCCTGGCACCCGGCTGTGCTGCGTCTCATCCATGAGACCGGCAAGGCGGGCCAGGCCAACGGCAAGCCCGTGGGCATCTGCGGCGAGGCCGCAGCTGACCCGCTGCTGGCCGTCGTGCTCGTGGGCCTCGGCGCCACGAGCCTGTCGATGGCGCCCACCGCGCTCGCCGACGTTCGCGCCACCCTGCTCAACCACACCCTCGACGACGCCCGCCGCATCGCCGAGGCCGCCCTGACCGCGACCGACGCGGCCTCGGCACGTGCCGCCGCCCAGACCGCCGCCGGCATCTGATCAGCACCAGCACCCGCACCACACACTGCACCAGAAGGAGAACCAGAAATGACAACGACGTCAACACCACCCGCGGGAGGTGGGGTCCGGGTCCGCGTCCAGCGCTTCGGAACCTTCCTCTCGGGAATGGTCATGCCCAACATCGCGGCCTTCATCGCATGGGGTCTGATCACCGCTCTGTTCATCGACACGGGATGGGTCGGACAGGACGGGCCGATCGAGGCCTGGCAGTGGGCCGACTCCCGCATGCTCGGCGGCGGGGTCACCCCTGACGGCACCGAGTGGACCGGCCTTGTCGGTCCCATCATCACCTACCTGCTGCCCACCCTGATCGCCTACACCGGTGGCCGCATGGTCTTCGGTGTCCGCGGCGGTGTCGTCGGCGCCGTCGCGGCGATGGGCGTCATCGTGGGCGCCTCGGGGACCATCATGTTCCTCGGCGCGATGGTCGCCGGTCCCCTGACCGCCCTGGCACTCAAGTGGATCGAGAAGCTGTGGGCGGGCAAGGTCCGCGCCGGATTCGAGATGCTCGTCGACAACTTCAGCGCCGGGTTCGTCGCATTCTTCGCCGCGCTCGCAGCCTTCTTCTGGCTCGCCCCGGTGATGAAGTTCGTCACCGACGTGCTCGGTGGCGCCGTCGGCTTCCTCGTCGACCGCGGCCTGATCCCGCTGGCGAGCATCATCGTCGAGCCCGCGAAGGTTCTGTTCCTCAACAACGCCATCAACCACGGCGTGTTCACCCCGCTCGGAACCCAGGAGTCGCTCGAGACCGGGAAGAGCCTGCTCTTCCTCGTCGAGGCGAACCCCGGCCCGGGTGCCGGCCTCCTGCTCGCGATCTCCGTCTTCGGGGTCGGCATCGCGCGCGGTACCGCACCGGGTGCGTTCATCATCCAGTTCTTCGGAGGCATCCACGAGGTGTACTTCCCGTACGTGCTGGCGAAGCCCCTCCTGATCGCCGCGCTCATCGCCGGCGGCGCCAGTGGTGTTGCCACGAACGCCATCTTCAACTCCGGCCTGGTCGCCGCGGCCTCGCCGGGATCCATCTTCGCGGTGCTCATCCAGACCGCCCCGGGCAGCCACCTCGGCGTCATCCTCTCGGTGATCATCTCGGCCGGTGTGACGTTCGCGGTCTCGGCGGCGATCCTGCTGGCGAGCCGCAAGCGCGACCTCGCTCGCGAGCAGGCCGGTGAGGGCACCTTCGAGGACGCGATCGCACGCACCGAGGCCAACAAGGGCAAGAGCTCGGAGGCCCTGTCGGGTCTGCGCGCATCGGGTGCTGCCGCCGCCACCGGTGCAGCAGCCGAGACCGGCGCCGCCACCGCGACGGCGACGAAGCCGATCCAGTCGGTCGTGTTCGCTTGCGACGCCGGCATGGGCTCGTCCGCGATGGGCGCGAGCGTCCTGCGCAACAAGTTCAAGAAGGCCGGCATCGAGGACGTCACGGTCGTCAACAAGGCGATCGCGAACCTCGACGGCACCGCCGACCTGGTCATCACGCAGCAGCAGCTGACCGACCGCGCCAAGGCGCAGAACCCCGACGCGGTTCACGTGTCGGTGGACAACTTCATGAACTCGCCGAAGTACGACGAGGTCGTGGAGATGGTCCGCAAGCAGCACGACGCCGACGCGTAGGCTCGAAACCCAGACCCGGGGCCGGGGCGGTCCATCCGCCCCGGCCCCGCGTCATCCCCCAGCAACATCATTCGAAGGAGACAGACATGGCACGTGAGGTCCTGAACATCGGTCAGATCCGCATCCACTCCGGAAGCGCCACCCGCGAAGAGGCGATGAAGGAGGCCGCTGACCTGCTCGAGTCCGCAGGTGCCGTGACCTCCGCGTACTTCGACGCCATGCAGCAGCGCGAGCAGACCGTGTCGACGTACATGGGCAACGAGCTCGCCATCCCCCACGGCACCAACGAGACCAAGGACGCGATCCTCGACTCGGCGCTGTCGTTCGTCCGCTACGACGGCGGTGTCGACTGGGGCGGGGAGCCGGTCTCGTTCGTCGTCGGCATCGCCGGCAAGGGCGACGAGCACCTCGACATCCTGTCTCAGATCGCCCTCCTCTTCTCCGAGGAGGACGACGTCGCTCGCCTGAAGGCCGCGCAGACCCCCGATGAGCTCTACGCCCTGCTCGCTTCGGTGAACCAGTGAGCACCGCGGTCCACTTCGGAGCCGGCAACATCGGCCGCGGCTTCGTCGGCCTCCTCTTGAACGAAGGCGGCTACGAGCTCGTCTTCTCCGACGTCGCCGCTCCCCTGGTCGACGCCATCAACGCCGCCTCCGAGTACACCGTCCACGAGGTCGGCGAGGGCGGTGTCGACCGCACCGTCACCGGTTTCCGTGCGCTCAACAGCGCGGCGGACCCGCAGGCCGTCGCGGATGCCGTCGCGACCGCGGACGTCGTCACGACCGCGGTGGGTCCGACCGTTCTGAAGTTCATCGCGCCCCACATCCTCGCCGGCCTCGCCCTGCGCGACCCGGCCGCGGCACCGCTGGCCGTGATGGCGTGCGAGAACGCGATCGGTGCGACCGACCTGCTGCGCGACGAGATCCGCGCCCAGGCGGGCGACGCGTGGGAGGCCGTCTCGGGCCGAGCGATCTTCGCCAACACCGCCGTCGACCGCATCGTGCCCGCGCAGCCCGCCGGTGCCGGCGTCGACGTCACGGTCGAGCCGTTCTACGAGTGGGCGATCGAGTCCGGCCCGTTCGGCGGCGAACTGCCGAACATTCCCGGTGCGCACTTCGTCGAGGACCTCGAGCCGTACATCGAGCGCAAGCTCTTCACGGTCAACACCGGTCATGCCACGACCGCGTACTTCGGCGCGCAGGCCGGCACCCCGACCGTGGCCGAAGCCCTCGCCGTGCCGGAGATCGCCGCGAGCGTCTCGGCCGCGCTCGAAGAGACCTCGGCGCTCCTCGTCCACAAGCACGGTCTCGACGCCGGCGAGCTCGCGGACTACCGCGCCACGATCCTGCGGCGCTTCGCCAATCCCGAGCTGCCCGACACCGTCGGACGTGTGGGGCGTCAGCCACTGCGCAAGCTCTCCCGGCACGAGCGCTTCGTCGGCCCGGCCGCGGAAGCAGCCGAGGCCGGCCTGTCGGTCGATGCGCTGGTCGCGGCGATCGGTGCCGCCCTCGCGTTCGACGACCCGGAGGACCCGCAGTCCGTCGAGCTGCAGCAGCGCCTGCGTGCCGAGGACGCGGCATCCTTCACGGCATCCGTTACCGGACTCGAGCCCTCGCACCCGCTGTACCCGCGGGTCGAGCGCGCCGTCTCCGAACGTCAGGCGGCGATCGGCTCCGACGCTCGATGAGCGACGCGGCAGCGGTGCGGGCGACGGGTGACGAGCCCGCTCGCCCGCATCGTCGCTCGCGACGGCGTCGGATCGTCCTCGTCGTCGTTCTGTCGGTCGTCGGGATCGTCGTGGCCGCGGTGATCGGCATGCTGGTCTGGAGCCAGGTCGGAGTCATGGACGCCGAGGCCGGGCCGCTCGACGCCGTCCGCGCCGACGAGCGCATCGTCATGTCGGAGGCAGGCGGCAGTCTCGTGCTCGAACCGGCTGCGGGACCGGCAGAGGTCGGACTCGTCTTCGTGCCGGGTGCGAAGGTGCAGGCCGAGGCATACGCCGCGATCCTGGCCGATGTCGTCGCCGACGACGACGTCAGCGTGGTGATCACCCGGCCGTGGCTGAACCTCGCCTTCTTCGACCCTCGCCCGCTCTCGTCGTTCACCGACCTCGTCCCCGGTGTGGACACCTGGCTGGTCGGTGGGCATTCGCTCGGCGGCGTACGGGCCTGTCAGCTGGCCGCGGATGCCGACGGGCTCGTCCTGTTCGCGTCGTACTGCGCGACCGATCTGTCGGCGTCGGGGCTGCCGGTGCTCAGCCTGTCCGGCTCGGAGGACGGCCTGACGACCCCTCAGAAGGTCGACGACAACCGCCACCTCCTCCCCGCGGATACGACCTTCGTCGAGATCGACGGCGCCAGCCACGCATCCTTCGGCGATTACGGCCCGCAGGCCGGCGACGGCACCCCCACCATCTCCGATCCCGACATGCGCGCCGAGGTTGCTGCGGCTCTGTCGGACCTCGTGGCCTCTCTCCCCCGCTGACCCGGTGGCCCGGGCGGCATAACTCCTCAGATGTGGGCGCCGAAGACGCCCGAGACTGCAGCGGGTCCTGCGGAGGTTGAAAAACTGAGGAGTTGATGCCGGGGCAGCGGATCCTCCCCCGAGCTGATTCCGGGGCCTGCTGTCCACAGCAGCGCACTACGCCCCCCGCAGGAGGCACGGAGTTCGCATACTGCCGGAGTGCTGCCGACGGATTGGAAGAGCGCGACAGACCTCGGTCTCCGCCGTTCAGAGATCGACCGCGCGCTCGCGGAGGGAACGCTGGTCCGTGTCCGCCGCGGCCGTTACCTTCCCGCCTCGACTCATCACGATCTCCTGGCGGCGGCGCGTCTGGGCTGCCGTCTCGACTGCGTGTCGCTGCTGAAAGCTGTCGGCGTGTTCGTCCTGGATCGACACTCTTTGCATGTGAACGCCCGCGTCGGGTCCAGCAGGCTTCCGGCGGCGCCCGACGGCGTCATCCGGCACTGGCGAATCGATGACGACCCGCCGACTTCGGTTGCCGCCGATCTCGTGTCGGCCCTTGCGCAGGCCTGCCGCTGCCAAGATCCGCGCGCAGCGGTCGCCACTCTCGACAACGCCTGGCACCAGCGCATGATCGACGCGGAGGACATCGAGGATGTCTTTCAGAGATTGCCGCGCCGCTACCGACGCCTCCGTCCACTGCTCGACCCCTCAGCAGAATCTGGTTCCGAGTCGCTCCTCCGCCTCATTCTCCGGTCGATCGGGTGCCGCTTCGAGAGCCAGGTCGTCATCCCCGGGGTAGGCCGCGTCGACTTCCTCGTCGAGGGGTGGCTGATCATCGAATGCGACAGCGAGGCCCACCACTCGGGCTGGGATGCCCAGAAGCGCGACAAGCGACGAGATCTCGCAGCCGCGACCCAAGGGTACATGACCATTCGTCCGCTCGCCGAGGACATCTTCCACCACCGCGACCGGCTGGCGCACCAGCTCCGAGCTGTGGTGTCGAACCGTCCGGCGCGCTAACTCCTCAGATCCAGCTTCAGGGCCTCGGTGGAACGCGCAAACTCCGCGCAATCGGCACAAATCTGAGGAGTTGGGTCCCAGTTCGGGGTCAGGCTCCGAAGCCCTCGGCGATGACCTCGATCAGCTCCTCGCGCTCCTCGACCGAGAGGAAAGCACCGGCGGCGGCGTTCAGCTGGAAGGCCTGGAGGTCGTCGAGGTCGTAGTCGAAGGTCTGCGCCAGAGTCGCGAGTTCTCGCGTGAGCGAGGTGCGGCTCTGCGTGCGGTTGTCGACGTTCACGGTGACCGAGAAGCCCAGCTGGTACAGCAGGTCGAAGGGGTGGTCCTCCCACTGCGTGCCCCATCCGGCGATGGCTCCGGTCTGCAGGTTGGACGAGGGCGACAGCTCGAGCGGGATCTCGCGGTCGCGCACCCACCGGGCGAGGTCGCCGAACTGGACGAGCACCTCTTCGCCCTCACGCGAGACGACGTTGAGGTCCGACGCGATGCGCACGCCGTGACCGAGGCGCAGCGCCCGGCCGTCGATGAGCGCCGATCGGATCGAGTCGAGTCCCGCAGCCTCGCCCGCGTGCACCGTCACCGGGAAGAACTCCGAGGCGAGGTAGTCGAACGCCTCGCGGTGCTGTGCGGGGAGGAAGCCGTCCTCGGGTCCCGCGATGTCGAAGCCGAAGACTCCGCGACCGCGGTTGTCGACCGCCAGACGCGCGATCTCGAGCGAGCGGTCGGCCTGACGCATCGCCGAGAGGATCTGACCGACGCGGATGTCGTGACCCTTCGCCTCGGCGGCATCCTCGCCCTCCTCGATGCCCTCCTGCACGGCGTCGACGGTCTCCTGGAGCGACAGTCCGCCGCGCAGGTGCTGTTCGGGCGCCCACCGCACCTCGCCGTAGACCACGCCGTCGGCGGCGAGGTCGGTGACGAACTCGCGCGCGATGCGGCGCAGTCCCTCGCCGGTCTGCATGACCCCGAGCGTGACCTCGAAGGTCTTGATGTAGTCGACGAGCGAACCCGAGTCGCTCTGCTCCTCGAACCAGTCGGCGAGGTCGTCGGGGTCGGTCTCGGGCACGTCGAGCCCGAGTTCGTCCGCCAGTTCGACGATGGTCGCGGGGCGGACACCGCCGTCGAGGTGGTCGTGCAGCGACACCTTCGGCAGCGACCGGACGGAAACGCCCTGCAGTTTGACGTCGGCGTGCTGTTCGATCGGCATGACGGGCTCCTCCGGAAGAAACGGGCGGGTGGACGGACGGGGTGTGCCGGCGGGCTCAGGCTGTGATGCGCTCGAGGACGAGCGGCCCCGCAGGCGGGGCGTCGTCGTCGATCTCCCACGCGCCGTGCAGCGCGTCGAGAGCGCGGTCGAACCGCGCACCATCATCGGCCAGCAGGGTGAAAAGCGGCTGACCGGCTGCCACCTCGTCGCCCGGCTTGACGTGCAGGTCGATGCCCGCGGCGTGGATGACGGGGTCCTGGGCACGCGCACGGCCGGCACCGAGACGCCAGGCGGCGATGCCGAAGGGCAGCGCCTCAAGGCGAGAGACGACGCCGGCCGTCGGCGCGGTGATCGTGTGCGTCTCGCGGGGCGTCGGGAGTGCGGCATCCGGGTCGCCGCCCTGCGCCTGGATCATGCGGCGCCAGACGTCCATGGCCCGGCCGTCGGCGAGGGCGGCCTCCACGTCGGCGTCGGGCTGGCCCGCGAGCGCGAGCATCTCGCGCGCGAGCGCGACGGTCAGTTCGACGATGTCGGCGGGGCCGCCGCCGGCGAGCACCTCGACCGATTCGCGGACCTCGTTCGCGTTTCCGATCGCGAGACCGAGCGGGGCGTTCATGTCGGTGAGCAGCGCGGTCGTCGCGACCCCCGAGTCTGCGCCGAGCGCGACCATCGTGCGGGCGAGCTCGCGAGCCTTGTCGACGTCCTTCATGAAGGCGCCGGAGCCGAACTTCACATCGAGCACGAGCGACTCGGTGCCCTCAGCGATCTTCTTCGACATGATGCTCGAGGCGATGAGCGGAATCGCCTCGACCGTGCCGGTGACGTCGCGGAGCGCGTACAGCCGCTTGTCGGCGGGCGCGAGGCCCGATCCCGCAGCGCAGATCACGGCGCCGACGTCGCGAAGCTGCGCGAACATCTCGTCGTTCGACAGCGCGGCACGCCAGCCGGGGATGGACTCGAGCTTGTCGAGCGTGCCGCCGGTGTGGCCGAGGCCGCGGCCCGACAGCTGCGGCACGGCGACGCCGAACGCGGCGACGAGCGGCGCGAGCGGCAGAGTGATCTTGTCGCCGACACCGCCGGTGGAGTGCTTGTCGACCGTGCGCTTGCCGAGACCGGCGAAGCTCATGCGCTCGCCCGAAGCGATCATCGCGTCGGTCATGACGCGGATCTCGTCGCGCTGCATCCCATTGAGCAGCACGGCCATCGCGAAAGCCGCCATCTGCGAGTCGGCGACGTACTCGCGCGTGTACGCGTCGATCATCCAGCGGAGCGCGTCCTCAGGGACGGCACCCCCGTCACGCTTGGTGCGGATGACGTCTACGGCGTCGAACGCCTCGACAGCGGATGCGGTGGACTCGGCGCTCATCGGGCGGCCTCCTCGAGGTCGCGGGGCCCGAACGCATCGGGCAGCACCTCGTCGATCGTGCGGATGCCCGAGACGGTCTCGAGCAGCATTCCGGGCAGGGCGAACTCGTTCAGCAGCTGGCGGCACCGACCGCACGGCATGATCGTCTGCCCGTCGTTGTTGACGCACACGAAGGCGACGAGCTGTCCGCCGCCCGACATGTGCAGGTCGCCGACGAGGGCGCACTCGGCGCACAGCCCGACGCCGTACGACGCGTTCTCGACGTTGCATCCCGAGACGATGCGTCCGTCGCTGACGAGCGCTGCCGCGCCCACCCGGTAGCGCGAGTACGGCGCGTAGGCGCGCGTCATGGCTTCGGTCGCGACGGCGCGCAGCTCGTCCCAATCGATGTCTGTCACAGCGGTGTCACCCCTTGATGTACGGCTTGCCGGCGGCGGCCGGCCCACGGATGTGCCCCGCGAACCCGGCGACCGCGAGGATCGTCACGAGGTAGGGCAGCATGAGCATGAACTCGCTGGGGATCGGCGTCCGCAGCACCGTCAGAAGGTTCTGCAGGTTCGTCGCGAACCCGAACAGCAGCGCCGCGAGGGTGGCGCGGATCGGGTCCCAGCGTCCGAAGATCACGGCGGCGAGGGCGATGAAGCCCAGGCCCGCGGTCATCTCCTTGGTGAAGGTCGGCACCGACACCAGCGTGAAGTACGCACCACCGGCGCCGGCGATCGCACCGGCGAGGCTGACGTTCCAGAACCGGGTCGGGTTCACCTTGATGCCGACGGTGTCCGCGGCCTGCGGGTGCTCGCCGACGGCGCGCAGGCGCAGGCCCCAGCGGGTGCGGTACAGGCCCCACGCGACGAGACCGACCGTGACGTACATCAGGTAGACGATGAACGTCTGGTTGAACAGCACGGGTCCGATGACGGGGATGTCGCTGAGCAGCGGGATCGGCAGGCGCTGGAAGGTCGTCGCACGGTTGAGCGTCGCCTCGTTCGGCGCGAGGAGCGCTCCGAAGAGGAAGCCGGTGAGGCCGGTCACCAGCACGTTCAGCACGACGCCGACGATGACCTGGTCGACGAGGTAACGGATCGAGAAGACCGCGAGGACGAGGCTCACCAGCACGCCGCCGACCATGGCGGCGATCAGTCCGATGAACGGGTTGCCGGTGATGCTGCCGACGAGCACCGCGCCGAAGGCGCCGAGCAGGAACTGGCCCTCGATGGCGACGTTCACGACGCCGACCCGTTCACCGATGACGCCGCCGAGGGCGCCGAAGATGAGCGGGACCGACAACGACACCGCACCGAACAGCAGACCGATGACGGGCACGAGTCCCTCGGCCGCGGCCCAGACGAGGAAGGCGAACACCCCCACGAAGCCGGCCACCGCGATCAGCCAGGTGCGAGGGCGGCGATAGGCGAGGGCGTCCCACGCCGCGACGGCCGTGATGACGGCCATCAGGGCGAGCAGCGTCCAGCTGGTCGGCCCCGTCGGGAGGGCGACGTCCGGGATCGGGATCGTCGACCCGCCGTCGGCGAGACGGAACGTGCTCGTGCCGCCACGCGGGACCAGGGCGAACAGCAGTGCCAGCAGCACGGTGGCGACGCCGAGGGCGATGGCCGGCTTGAGGTGGCGGACCTTCACCGCGGCGGGGGCCGCGGCGGCGGAGGTCAGATCGGTCGTTGCCATCAGGCACCCGCCTTCACAGCGGCGCGGCGCGACGAGTTCTTCGTGCGGCCCGACGCGCGCTTCTCAGCTTCGGTCTTGGGAAGGAAGAAGATCGTCCGGACGAGCGGCGGGGCTGCGATGAACAGGACGATGAGCGCCTGCACCACGAGCACGATCTCGACGGGGATGCCCTCGGAGCCCTGCATCGTGAAGCTGCCCGCCTTGAGCGCGCCGAGCAGGATGCCGGCGGCGAAGACGCCCCACGGACGCGAACGCCCGAGCAGGGCGACCGTGATCGCGTCGAATCCGATGCCCGCGTCGATCGAGCCGGTGAAGCCGGTGGTGACCTGGCCCTGCACCTGGTTCATGGCCGCGAGGCCCGCGAGCCCGCCGGCGAAGAGCATCGCGTAGATGTACATGCGCTCGACCGAGATGCCCGCGGCGCGTGCCGCGTGCGGGTTCTCGCCCACGGCGCGCAGGCGCAGCCCGAGGCTGGAGCGCTCGATGACCCACCACACGACGATCGTCGCGATGATGACGACGATGAAGCCCCAGTCCAGCAGCGGATACTGCGGGCCGAGCAGCTCGGGGAACTGCGCGGAGTCCGGGGTACGCAGCGAGATCGACTGCGTCGTGCCGGTCTGCTGCAGCAGCGAGGGGGTGCGCACCATCCAGCTGACGAGGTAGTAGGCGATGTAGTTGAGCATGATCGTGAGGATCACCTCGTGCGCGCCGGTGCGCGCCTTCAGCAGTCCCACGAGCCCGCCCCACAGGGCCCCGCCCACGATGCCGGCGATCAGGGTCAGCGGCAGGTGGATGAACATCGGCAGGTCGAGGTTGAACGTCACGAGGGCCGCGAACGCAGCGCCGATGAGGATCTGGCCGCGGCCGCCGATGTTGAACAGACCGGCTCGGAAGGCCAGCGCGACACCGAGACCCGCCGCGATCAGCGGCGCTGCGAAGCCGAGCGTGTTCGTGAGCGGACGGATCTGCGTCGCGAAGCCGTCGACGCGCGTGTTGAACACGGCGCCGCGGAACAGGGCGTCGTATCCGCCCGACACCGACTGCCAGATCGCGACCAGCGTGTCGCCCGGGCGGGCGAAGAAGTAGCCGGATGCCGCGGCCACGCGCTCGTCCGTGACGGCCATCATGATGCCGCCGACGATGAGCGCGAGCACGATGGCGAGCACGGTGATGACGCCGCTGCTGCGCATCACCTCGCTGATGATGCGGTTCGTCGTCGGCGGCGGGGCCACCTCGGGCTTGCCGGTCAGGGGTCCGCCGACGGGGGGCAGTTGCGAGTCCGCGGGCTCGACGGGGAGGTCGGGGCCGGGACCGGGGGTGGGGGTGGTCATGCTGCTGACTCCTCGGGGACCTCGCCGGCCATCATCAGGCCGAGCACGTCGCGCGGCGTCGTCGCCGGGACGACGCCGACGATGCGACCGCGGTACATCACCGCGATGCGGTCGGCCAGGGCGACCACCTCGTCGAGCTCGGTCGAGACGACGAGGACGGCGACGCCGGAGTCACGGGCCTCGATGATGCGCTTGTGGATGAATTCGATGCTGCCCACGTCGACGCCGCGCGTGGGCTGCGCCGCGACGAGCAGACGCAGCGGGCGGGCCATCTCGCGTGCGATGACGACCTTCTGCTGGTTGCCGCCCGACAGGGTGCCGACCGCCGTGTCGGGGCCCTGCGTGCGGATGTCGTACTCGGCGATGCGCTCACGCGCGAACGCCTCGAGGGCGCGGCGGTCGATCGTGCCCGCACGAGTGAAGGCGCGGTCGTCCGAGCGGTCGAGGATGAGGTTCTCCTGCACGGAGAACGCTCCGACGAGACCGTCCTCCTTGCGATCCTCGGGCACGAAGCCGACACCGCGGTCGAGGATCGCGCGCACGCTGCGCCCGCCCAGCTCGTCGCCGTCGAGGCGGATCGAGCCGTGGTCGATCGGCAGCAGCCCGAGGATCGCTTCGACGATCTCGGTCTGGCCGTTGCCCTGGACGCCCGCGATCGCGACGACCTCGCCCGACTGCACCTGCAGGTCGACGTCGTCGACGACGACGATCCCCGAGGGCGTGACGACGCGGATGCCGTCGAGCACGAGGCCGCCCTCCCCCACGTTCGGAGCGCCCTTGGCCACGACCATCTCGACGGGCCGGCCGACCATGAGCGCCGCCAGCTCGGCGTTGCTCGCCGTCGGCGAGGCCTCGCCGACGACCTTGCCCAGCCGGATGACGGTGATGCGGTCCGCGACCTCGCGGACCTCGCGCAGCTTGTGGGTGATGAAGACGATCGAGGTGCCCTCGTCGCGCAGCTGGCGCATGATCGCCATGAGCTCGTCGGTCTCCTGCGGAGTGAGCACGGCGGTGGGCTCGTCGAACACGAGCACTTTCGCCTCGCGCGAGAGGGCCTTGATGATCTCGACGCGCTGCTGCACGCCGACGGGCAGATCGCCGACGACGGCATCGGGATCGATCTGGAAGCCGAAGCGGTCGGCCACGGCACGCACGTGTGCGCGGGCCGCGGCGAGGTCGAGGACGCCGAGGCCCTTGGTGTTCTCGTGACCGAGCATGACGTTCTCGGCGACGGTGAAGACCGGGACGAGCATGAAGTGCTGGTGCACCATGCCGATGCCCGCGCTCATGGCGTCGCCGGGTCCGCGGAAGTCCTGGACGACGTCGTCGAGGAGGATGTGGCCCTCATCGGCCTGATAGAGGCCGTAGAGGACGTTCATGAGCGTCGACTTGCCGGCGCCGTTCTCCCCGAGGAGAGCGTGGATCTCGCCCGGCCTGACGACGAGGTCGATGTGGTCGTTGGCGACCAGGGTGCCGAAGCGCTTGGTGATGCCCCGGAGTTCGAGCTTCATGTCGGCCAATCTATGCGACGGATGGTGGGTGGACAGCGGTCGGGGCCGGGGAACTTCCGTCCCCCGGCCCCGACGACTCATGAGCTCACGGAGAGTTCGGCGAGTCCACGGTGATGTCACCGGCGACGATCGCCTCCTGCAGGGCGGTCAGCTCGTCGGCGAGACCGGCCGGCAGACGCGACTCGAAGTCGTGGAAGCTCGACAGCTTGACACCCTCGTTCTTCAGCGTGCCGACGTACGGGTCGGTCGTGAAGTCGCCGCCCTGCGCCGCGACGGTGGCGTCGTAGACGGAGACGTCGATCGCCTTCTGGATCGACACGAGCGTCAGGTCGGCGACCGTGTCGTCCGAGACGGCGAGGTCGCTGTCGACGCCGAGCATGACGACGTCGCGGTTGCCCTCGCGGATGGCCTGCGCGGCGCTCTGGTAGATCGGGCCGCCGACGGGCAGGATCACGTCGACACCCTGGTCGAGGATGCCCTGAGCGACCTGCTTCGCGGTGTCGTTGGCGGTGAAGCCGCCCGTGAAGTTGCCGTCCTGAGCGGTGATGTCCCAGCCGACGACGCCGACGTTCGCGCCCTTGTCCTCGTTGTACTTCTCGACACCGAGCTGGAAGCCGTCCATGAAGACGGTGACCGAGTTGAACTTGTCGCCACCGAAGGTGCCGACCTTGTTCACGCCGGCCTCAGCCGACCACGAGGCCGCCGCGTAGCCGCCGAGGTAGGCGGCCTCCGCGGTGTTGAACACCAGCGGCTTGATGTTGGGGGCGTCGGTCTTGCCGTCGAAATCGGTGTCGGCGTAGTCGTCGATGATGGCGTAGTCGATGTCGGGGTTCGCGGTGGCCGACGCGACGGTGGCCGGGGCGAGCTTGTAGCCGACGGCGACGATCAGGTCGCAGCCCTCCGAGACGAGCGTCTCGAGGTTCGGCGCGTAGTCGTTCTCGGTGGTGGACTCGACCTCGATCGATTCGACGCCGAGCTCCTTCGCCGCGCGGTCCATGCCCTCCTTCGCCGACTGGTTGAACGAACGGTCGTTCCAGCCGCCCTCGTCGGAGACCAGGCAGGGGGTGAAGTCCGAGCCCGCCTCGGGTGCGGCGGATCCGCCAGCCTCATCGGGTGCGGCTCCGCAACCGGCGAGGGCGACGAGAAGGCCCGCGGCAGCTGTGATGCCGACGAGCTTCTGGGGGGTCGAGAGTGTCAATGCAGCCTCCACATTGAAGGCGCCGCGGACTTCGCGGCGGCTGGAAAGAAGTTACCTACTGTTTCGTCCGGGTTGCACCCCGGACGCACCCCGCCCCGCGAATGGTTACAAAGACGCAATGTGCGCGTCACAGAACGTCGCCGCGTCCCGTCAGCTTGAGGGCGTCGACCACGTGCTTGACGCGCTGCGCGTTCTCGCTCGTGGTCACCAGAAGCGCGTCGGGAGTGTCGACGACGACGATGTCCTTCACTCCGATCAGGCTGATGACCCGCGAGGTGTGGCTGACCACGATGCCGCTGGCCGCGTCCGAGAGGATGCGGGCGTTCTCGCCGAGGATGGCCAGGTCGTTCTTGCGTCCGTTGGAGTTGAGCTTCGCGAGGCTCGCGAAGTCGCCGACGTCGTCCCAGTCGAAGTGCCCCGGCACGACGGCGAGCTTGCCCTTCTCGGCGGCGGGCTCGGCGACGACGTAGTCGATCGCGATCTTCTTCAGCTGCGGCCAGATGCGGTCGACGGCGGGACCGCGCCGGTCGCGATCGTCCCAGGCCTCGGCGAGCTCGAGCAGGCCCGCGTGCAGTTCGGGGCTGTTCGCCTCGATCTCGGCCAGGAGGACATCGGCCCGCGAGATGAACATGCCCGCGTTCCAGAGGTACGACCGGTCGGAGACATAGGCTCGCGCCGTCTCGAGGTCGGGCTTCTCGACGAAACGCTCGACGAGAGAGGCGTCGCGAGCGCCCTCGACGATCAGTTCGCCGCCGCGCTTGATGTAGCCGAAGCCGACAGCGGGCTCGGAGGGGGTGATGCCGATCGTGCAGATGTAGCCCTCGCGCGCGACCTCGACCGCGTCGCGCACGGCGAACTCGAAGACCCGGCTGCCGCGGATCACGTGATCGGCCGCGAACGACCCGATGATGACGTCCGGATGACGCCGGTGCAGGATCGCGGCGGCCAGACCGATCGCCGCCGCCGAGTCGCGGGGCTCGGACTCGAGGAACACGTTCTTGTCGGGGATGCCGGGCAGCTGGGCCTCGACCGCCGCGCGGTGAGCGCGTCCCGTGACCACCGCGATGCGGTCGGGCCCTGCGAGCGGCGCGAGCCGGTCCCAGGTGTCGCGCAGCAGCGAGTGGCCCGATCCGGTGAGGTCGTGCAGGAACTTCGGCGCGTCGGCACGCGACAGCGGCCACAGCCTGCTGCCCACGCCGCCGGCGGGGATGACGGCGTAGAAGTCCGGGATCTCGTCGATCATGCTCCGAGCGTACCGGGACGCGGCCGCAGCCCCCGGCGCAAGAACCCGCTTTCTTTAGGGTGCCCTTCGTCGCCCCGCGTCATTTTCCCGGCCTAGAATCGATGTGCGCCCATGTGACGCCGGGGGTCAATTGCCCCACCGGGGCATCGATCGCCCCCACGAACCGTGTTCGATCCAGGGAGGACGACCGTGTCTGCACCAGCACGCGTCACACCGTCGGTAGCCCAGACCACATCCAAGACCCCGCGCGGCACGCTGTACCGCGGCAACGAGGGCATGTGGTCGTGGGTGCTTCACCGCATCACCGGCGTGGCCATCTTCTTCTTCCTCTTGGTCCACGTGCTCGACACCGCGCTGATCCGCGTGTCGCCCGAGGCCTACGACGCCGTCATCGGCACCTACAAGAACCCGATCATGGGTCTCGGCGAGGTCGCCCTCGTCGCCGCGATCGTCTACCACGCCTTCAACGGTCTGCGCATCATCGCCGTCGACCTGTGGCCGTGGGCGACGCGCCACCAGCGCCAGCTGTGGTGGGGTGTCCTCGCGGTCTGGGCCGTCACCATCATCGGTTTCGCGGCTCGTCACGTGCCCATCGTTCTCTCCGAGATTGGAGGGGGTCACTGATGACCGCCGACACCCTTGCCGCTCCCCGCAGCCCGCAGGTCCGCAAGAAGGGCGCCAACCTCGAGAAGTGGGGCTGGGTCTACATGCGCGCCTCCGGCGTGCTGCTGGTCGTCCTGATCTTCGGCCACCTCTTCGTCAACCTCATGCTCGGCGAGGGCATCAAGGGCATCGACTTCGCTTTCGTGGCCGGAAAGTTCGCCAGCCCGTTCTGGCAGTGGTGGGACGTGCTGATGCTCTGGCTCGCCCTGATCCACGGCGCGAACGGCATGCGCACGATCGTGAACGACTACGTCACGGGTGCGACGGCGCGGAAGGTCCTCGTGTGGGCCATCTGGCTCTCGGCAGGTCTGCTGATCCTGCTCGGCACCCTGGTCGTGTTCACCTTCGACCCCTGCCTCGGAGTGACCGCGGACAGCATGCTCTGGGAGACCTGCCAGGGCTGACCCTGCGCTCCGACGACGTGAATCACAGCAACGAAAGGCTCGCCCCGTGAGCACCCAGACCGAAGAGGTCGTCGTCAAGGACGGCATCCACTACCACCAGTTCGACATCGTCATCGTCGGCGCCGGCGGCGCCGGCATGCGGGCGGCGATCGAAGCCGGTCCGGGTGCCCGCACCGCGGTGATCTCGAAGCTGTACCCGACCCGCTCGCACACCGGTGCGGCGCAGGGCGGCATGGCGGCGGCGCTCGCCAACGTCGAAGAGGACTCGTGGGAGTGGCACACTTTCGACACCGTCAAGGGCGGCGACTACCTCGTCGACCAGGACGCGGCGGAGATCCTCGCCAAGGAGGCCATCGACGCGGTCATCGACCTCGAGAACATGGGCCTGCCCTTCAACCGCACCCCCGAGGGCAAGATCGACCAGCGCCGCTTCGGCGGCCACACCGCCGACCACGGCAAGTCGCCGGTGCGCCGCGCCTGCTACGCCGCCGACCGCACGGGCCACATGATCCTGCAGACGCTGTTCCAGAACTGCGTCAAGCTCGGCATCAACTTCTTCAACGAGTACTACGTGCTCGACCTCATCACGGTGACCGCGCCCGACGGCTCGACCCAGACGGCGGGCGTCGTCGCCTACGACCTGGCGACCGGTGACCTGCACGTCTTCCACTCGAAGGCCGTCATCTTCGCCACCGGCGGCTTCGGCAAGATCTACAAGACGACCTCGAACGCCCACACCCTCACGGGCGACGGCGTCGGCATCGTCTGGCGCAAGGGCCTGCCGCTCGAGGACATGGAGTTCTTCCAGTTCCACCCGACCGGCCTCGCCGGTCTCGGCATCCTGCTCACGGAAGGCGCACGCGGCGAGGGCGCGATCCTCCGCAACGCGTCGGGCGAGCGGTTCATGGAGCGCTACGCGCCCACCATCAAGGACCTCGCTCCCCGCGACATCGTCTCGCGATGCATGCAGCAGGAGGTCGCCGAAGGCCGCGGCGCCGGTCCCCACCGCGACTACGTGCTGCTCGACTGCACGCACCTGGGCGCCGAAGTCCTCGAGACCAAGCTCCCCGACATCACGGAGTTCGCCCGCACCTACCTCGGCGTCGACCCCGTCGTCGAGCCGGTGCCCGTCATGCCCACGGCGCACTACGCGATGGGCGGCATCCCCACGAACGTCGAGGCCGAGGTGCTCGCCGACAACACCACCGTCGTGCCGGGCCTCTACGCCGCCGGCGAGTGCGCGTGCGTCTCGGTGCACGGCTCGAACCGCCTCGGCACCAACTCGTTGCTCGACATCAACGTCTTCGGCAAGCGCGCCGGCCGCAACGCCGTCGAGTACGTCAAGACCGCCGACTTCGTGCCGCTGCCCGCGGACCCCGCCAAGGACGTGCGCCAACTCATCGAAGGCGTGCGCAACAACCCCGGCACCGAGCGCATCGCGGTCCTGCGCAAGACGCTCCAGGACGAGATGGACAAGGGCGCCCAGGTGTTCCGCACCGAGGAGTCGCTCCTGCACGTCATGGACGTCATCGCCGACCTGCGCGAGCGGTTCAAGAACATCCACGTCGACGACAAGGGCAAGCGGTTCAACACCGATCTGCTCGAGGCGGTCGAGCTGGGCTTCCTGCTCGACATCGCCGAGGTCGTCGTGGTCGCCGCTCGCAACCGCAAGGAGAGTCGCGGCGGCCACATGCGCGATGACTTCCCGACGCGTGACGACGAGAACTACATGAAGCACACGATGGCCTATCTGTCGGGCGACCCCCACTCGTCGCACGCCGAGGACCACATCCGGCTCGACTGGAAGCCCGTCGTGTTCACCAAGAACGAGAACGGCGAACTGCGGTACCCGCCGCTGGAGAGGAAGTACTGATGACGATCGTCGAAACCGATGCCGCGGCCCCTGCCGAGGCGGCGAACGACACCGGCATCCAGTCGTTCCTGGTCACCTTCATCATCCGGCGCTTCGACCCCGAGGTCGACAGCGAGCCGAGGTGGGTCGACTACGACGTCGAGCTCTACTCGACCGACCGCGTCCTCGACGCCCTCCACAAGATCAAGTGGGATGTCGACGGGTCGCTGACCTTCCGCCGCTCGTGCGCGCACGGCATCTGCGGGTCCGACGCGATGCGCATCAACGGGCGCAACCGCCTGGCCTGCAAGACGCTGATCAAGGACCTCGACATCTCGCAGCCGATCTACGTCGAGGCGATCAAGGGCCTGCCGCTGGAGAAGGACCTCGTCGTCGACATGGAGCCGTTCTTCGCCTCCTACCGCGACGTGCAGCCCTTCCTCATCGCCAACTCGAAGCCCGAGGCCGGCAAGGAGCGCATCCAGTCGATCGCCGACCGCGAGATCTTCGACGACACCACCAAGTGCATCCTCTGCGCCGCGTGCACCTCGTCGTGCCCCGTGTTCTGGACCGACGGCCAGTACTTCGGCCCCGCCGCGATCGTCAACGCGCACCGCTTCATCTTCGACTCGCGCGACGACGCGGGCGACGTGCGCCTCGACATCCTCAACGACAAGGAAGGCGTGTGGCGCTGCCGCACGACCTTCAACTGCACCGAGGCCTGCCCGCGCGGCATCGAGGTCACCAAGGCGATCGCCGAGGTCAAGCAGGCGGTTCTCCGCGGGCGTTGAGCCGGCCGGGCTCGCGCCCGATCAGCTCGCGCCGCCGCTGCCGATAGATTCGACGACGTGGATCCCGACCCTTCCGCGACAGATGCGCTGCGCGAACGGTGGGATGCGTCTCGGCTGCGCGAGCGGCTCGACCAGCCCATCGAGCGTGCGACGACGATCACGCGTCGCACGCTCGGCTGGTTCCCGATCCGGGTATGGCGCCACTTTCTGCGGCACAACGGCTTCCTCCTCGCCGCGAGCATCAGTTACCAGTCGCTCTTCGCCCTCTTCGCCACCATCTACACGGCGTTCGCCGTCGTCGGGCTGTGGCTCGGGGGATCGCGCATGGCGATCGACGCCCTCATCGACGTCGTCAACAGCTACATCCCGGGGCTGATCTCCGGCAGCGGTCCGGTCTCCCCCACCGACGTCGCCGACATCGCCCGCAACAGCGGCAGCGTCCTAGCGGTGACGGGTGCCGTCGCCCTCGCGGTCGCGATCTGGACGGCCATCGGGTTCGTGACGTTCACGCGCCGCGCGGTGCGCGATATCTTCGGCCTGCCCTTCGACACGCGCAACTACCTGCTCCTGAAGCTGCGCGACTTCGGCGCAGCCCTGCTGTTCGGCCTCGCGCTCGTGCTCGGCGCCGCACTGGGTCTGGTGGCGGGCGGCATCGTTCGGCAGGTGTTCGACCTCTTCGAGATCCCGTACGAGTCGACCACGATCGACGTGCTCAGCCGACTCGCGTCTGTGCTGGTCGCGATCGTGATCAACGCGGCCGCCCTCACCGCGCTCATCCGGTTTCTGACCGGGACCGCGCTGCCCTGGCGCAAGATCATCCCCGGATCGATCTTCGGCGGCGTCGCGCTGAGCGTGCTGCAGCTCGGCGCCGGCTTCCTCGCCGTCTACTCCCCCACCAACCCGCTCCTCGCGACGTTCTCGGTGCTCATCGGATTCCTCCTCTGGCTGCGCCTCGCGGGCATCGTCATCCTCGTCGCGGCGTCGTGGGTGGCCGTGTCGGCGGCGGATGACGGCATCCCGCTCGAGGTGAGGACCGAGGAAGAGAGGCGCGAGGGCGAGCGGCGCGCCCTGCGTGTGGTCGCCGAGGCACAGCTGCGCGACGCCGAGCACGCCCTCGCCGAAGCCGGGTGGTGGCGGCGAGTTCCCGCCCGCCGGGATGTGAAGCGGGCGCGCGAGCTGCTGCGACGTCTCGACGCGGAGCAGCGCGCCGCGCGGTGAGCCCTGTCGGAGGTCGCGGTTACGCTGGCAGACGTGTCACGTCGTCTTCGCATCGCCTCCGTCAACGTCAACGGCATCCGCGCCGCCGCCCGCAAGGGAATGCACGAGTGGCTCGAGACCGCCGACGTCGACATCCTGACCCTCCAAGAGGTCCGCGCCCAGGCCTCCGACCTCGCCGCTGCCCTGCCGAACTGGCACTTCGTCTCCGACGAGGCGCTCGCGAAGGGGCGCGCAGGTGTCGCTATCGCCGCCCGTGAGCCCCTCGACGTCTGGCGCATCGAGCTCGGCGACGACGATCTCGACTCGAAGGGACGCTGGGTCGAGGCCGACATCGAGGTCGCGGGCGAGCACCTCACGGTCGTCAGCGCGTACGTCTTCACCGGCGAGGCCGACACCGAGAAGCAGGTCGCGAAGTACGCCTTCCTCGATGCGATGGAGAAGCGGATGCCGCAGCTCGGCGAACTCGCTGTCATCACCGGCGACCTGAACGTCGGCCACCGTGAGTTCGACATCCGCAACTGGCGCGGCAATCGCAAGAAGGCCGGCTTCCTCCCGCGCGAGCGGGCCTATTTCGACCGGTTCACCGCGCCCGCCGGCGTCGAGATCGACACCGTCGACGGCGAGCGGGGCACCGGCCTCGGGTGGGTCGACGTGGGACGTCGGTTCGCCGGCGAGGTCGACGGTCCCTACACGTGGTGGTCCAACCGCGGAAAGGCGTTCGACACCGACACCGGGTGGCGAATCGACTACCACCTCGCCACGCCGCAGCTCGCGGAGCGCGTCACCGACTACCGTGTCGTGCGCGCGCCGTCGTGGGACACCCGGTGGAGCGACCACGCCCCCGTCGTCGCCGACTACGTCTTCCCGGGCTGATCGAGGCGACGGGGCGACGGCCCGCGGGGCGACGCCCGTAGACTCTTCTGGTGACCAAGCCCCGCCTGTACTCCGGAATGCAGCCGTCCGCCGATTCGCTCCAGATCGGCAACTACATCGGGGCTCTCATGCAGTGGCGCGACCTGCAGGAGACCTACGACGCGTTCTTCTCCGTCGTCGACCTGCACGCCCTCACTCAGCCGAATGACCCCGCCGAGCTGCGGGCGAAGACCCGGCGCACCGCGGCGCAGTACATCGCGGCGGGCATCGAACCCTCGCGCTCGACGCTGTACGTGCAGTCGCACGTCCGCGCGCACGCCGAGCTCGCCTGGGTGCTCTCGACCATCACCGGGTTCGGCGAAGCCGGCCGGATGACGCAGTTCAAAGACAAGTCGCAGCGCTACGGCGCCGACGCCACCAACGTGGGGCTCTTCACCTACCCGGTGCTCATGGCCGCCGACATCCTGCTCTACCAGACCGACATCGTGCCCGTCGGCGACGACCAGAAGCAGCACGTCGAGCTGACGCGCACCCTGGCCGAGCGGTTCAACTCGCGCTACGGCGAGACGTTCCGCGTGCCGATGCCGGTCATCCAGCAGGACACCGCGCGCATCTACGACCTGCAGAACCCGACCTCGAAGATGTCGAAGTCCGCCGAGTCGGATGCCGGCGTGCTGTGGCTGCTCGACGACCCGAAGGTGTCGGCGAAGAAGGTCATGCGGGCCGTCACCGACTCCGAGGGCTCGGTTCGCTACGACCGCGAGAACAAGCCCGGCGTCTCGAACCTGCTCGTCATCTACGCCGCGCTGACGGGCCGCCAGATCCCCTCGATCGAGGACGAGTACGCCGGTCGCGGCTACGGCGACTTCAAGAAGGGACTGGCCGAGGTCGTCGTCTCCGAGTTCGGACCGGTCCGCGAGCGTGCCCTCGAGCTGCTCGACGACCCGGCCGAGCTCGACCGGGTGCTCGCGTCGAACGCCGCGCGCGCCGACGAGGTCGCCGACCGCACGCTCGCTGACGTCTACGACAAGTTGGGACTGCTGCGTCGTGTCTGACAACGAATCGACCGCGCCCGACGCCGGACTGTCCGCTGCGACCGACGGCAACCAGAACGCGGCGCCGGCGACCACCGCACCGGAGATGCCGGTCGAGCCCGCGCCCGAGCTGATCGAGGCGCTCGACGAGGCGGCGGCCGCATCGAAGGCCTCCCCCGCCGACGCCGCCGTGCAGGAGCGACTCTGGCGCGCCGCCTTCGCGCTCGACCGCTGGCTCTTCATCGCCCGCGGCTCCGACGACGAGCCCACCCCGTTCGCGCTGCGCTCGGACGAGGGCGCCGTGATCTTCGCGTTCTCCACCGCCGACCGCGCCCATGAAGCCGCCCTCGGTTTCGGCCTGCCCGAAGAGGAGGCATCGCGCCTCCTCGCCGTGCCGCTCCCGTCGGCCGCGGCGTGGGTCGCGTCCTACGCCGAGGCCGGCGTCGAAGCGATGGTCTTCGACGCACCCGGCAACGGTGCGATGGCTCCCCTGACGAACCTCGCCGCGATGGCGGTCTACATCTCGCAGAACCCCTCTGCCTGATCCCGGGACGGCCCCGTCCTCGCCGCTGGGGGGCCCGTCCGCTGCGGGCGGCCCCGTCCCGACCGGCGGGGCTGCCGGAACCCCCGTCGCCACCGACGGGCCTACCGGCACCGTCCTGCGGGGCAGCCGTCCCCGTCCTGCGGGGTAGCCGTCGCGTCGGCGCCCCATCTTCGAGCCGTCCCCGTCCCGTCAACAGGCTCAGCGCCCCACCCGAGCCCCTACGCCCGACCGCGAGCCGTTTCAGCCTGCGCACGGCACGCGGAACAGCAGGCATCCGCACTCCGGTCGCCCGGTCGGCGCGTCGAGCGAGACCTGTCGACCCACCGAGCGAGAACCGCCCCACGGGCCGGGCGGGCCGGAGAACAGCCCTGTCTTCGCGTCATCTCCCCGTCAACAGGCTCAGCGCCCCACCCAAGCCCCTACGCCCCACCGCGAGCCGTTTCAGCCTGCGCACGGCACGCAGAGCAGCAGGCATCCGCTGGTAGAAGCGTCAGCGCACGCGAGCCGGCCGCACACCGGATGCGAGAACGCCGCGCACGGCTTCGAGGACCCGATCGGGTCGCCACATGATGTCCGCCGCCATCGGTCGTAGCGTCAGGTAGCCGAGGGCTGCGGCCGCGAGGTCGCGCGCGCTGTCTCGTCGGCGCGCGTCGAGCCCGGAATGATGAGCATCGCTGTCGCACTCCACGATCAACCAACCATCGACGAGCAGATCGACTCGTCCGACTCCAGGTATGCGCACCTGCACCTCGACCGTCTTGGCGATTCCGCGCAGGAGGAGCCGCATGAGCGTCTCTGGTCCGGATTCGGCCCGCCCGTCAATCAGACGCCGGATCGGGCGGTATCGGAGAGGCAGGGCCGCGAAGACGCTGTCGAGATCCGCGGCCTGGAGAAGCCCGAGATGAAGCGCGCTGTCGAGCGTCGCGACGGCAGCTCGGGGTGACTGGCACTGCACCGCGCGGACCAGCGCGTCGATGATGCTCGAGCACGCGAACCATCTGGGGCGCGGAGCGATGGGAGGTGTCCAATGCAGCACCGACTTCGACCCCGCGAGGGTCTCGCGCGTCGGCACGCGCGAGGCCGTCCGCGGTAGCTGCACATGCGGCCCGGCCGGCTCGAGGACGAACACCCCGAGAAGGCGCAACAGGCTCACACAGGTGAGACGACCGCCGAGCGAGACCGCGACGACGACGGTTGGTGGCGCATCCGCGACGAGGTACGAGCCCCGCAGGGGCCTCACAAGTCGCCCGGCGGAGACGGCATCCGCGATGTCGCGCTTGCGGAGACCACCCGCGCGCAGATCGGACGTCGACCAACGACGCAACTCCATGATCTCTGCGGGAAGCCAGGCTGACGAGGCGTGAGGGTCCATGCCGACACGGTGTCGTCCGTGGTCCCGTGCATGGCCTGCGCAGGAGGAAATTGTGAACAGCCAGACTCGCCCGCTGCCTGTGCGGAAGTCGCTGATCCGTGCCACCGACAGGCTCAGGCGCCGCGTTCCGCGCGATGAGAGGCGCCATGGCGCCGCCAGCCTGTTGACGGCACGGCTGGACGCCGCCTGGCACGCACACGACGAGGAGTCCTCCGTCCCGGCGCGGGATGTCGGCTGACCGGAGCTCGATCCCCGGAACAGCTGAAACGCGTGCCGTCAACAGGCTGAGAGCGGGCCCCGGGGGCGCGAGGCACGGCGACACCGGGCTGAGCCTGTTCGCGGCACCGCGACGAAGGCTGGGCACGACCCGAACCGGCCGGCCCGCCTCGGTAGGGTCGGGGGATGGAACCGGTGGCCCTCCGAACCGCGCGGCTCGAGCTGTCGACGCCCACTCTCGACGACGTCGACGCGATCACCGCTGCGGCGCAGGATCCCGAGGTCCCGCGCTGGACCACCGTGCCCTCTCCCTACACGCGCGAGCACGCCGAGGAGTTCATCGCGAAGGCTGCGGCCTGGTGGGACGAGCAGTCCGAGCTGACGTGGGGCATCCGCCGGGACGGCCAGTGGATCGGCATGATCGGCCTGCACCGCGTGAGCCCGGAAGGTGCCGCGGAGATCGGGTTCTGGATGAGCGTATCGGCGCGCGGGCACGGCTACCTGAGCGAGGCAGCCCGCGCGGTCATCGACTTCGGCTTCGCCGAGCCGCTGTCGCTCGCGCGCATCGAATGGCGGGCGATCGTCGGCAACGTCGCATCGGCGCGCACCGCGCGCAGCCTCGGTTTCCGGTACGAAGGGATGCTGCGGCGCGGGCTCCCGCACCGCGACGCCCGCCACGACGGCTGGATCGCCGGCATCCTGCCCGACGACGACCGCGCGCCGCAGCCCTGGCCGATCCTCGCCGACTGAACCACGCCTGAACCAGGCCGCGGTCCGGGCGCAAGCCCGTGCCGCGTGGGGGTGGTGCGTGCCAGGATGACGCCATGCCCGAGATGCCGGAAGTGCAGGGACTCGTCGACTACCTCGGCGGTCGCCTCGCCGGACGCCGCATCACGAAAGCCCGGGTCAGCGCGATCTCCGCGCTGAAGACGTACGACCCGCCGATCGAGACGCTCGAGGGCGCGACGGTGACCGCTGCATCCCGTCACGGCAAGTTCGTCGACCTGGCCACCGACGGCGGCACGCACCTGGTCTTCCACCTGGCCAAGGCGGGGTGGCTGCGCTGGTACGACGCGCTGCCGTCGACCATCATCCGTCCCGGCAAGACCCCGATCGCGCTCCGCGTCGGCTTCGACGACGACTCGGGGTTCGATCTGACCGAGGCCGGCACGAAGAAGTCGCTCGCGGTCTACGTCGTCCGTGATCCGGCCGAGGTGCCGGGCATCGCCCGGCTCGGTCCCGACCCGCTGGATCCCTCGTTCGACCGCGACACCCTGGCGGGCCTGCTGGCGGGCCGCCGCACCCAGATCAAGGGTGTGCTGCGCGATCAGTCCATCGTCGCGGGGATCGGCAACGCGTACTCCGACGAGATCCTCCACGCGGCGAAGATGTCGCCCTACGCGCTGGCCGCGAATCTGGACGACGCGGAGGTCGACCGGCTCTACACCGCACTCAGCGCGACGCTGGCCGAGGCCGTCGCCGCGGCATCGGGCAAGCCTCCTGCCGACCTGAAGGACGCCAAACGCCGCGGGATGCGGGTGCATGGGCGCCGCGGCGAGGCGTGCCCGGTCTGCGGCGATGAGGTGCGCAGCGTCTTCTTCGCCGACAACAGCCTGGAGTACTGCCCGACGTGCCAGACCGGCGGCAAGCTGCTCGCGGATCGCCGACTCTCCCGCCTGCTCAAGTGACGGCGGAAGTCGGGAATGCCGCAGGCAGCGCCGCGTTGAGTACGATCGGAGTATTGAACGTGCTCCGGGGTCGGTGAGAATCCGAACCGGCGGTGAGAGTCCGCGACCCTCGAGGCCCTCGGGCCGAGAGGTTGATCCGGTGGAATTCCGGGACCGACGGTGATGCGACGCGAGTCGCTAGTCCGGATGAGAGGAAGCACGGCAGCGTTCGCGCTGCGCGCGCCCGCCCGCGTCCCCGGAGACTGACCGAAGGACGAAGGATGCCGGGCACCACCGACCGCGAGATCGCCGCGATGCGTCGCGCTTTCGAGCTCGCCGGCAACGGTCCGCGCGGGCTGAACCCGCAGGTCGGCGCCGTGCTCCTGGCACCCGACGGGTCCGTGCTCGCCGAGGGCTGGCACCGTGGCGCGGGCACTCCCCACGCCGAGGTCGACGCTCTCACTCAGCTCTCCGCCGGCGCGGCCCGCGGCGCCACCGCCGTGGTGAGCCTCGAGCCCTGCAACCACACCGGCCGCACCGGCCCGTGCGCGCTCGCGCTCATCGAGGCCGGCGTGGCGCGGGTGGTCTACTCCGCGTCCGACCCGGGCGACGCATCGGCCGGCGGCGCGCAGCGCCTGCGTGATGCCGGGGTCGACGTCGTCGGCGGGGTGCTCGCCGACGACGGTCACGCGCTCATCCACGACTGGCTCACCGTGCAGCGCCTCGGCCGGCCGCACGTCACCGTGAAGTGGGCGCAGTCGCTCGACGGTCGCGCCGCGGCACCCGACGGCACGAGCCAGTGGATCACCGGCCCCGCCGCACGAGCAGACGTCCACCGCCGGCGCAGCGAGGCCGACGCCATCGTCGTGGGCACGGGCACCCTGCTCTCCGACGATCCCGCCCTGACGGCGCGGCGTCCCGACGGCACTCTCTACGAGCGGCAGCCGATGCCCGTCGTCCTCGGTCAGCGTGCCGTGCCCGACGACGCGCTCGTGCGTCGACACCCGCTGCCCCTCCTGCACCGCGACGGCGAGAACCTCGGCGGCGAGAGCGCGAACGAGCCCTCGCTGATGACGCAGTTGCGTGAGCTCGGGGTGCAGCGCGTCTTCGTCGAGGGCGGCCCGACCATTGCCAGCGCCTTCATTCGGGCAGGGCTCGCCGACGAGATCCTCGCCTACATCGCCCCGACCCTCATCGGCTCCGGCACGGTCGGCGACGACCGCCCGGCGCTGCGTTCGCTCGGCGTCGAGACGATCACCGACCAGCGACGTCTGCGCGTGCGCTCGGTCGAGACCCTGGGCGACGACCTGCTGATCGTCGCCTCCCCCGCGCCCCCGACATCCCCGTCCGAAGGAGACGCCTGATGTTCACCGGAATCATCGAAGAGATCGGCGAGGTCGTCGCCGTCGAGCCGTCGGGCGACGGCGTGCGGATCACCGTGCGCGCGCCGAAGGCGGTGTCGGATGCCGGCCACGGCGACTCGATCGCCGTCAGCGGTGTCTGCCTCACGGTGGTCGACCAGGGCGACGACTGGTTCACGGCAGACGTCATGCGCCAGACCCTCGACGTGTCGAGCCTCACCGGGATCGAGCCGGGCCGGGCCGTCAACCTCGAACGCGCGCTCGCGGCGCACACCCGGCTGGGCGGGCACATCGTGCAGGGACACGTCGATGGACTCGGCCACGTCCTGGAGGTGCGCCCCGGCGAGCAGTGGCGCGTCCTGCGCATCTCCGTGCCCGCCGACCTCGCCCCGCTCGTCGTGGACAAGGGGTCGATCACGGTCGACGGCGTCTCCCTGACCGTCAGCGCCGTGAGCGCCGCCCACGTCGCGGAGGCCTGGCTCGAGGTCTCCCTCATCCCCGAGACGCTCGCCGCGACGACCCTCGGCGACCGGATCGCCGGCGACGCGGTCAACCTCGAGACCGACATCCTCGCCCGACACGTCCAGCGGTTGCTGGCATTCACCACCCTCTCGAACGAAGGAGGCTCCCGATGAGCCTTTCTCCCCTCTCCGAGGCGCTCGACGCGCTGCGGGCCGGAAAGCCGATCATCGTCGCCGACGATGAGAACCGCGAGAACGAAGGCGACGTCATCCTGTCGGCCGCGCTCGCCACACCCGAGTGGATCGCGTGGACGGTCCGTCACTCGAGCGGTTTCATCTGCGCGCCGATGCCCGCCGAGTGGGCCGACCGGCTGGATCTCCCGCCGATGGTCGAGACGAACGAGGATGCCCGCGGCACCGCCTACACCGTCTCGGTCGACGCCGCCGACGGCGTGACCACCGGCATCAGCGCGGCCGATCGCGCCCGCACCCTCACGGTGCTCGCCGATCCCGCGTCGACGCCGGGCAGCGTCATCCGTCCGGGCCACATCCTGCCTTTGCGCGCCGTCGAGGGCGGTGTGCGCGAGCGCAGCGGTCACACCGAAGCGGCGGTCGAGCTGATGCAGCTCGCCGGTCTCGAGCCGGTCGGCGCGATCGCCGAGATCGTCGCGGACGACGGCTCGATGATGCGGATGCCGGGCCTGCTCGAGCTCGGCGAGCGCGACGGCATCCCGGTCATCACGATCGAGCAGCTCATCGCGCACCTCGACGAGACCGACCCGCGTCCCGCCGGCGGCGCCGCTTCGAACCGGCGCCGCGTGAGCCTGCGTGCCGAGGCGCAGGTGCCGACGTCGCACGGCACGTTCCGCTTCCTCGCGTACAAGGACCGCGTCACCGGCACCGACCACATCGCCGTCGTCTCGGGCGACCTCGCAGATGCCGCCCCACTCGTGCGTGTGCACTCGGAGTGCCTCACGGGCGAGGCGTTCGGCTCGCTCAAGTGCGAGTGCGGCCCGCAACTCGATGCCGCCCTCGACGCGATCGACCGCGACGGCGGGATCGTCATCTACATGCGCGGTCATGAGGGTCGCGGCATCGGGCTGATCAACAAGCTCCGCGCCTACCAGCTGCAGGAGCGCGGGCTCGACACCCTCGACGCGAATCTCGCGCTCGGGCTTCCCGCCGACGCCCGCGACTACGCCGCGGCGGCCGGCATCCTCGCCGATCTCGGCGTGGGCAGCATCCGCCTGCTGACGAACAACTCCGACAAGGTGTCGCAGCTGCGCGCGCTCGGCCTCGACATCGCCGAGCAGGTTCCGCTGCTCGTCGGCGTGGGCGCCAACAACCACCAGTACCTCGCCACGAAGCGCGACCGCATGGGCCACATCATCGACGACGCCGAGCTGAGCGCGGCGCTCGCCCGCGGCACCGTGGCGGCCCCCGCGGACGAGACCACCGACCCTCGACAGAACTCGGAGAACATCGCATGAGCGGACACGGCGCTCCCGAACGCCAGAACATCGACGCGGGCGACCTGAAGGTCGTCGTCGTCGCCGGCCAGTGGCACGACGTCATCACCGACGGACTCATCGCCGGCGCCGAGCGCGTGCTCGAGGAGTCGGGTGCGGCCTGGCGGCTCGTGCGCGTGCCGGGATCGTTCGAGCTCCCGGTCGTGGCGAAGGCCGCGCTCGATTCCGGAGCGGATGCCGTCGTCGCCCTCGGCGTCATCATCCGCGGCGGAACGCCCCACTTCGACTTCGTGTCGTCGGCGGCCACCGACGGGCTGACGCGCGTCGCGATCGACACGGGCAAGCCGGTCGGTTTCGGCGTGCTCACCCTCGACGACGAGCAGCAGGGCATCGACCGGGCGGGTCTGCCCGGCTCGAAGGAGGACAAGGGCGCGGAGGCGGCGGATGCTGCACTGCGCACGGCGCTGACGCTGCGCTCGCTTCGCGGCTGACACTGTGTCGGCACCCCATACCTTCAGCTAGGCTGAGGGTATGGAAACCCTCCGCGGAATCGTCCTCGTCGTCCACCTCATCGGTTTCGCCACGCTCTTCGGCGCCTGGCTCGTCGAAGCCCTCGGCGCCCGCCGCATCACGCGGGTCATGAGCTACGGCCTCCTCGTCGCCGGTGTCGCCGGGCTCGCCCTGGCAGCACCGTGGGGAACCGACCACGAGTTCAATTACGTCAAGATCACCGTCAAGCTCGTCATCCTGCTCGTGATCGGTGCGCTGCTGGGCATCGGCTCGGCCCGCCAGAAGCGCACCCAGGCGGTTCCCGCCGCCATCTTCTGGCTGATCGGAATCGGCACGGTGGCCAACGTCGCGATCGCGGTGCTCTGGCGCTGACACCCCCGGACTGCGGTCCACCACGCGCGGATGCCGCGTCTCGGAACACCGGGTCGCGGCATCCGCCGTAGAATGGACGATCGTGCGTCGCCGACACCGTCGACGCCGCCGGTGATCCCCGCGTCGAACGTCCGCCGCACCACCCCGCCTCGGACGTCCGCCCACCGGCACGCTCCCACGAGGGCGCTCACCCGTTCTCCCAGACAGGCATCACACCGCACATGTCATCCGCCACCGCGGCTCCCACCGCGCCCGCGAACCCCCGTTCCCGCGTCATCACCGCCAGCCTCGTCGGCACCACGATCGAGTTCTACGACTTCTACGTCTACGCGACCGCGGCGGTCCTGGTCTTCCCGATCCTCTTCTTCCCGAGCGACGACGACACCGCGTCGCTCCTCGCCTCGTTCGCGGTCTTCGGCGCCGCGATGATCGCGCGTCCCATCGGCGCCGTCGTCTTCGGCCACTTCGGCGACAAGTTCGGCCGCAAGGCGACCCTCGTCGCCTCGCTCCTCACGATGGGCATCGCGACGATCCTCATCGGATGCCTCCCCACCTTCAACGACATCGGCTGGTGGGCGGCGCTGCTGCTCCTCGTGCTGCGTCTCGCGCAGGGCTTCGCCCTCGGCGGCGAATGGTCGGGAGCGGCGCTCGTCGCCACCGAGAACGCCCCGAAGGGCAAGCGCGCCTGGTACGGCACCTTCCCCCAACTGGGCGCGCCGATCGGTTTCATCATCGCGAACTCGGTCTTCCTCGTGATCTACTTCGCGCTGCCGCACCCCGACGGCCCGGCCCAGCGTTCCGAGGAGTTCCTCGCCTGGGGCTGGCGCGTGCCGTTCCTGTTCTCCGCCGTCATGGTCATCGTCGGCCTGTGGGTGCGCCTCAAGCTCGTCGAGAGCGAGACGTTCTCGAAGGCGGAGAAGACCGGCGCCATCCGCAAGTTCCCGCTCGGATCCGTCATCCGCGGACACTGGCGCGCGCTGATCCTCGGCACCTTCATCATGCTCGCGACCTACGTGCTCTTCTACCTGATGACGAGCTTCACCCTCGCGTACGGCACCAAGCCGACCCTCGAGACCGCGCAGGCGACCGCCGAGGCATCGGGCGCGGCCTTCGACGCGGCGGCCTACGTTCCGGGCCTCGGGTTCGGGTTCACCGACTTCGTCATCATGCAGATCGTCGGCGTGATCTTCTTCGGCATCTTCACGCTGCTGTCGGGCCCCGTCGCCGACTCGATCGGCCGCCGCAAGCTGCTGCTGTGGGTCACCGGCGTCATCGCGGTGTTCGGCCTGCTGTTCGCGGTCTTCCTCGCACCGCAGCTCGACCCGAAGTTCACCGGGGCGCTCGTCCAGGCGTTCCTCGTGCTCGGCTTCATGCTCATGGGCGCGACGTTCGGCCCGATGGGCGCGCTGCTCCCCGAGCTGTTCCCGACCAACGTTCGCTACACCGGCTCGGCCATCTCTTACAACGTGGCGTCGATCCTCGGTGCCGCCGTCGCGCCCAGCATCGCGACGACCCTGTGGGCGCTCGCTGGCGGCTCGACCTGGCTCGTCGGCGTGTACCTCACGGCCTCCGCCGTGCTCACCTTCATCGCCCTGTGGCTGTCGAAGGAGACCAAGGACTCCGAGTACGACGCGAACATCGGCGAGGCGGCAGCCACACGCTGATCCCCGCCTCGGACGACGGATGCCGCGGGCCCTCGGGCTCGCGGCATCCGTCGTCTCTGCGCGGTCGCGGCGCGTCAGTCGAGGAACAGGGCGCGCAGCCGCTTGGTCGTGAATACGAGACCGAGCGCGATCATCACGACGAAGTAGAGCACGTGCCACAGCATTCCGGCGGAGAGGATGCCGGTTGTCAGCCCGCGGATCAGCTCGACGCCGTGCCACAGCGGCAGCGCCTGCACGATCACCTGCACCCACTCGGGATAGACCGTGATCGGGTAGAAGGTCGCCGAGAACAGGAACATCGGCAGCAGCACGAAGTTGATCCAGTCCATGTGCTGGAAGGTCTTCATGTAGCTCGTGACGGCCATGCCGATGCTCGCAAACCCGAAGGCGATGAGCAGCACCGCCGGGAGGGCGAGCACGGCGGTCCATGCGAGGTTCAGCCCCAGCACCTGCATGATGATCATGAAGCCGGTGGCGTAGACGAGACCGCGAAGCAGCGCGTACAGGATCTCACCGAGGGCGACGTCGAGCGGCCCGAGCGAGGTCGACAGCATCCCCTCGTAGAGCTTGCCGTAGTTGAGCTTGAAGAAGACGTTCCACGTCGAGTCGTACACGGCACCGTTCATCGCCGAGACCGCGAGCAGCGCGGGAGCGATGTACGCCGCGTACGGGACCTCGGCTCCCGACGAGGTCTCGACCTCGCCGATGAGGGCGCCGAGCCCGATGCCGAGAGACGCGAGATAGAACACGGGCTCGAAGAAGCCCGAGAGGACGACGATCCAACTCGACGAACGAGCCGCGATGAGACCGCGCTGCACGACCGCGCCCGGGTTGCCGGCCCACAGTGCGCGTACGCCCCCGCGGCGGCCCGTCGGCGTCTCCGGCGCGATCACGGCGCTCATTTCGCGAGCCTCTCGGTGAAGACACGGCGGCCCCAGAGGTAGCCGACGGCGGCGAGTGCGAGCAGGTAGAGCACGTGCACGGCGATCATCCCGACGCCGATGTCGGCCCCGTAGGTCGCCGCGCGCCCCAGCTCGGCGCCGTGCCACAGGGGCGAGATCCACGCGATCCACTGCAGGCCGACCGGAAGTGTCTCCACGGGGTAGAAGGTGCCCGAGAAGAGGAACATCGGCATGAAGATGAAGCGCTGCACGAGGGCGAACTGCCCCTTGTCGTCTTGGATGGAGCCCGCATACGCCATGAGCGGGATGCCGAAGGCGATACCGGCCGCGACACCGGCGAGGATCGACAGCCAGCCCGTCGCGGGGTTCGGGACAGCGCCGAACGGCAGCAGCCAGATGAAGAGGTAGTAAGCACCGACGGCGACGATCATCCGCGCCGTCGCACCGATGATGACACCGTTCGCGATCTGCGGGCTCGACAGCGCCGACGCGTTGAATCCGTAGAAGTAGCGGCGCCACTTGAAGCCCGCCATCACCGGATAGGTCATCTCCTCGGAGGCCACGGCGATCGCGGCGGTGACGAGCAGCGCCGGCGCGACGAACGGGAGATAGCCGACCTCCTGGCCGTGGGAGGAGATCGGCGCGGTGATGAGCGCCGCGAGCCCGACGGCCAGCCCGAGCAGATACATGATCGGCTGCCCGACCGCGCCGACGACGATCGTCCAGCCGTAGGCGCGCATCGCACGGACCATGTGCTCGGCGACGTACCAGGTGCCGTAGCGCCGGGGCTTGCGCCCACCGGCCATCGCCTCGGCCCGGAGATCGTCGAGCGTGGGGTGCGCGGTCTGGGTGCTCATTCGATCAGCGACCGTCCGGTCAGGCGCAGGAAGACGTCTTCGAGGCTCGATCGGCGCACAAGGCTCGTGAGCGGCGTGAGCCCCACCGCCGAGACACGCTCGAGAGCCGCCTCACCGTCGTGGGCGTAGACGAGGATGCGGTCGGGCAGCACCTCGACGCGGTCGCCGATGCCCCGCAGCTGAGCGGCCGCGGACTCGTTGCGGTCGGACCCGAAGCGCACCTCGAGGACTTCACGGCTCGAGTGCTCGCGGATGAGCGAGGCCGGCGTGCCCTCGGCCATGATCCGCCCCTTGTCGACGACGATGAGTCGGTCGCACAGCTGCTCGGCCTCGTCCATGTAGTGGGTCGTGAGGACGAGCGTCGTGCCGCGCTCCTTCAGACGGAACAGCCGGTCCCACAGCACGTGGCGGGCCTGGGGGTCGAGGCCCGTCGTCGGTTCGTCGAGCAGCAGGATGCGCGGGTCGTTGATGAGGCCGCGCGCGATCGTGAGGCGCCGCTTCATGCCGCCCGACAGCTGATCGACCTTGTTCTTCGCCTTGTCTTCGAGCTGCGCGAACGCGAGCAGCTCGTCGGCCTTCTCGTGGCAGACCTTGCCCGGAAGACCGAAGTACCGCCCGTAGATGTAGAGGTTCTCGCGGGCGTTCAGCTCGCCGTCGAGGTTGTCCTGCTGGGGCACCACCCCGAGCCGGGATCGGATCTCGGGGCCGTAGCGATCGGGATCGAGCCCGAGGATCTGCAGGTCGCCGCCGCTGCGGGTGGACACCGCGCCGATCATCTTCATCGTGGTCGACTTTCCCGCGCCGTTCGGGCCGAGCAGCCCGAAGGACTCTCCGGGCGCCACCTCGAACGACAGGTCGTCGACCGCGACGAAGTCGGGCTTGCTCTTCACGGCATAGGTCTTGCGCAGCCCACGGGCGGAGATGACGGATTCTGGCACGCGACAACACTAGCGACGACGTCCGACGACGACCGGGGCCGCGGTGCGCGAGAATCGCACGCATGGACCGCATCCTCACCACTGCCGCTGAACTCCGGACCGCCATCGGGGCGGGCCGCTACCCCGACGGCGGCCCCGTGCGGGTGCTCGACGTCAGGTGGTGGCTCGACCGCCCCGACGGACGCCCGGCGTTCCGCGCGGGCCACATCCCCGGCGCGCGCTACGCCGACCTCGACACCCAGCTCGCCGAGCACGGCGAGCCGACGGAGGGCCGGCATCCGCTGCCCTCCCCCGAGACGCTGCAGGCCGCCGTGCGCGACTGGGGCATCGACGAGGGCGACACCGTCGTGGTCTACGACGATGTCGCCAACCTGGCGAGCGGCCGCGCCTGGTGGGTGCTGCGGGATGCCGGTATCGCCGACGTCCGGGTGCTCGACGGCGCCCTCGCCGCCTGGATCGACGCGGGGTTCGACCTCGAGGAGGGCGACGCGGCAGACGTGCGTCCGGGTACCGCGGTCGTCTCGCCCGGCGAGTTACCGGTGCTCGGGATCGACGACGTCCTCGATCAGGCCCGCACCGGCCTGCTGCTCGACGCCCGCGCCGGCGAACGGTTCCGCGGCGAGGTCGAGCCGATGGACCCGCGCGCCGGCCACATCCCGGGCGCGGTGTCCGCGCCGACGACGCAGAACAACGATGAGTCGGGGCGGTTCCGGTGCTCGGATGAGCTGCGCGACCGGTTCGCAGCGCTGGGCGCAGAACCCGGCGCGACGGTCGGCGTCTACTGCGGCTCGGGCGTCAGCGCCGCGCACGAGGCCATCGCCCTCAGCCTCGCGGGATACCGGCCGGTGCTCTACCCCGGCTCGTGGAGCCAGTGGTCGCAGCATCCCGATCGACCCATCGCGACGGGCGCCTGACGGCTTGGACTCGGCGGTCGCCGCTACCCTGTCGACATGACGACCGCCACCGCAGACCTCTATGACGAACGCGGCGACGAGCTCGACTCGCTCGGCGTCCAGTTCCTCGACCTCGGCGGCCGGACCTCCTTCGCGGGACCGATCCGCACCGTGCGCTGTCATCGCGACAACGCGCTCGTGAAGCGCGTGCTCGCGACGCCGGGCGGCGGCGCCGTGCTCGTCGTCGACGGCGGCGGATCGCTCGAGTCGGCTCTCGTGGGCGACCTGATCGCCGCGTCGGCGGTCGAGAACGGCTGGGCGGGCATCATCGTGAACGGGGTGATCCGCGATCGTGTCGCGATCGCGTCGCTCGACCTCGGCGTCAAGGCGCTCGGCTCGAACCCCCGCAAGAGCGCGAAGGACGGCCGCGGCGAGGTCGACGTTCCGGTCACCATCGGCGGCGTGGTCTTCACGCCGGGCCGACACGTCTGGGCCGACGCCGACGGCGTTCTCGTCGAGCGCTGAGGGGCTAAGCAGTCCGCTCCAGCGAGAGCGCGTAGATGGTGGGGTCGCCGGCGAGGTCCATGGTGACGCTCACGCCCGGCTGCTCGACGGTCACGTCGAAGGCGATCGTGCTGTTGTCGCACGTCACGGGATCGCCCGATGCCGCGCTGTCGATCGGGCCCGCGGTCACCGTGATCGTGCCGGCACCGCGGCACGCTACCTGCGCCTGGTACGTCCCGGCGGGGAGCGACGAGAACTGCGACGTCTGGTGTGCGGACGTGTGCTGGCTCAGCCACCCCGACAGCGTCCCCATGCCGGTGGTGTCCGAAGACCGGGGCACCGCTGTCTTGGCCCAGTCCGCGATCTCATCGACCGGCAGGGGCAACTGCTGCTCGTCGGTGCGCGCGTCGGATGTCGGGGTGGGAGATGGCGTGGAACCGACGGATGCCGACGGCTCTGCCGCTTCGCCGTCTGCAACCGGGCCGGTGCAGCCGGCGAGCGTGAGCACGACGAACGCGGCCGCGGCAAGCGGTGCCGCCTGACGTTTCGTGATCGAACGCATCCGGGCACTCTTCCATCGATACCGCGGACGGACAACCACCCTCGATGAAAGAAGTACGGTCGAAGGAGAGAGCTTCGCCGAACCGAGGGAACCGCATGTCCGACACCCGCAGCCGCATGCGCGGCAGCCGCCGCCGCACCGACGAGGGCCCGCGCGCCCGCCTGTCGCAGCTGCTCCCGTACCTGTTCGAGCACAAGGGCGTGCTGGTGGCGGTCGCGGTACTCAGCATCGTCGAGGCGGTGGCCACGCTCGGCCAGCCGCTCGTCGTCGGGCAGGTCATCGAGCGTGTGCAGGTGGGTGACACCCTCGGCATCCTCGTGTGGGCGCTCGTGATCCTCGTCGTCGTCTCGTCGGCCATCGGCGCTTTCCAGCACTATCTGCTCCAGCGCACCGGCACGGCGGTGGTGTTCTCCAGCCGCCGCCGGCTCATCGCACGCCTGCTCCGACTGCCGATCTCGGAGTTCGACGCCCGACGCACCGGCGACCTGGTCTCGCGCGTGGGCACCGACACGACCCTGCTCTACGCCGTGCTCACCCAGGGGCTGGCCGACTCGGTCGGCAACGCGCTCATCTTCGTCGGCGCGATCGTCGCGATGCTCTTCATCGACCCGCTGCTGCTGCTGCTCATCGTCATCGTGATCGGAGCCTCGGTCGCCGTCGTCGTGGGTCTCAGCACCCGCATCCGTCGCGCCACGCGCGAACAGCAGGAACGGGTCGGCGAGCTGGCCTCGGGTGTCGAGCGGGCGATCGGATCGATCCGCACGATCCGCGCCGCCGGAGCGACCGAGCGCGAGGAGGCCGCCGTCACGGGGGCCGCACGCCAGGCTTATGACGCGGGCGTGCGCGTCGCGAAGGCGTCGGCCCTCGTCGTGCCCGTCGCGGGCGTCGCGCTGCAGCTGTCACTGCTCGTCGTGCTCGGCGTCGGCGGATACCGCGTCGCCTCGGGCGCCATCTCGATCGCGAGCCTCGTGACGTTCGTGATGTTCCTGTTCTTCCTCGTGCAGCCGCTCGCGTCGTTCCTCGGGGCGATCACCTCCGTCAATCAGGCGCTCGGCGCGCTCGGCCGCATCCAGGAGGTGCTCGACCTGCCCACGGAGGAATCGGCCGATCCGGATGCTGCAGCCACCGTAGCCGTCTCGGGCGACAGCGATGTCGCGATCGAGTTCCGAGACGTGCACTTCCGATACCCCGAGGCCGTCGTCGCCGCCCGGCGCTCGGCATCCGACGAAGCGCTGCGCACCCTCGCGGACGCACGCGTCGACACCTCGGCGGTCGCTGCGGTCACGGCCGATGAGACGGGTTCGCCGGCGAACGGCGCAGACGCCGCCGCCTCGTCCGCAGCGACAGCCGGAGCGACCGCCGTCCCCGAGGGCGAGGTGCTCCGCGGCGTGAGCTTCCGCGTTCCCCGCGGTGCGCGCGTGGCCCTCGTCGGTCCCTCGGGTGCGGGCAAGTCGACGACCCTCGCCCTGATCGAGCGGTTCTACGACGTCACCGGCGGAGCGGTGCTCGTCGGGGGTGACGACATCCGGTCCCTCCCCCGGGCCGAGCTGCGCGCGCAGCTCGGCTACGTCGAGCAGGACGCCCCCACCCTCGCCGGCACGATCGCCGACAACCTGCGCCTCGCCTCGCCCGGGGCTACGGACGCGGAGTGCGAGCGTGTGCTGCGCGCCGTCAACCTCGGCGATGTGCTCGAGCGCAGCGAGCTCGGTCTTCAGGCGCCCGTCGGCGAGGCGGGCGTCATGCTCTCGGGCGGCGAGCGTCAGCGCCTCGCGATCGCCCGCGCGCTGCTCGCTGCGCCCCCGATCCTGCTGCTGGACGAGTCGACGTCCTCGCTCGACGGACTCAACGAACAGCGGATGCGCGAGGCGATCGACGCCGTCGCGACGGGCCGCACCCTCGTGGTCATCGCGCACCGGCTCTCGACCGTCGTCGACAGCGACGTCATCGTGGTGCTCGACCACGGCCGGGTCGTCGGCCAGGGCACGCACTCCGAGCTCGTCCCCACGGTCCCGCTGTACCGCGACCTCGCGAAGCACCAGCTCTTGGTCTGACGCCGAGAACGCACCATCGCCGCGAACGCGCACCCTTTCCGGTGCGTTCTCGCGGCGACGGTGTGTTCTCGTGGCGGGCCGGGGTCAGGCCCGGTGGCCGAGGCGGTAGCGCAGGGCCTCGAGCTCGGCACGCAGGGCCGCGGGCAGCCGGTCACCGAAGGTGTCGTAGAACTCCTCGGTGAGGTCGGCCTCGCGCAGCCACGAGTCCGTGTCGACCGCGAACAGCTCATCGAGATCGCGCTGCGACACCTCGATGCCGTCGAGGTTGAGGTCCTCGGCGCGCGGGAGTCGTCCGATCGGGCTGTCGACCGCGTCGACCTCGCCATTCAGGCGCCGCACGATCCAGTCGATGACGCGCGAGTTGTCGCCGAACCCGGGCCACAGGAAGCGCCCGTCGCTGCCCTTGCGGAACCAGTTCACCTGGAAGACGCGGGGGGCCCGGTCGAACCGCAGCTTCTGCCCGACCTTCAGCCAGTGGGCGAAGTAGTCGCCCATGTTGTAGCCGCAGAACGGCAGCATGGCGAAGGGGTCGCGGCGCAGTTCCCCTAGCGTCCCCTCGGCCGCCGCCGTGCGCTCCGACGAGATGTTCGAGCCGATGAAGACGCCGTGCGTCCAGTCGGTCGCCTCGACGACGAGGGGGACGTTCGTCGCCCGGCGACCACCGAAGAGGATGGCGTCGAGTGGCACGCCCTCGGCGGCATCCCAATCCGACGCGATCTGCGGGCACTGAGCGGCGCTGACGGTGAAGCGCGAGTTGGGGTGCGCGGCCGGTCGGCCCGAGTCGGGGGTCCAGGGCTTGCCCTCCCAGTCGATGAGCTCGGCGGGCGCCTCGTCGGTGAGCCCCTCCCACCAGACGTCGCCGTCGGGACGCAGCGCCACGTTCGTGAAGATCGTGTTGCCCCACAGCGTCTCGACCGCCGTGACGTTGGTCGACTCGCCGGTGCCCGGCGCGACGCCGAAGAACCCGGCCTCGGGGTTGATCGCCCACAGCCGCCCGTCGGATCCCGGACGCAGCCACGCGATGTCGTCGCCGAGGGTCTCGACGCGCCAGCCCGGGATGGTGGGGCGCAGCATGGCGAGGTTCGTCTTGCCGCAGGCCGAGGGGAACGCCGCGGCCACGTGGTACGCCTTGCCGGCCGGGTCGATGACCCGGATGAGCAGCATGTGCTCGGCGAGCCAGCCCTCATCGCGGCCGATCACCGACGCGATGCGCAGCGCGAAGCACTTCTTGGCGAGGATGGCGTTGCCGCCGTAGCCCGACCCGAACGACCAGACCTCGAGGGTGTCCGGGAAGTGGACGATGTACTTCTCGTCGTTGCACGGCCACGCGACATCCGCCTCGCCGGGCGCCAGCGGTGCGCCGACCGAGTGGACGGTCTTGACCCAGGGCTTGCCGCCGGCGATCTCGTCGAGCACGGCCGCCCCGACGCGGGTCATGATGCCGGTCGACGCCACCGCGTAGGCGCTGTCGGTGACCTGCACGCCGATGTGCGAGAGCGGGCCGCCGACCGCTCCCATCGAGAACGGCACGACGTACATCGTGCGCCCGCGCATCGAACCCGCGAACAGGGGCGTGATGGTCGCCCGGATGTCGTCGGGTGCGACCCAGTTGTTGGTGGGGCCGGCATCCTCCTCGCGCTCGGACGCGATGAAGGTCCGCGCCTCGGTGCGGGCGACGTCGCTGGGGTGCGAGCGCGCGAGGTACGACCCGGGCCGCCACTCGGGGTTGAGCTTGATGAGCTTGCCCTCGTCGACCATCTCGCGCAGCAGCGCGTCGTTCTCGGCCGCCGACCCGTCGACCCAGTGGATCCGATCGGGCTGCGTGAGCGCGGCGATCTCGTCGACCCAGGCGACGAGATCGCCGAGAGGACCGGATGCCGCCGACGGCCGGGCGCCGAGGTCGGGCCGCGCGCGGAGGGGAGCGGCGCCCGCTGCGGTTGTGCCGGTGACGGCGGGGCGGGTGAAGAGGTCGGCGATGGCCATGTCGGTCTCCTACGTCGGCGGCGAGATCGGTGATACCTGACGATTCCAACGCACGAACACCCCGTCTTGCGGCGTTCAATGCCTTCAAGAAACCCGATTCTTTCCCTATGATCAAGGAATGGCCGCATCCGGAATCGAACTCGCAACCCTCGGGCACCGCATCCGCCATCACCGTGTCGCCCGCGGGCTGACACTCGACGAGCTCGGCGCTCAGGTCGGCGTCGCCGGCAGCCAGCTGAGTCTGATCGAGAACGGTCGACGCGAGCCGAAGCTCTCGCTGCTGCAGGCGATCGCGTCGGCGACCGGCACCGACGTGACCGACCTCCTCTCCCCGGAGCCCCCGAACCGCCGGGCCGCCCTCGAGCTCGAGCTGGAGCGGGCGCAGGCCAGTTCCGTCTTCCGGCGACTCGGCATCGCACCGGTGCGCGCGGGCAAGACGATGAGCGACGACACGCTCGAGTCCATCCTCGGACTGCATCGCGAACTGCAGCGCCGCGAGCGCGAGGCGATCGCGACCCCGGAGGAAGCCCGGCGTGCGAACACGGAGCTGCGCCTGCGGATGCGCGAGGTCGCGAACTACCTCCCTGACATCGAGCGCCTCGCCGAGAAGCAGCTCAAGGCGGCCGGACACACCTCGGGTGCGCTGACGCACCGCACCGTGAGCATCATGGCCGAGCAGCTGGGGTTCGAGCTGCTCTACGTCGCCGACCTTCCTCACTCGGCCCGCTCGGTCACCGACCTCGAGAACGGGCGCATCTACCTTCCGCCGGCCTCGATCCCGGGCGGTCACGGCCTGCGGTCGATGGCGCTGCAGGCGATGGCGCACCGCTTGCTCGGCCACACTCCCCCGAGCGACTACGCCGACTTCCTGCAGCAGCGCCTCGAGATCAACTACTACGCCGCGTGCTGCCTCATGCCCGAGACGGCCTCGGTCGCGTTCCTGTCGCAGGCGAAGAAGGACCGCAACCTCGCGGTCGAGGACTTCCGCGACGCGTTCGGGGTGACGCACGAGGCAGCCGGGATGCGCATGACGAACCTCATGACCCTGCATCTCGGCATCCCGCTGCACTTCCTGCGCGTGGATGGCGCGGGGGCCATCACGCGGGTCTACGAGAACGACGGCCTGCCGCTGCCGATGGACGTCACCGGCAGCGTGGAGGGCCAGGTCGTGTGCCGGGCCTTCTCGGCGCGGTCGGCGTTCGAGGAGCAGAACCGCACGGTCGAGCACTACCAGTACACCGACACCCCGGGCGGGACGTTCTGGTGCTCGAGCCAGACCGGGACCACCGCCGAGGGCGAGTTCTCGATCACCGTCGGCGTGCCGTTCGACGACGCCCGCTGGTTCCGCGGCCGCGAGACGCAGAAGCGGGCGACATCCACGTGCCCCGACGAGTCATGCTGCCGGCGGCCCGACCCCGACCTGACGTCGCGATGGGAGGGCAAGGCCTGGCCGAGCGCCCGCGTGCACATGCAGATGTTCTCGCCGCTGCCGCGCGGCAACTTCCCCGGTGTCGATGACGGCGAGGTCTACGCCTTCCTCGACCGCCACGCCGCCGGCTGACTCGCGGCCGGCGCGCCATAACTCCTCAGATTCACGCCGTCGGCAGGCCGGAATCACGAGCTCGCGCGGGTGCGGACGTATGGCCGCCGCGGGTGTGAGGAGTTAGCGCACCGCCACGCGGGAGCTCAGCCGGCGAGGAAGCGTGAGACCCGGGCGAGCGACGCCTCGATCGCGGATGCCGCGACCGCTGGGTCTGTCACGAGCGCGGGCTCAGGTGGCAGATGGTGCCGCCCGGCGGCGACGGAGTGGCGCCACGTGCCGATCACCTGTCCCCGGGAGACCAGGATCGGCGCGACCTGACCGTTCAGGGTGGGGCCGATCCGAGCCGCGAGGTCGGGGGCGCAGACGGTCGTCCGGTCGGCGTAGGAGAGGAAGTACTCGTCGAAGGCGGGGAGGGCGACGACATCCCCGCTGTCGCACTCCGGGTCTACCCCGGCAACGGATGCCGGCACGCCGGGCCCCGCGCCCGGTGCCGCGAACAGTCCGGCCTCGATCTCGACCACGCGGTCGCCGGCCGCCTCGGCCGCACGTTGTGCCATTCCGATCGGCAGCCCCGCCCACCAGCGGAAGTCCTCGACGCGGGCCGGTCCGTGCGAGCGGATGTAGCCGGCGAACATCTCGGCCAGCGGATCATCGGGCACCCGTCCGGACGGCAACTCGTCCACGGCGACCAAGAACTGGTCGCGGGTCGGTCCACCCTCGCGCGGCACCACCGGGCCGAAGGCGAGCACCCCGCGGACGGCGAGCGCCGAGAGGATGTGGTTGCCGCGCGAGCGCTCGGTCCCGATGCCGGCACCGCGCAGGAGGTCGGCGAACTCGTCGCGCGTGAGCCGGTTCCCGCCGCGCAGTGCCTGTCGGGCGGCACGCTCAGCCGTCGCCAGCACCGCCTCGTCGATCGCGAGCCCGCGCAGGATGCCCGCCGCGGCACGCTGTTGCCGGTCGGCGGTCACCGCAAGCATCCCGGCGAGGTCGACCGAGCGCACGATGTGCAGGGTGCCGCGTTGGGTCCATGAGCGCACGAGCGTGCCGTCCTCGAACGCGGCATCCACCTCGCTCAACGAAGGGTCGCCGGCAGTACGGAGGGCCAGCGCCCATCGACCCGACCAGAACTCCTGCGCCTGTACGGCGAGCATGTGGGCCCCGGCCTCGCCGAGTGACGACGCGGGTTCGCTCAGCTGGTGCGAGCGCAGCCGCTGCGTCGTCATCGCCCCCGCTCCCCTGCACCCTCCCCCACCGCCGTCGTCTCGCACGCCGCCGATCCTGCCCGACCCCACCCCCGCGGGTCCACCCCCTGCGAGGTCCCACTTGGGCCGGGTGTGAGCCGCGCTTACCCGGCCCAAGTGGGGCCTCGCGGGGGTCGGGGCCGCAGCCGGGCCCGCAGGGAGGCCGCGTAACACGACGACCCGCGCGCGCCGCGGCATCCCGGCCGGGTGAGAATGGATGCAGCCGCCGGTGACAGCACGCCGATGCGCGGCATCCGCACCCGGAGGTTCCCCGATGTCCCGCTCTCTCGTCCGCGCCGCCTCGATCGGCGTCGCCGCTCTGGCGATCGTCCTCGCCGGCTGCTCGTCCTCGCCCGCGCCCGCCGCCTCGGGCGATGCCGCGTCGGGACCCGCTGCCGAGGACTACGTCACCCCCGGCAAGCTCACCTTCGCCACGGGCGAGACGGCCTACGAGCCGTACTTCGTCGACGACGACCCCGAGTCGGGCGAGGGGTTCGAGGCCGCCGTCGCCTACGCCGTCGCCGACAAGCTCGGGTTCGCACCGGACGACGTCGTGTGGGTGCGCACGAGCTTCGAGGCCGCGATCGCGCCGGGTCCGAAGAGCTTCGACATCAACGTCCAGCAGTACACGATCACCGACGAGCGCAAGCAGGGCGTCGACTTCTCCTCGCCCTACTACTCCGCGAGCCAGTCGATCGTCGCGATCCGGGGCGGCGCGGCCGACGGCGTCTCCGACATCGCAGGGCTGACCGACCTCACGATCGGCGCGATGGCCAACTCCACGAGCGCGCAGACCCTCGCAGAGGTCGCGCCCGACGCCGAGGCTCGCCTGTACAACTCGAACGAGGATGCCGTGGCCGCGCTCGGCGCGGGACAGATCGATGCGATCGTGCTCGACACCCCCACCGCCTACCTCGCGGTCAACTTCTACATCGAGAACTCGTTCTTCGTCGGCGAGCTGCCGAAGGCGGGCATCGAGGACGAATGGGGCCTGCTGCTCGCGAAGAACTCGCCGCTCACCCCCGCCGTGACGGCCGCCGTCGACGAGCTGCGCGAGGACGGCACCCTCGCCGAGCTCGAGCAGAAGTGGCTCTCGGGACTCACGGAGGGCGTGACGCTCCTCCAGTGAGGGCGCGCTAGCGTCTATCCGTGACCACCTCCGTCCCGAGCGCGCTCGAACTCGAGCGCCGAGCGTATCGGCGCGGCCGCGAGCGCCGGTCGGTCCTGATCGCCGTCGCTTCGACACTCGCCTTCGCCGCGGTCGTCTGGGTGACCGTGATCAACACGGAGGGCTGGGCGACCGTCCAGCGGAGCTTCTTCGACCCCGCCGTCGCGCTGCAGGCCCTCCCCGAGGTGTGGCAGGGCTTCCTCGTGAACCTGCAGGTGCTCGCCATCTCGGTCTTCACGGTCGCCGCGGTGGCGCTGGTACTGGCGCTGCTGCGGACCCTGCGCGGACCGGTGTTCTTCCCGCTCCGGCTGATCGCCGCGGCCTACACCGACCTCTTCCGCGGTCTGCCCTTCGTCATCGTGCTCTATCTGATCGGATTCGGGCTGCCGACGATCCTGAACACCCGCATCGATCCGGTGCTTCTGGGAGTCCTCGCCATCACGCTGACGTACTCCGCCTACGTCGCGGAGGTCGTGCGGGCGGGCATCGAGTCGGTGCATCCGTCGCAGCGTCTCGCCGCCCGCGCGCTCGGGCTCAGCTACCCGCAGACCCTCGTGCGGGTCGTGCTGCCGCAGGCGCTGCGCAAGATGACCCCGCCGCTCATGAACGATTTCATCTCCATGCAGAAGGATGTCGGACTGATCTCGATCCTCGCGGCGTTCGACGCGATCGCCGAGGCGCGGGGCGTGGTCGCGACGACCTACAACTTCACCCCGTACGTCGTGGCAGGCGTGCTGTTCGTGCTGCTCGCGATCCCGACGATCCGACTGACGGACTGGTACACCGCGAGGCTCCGACGCCGCGAGCAGACGGGATCGATCCTGTGAGCCGGAATCGACCCGGCAGTGCGCTCGACACCGAGCCCGGCAGCGTCGCCGACGTGCTGCGCGCCCGCGGCATCCGCAAGTCGTTCGGCGACAAAGAGGTGCTGCGCGGCGTCGATGTGTCGCTCGCCCGGAACGAGGTCGTTGCCCTCATCGGTGCTAGCGGTTCGGGCAAGTCGACCCTGCTGCGCTGCCTCGGGCTGCTGGAGCCGATCGACGACGGGCAGATCCTGCTCGCCGGCGACGACATCTCCGACCCCCGCGTCGACGCGAACGCGGTGCGGGCACGGCTGGGCGCGGTGTTCCAGAGCTACAACCTCTTCCCCCACCTGTCCGTGCTCGACAACGTGACCCTCGCCTCGCGGGTCGTGCACCGCGTGCCCCGGCGCGAGGCGGAGGCGCGTGCGCGGGACTTGCTCGCGCGCATCGGGCTCGCCGACAAGGCCGGGGAGCACCCCGACCGGCTCTCGGGCGGTCAGCAGCAGCGAGCGGCGATCATCCGCGCGATCGCCACGGATCCCGAAGTGCTGCTGCTCGACGAAATCACCTCGGCGCTCGACCCCGAACTCGTCGGGGAGGTGCTCGAGCTCGTCCGCGACCTCGCGGTGGCCGGCTCGACGATCCTCATGGCGACGCACGAGATGGCGTTCGCGCGGGATGTCGCCGACCGCGTCGTCTTCCTCGACCAGGGCGTCATCGTCGAGGAGGGCGCGCCGTCGGAGGTGTTCGGCGCTCCCCGCGAGCCCCGGACCCGCGCCTTCCTCTCCCGCTTCCTCTGAGCTCCCGTCGACTCGCCAGAGAACGCGGATCCGGGCGGGCCGGCATCCGCACTTTCTGGCGAGTCGACGGGTGGAGGAAGCAGGGTCAGGCGGTCGCGCGCTCGGCGGCCTCGACGACGTTGGTCATCAGCAGGGCGACCGTCATCGGGCCGACGCCGCCCGGGTTGGGCGAGAGGAAGCCCGCGACCTCGGCGACATCTGGCGCGATGTCTCCGTAGACCTTCGACTTGCCGGTCTCGGGATCGTTCTCGCGGGTCACGCCCACGTCGAGGACGGCGGCGCCTGGCTTGACGTCCGCGGCGGTGACGAGGTGCTTCACGCCCGCGGCACCCACGATGACGTCGGCCTCGCGCAGGTGCGCGCCGAGGTCGGCGGTGCCGGTGTGAGTCAGGGTCACCGTGGCGTTGATCTCGCGGCGGGTCAGCAGCAGACCGATGGACCGGCCGATCGTGACACCGCGCCCGACGACGACGACGTTCTTGCCCGCGAGGTCGTATCCGTTGCGCTGCAGCAGCTCGATGACGGCACGCGGCGTGCACGGCAGCGGCGTCGTGATGGGGTCGTTGACATTGAGCACGAGACGCCCGAGGTTGACGGGGTGCAGGCCGTCGGCATCCTTCGCGGGATCGATGCGCTCGAGAACCCGGTCGGTGTCGAGGTGCTTGGGCAGCGGCAGCTGCACGATGTAGCCGTGGCACGTCGGGTCGGCGTTGAGGCGGTCGATGACCTCCTCGACCTCCGCCTGCGTCGACTCGGCCGGCAGCTCGATCTGGATCGAGTTCATGCCGATCGCCTCGGACTCGCGGTGCTTCATCCCGACGTACAGCTGGGATGCCGGGTCGGCCCCGACGAGCACCGTCGCGATACCCGGGGTGACTCCGCGGGCCTCCAGCGCGGCGACGCGGTCGGCCAGTTCGGTCTTGATGGCAGCGGCGGTGGCCCGCCCGTCGAGCTTCTGCGCGGTCATGTCGTTCTCCGTTCGAGAGGGTCGCGGTCGCCGGGGCGCGGTCGCCGAGAACATACGCTCCGGGCGAGAACGTACCGTGCGGGGTGCGTTCTCGCGGGGAGGGTGCGTTCTCGGCGACCGGCCGGCGACCGGCGACGCCGGGTTACTGCTGCAGGCCGGGGTACAGCGGGAAGGCGTCGGCGAGCGTCGCCACGCGAGCACGCAGGGCCTCGAGTTCAGCGCCGGGCTGCAGCGCGAGCGCGATGATGTCGGCGACCTCGGTGAACTCGGCGTCGCCGAAGCCGCGGGTCGCGAGAGCCGGCGTTCCGATTCGCAGGCCCGAGGTCACCATCGGCGGGCGCGGGTCGTTGGGCACCGCGTTGCGGTTGACGGTGATGTGGATCTCGTGCAGCAGGTCTTCGGCCTGCTTGCCGTCGATCGCCGCGTCGCGCAGGTCGACGAGCACGAGGTGCACGTCGGTGCCGCCCGAGCGGACGGCGATGCCGGCACCCGCGACATCCTGCTGCGTCAGACGGTCGGCGATGATCGCGGCGCCGCGCACGGTGCGCTCCTGGCGCTCCTTGAACTCCGGCGTCGCGGCGAGCTTGAACGCCGTCGCCTTCGCGGCGATGACGTGCATGAGCGGGCCGCCCTGCTGGCCCGGGAAGACCGCGGTGTTGATCTTCTTCGCCAGGTCGGCGTCGTTGGTGAGGATGATGCCCGAGCGGGGGCCGCCGATGGTCTTGTGCACCGTCGACGAGACGACGTGGGCGTGCGGCACCGGCGACGGGTGCACACCGGCGGCGACGAGACCGGCGAAGTGCGCCATGTCGACCCAGAGGTACGCGCCGACCTCGTCCGCGATCGCACGGAAGGCGGCGAAGTCGAGCTGGCGGGGGTAGGCCGACCAGCCGGCGATGATCACCTTCGGCTTGTGCTCGAGGGCGAGGCGACGGACCTCGTCCATGTCGATCAGCGAGGTGTCGGGGTTCACGCCGTAGGCGACGATGTCGTAGAGCCGGCCCGAGAAGTTGATCTTCATGCCGTGGGTGAGGTGGCCGCCGTGGTCGAGCGAGAGGCCGAGGAGCGTGTCACCGGGGCGCGCGATCGCGTGCAGGACGGCGGCGTTGGCCGTCGCGCCCGAGTGGGGCTGGACGTTGGCGAACTCGGCGCCGAAGAGCGCCTTGGCCCGCTCGATCGCGAGCTCTTCGGCGACGTCGACCTCTTCGCAGCCGCCGTAGTAGCGGCGACCCGGGTAACCCTCGGCGTACTTGTTGGTGAGCACGGAACCCTGCGACTGCAGCACCGAGACGGGCACGAAGTTCTCGGACGCGATCATCTCGAGGTAGCCGCGCTGGCGGTCGAGCTCGCGCTCGAGCACCTGGGCGATCTCGGGGTCGACCTCGGCGAGCGGGGCGTTGAAGTACGAATCGGTCATGACGATCTCCAGACGACGGCTTTCGGGACGGAGCTTACGAGCAGTGAAGGTTCCACATCGGCCCAGGCGTGCGGTCGAATGCCGTGTCGGTCGCTCCCCGGTGGTGGCCCACCTCAACGCCAGTCGCGACGCGTCGAGCATAACGGATGCCGCGCTGATACGCTGGCTCGAAAGTTTGTTAGGCACCCTTACAGATAGGGGCGCGATGACGTCGCTGCCGCTGGTCCCGTTGCCCTCCTCCGTCACGCCCGCGGCGGGGGTGATGTTCGCCCTGACCGGCGCCGTCTCCGTGACGGGAGAGCCGGATGCCGCGGGCGTCCTGCACCGGCTCGTCCTGACCCGGACCGGCGTGCACCTCACCGCGGCCGCCGGCACCGCGGAGCCCGACAGCACCGCGGAGCCCGACAGCGCCGCGGAGCCCGACAGCGCCGCGGAGCCCGACAGCGCCGCGGAGCTCGACGGCGCCGCCATCGACGTCGCCGTCGACGGGGACGGGCCGCCCGAGTCGTACCGGCTGTCGGTCGACCACCGCCGCATCTCGATCCGGGGCGCCGACTCCGCGGGCCTCTTCTACGGCGTGCAGACTCTCGGCCAGCTGATCACCCGCTCCTCCGACGGCTGGGTGATTCCGGGGGTCGACATCGACGACGCCCCCCGCTTCGGGTATCGCGGCGTGATGCTCGATGTCGCCCGCCACTTCCACGACGTCGCGACCGTCACCGCCTACCTCGAGCGGGCGGCGAGCCTCAAGTTCAACGTCCTGCACCTGCACCTCAGCGACGACCAGGGATGGCGGCTCGCGCTGACCCGCCGCCCGGAGCTCACCGCCCGTGCGGCGGCGAGCGCGGTGGGCGGCGGTGCCGGCGGCTTCTTCACGGCCGACGACTACCGCGCGATCATCGCCCATGCCGCGGCGAACCACATGACCGTCGTGCCCGAGTTCGACATGCCCGGCCACACCCACGCCGTCGGGCTCGCCTACCTCGAGGTCGCCGCGCCACCGGCGCTGGCCGGGTGGGATGCCGCGGGCGGCCCCGCTCCCGTCGCCGGCGAGGCGTACACGGGCATGGGCGTCGGCTTCTCGTCGCTGCGCATCGGCGCACCCGAGACCGATGCCTTCGTCGACGACGTCCTGACGGAGCTGGCGGAGCTGACCCCCGGCCCCTACCTGCACTTCGGCGGTGACGAGGCGCACGGCACCCCGGCGGAGGACTTCGCGGCCTTCGTGGCCCGCACCTCGCGGGTCATCGCCGACCTCGGCAAGACGCCGATCGCCTGGCACGAGGCCGGCGCCGCCGCGGATCTCGCGCCCGGCACGATCGGCCAGTACTGGGGCCTCGTCTCGCCGACCGACGGTGCCGACGAACGTGCGCGGGCCTTCGTCGCGCGCGGCGGCCGCGTCATCCTCTCGCCCGCCGACGCCGTGTACCTCGACATGAAACCGACGGCCGATGCTCCCCTCGGCCTGACCTGGGCGAACGGTCCGACGAGCCTCGAACGGGCCTACTCGTGGGAGCCCGGCGAGGTCGTGTCCGGCATCTCGGACGACGACATCCTCGGGGTCGAAGCGCCGCTGTGGACCGAGACCGTCCGCGACCTGGACGACATCGATGCACTCACCTTCCCTCGCATCGCGGCGGCCGCTGAAGCCGCCTGGTCGGCTGCGACCGGCAGCGCAGACAACCGCACGTGGGAGTCCTTCCGCGAACGCGTCGGCGCGCTCGGACCGCTGTGGACGACCCTCGGCATCCGCTTCCCCGCTTCCCCGGAGGTCGCATGGACGGTCTGAACCGCGTCATCCATTCCGTTCGGCTCGTCGACGGGGGCCGCGAGATGCCCGACTCCTGGCTCGTCGTGCGCGACGGGCGGGTCGCCGCGCAGGGCACCGGCGGCGCGTGGCGCGATGCCGTCGCCGAAGAACCGGTCGACGAGGTCGTCGATGCCACCGATGCCGCCGGCCCCGGCGCGATCCTCACTCCCGGCTTCATCGACATCCACGGCCACGGCGGCGGCGGCGCGGCATACGACGACGGTGCCGAGGCGATCCGCACCGCGCGCGCGCTGCACCGGGCGCACGGCACGACCCGAGCGGTCATCTCGCTCGTCACGGCATCCGTCGACGACCTCGTCCGACGGGTCGCCGCCATCGCCGACCTCGCCGAGACGGATGCCACGGTGCTCGGCTCGCACCTCGAGGGGCCGTTCCTCGATCCCGGACACCACGGCGCCCACGATCCGGATCTGCTGATCGGACCCGCCGCCGACGCCGTGGCGCGGCTGCTCGAGGCCGGCCGCGGCACCGTCCGCCAGGTCACGATCGCTCCGGAGCTGCCGGGCGCGCTCACCGCGATCGAGCGCATCGTCGCCGCGGGCGCGGCCGCCGCCGTCGGTCACACCGACGCCGACGCCGAGACCGCTCGACGGGCCTTCGACGCCGGCGCCACGATCCTCACCCACGCCTTCAACGCCATGCCGGGCCTCCACCACCGTGAGCCCGGTCCGATCGGCGCGGCCACCGCCGACCCACGCGTCACGCTCGAGGTCATCGCCGACGGCGTGCACCTCGCCCCCGAGGTGGTGCGGATCGCCTTCGCCGCCGCACCGGGGCGCATCGCGCTCGTCACCGACGCGATGGCGGCCGCCGGATCGGCCGACGGAGACTACGTGCTCGGGGCGCTCGCGGTGCGCGTCGAGAACTCCGTGGCGCGGCTCGCCGACGACACGATCGCCGGATCCACCCTGACGCAGGATGCCGCGCTGCGGACGGCCGTCGCCGCGGGCGTGGCGCTGCCGACAGCTGTGACGGCGCTGACGGCTACTCCGGCCCGCGCGATCGGACGTCCCGACCTCGGCAGGCTCGAGATCGGGAGCCCGGCCGATGCCGTCCTGCTCGACGCCGACCTGCGCGTCCGCCGCGTCTGGACCGGGCGCGCGTGACCCGTTCGCCCGAGGTCCCTCCCGAGGTCGGCGACGTGAGGCCGGCGCCTAGAATCGGAGGCATGTCCGAACTGCCGAACGTCCGTCCCGCCACCCCCGAGGCGCCGCAGCAGGCGGCCGGCACGCGACGGGCTCTCTCGGCGATCGACCTCCTCGCCTTCGCCTGCCAGCTCTTCGCCTTCGTCACCTTCGCGATCTGGGGCTTCGCGGCGTGGGACTTCCCCCTCAACCTGGTCTTCGGCATCGGCGCTCCGGTCGCCGCGATCCTCCTGTGGGCCCTGTTCGTCTCGCCGCGTGCCGTGCTCATGGTGCACCCGTTCGTGCGCGCCCTCGTCGAGCTGTTCGTCTACGCCTCGGCCACCATCGCGTGGTGGAGCATGGACCAGGCCTGGGTCGGTCTCGTCTTCGGGGTCATCGCGGTGACCTGCGGTGTGATCGCCGGTCGCCGGCGCCTGTCATGACCGCTCCCGACGTCGTCGCCCGGCTCGTCGCCGAGCTCGGCGACCGCGTCGACGTCTCGGATGCCGGTCGGGCCGCCGCTCGGGCGGACAAGTCGGGCCAGGCGGCATCCGGATCGCCCCTCGCCGTCGTTCACGCCCGCACCGTCGAGGACGTCCAGGCGACGATGCGCATCGCCTCCGCGACCGGCACCCCGGTCGTGCCGCGGGGCGCCGGCACCGGCCTCGCGGGCGGCGCCAACACGGGCGCGGGTGAGATCGGGCTCTCGCTGCGTTCGATGGACCGCATCCTCGAGGTCCGCCCCGACGACCTCATCGCCGTCGTCGAGCCCGGCATCCTCAACGGGCAGCTGAACACGGCGCTCGCGGAGCACGGCCTCTGGTGGGCGCCCGATCCCGCGAGCCGCGACATCTCGACCGTCGGCGGCAACATCGCCACCGGCGCGGGCGGCCTGCTCTGCGCGAAGTACGGGGTGGTGCGAGACGCGGTCCTCGGCCTCGATCTCGTGCTGGCAGACGGTCGCCTGATGCGTCTCGGACATCGCACCGTCAAAGGCGTGACCGGCCTCGACCTGACCTCGCTCGTCATCGGGTCGGAGGGCATCCTGGGCGTCGTCGTCGCGGCGACGCTGAAGCTCCGCCGCCTCGTCCCCGGCCAGGCCCGGACGATCGCCGCGACGTTCTCCGATGTGCGTTCCGCCGCGGTCGCGGCATCGGCGGTCACGGCGGCCGGGATCCAGCCGGCGATCATGGAGCTGATGGACGCGACCTCCCTCGCCGCCTCGCACCGCCTGCTCGGGCTTCCCGCCCCCACGCCCGGTGCCTCGCAGCTGACGGTCCAGACCGACGGCCCGGGCGCGACGGCCGAGGCGGAGGCCGTCGTCGCGGTGCTCGCGGCCGCCGGCGGCACCGTGCGCCTTGCCGCCGATGACGCCGAGGCCCAGCAACTGTGGACGGTGCGGCGGTCGATGCATCCCGCGATGGAGACCCTCGGAACCGCGCTCATCGAGGACGTCTCGGTGCCGCGCAGCGCCCTGCCCGCGATGTTCGACGAGATCGCCCGCATCGAGGAGCGCTTCGGTCTGACGATCCCGACCGTGTGCCACGCGGGCGACGGCAACCTGCACCCGAACTTCATCTTCGACGGCGACGAGGTCCCGGAGGTCATCTGGGAGGCGGCGGAAGACCTCTTCCAGTCGGCGCTGCGCCTCGGCGGAACGCTCACCGGCGAGCACGGCGTCGGCGTCCTCAAGCGGCGCTGGCTCGCGGACGAGCTCGGCGACGACCAGTGGGAGCTCCAGCGGCGCATCGCGCGGGTCTTCGACCCCGCCGGCATCCTGAACCCCGGAAAGGTGTTCGCGCCGTGAGCGACTCCGTCCCGGCCGGGGAGGTCCACGTGAGTGCGGCGGTCGTGACCGACGGCGACGGGCGTACCCTGCTCGTCCGGAAGCGCGGCACCGAGCGGTTCATGGCGCCCGGTGGCAAGCCCGAGCCGGGCGAGTCCGCCGGCGCGGCCCTCGTCCGCGAGCTGCACGAGGAGCTCGGCGTCGTCGTGGCCGAGCCCGACCTCGTCTACCTCGGCCGGTTCGAGTCGGATGCCGCGAACGAGCCGGGCTTCCGCGTCGTCGCCGAGGCGTTCGCGATCACGCTCGACCCCGCGTCGGTCAGCGCCGCCGCCGAGATCGCGGAGGCGCGCTGGCTCACCGCTCCCGAAGCCGCGGCGTTGCCGCTCGCACCGCTCAGCACCGAGCACCTGCTTCCGCTCGCCTGGGCCTGAACGGCGGCACCCAGCGCCCCCACGGGCACGTCCCGGGGCGCGAGCTCGACCCGCTCGTCCAACCGCAGCGACCGCAGGAACGGCGACGCGCCGGCGGATGCGGCGAGAGCGGCCCGCACCGGGACGAGCAGCCGATCGGAGAGCGCGGCGACGCCCCCGCCCAAGACGACCACGTCGACGTCGGTCGTGAGCACCAGCAGCCGGACCGCCGCCTCGACGCCGCGCACCACGTCCGCTCTGATGCCGTCGGCGCGCTCGTCCCCCGCATCCGCAGCATCGAAGACCGCGAGCACGGGCAGCGGCGAGGAACCGCCCCAGCGCTCGGCGACGGCTCCCCCGCCGGCGAACGCCTCGATGCATCCGCGCTGTCCGCAGCGGCAACGGGGCCCATTCGGGTCGATGGGGATGTGCCCGACCTCACCGGCCGCGCCGCGCCCGCCGCGGCGCGGGCCCGTCTCGTCGACGATGCCCGCGGCGATGCCGGTTCCGAGGTTCAGGAAAGCGAGCGATCCTCCCCCGGCACGGAGTGCCCGGGCACCCACCGCCGCGTACCGCACGTCGTTGTCGATCACCGGTCGAATGCCGATCCGCGCCGCGACGGCTCCCGCGAGGTCGTACCGGTCGATTCCGAGGTTCAGGGCATGCTCGACGACGCCGCTGCCCGGCAGGATCTGCCCGGGCACGCCCACGCCGACCGCGACGACCGATTCAGCCCCCGCGAGGTCGGCGACGACCGCCGCGACGCCGTCGGCGACGACATCGCCGCCCCACCCGGTCGGCCGACGCAGCCGGGCGATCTCGTTGCCGTCGCCATCCACGGACACGGCGAGGATCTTCGTGCCGCCCACGTCGACACCGATGCGCAGCGTCATCCCTTCACGGCCCCCGACACGAGCCCGCCCGACATCCGCCCCTGCACGATGAGGAAGAAAATCACGACGGGGATCGAGATGAGGGTGGATGCCGCCATCACGGCGCCCCAGTTGGTCGCTGCCGTCGCCGACTGGAACGACAGCAGCCACGGCGGGAGCGTCAGGTTGTAGCCCTTCATGAGCAGCAACGCCATGGTGAACTCGTTCCACGACTGGATGAAGGCGAAGATGCCCGTGGCGACGAGTCCGGGCGCCAGCAGGGGGAACGTCACCTTCCAGAACGCCTGGGTGCGGGTGCACCCGTCGATCATGGCCGCCTCTTCGAGATCGGCCGGAACACCCGCGACGAATCCGCGCAGTGTCCAGATCGTGAAGGGGATGACGGCGGCGACGTAGACGATGCCGAGGCCGACGAGGGTGTTCATCAGGCGCCAGTCGTCGATCATGCCGTAGATCGTGAACATCATCGCCTCGCCCGGGATCATCTGCACGATGAGGACGGCGACGATGAACGAGCGCCGCCCACGGAAGCGGATGCGGGCCACGGCGATCGAGGCGAGGAAGGCCAGCACCAGCGTGATGACGAGCACGCCGACCGTCACCAGGGTCGACGAGAGGAGCCCGTGCACGAAGTCGGTCTGCCCCGGGGCCGCCTCGCGCGTCCATGCCGTGGCGTAGTTGCCGAGCGTGAAGTCGAAGGGGAGGAAGCTCGGGGTGCGGCTGATGATGCTCTCGCCGCGCGTGAACGACATGTTCAGCATCCAGTAGACGGGGAACACCGAGCACACGAACACGACGAGCGCGGCGAGGTTCAGTCCTGCGCGCGAGAGGATGCGGCGGCGCGGCGGTCGTCGCACGGCGAGCGAGCGCGGCCGGGGGCGCTTCGCCCGGCCCACCTCGCCGACGACCTCATCGACCCCGATCGTGCCGAGCTGGGTCGCCGGGGTGACCTGGGTGCTCACAGCTCCTCCTCCTTGAGCGTGGTGCGGATGTATCCCCACGAGAGGGTGAGGAGCAGCACGACCATGAGCACGCCGATCGCGCTCGTGACGCCGAACTCCCCCGGGCCCTGCCGGAAGATGTAGGTGCCGAGCACGTTGGTCTCGGAGATGAGGCCGCCACGCTGCTGCAGCGCGTAGACCTGCGTGAAGATACGGAGGTTCCAGATGACCTGCAGCACCACGACGACCGTCACGACGTTGCGCAGATACGGGAACACGACGAGTCGGAAGCGCTGCCACCCGACCGCGCCGTCGAGGGATGCCGCCTCGAGCACCTCGGCGGGGACCTGCCCGAGCGCCGCGTACAGGGTGAAGGCCGCGAAGGGCACGCCCTGCCAGACCACGATCACCGTCAGGACGAAGAAGAACGACCACGGGTTCGCCAGCCACGAGTGGTTGGTCCAGTCGGTCGAGCCGGTCATCGTGTTCAGCGCCCAGTTGACGATGCCGTACTGCGAGTCGAAGATCCATCCCCAGACCGTGGTCGCCGCCAGCGGCGGCATCGCCCAGGCGAGGAGGAGACCGAGCGAGACGAGGATGCGCCACCCGCGCCGCAGGCGCGTCATGAGCACCGCCACGAGGGCGCCGAGCCCCACGATCAGCACGGTCATGGCCACCATCAGCCCGAGACTGCGGACGAGGACGGCCGGGAAGTCGGACTGCGTGAAGACCTCGAGGTAGTTCTCGAACCCGATGAAGTCGGGAAGCGTGCCCTGCACCTTGTTGCGGATGGCGTAGTCGGTGAACGACTGCACGAGCATCAGTACGGCGGGGTACCCGACCATCACCCCGAGGATGATGAGCGAGGGGCCGAGGAGCGTCAGCGCGCCGACGTTGTCGCGGCGACGCCGAGACCGTTGCCGCGCGGTAGGCGGCGGCCCGTGCTTCGCCCGCGGCTCGGGCCGTCGCGGCGTTCGGGTGAGCACGTTAGTCATCGTGCTGTCCTCTCTGCGGTGTTCGTGGGGCGCGGACTCCCGCGCCCCACGACTCACGACTACTTGTTGAGGATGGCTTCGATCTGACCGTCGAGCTCGGTCGCGATCGCCGTGACGTCGCCGCCCTGCGCGATCTTGACGAGAGCGTCCTTGATCACACCGGAAGACTCGACCTCGGACCAGTTGGGGCTCGCCGGAACGGCCTTCGACGATGCGACGGCCTTCGCCGCCTCGACCGTGATCTCGTCATCGGGCAGGAAGTCGGCGAACGAGGTCAGCGCGGGGATGAGCCCGTTCTCGGCGAGGATCTTCTGGTACCCCTCCGAGAGGATGATCTTGAGTGCGGCCTCGGCCTTGTCGGGAGCGTCCGACTTCGCCGCGATAGCGATGTTCGAGCCTCCGGCGAAGACCGGAGCGACCTCACCGGCGGTCATGCCCGGAAGAGCGAACGCCTTCAGATCGGCGCCGACCGTCTCGGGGCAGCCCGGGGCCTTCGCGTCGTCGGCGGGCGCGAGGATCGACCACTTCACCCACGCCGGAGCCGAGAGGAAGCCGATCTCGCCGGCGCAGAACGGAACCTGCGGATCGGTCTCGTCCGCGTCAGCCGGCGCGGTCGTCGCGTTCTGGTAGACGTCCTGGAGCATCGTCAGACCGGCGATGCCGCCCGAGCTGGAGAAGCCGCCCTTCCAGGTGTCGCCGTCCTGCGTCGCGATCTCGCCGCCGTTCGCCCAGACGTAGGGCAGCGCGTTGTACCAGTCCTTGCCGGGGGCGTAGATGCCCGACTTGGTGGCGGTCGTCGCAGCGATGCCGTCGGCGACGTACTCCTCGAGCGTCGTCGGCACCTCGCCGCTGTACGAAGAGGGCGAGTAGAAGACGATGCGCGACCCCGCGTAGTAGGGAGCGGCGTACAGGCTGCCGTCCGCCGACCCGAGCTCGACGAAGCTCTGCAGCAGTTCGTCGCCGCCGAGGTCCGCCTGGAGGTCGGAGATGTCGAGGAACAGACCCTGATCGATGAAGCCGGGCGACTGCGTGTTGCCGACCTCGACGAGATCGGGCGCGTCGTTCGACGACAGCGCGGCGACGTAGTTGTCCGCGGTGTCGGCCCAGGTCTTCTCCTCGATCGTCAGCGTCCAGCCCTCGTTCTCTGCTTCGAACGTCTTCTTGAGGTAGTCGCGGGCGTCCTGAGGCGTGTCGGTGCCGACCAGCCATACGGTCAGGTCGCCGGTCTCGGCGCTCTGTCCCGCGTCGCCGCTCGCGCAACCGGCGAGCAGCAGGGCGGAGACACCGAGGAGCGACAGTGCTCCGAGGCTCTTCTTCATGGTGATTCCTTCTTCTCTGGTGTCGACGAGTCGGATGGCTCGCCCGGGTGTGGAGCTGGTGGTGCAGGTGGGGCTATGGAGCTGTGGAGCGAAGTCAGGAGACGCCGAGACGCCCTGACAGGACCATGACGGCAGCACCGCGCAGGACGATGTCCTGGCCCTGCTCCGTCATCCGCACCTGCAGCTCGTCGTGGAACGTGGCGAGCGTGCGTGTGCGCACCGTCTCGGCGGCGGCGCTCGCAAGCGTGCCGTCGAGAAGTTCCGCGGGGCCGGAGAGGACGATCTCCGACAGGTCGAGAGCACCCACGATGGGGGCCAGGGCGATGCCGAGACGTTCGCCCGCGTCTCGCAGCAGACCGTCGCGGTCGCTCGCGGCGCCGGCAGCGATACGCGCGGAGAGCGACGGAACCGAGATCCAGGCCTCGAGACATCCCACCTTCCCGCACGCGCAATCGGGGCCGCCGTCGGTGCCCACCGTCACGTGGCCGATCTCGCCGGCGGCCGAGCGCGCGCCGCGCAGCGGTTCGCCACCCGTGAGCAGGCCCGCACCGACACCGCGGCCGACCTTCACGAGGATGATGTCGTCGCCGGCACCGCCGAACGTGTGCTCGGCGAGCACTGCGGCGTTGGCGTCGTTGGCAACGAGCACCGGGGCGCCGACCGCCTCGCTCAGGATGCCGGTGAGGTCGAGGCGATCCCAGCCGAGGCCGGGTGCCGCGAGGACGACTCCGGTGTCATCGACGACACCGGGGGTGCCGACGCCGACGCCGAGCACCGGCGCGTGCGCGTCGTCCACCAGTGTTCGCGCGAGGTGCACGACCGCCGGCAGGATGTCGTCGCGGCCTCGGGGCACGGCGACCTCGTGACGAGCGACGATCTCGCCGTCGAGGGTCATCACCGCACCGAGGAAACGGTCGCTCCCCGAGAGGTCGAGGCCGACGATGCGGTGGCCGTCGCGAGCGAGGTCGACGAGGATCGCGGGCTTGCCCGGTCCGGCGGCCTCGCGGGTGCCTCGCTCACTGACGAAGCCGTCGCCGATGAGCTCGGCGACGAGGTCGGAGATCGTCACCCGGGTCAAGCCGGTCTGGCGAGCGAGGTCAGCACGGCTCATCGCTCCGCCGTGGAAGAGCCGTTCGAGCACGAGCGCGCGGTTATGCGCCCGAGCGTGCTCGGGCAGGATCTTCGCGCCCGGGCGCCGGGTGCGCGTCGTGCGCCGCGGGGCCTCGGTATCGGTGCTCGCCATGTTTGTTAGTAGACCTTACGAATGTGGCGGACACAAGAGTTGCGTCCAGGTTTGCTAGCGATGTTTACAAACCCGTTACATCCGCACATTGCCTCCCCTGCAGATGTCAAGGGGAACGTTCGATCGTCGCGCCTCCGTAGGGTGGAGAGATCGCTGCATCGAGGAGAACCCCATGAACCGTCGCCTGACCGCCCTCACCGTCACCGCGCTGGCGCTCGTCGCCCTGACCGGGTGCACCGGCGGAGACGGCTCCGCTGCTGGGGGCTCGACCCCCGCAAGCACCCAGTCGGTCGAGGAGGCGTGCACCCAGGTCAACGACGTCATGACCGAGGCGACGCAGGGAATCCAGGAGATCGACCCCTCCGATCCCGCCGCCGCCGCCGGCGCGCTGCGCACGATCTCGGACGGCATGGGCGACGCCGCCGCCCAAGTGACGAACGAAGAGGTGTCCGGCATCCTGCCCGACCTGCAGACGGCGTTCTCCTCGGCCGCCGAATCGATGGAGGCTGTGGCCGCCGGTGACACCGATCGTGCGACGGAGCTCACCACGGCGCTGAGCGACGTGCAGGGCAGCATCGACACCTACACCGAGCTCTGCGGCACGGAATGACGCATCGGCGCGATCCGGATCGCGCCGCCAGATAACGCTCTGGTTTCACTCAGGCCGCTCTCCGAGTGCCTTCGCGTACCATAAGAACCGAGTGCGCTTTCACGCGCAGACGGGGGTACAGCGGTGACGGATGTCGCGTCGAAGCATGATCACGAGAGCACGGCCGAGCGAGGCACGCCCTCGGACGATGCCGGGCAGCGCGTCGAATGGGCGCCCGTGGAGCCGGCGCCCAAGAAGCGGCACCTCGGCTTGTGGATCGGCATTCCCGTCGGCGTCGTCGCGCTCGGCGGCGCCGCCGCATCGCTCTTCTTGATCGCCCCCGGCACCTCGATCGGCGGTGTTCCCGTCGGTTTCATGACGCCGGGCGCCGCTGCGGCCGCCGTACAGGACCGCCTCGATCAGACCACTGTCACGCTCGGCGAGGGCGGAGACAGCGTCTCCGGTGCGGATCTCGGAGCACAGGTCGACGGCACGCAGCTCGCTTCCTCCGCCTTCGACGCGCGGCCCGCCTGGAACATCACCCAGTGGTTCGGCGAGCCCATCGCTGCTCCCGTGGCCCTCGATGAAGCGACGGCCACCACCGCCCTGCGAGGCGCCGCGGGCGACCTGTACGTCGAGCCTACGGCGGCATCCGTCTCCTTCGACGGCTCGTCGTATGTCGTCAGTCCCGACGTCCCCGGTGCGGGCGTCGACCCCGAGGCGGCCCGTGCGGGCCTGCAGAGCGCCTTCGACTCCGGCACGACCGACGCGGTCATCGACCCCGAGCTCACGCCCGTGACGGCGCTGACCACCACCGCCGCGGCGGAGGAGGCCGCCGCTTCGCTGAACAGCATGCTCGACGGCGTCGGCTTCTACGTCGGCGACGAGCGCACGGTCCCCGTCGACCGCGCGACGGCCGCGAGCTGGCTCACGGTCAGCACGAAAGACGACGGCTCGTTCGAGATCACGGCCGACCCCGCCGCCATCCAGCCCGTGGTCGACACCCTTCCGGGGCTCGTCGATCGGGCGCCCGTCAACGGCGTGGTGTTCGCCAACGCCGCGGGTGAGGTCATCGACGACTCCGACGCCGGCCTCGACGGTCGCACGCTGAGCTCGACGGACGGCATCGCCGCCGGATTCGCGGAGCAGCTCGCGACGGGTGATGCCGCCTACCGCCTGCCCGTCGAGGTCGTCCCCGTCACGACGGAGACCATCACACGGCTGCTCGAGGTCGACCTGAGCGAACAGCGCCTCTACCTCAAGGAGAACGGCGCCGTGGTCGACTCGTGGCTCGTCTCCACCGGCCGCCCCGGCGCTGACACCCAGACCGGCTACTACACGATCGGGTGGAAGACTCCGCGCCAGGACATGCGCGGCACCGCGGCCGACTCGGGCGTGAGCTACGTCCAGCCCGATGTGAAGTGGGCGATGTACTTCAACGGCGACCAGGCGTTCCACGGCGTCTACTGGCACAGCAACTGGGGCAACCGGATGAGCGCCGGCTGCGTCGGGATGCCCGACTCGCGCGCCGCCCAGATCTACGAGTGGGCTGTCGCCGGAACCGACGTCTACGTCCACGCCTGATCGACGCATCCGGGCCCATCCCCCGATCGACCGATGCGCGGTCGATCGATCACCGTTAGCCTGTGACCATGGCTGACCTCCGAGTGGAAGAACTGTCGGCGTCGACGATCGTCGCGGTGAACAACCTGTCGCTGAAGCCCGGGCAGGAGCGATTCGTCGTGCCCGAGAGCTACGCGATCGCGGCGACCGTGGTCGACCCGGCGACCTCGTGGCAGCGCGTGATCCTGGACGGTGACGAGGTCGTCGGCTTCGTCAGCGCGGGCTTCGACCCCGACGCGCCGCACGAGCACTTCCGCTCGGTGCTGTGGCGCATCAACGTCGACGCCGACGACCAGGGCCGCGGTGTCGGACGGTTCGCCGTCGAACAGCTCGTCGACGAGGCGCGCAAGCGAGGCTTCGACTGCCTCAACGTGATCTACGAGGCCGGAGAGGGCGGGCCCGAAGCGTTCTTCACCCGTGTCGGCTTCACGCCGGTCAACGAGACCGAGTACGGCGAGGTCGTCGCCGAGATCCGCTTCTGACGGACTCCCCCACGCACGACGCGAAACGCCCCGGGCGCCGAAGCGGCCGGGGCGTTTCGCTGTGTCAGAGCGGAGTCAAAGCCCGTCGATGATGCCGTTCAGCGTCGCCGAAGGCCGCATGACGGCCGCGACCAGCTCGGCGTCGGGACGGTAGTAGCCACCGATCTCGGCCGGCGAACCCTGCACCGCGATCAGCTCCTCCACGATCGCCGTTTCGTTCGCGGCGAGGGTCTCGGCGACCGGCGCGAAGGCGGCGGCGAGTTCGGCGTCGACCGTCTGAGCCGCCAGCTCCTGCGCCCAGTACAGCGCGAGGTAGAAGTGGCTGCCGCGGTTGTCGATCGTGCCGAGTGCGCGACCCGGCGACTTGTCCTGCTCGAGGAACGTGCCGGTGGCGGCATCCAGCGTGTCGGCGAGCACCTTCGCGTGAGCGTTGCCGGTGTACTCGGCGAGGTGCTCGAACGACGCCGCGAGGGCGAAGAACTCACCCAGCGAGTCCCACCGGAGGTAGTTCTCGGCGACGAGCTGCTGCACGTGCTTCGGAGCCGAACCGCCCGCGCCGGTCTCGAACAGACCACCGCCGGCCAGCAGCGGGACGATCGAGAGCATCTTGGCGCTCGTGCCCACCTCGAGGATCGGGAAGAGGTCGGTCAGGTAGTCGCGGAGCACATTGCCGGTGACCGAGATGGTGTCCTCGCCGCGGCGGATGCGTTCGAGCGAGTAGCGCGTCGCGTCGGCGGGAGCGAGGATCTCGATCGTGAGCCCGTCCGTGTCGTGCTCGGCGAGGTAGGTCTTCACCTTCGCGATGAGGTTCGCGTCGTGGGCACGGTTCTCGTCGAGCCAGAACACGGCGGGCACGCCCGTCGCACGCGCGCGGGTGACGGCGAGCTTGACCCAGTCGCGCACCGCGACATCCTTCGTCTGCGTCGCGCGCCAGATGTCGCCCGCCTGAACCTCGTGCGACAGCAGGACCGACCCGGACGAGTCGACGACCTCGACGGTTCCGGCGGCCGGGATCTCGAAGGTCTTGTCGTGCGAGCCGTACTCTTCGGCCGCCTGCGCCATCAGGCCGACATTGGGCACCGAGCCGATCGTGGCCGGGTCGAGCGGGCCGTGTTCGATGACGTCCTCGATCGTCGCCTGGTAGACGCCGGCGTAGGAGGAGTCGGGGATGACGGCGATCGTGTCGTCCTCGCCGCCGTCGGCGCCCCAGAGCTTGCCGCCGTTGCGGATGAGGGCCGGCATCGAGGCGTCGACGATCACGTCGGAGGGCACGTGCAGGTTCGTGATGCCCTTGTCGGAGTTGACGTACGACAGACGGGGCCCGGAGGCGATGGCGGCCTCGAAGGCGGCACGGATCTCGTCGCCGTTCGCGAGCTGCGAGAGGCCCGCGAGGATGGCGCCGAGGCCGTCGTTGGGGGTGAGGCCGGCAGCGGCGAGGTCATCGCCGTAGCGAGCGAACACGTCGGCGAAGAAGGCGCGGACGACGTGGCCGAAGATGATCGGGTCGCTGACCTTCATCATCGTCGCCTTCAGGTGCACCGAGTACAGCACGTCGTCCGACGCGGCCTGCGCGACCGTGTCGGCGAGGAAGGCGTCGAGGGCTGCGGCCGAGAGGAAGGTCGCGTCGACGACCTCGCCCGGCAGCACCTTCAGGCCCGACTTCAGCTCGGTGACGGTGCCGTCCTGAGCCGTGAAGCGGATGGCGAGGACGTCGTCGCCCTCGATGACCGTCGAGGTCTCGTTCGACTTGAAGTCGTCGTGGCCCAGCGTCGCGACGCGAGTCTTCGACCCGTCGGCGATCGGCTTGTTGCGGTGCGGGTGCTTGCGGGCGTAGTTCTTGACCGAGAGCGGGGCCCGGCGGTCGCTGTTGCCCTCGCGCAGCACGGGGTTCACGGCGGAGCCCTTGATGCGGTCGTAGCGTGCGCGCACGTCCTTCTCGTCGACGTTCTGCGGCTCGTCCGGGTAGTTCGGGATGTCGTATCCCGCGGCCTGAAGCTCGGCGATGGCCGCCTTCAGCTGCGGGATCGAGGCCGAGATGTTCGGCAGCTTGATGATGTTGGCCTCGGGCAGCGTCGCCAGGCCGCCGAGCTCGGCGAGGGCGTCGCCGACCTGCTGCTCGGGCGTGAGGTTCTGCGGGAAGGCGGCGAGGATGCGACCCGCGAGCGAGATGTCGCGGGTTTCGATGGCCACGCCGGCCGCACCGGCGAAGGCCTCGACGATGGGCAGGAAGGAGGCGGTGGCCAGTGCCGGCGCCTCGTCGGTGTACGTGTAGATGATGGTCGAGTCGGGCACGTGTCGTCTCTCCAAAAAGCGCGTCGAGGGTCGTTCCTCAGCGTATCGCACGGGGGTGGTTCTCTCGATGTCGAGATATCTCTCACGGCTCCGGGCTTCGCGCTAGGGTGAGCGCGTGCCGCGCTTCGATCTCTCGCTCGCCGAACTCCAGGACTACCGCCCGGAGGTGAGCGAGCCCAGCGATTTCGACGATTTCTGGTCGGCGACGCTCGCGGGCTCGCGTGAGGCCGGCGGTGAGGTGACCGTGTCCGCGGCATCCGAGCTGTACGCGACGGTCGACGTGCACGACGTCACCTTCCCCGGGTACGGCGGTGATCCCGTGAAGGCCTGGCTGATCCTCCCCGCGCATCGCGAGGGCCCGCTGCCGGCGGTCGTGGAGTTCGTCGGCTACGGCGGCGGACGCGGCCTGCCGACCGAGCGGCTCGCCTGGGCCACTGCCGGGTACGCCTCGTTCGTCATGGACACCCGCGGACAGGGCAGTGTGTGGGGCAGCGGCGGCGAGACTCCCGACCCCCACGGCTCCGGCCCCGCCGTGCCCGGCTTCATGACGCGCGGCATCGAGTCGCCCGAGACCTACTACTACCGGCGCGTGTTCACCGACGCCGTGCGCGCGGTCGACGCGGTGCGGTCGCTGCCGGAGGTCGACGCCTCACGGGTGTCGGTCACGGGCGGCAGCCAGGGCGGCGGCATCGCCATCGCGGCCGCCGGCCTGAGCGACGGACTCGTCGCGGCGATGCCCGACGTTCCCTTCCTCTGCCACTTCGAGCGCGCCATCGGTTTCACCGGCAGCGACCCCTACCAGGAGGTCGGGCGCTGGCTCGCCGTGCACCGCGGCGCCGAGGCGCGGGTCTTCGAGACGCTGTCGTACTTCGACGGCGTGAACTTCGCCCGCCGCGCCGACGCGGCGACCCTATTCTCGGTCGGACTGCTCGATCCGGTGTGCCCGCCCTCGACGGTCTACGCCGCGTTCAACGCCTACGGCGGCGCGCACAAGGAGATGTCGGTCTTCCCCTTCAACGAGCACGAGGGCGGCCAGGGATACCAGTGGGAGGCGCAGGCGGGCTTCCTGCGCCGCGTGCTCGGGGGCACCCCGTGAGCGAACGACGCGTGCTCGCGATCGACGCGGGGCAGAGCGGCATCAAGGTGCGCGCGACTGCGGCATCCGGTGAAGACCTGCTCTTCCCCGGCATCCGGACCGGTGAGCCGCTGCTCCCCCAGCTCGCCGCCGTCGTCGCCGAGACCGCGGCGCGCACAGGCTCGCCCGCTGACATCGTGGTCGCGGGCATCTCGGGGCTGACCGACGCGAACGCCGACGCCGACGCGATGCTCGCGCTCACGGCGGCGCAGGGCGTGCGCGGCGTCGTGCTCGCCCACGACTCGACGACCTCGTTCCTCGGCGCGCTCGGTGACCGACGCGGAGCCGTCGTCGCGGCCGGAACCGGAGTCGTCACGCTCGCCGTCGGCGCGGAGACCACTGCGCGCGTCGACGGGTGGGGGTGGATCATGGGCGACGCCGGCAGCGGCTACTGGATCGGCCGCCAGGCCCTGGATGCCGTGATGCGCGCCTACGACGGCCGGGGGCCGACGACCGAGCTGACGGCGACGGTGTCGGACCGGTGGCCTGACCTGTCGCAGGCGTACATGAGCCTGCAGGCCGATCCCGATCGGGTCCGCGTCGTCGCGAGCTTCGCCGCCGTCGTCGCGCGCGCCGCCGTCGCCGGTGACACCGTCGCGCAGGACATCTCGGTCCGCGCCGCGCACGAGCTCGCGCAGAGCGTGCGCGCGGCGATCGCCCAGGTGCGCACCGACGAGGAGACCTTCCCGGTGTGCGCGATCGGCGGCGTCTTCGGTTCGATCCCGCTGCTCGAGGCCTTCACCGCCGACCTGCACACGGGCGACGCATCGGTGCGCCTGGTGGCGCCCGTCGGTGTCGGCATCGACGGCGTGATGGCCCTCGCCGATCTCGACACCTCTCACCCCCTCGCCGCGGTCACCCACCGCGCTGGCGACATCCGCTGACCGGCACCGAAAACGCACCGTTACGCCGAGAACGCACCACCCCCGGTACGTTCTCGCGGGGGCGGTGCGTTCTCGGCGTGAGCTCAGACGAGCGACTCGCGCCAGGCGCTGTGCAGCTGGGCGAACTTGCCCGTGCCGGCGATGAGCGCGGCGGGGGTGTCGTCCTCGATGATGCGGCCGTGCTCCATCACGAGCACCCGGTCGGCGATGGCCACCGTCGACAGGCGGTGCGCGATGATGATCGCCGTACGGTCGGCCAGCAGCGTGCCCAGGGCCTCCTGGATCTGCCGCTCGCTCGGGATGTCGAGCGACGCCGTCGCCTCGTCGAGGATTAGCACCGCCGGGTCGGCGAGGAAGGCTCGCGCGAACGAGATCAGCTGACGCTGCCCGGCCGACACGCGCCCGCCGCGCTTGTTGACGTCGGTTGCGTATCCGTCGGGCAGCCGCTCGATGAACTCGTGCGCCCCGACGGCCTTCGCCGCCGCCTGGATCTCATCCATCGTCGCGTCGGGCTTGCCGAGCGCGATGTTGTCGGCGACCGTCCCGCTGAACAGGTAGGCCTCCTGCGTGACCATGACGATCGCGCGGCGCAGATCTTTCGGATGCAGCCGGCGCAGGTCGACGCCGTCGAGCGTGACCCGCCCCTTCGTGGGGTCGTAGAACCGCGCGACGAGCTTGGCGAGCGTCGACTTGCCCGCACCGGTCGTGCCGACGAGCGCGATCGTCTGCCCCGCGGGCATGTCGAGCGCGAAGTCGGGCAGGATAGTCACGGCATCCGAGTAGCCGAACGTCACGTCCTCGAACCGCAGGTGCCCGCGGGCCTCCCGCAGCTCGACGGGATCGGTCGGGTCGGGGACCGTCGGGTCCTCCTCGAGCACACCCGAGACCTTCTCGAGCGCCGCCGTCGCCGACTGGTACGAGTTGAGGAAGAAGGCGACCTCCTGCATGGGCGCGAAGAAGTTCCGCACGTACAGCACGGCCGACAGCAGGAACCCGAGACTCAGCGTGCCGTCGACGACCCGGAATCCTCCCCAGGCGAGCACGAGGGCGAGCGAGACGGATGCCACGGCCATGAGCGCCGGCTCGAACGTTCCGAACAGGCGGATCGAGCGCATGTTGACATCGCGGTAGTCGCTCGAGAGCCCCCCGAACTCTGCGTCGTTCGCGGGCTCCTTGCGGAAGGCCTTGACGGCCCGGATGCCGGTCATCGACTCGACGAACTTCACGATCACCTTCGCGCTGATGACGCGCGACTCGCGGTAGACGACCTGCGACCGCAGGTAGAACCAGCGCATGAGCAGGAACAGCGGGATGCCCATGACCGCGAGGATGACGCCCGATTGCCAGTCGAGCAGCAGCAGCGCAATGAGCGTGAACCCGCCGTAGAGCAGACCCGAGACGAGCTCATTCAGGCCGCCGTCGAGCAGCTCACGGATGGTGTCGAGGTCGCTCGTCTGGCGCGAGATGATGCGCCCCGACGTGTACGACTCGTGGAACTCGAGGCTGAGGCGCTGCGTGTGGCGGAAGATGCGCTTGCGCAGGTCGATCATGACCGCCTGGGTCAGACGTGCCGCGACCACGGCGTACCAGCCGATGAGCGCTGCGCCGCCGACGGCGGTGATGAGGAAGACGACGACGACCGCGATGGTCGGCATCCAGTCAGCCTGCTCCTGCACGGCCGGCAGCGCGTTGGCGATGCCCCAGCCGACGAGCGCGGGGCCCGCGACGCGCAGCGCGGTCGAGATGACGAGCACGACCGCCGCCAGCGCCAGCTGCATGCGCAGCGGGGAGACCAGCGACCCGAGCAGACGCAGCGAGCGTCGCCGGATCTCTCGGCTCTCCTCGCGGGTGTAATCGGAGCGGTCCTCGCCGCTCGTCCCGGTGACGGTGCTCACAGGGTCACCTCCGTTTCATCCTGTCGTTCCTGCTCGTGTCGGTCCTGCTCGTCCTCGAGGCTCGAGATCACGTGCCGGTAGTGCTCGCTCGTGCGCAGCAGCTCGGAGTGGGTGCCGACCGCGGTCACCCGCCCCTCCTCGAGCAGCGCCACACGATCGGCAAGGGTCACGGTCGAGGGGCGGTGCGCGACGATGAGTGCCGTCGTGTCGGCCAGCACCTCGCGCAGCGCATCTTCGACGAGCGCCTCGGTGTCGACGTCGAGCGCCGACAGCGGGTCGTCGAGCACGAGCACGGCCGGGCGCGCGGCCACGGCTCGGGCGAGCGCCAGGCGCTGCCGCTGTCCGCCCGACAGGCTCAGCCCCTCTTCGCCGATGACCGTGTCGACGCCGTTCGGAAGGGAGTCGACGAAGTTCGCCTGCGCGACCGAGAGAGCCTCGCGCATGACGCGCTCGGCCTCCTCGCTGCCGCGTTCGAGGTCCTCGCGACCGAGCAGCACGTTCTCTCGGACGGTCTGCGAGAACAGCGTCGCGTCCTCGAACGCCATGCCGACGTGACGGCGCAGCTCGTCGAGCCGCAGGTCGCGCACGTCGACGCCGTCGAGCAGCACGCGGCCTCCCGTGACGTCGTACAGGCGCCCCGGCAGGGTCGTGAGCGTCGTCTTGCCCGAGCCGGTGAGTCCGACGAGCGCCATCGTCTCCCCCGGCCGCAGCGCGAGGTCGATGCCGTCGAGCAGGTCGCGCTCGCTCTCGGGGGCGTCCTGGTACCGGAAATGAGCGCCCTCGAAGACGAGCTCGCCGCGCGGCTGCGCGATGGTCGCGGGGTTCTCGGGGTCGACGATGGTGTTCTGCTCGTCGAACACCTCGAAGATGCGGTCGGTGGCCGTCCGTGCGTCGACGAGGAACGAAAAGAGGAACCCGATCGACTCGACGGGCCAGCGCAGGATCGTCGCCATCGCGAAGAACGCGATCAGCGAGTCGACGCCGAGCTCGCCCGCCTGCACGAGGTAGATGCCCGCGCCGAGGCACAGGGCGAAGGCGATGTCGGGCAGCAGCACGAGCCAGAACCAGATCCAGCCGACCGCCTTGGCCTTCTTGACCTCGGTCTCGCGCAGGGTCTCGGCCTGGCGCGTGAACTTCTGCAGGGCGTGTCCGCCGCGGCCGAACGCCTTCAGCACGCGGATGCCGTGGACCGACTCCTCGACGGCTGTGGCGAGGTCGCCCGCCTGGTCCTGGCTCTGCCGGGAGAGCAGGCCGTAGCGGTTCTCGAAGATGAATCCCGCGATCCACAGCGGCGCCGAGACCACGACGAAGATCGTGCCGAGCAGCCAGTGCCACCGGAACAGGATGATCGAGCCGACGACGATCGTGAGCATGTTCACGACGAGCAGGACGATGCCGAAGGCGAGCCAGCGACGGATGAGGCTGATGTCCTGCATCATCCGGCTGAGCAGCTGACCCGACTGCCAGCGGTCGTGGAAGGCGACCGGCAGCCGCTGCAGGCGCGCGAAGAAGTCGGTGCGCAGTTCGTACTCGACCTTGGTCGCCGGGGCGAGGACGAACCAGCGGCGCGCCCAGACCATGAGGGCCTCGAGCAGACCGAGGGCGAGCACGGCGCCGGCGCCGAGGACGATGAGCCACGGGTCGCCCGAGTTGATCGGGCCGTCAGGGCCGACGATCACCTCGAGGACGAGCGGGATGCCGAGAGCCAGCAGGCTCGCGATGAGCGCGCTGGCGAAGCCGAGGCTCAGCCGGGGCAGCACCGGTTTGGCGAAGGGGAGCAGACGCGCGAGCGCGCGCGGCGTGGACAGACGAGGGGGCGTCGAGGAAGTCATGATCCTGAGGTGTGTCGAGCGGATGCCGAAGACGGCGAGGGGCGCGCGCGAGCGCGGCGAAGCGGGACCGGGGCCCCGCGGGAGGAAACGTCGGAAGCGGCGAAGCGCTTCCCGGAGCTACCGGGCGATTCCTCCGCGTGCGGGGCGTCCGTCAACCATGATGAGGAGAGCGACGGACTTCGTGATGACGATGGCCGGGGACATGGCTTCCTCCTGAGGTCGAGCGGACAGAGCACCCGCTGCACACACGGGAGCCCTCCAGGCTATACCTGAGTATTCGCTGAGTGCAAGGAAAAACTGGCGCCGGCTCAGCCGCTCAGCCGCGCCTCGCGCGTCAGGAGACTCTGCTTGACCTCGACGCCCCAGGCGAACCCGCCGAGCGCCCCACCGGTGCGGAGTACGCGGTGGCACGGCACGAAGAGGGCCGCGGCGTTGCGCGCGCAGACGGATGCCGCGGCACGCACGGCTCCGGGAGAACCGAGCGCCGCCGCGAAGCCGGTGTAGGTCAGCGGCTCGCCCGGCGTGATCCGCCGGAGCGCCTGCCAGCCGGCGCTTTGCATCGCCGTGCCCGACTGGCGCACCGGCACCGCGTCGATCGCCGCGAGGTCGCCGGCGTAGTACGCGGCGACCGCGGCGGCGGCATCCGTGCGGGCCTCGACGACCCGCATGGGGCGGGCGGCGGGCCGGAGCCGATCGACGATCGCGACCGGGTCGGCCGTCCACCCCGACGCGAGCACCTCGCCGCGCGCCTCGAGGATCGTGAAGGGACCGTCGGGCGTCTCGACCGTCTGGATCGAAGCGGTCTCGACCCGGGTGGCGTCGATCGGGGCGGGGGCGTGGGAGACGGCGGTCATGCTCGGGCCTTTCGGGACGGCGGGAGGGTCGGCTCGGTCGCGCTTTCGCGCCACGCCTGCGTGACGGGGGCGGCGTACCAGAGGTGGGCCATGAGGTAGCTGCGCCAGGGGGCGGCGCGTTCGGCCCAGGCGACCAGCTCGGACGGGCCGGCGGGGATACCGGCGGCGGCCGCCCCCGCGCGTGCCGCGACGTCGCCGGGCAGCAGGATGTCGGGGTCGCCGAGCACCCGCATCCGCACATAGTCGGCGGTCCAGGGGCCGATGCCGGGCAAGGCGAGGAGCGCCGCGCGCTGCTCGTGCGTGTCGTCACCGGGAGACAGCCGCAGCGAGCCGTCGGCGAGCGCGGTGGCGGCGCCGACGATCGCCCGGATGCGCGCCCCGGGCCCGCGCAGCACCTCAGCGCCGCGCTCGGCGATCGCCGCCATCGTCGGGAAGAGTGTCGCGGGGCCGGCGGCGGTCTGGACGGGCTCGCCGAGCTCGGCGGTCAGGCGCCCCTGCACGGTGCGGGCGGAGGCGACGCTGATCTGCTGGCCGATCATCGCGCGGATGAGCATCTCGTCGGGGTCCATCGCCGCGGGCAGGCGGACGCCCGGGATCCTCGCCACGAGAGGCGCGAGTGCGGGATGCCGCGCGAGGGCCTCGTCGATCGCCGTCGGATCGGCGTCGAGGTCGAACAGCCGCCGGACCCGCGCGATGAGGGTGGACAGGTCGGCCAGCGAGGCCAGCTCGGCGCGCAGGCGCACGCGCCCCGCGTCATCCTGGCGCACCTCGAACCACGCCGGTCCCCCGGCGAGACGGATCACGCGGGCGAACGAGCGTTCGTCGCCCGACTCGACCCCGGGGATGGCGTGGGCCCGCATCCATCCGAAGAGGCCCGCGGCGTCGAACGGCTCGCGCACCGGGAGGACGAGGTCGATGCGGCCCGGCATCCGCTCCCCCGCCTGCCGGCGCGCGCGCAGCTGGCCGGGAGGCATTGCGAAGACCTCACCGACCGTCTCGTTGAACTGCCGCACGCTCGCGAACCCCGCGGCGAAGGCGACATCGGCGATGGCGAGGTCGGTGTCGACGAGCAGGGCACGTGCGGTGTGGGCACGGTGCGCGCGGGCCAGCGCGAGCGGGCCGGCCCCCAGCTCCGCGGTGAGCAGTCGGGTGAGGTGACGCGACGAGTAACCGAGGCGCGATGCGAGCCCCGGAACGCCCTCGCGGTCGACGACCCCGTCGGCGATGAGACGCATCGCTCGCGCGGCGAGGTCGCCGCGCAGGTTCCACTGCGGCGACCCGGGCGTGGCCTCGGGCAGGCAGCGTTTGCACGCGCGGTATCCGGCCTCGTGAGCGGCGGCGCTCGTCGGGTAGAAGGTCACGTTGGCGGGCTGAGGTGTGCGCGCGGGGCAGCTCGGGCGGCAGTAGATGCCCGTCGAGCGCACCGCCGTGACGAACTGGCCGTCGAAGCGGCGGTCGCGCGCGTCGATGGCGCGATACCGCTCGTCGAAGGTCATCCCGTCACTGGTCATGCCCCCAGCCTGACACGCTCCGCCGACACCGGCTCGCGGAAATCGGACACGACCGTTCCGAGGTTTTGCTGCGTCGACTCGCCACAGAATGCGGATGCCGCCCCTCCCGCACCCGCACTTTCTGGCGAGTCGACGAGGAGGTCAGCGGGGCGGGGGCAGGATGGGCGCGCCGGTGGCGTCGTAGTGGAGGGGGCTGCCGGGCGGAAAGGAGAACTGCGGCACCGATGACGGCCCCTCCGTCGCGGGAAGCCGACGCCAGACGTCGTCGGGATACTGCTCCTCCCCGAAGATCGCAGTGAGGATCTCCGAGCTCGACCCGGGCGTGCAGGCGGTCTCGCTGGAGACGAGCACACGGCCATCGACCGGACGGATCACCACCACGGTGCGCGCGGCATCGCTCTCGCCCACCACCGTCACTTCCCGCGCATCCCCTGAACCCCGCTCGACGGTCTCCGCGTCGACACCGAGCTCGGCGAAGCCCTCGGATGCCGCCGCCGCGATCTCCGCGGCTTCCCGGCCCGGCAGATCGAGCGCGCGCACCGCCGTGAACGAATATCCCGTGTCCGAGCTGACGCCCAGCTGACATCCGCTCGGGCGGGCTCCGTACTGTCCCTGGTCGACTCGCCAATCGGTCGGCTCGATGGCCATGATCACCGTATGCAGCTCGTCGGCCATCGCCGTGAACTGCTCGCGCGCCCGGGGGTACGGATCCGCGTCGGGCGTACCGGCGCACGCACCGGTCAGGCCCGCAACGGCGACGATCGTCGCGACGACGGCGAGACGCTGACGAGCGCGCACGCGATCAGTCGCCGCTGGGCTGCGGCTGCACGGGGTTGCCGGACTCGTCGTAGTACAGCGGCCCGTCGGGCGGGAACGAGAACGACGGCTCGGATGTCGGACCGTCGAAGGCCGGGAGCCGGCGCCAGACATCCGCGGGCAGCCGTTCTTCGCCGAAGACCTGCGTCGCGAGGTCGTGCGCTGATCCGGGCGCGCACTCCGTCTCGGCCGACACCCTCACCTGGCCCGTTGCCGGGCGAATGGTGACCACAGTCCGCTCGGCGATGCCGCCTGTCGCGACGACGGTCACCTCGCGCGCATCTCCCTGCCCACGGTCGGCGGTGTCGCTGTCGATACCGAGAGCATCGAAAGCTCCCGTGGCCGCCTGAGCGACCTCCAGCGGGTCACGGCCGGGAAGCTCGATCCCGCGGACCGCCACGAGACGATACCCGCCCTCTTCGCTGAGGCCCGACTGGCACCCGGTCGGGTGAGCACCATACGCGCCGTCGACCACACTCCACTCGGTCGGCTCGATGGCCATGATGACCGAGTGCACGCCGGTCGCGAGCGCCGTGAACCGCTGCTCGGCTTGGGCGTACGTCTCACCGGACTCGCCGCCACCGGCGCCTCCGGTCGATCCGGGATCGCCCTGCCCACCGCATCCGGTCATCGTCAACACCAATCCGACGGCGAGCGCCGTCATCGTCATCCGCGAGGTCGATCTCATCAGTCACGTCCGGTAAGGGTCAACGGGCAGCCACTCCAGCCAGTCGGGCAGATCCCAGAAGCCGCTCTCGCTGCCTTCGCCGTCCATCTCCGTCCCGGGCTCACCGGTCAGGATGATCTGCTGGATGTTGTAGAACGACTCCGATCCTTCCACGAGGTATCCCTCGCCGTCCCCGGAGGGAAGCGGCCCGTTCCCACCCGAATGCGCGGCATGCCCAGGTGTCGGGGCGAGGTCCTCGCCGTCGGCGCGGCCACCGTCGCTGCCGAACTCCGTCATTCCCGGAAGAGTCTCCGGTACGGTGCCGTGCGCGCCAGCCCAGCTCGTGTCGCGGCCGATCCGCGCCCAGGCGTCGTTCTCGGACAGCGTCGCGTACATCCTCAGGCCCTCGGCGTTCTGAAGGTTCGACAAGATCTGCGGGTCGCTCGGGAATCCGGCCGATCCCACGGCGATGAACTGGTCGACGCCGAGAGCGTCCGGGCGTGACCCGATCGCGAGGGCGGCGGTGGTGCTGCCATAAGAGTGCGCGATGACGGCCTTCTCTGCCGCGGGGTGCACTGCGTCAAGACCGAGCAGAAAGGCACGAAGAGCCGGAGCGCCGTCGTTCGCCCGCTGCATGGACGGCTCCTCTGCGACGGTGGGCGAGTCGTACCCGAACCACACGACACTCGCGATGTTCGACCCGGCGGCGTTGAGCGCACGCGCAGAATCGCCCCATTCGCCCATCCCCGTCACGTTCGACAGCATCCCGGGCACGAGCACGTTGATGTCGGTCGCGGTCGCGAGGTCGCCGTACGCGAGAGCGGCCGTCACCTGAGCCGAGCCGTCCGGATCGAACGAAACCAGAAGTGGCGGCGGTGCACCTTGCACGAGGGTGTTCCAGAGCGCGTCGATCTGGTCGCCGAACTCTCCGGTCAGGTTGGAGTTGTACAACGCCTCCAGGCGCTCTCGGTTGACCCGCCCGCGGACGTCGTACGGGATGCCGTCGAGGTTGCCGATGATGTCGGGATGCGCTCGGGCGATCTCGTCCTGCAGCTCGGGGTGTGCGAGCCACAGCTCGAGCACCGCCTGCGGGGTGTCCGCCGCGAGCAGCTGGTCGAGCAGGTTCTGCGCCTGCGACGTCATCGCCGGCCCCGCACCGCCGGCGAGCTCGGCGAGCGCCGCGTCGTAGGCCGCATCCCAGGCGGAGTAGTGGCTCTCGAACTGCTCCCACAGATCGGCCAGATCGCGCGCCGCGGCATCCCGGGCGGCGACGGCATCCTGCGCCGCATCGTTCGCGCGCCGGACGTCGGCCGGCTCGCCGGAGCGCGAGGTCCACAGCGCGTTCAGCCCCGCTTCATCGGCTGCGGCTGATGCCGATGCCAACGAAGCGTGGGCGGACTCGATGTCGTCGATGAGCCGGTTCGCCGCCTCCGCCGACGACGAGAACGCGTCCGCGTACCGCTGCAGCACCCCCGCGAGAAGCTCCGCCTCGGCGATCTCCGCGGCCAAGGCGCTGGCGACCTCCTGCGCTTTGGAGCGAGCCGACCGGATCGATGCACCGACACCGTCGAGATCGGTCGCGGACTGGACGGTCGTACGGAGTTCACCGAGCGAGCCGGCGACACGGCTGAACGCGCTGCTCCACCAGCTCATCGACCCGGGATTGCCCTCGAGGCGTTCGAGCGGGTAGCCGCGGTTCGGAGAGGTGAGGGTCACGGCTGCTCCTGCCCGGTGAGCTCGACGTCGAGGTCGGAGTAGCGCGTCGCGATCGCGGTCAGCAACGCGCCGACCTCGGATGCCGCGGTCGTGCGCTCGAGCACGGCGCGATTCAGTCCGCTCAGCCGCCGGTTCATCTCGAGACGGAGCGCGACCCGGTGCGCGGGGTTCTCGACACCGGTGTCGTCGCCTTGGATGTCGGCGTTGTCCATCACCGCGCTCGAGACCCGCGTCTGGATCGCATCCGCGGCGCTCGTGAGCGCGTGATAGTAGATCTCGACGTCTGACATCGGGCCCCCTCCGCCGGCTCGGTCCGGCCGACGCTCACACGCTATCGGGGGCCTGGACGCCGCGTCGATGGGGAGAACTCCCCTGCGTCGCCGGCCGACGAATCGCCGCCCGACCGGACCGCGCACAGGCTCAACCCCCTGCCATCCCCGCTCACGGGTCGGATCGAGCCGCTCAGCCCGTTGGCGGCACGCGCGACCCCGCTGAGCGCAAGTGCTGGCGCACAGCCCGCAACCGGGGTTAGCGTCGCGACATGAGCGAACGCACCTACGACCTCGTCGTCATCGGAGCCGGTCCCGTCGGAGAGAACGTCGCCGACCGCGCCGTGCAGGGCGGCCTGAGCGTCGCCATCGTCGAGAGCGAACTCGTCGGCGGCGAGTGCTCGTACTGGGCGTGCATGCCGTCGAAAGGTCTGCTGCGAGCCGGCGCCGCCCTCCGCGCGGCGCGCGCGGTCGACGGTGCGAAGCAGGCTGTGACGGGCGAGATCGACGTCGCCGGGGTGCTTCGCCGCCGCGACTCGCTGACCTCCGACTGGAACGACGCGTCGCAGGTCGAGTGGCTCCAGGGGGCCGGCGTCGACCTCGTCCGCGGGCACGGCCGCCTCTCCGGCGAGAAGCGCGTCGAGGTCGCCGGACCCGACGGCTCGCTCACCACCCTCATCGCACGTCACGCCGTCGCGGTGTGCACCGGTTCGGCGGCTCTCCTCCCCGATATCCCCGGCCTGGCCGATGTCTCTCCGTGGACGAGTCGCGAAGCGACCGCCGTGCAGGAGATCCCGGGCTCGCTCGCGATCGTCGGCGGCGGTGTCGTCGCCGCGGAGATGGCCACGGCGTTCGTCGACCTCGGCAGCGAGGTGACGCTCATCGCGCGCAGCCGGCTGCTCGGACCGATGGAGCCCTTCGCGGGCGACCTCGTCGCGCAGTCGCTGACCGACCGCGGCGCGCGGGTGCTGCTGCACACCGACCTCGTCTCCGCCCAGCGCGTCGACGACGGTCAGGTCGAGCTCGAGCTGTCGAACGGCACGCGCGTCCGCGCCGACGAGGTGCTCGTCGCGACCGGTCGCGTCCCGCGTACCGACGATCTCGGGCTGGATGCCGTCGACCTCCAGCCCGGCTCGTGGCTGGAGGTCGACGACACGATGCTCGTCCGCGGATCCGACTGGCTCTACGCGGTCGGCGACGTCAACCACCGCGCCCTCCTCACCCACCAGGGCAAGTACCAGGCCCGCGCCGCGGGCGACGTGATCGTCGCGCGGGCGACCGGGGGCACCATCGACGACGCCCCATGGGGCGCGCACGTCGCGACCGCCGACCACGGCGCCGTGCCGCAGGTGACGTTCACCGACCCCGAGGTGGCATCGATCGGCGAGACCGAGGCATCCGCGCGTGCTGCGGGACGCAACATCCGTGTGCTGGACTACGACCTCTCGTGGATCGCGGGCGCGTCGACGCGGTCTGACGCCTACTCCGGTCAGGCACGGGCGATCGTCGACGAGGACCGCGGCGTTCTCATCGGAGCGACGTTCGTCGGGGCGGATGTCGGCGAGCTGCTGCAGGCTGCGACGATCGCGGTCGTCGGCGAGGTTCCGCTCGCGCGATTGTGGCACGCCGTGCCGGCGTACCCGACGCTCAGCGAGGTGTGGCTGCGCTTCCTCGAGACCTACGGTCGCCCGAACATCTGACCCGGTCGGCCCGCCGCAGCCACCGGCTCACGCGGGCCGCTCGGCGTCGAGGAGGAACAGCGTTCCCGGCTCGCACCCGAGGGCCCGCTCGAGGGTTTCGGCATCGATCAGGCCACGCTCGTGCAGCACGGCGAGCGCGGCGTTCCGGTCGTCGACGATGGCCTGACGCTCACCCGCCGGCAGCGCCGCGATGCGGGCGCGGATGTCGCCGACGCTGAGGCCTGTCTCGGGCGCGCCCTCGCCGTCGCCATCGGGCTCGCGGACGCGGAAGCGCACCAGCATCACGAGGGCTGCCAGCCCGGCGACGCCGAGCGCGATGAGGACCGGAACCCGCCACTGCTGCCACCCCGTGTAGTCGTCGAGCTCGGCGACGCCGGGCATCGTGCCCAGCGCGAGAAGTGCCATCGCCGCCGCCACGAGGTGGATGGAGAACTCCGGCCACGAGAACCGGGCGCCCCGGACCAGCCAGATGACCAGGAGGGTGGCCTGGCTGACCGCCGCGACGGTGAACATCGCGCCCGCGATCGGCATCGCCCGCTGGGCCTCGATGCGGTGGAAGTCGAAGCGGTCGCCCATGAGCACGGCGAGGCCCGCGATCGGTGCGAAGAACGCGCCGATCACGAGGGCCCACAGCACGACGTCGAGGATGCGATGTAACGATGACCTCTTCGCGTTCGCGTGCAGGCGGTGCGCCATCGCGGCGCCGTCGGCGCCGAAGTGCTGGAAGATCTCCGGATGCCGCTGGTAGGCCACAGCCTCGAGTTGCGCGAATCGGACGTCAGCGGCGAGCGAGTGGCCTTCTGCCCAGCCGCGAGCCGTGGTGTGGAGGAAGCCTATGAGTCACCACCGTACGGGGCGACGGGAAAGTCGGTGGACGCGGGCGGAGGTTCGATCGGCGTTCCGTCCTCGTTCCAGTACACCGGGCTGCCGTCCTCGGGGAAATAGAACCGGGGTTGCCAATCGGGCCCCTCGAAGGCCGGCACGCGCAGGGCGAGTCCGGGGTAGGAGATGCCGGCGAAAACCATGTCATACAGCTTCGCGGCGTCACCGGGGAAGCACCCGGGTTCCGCGGTCACTCGGATCGTACCCAGGGCAGGGCGGATGGTCACGACGCCACGAACGACGGGACCACCCGTCGCGATCACGTTGACTTCCTGGCGGTCTCCCTCGCCGTAGGTCGTGGTGGTCGCCGACATGTCTGCGGCCTCGAAGGCAGCGGATGATGCCGCCACGATCGCGTCGACATCCGGGGCATCCTGCTCCAGCAGTCGGGCCCACGAGAAGGCATACCCGTCGGAGCCGCCCTCTGTCCGGCACGGGATAGGCGAGGCGCCCCACGACCCCTGATCCACCTTCCACTCACCATCGTGGATCGCCATGATCACCGAATGCATGGTCGTCGCGTACGAGAGGTATCGATCCTCGCCGTCGCGGTAGAGCGCATCTCCCGTCGGTGCTTCGGCTGCGGAACTGCATCCCGTCATGATCACTACCATTCCCGTGGCCAGGGCCATGGCAAACGTGCGTCGCGCTCGCCCTGTCGCGCGGTGGCGGTATGAGCTGCTCCGCGAGTGCCTCAGCCGGCCCGCCGTCATCGCTCACCAATCGAGGAACGTCGGGAGAGCACGGCGATGCCCACGACCAGGATGACGACCGCGAGAGCCGAGATCGGGGCCGCGGTCCATTGGGCACCCCACACCATGTCCCCCGCACGCACGCCGCGCTCCGGCGTCATACCGGCGAACAGGACCGCAGCGATCGCGGCGGCAATGCCAGGCCCGATAAGTCCGCGCAGACCCGGCACATCGTCGCGACGCGCGGTCGCCACCGAGACGACGGCCAAGACCACGAATGCACCGGCTAGCGCGATCAGGACTCCGGCGGGCATGACGAAGAGCGGATACGGCGCCGCGACGGCCCACTTGGCCCTTGTGGACTCGCTGACCTGCCCGCCCGAGAGGATCAGCGACCCCACGAGGAATACGATCAGCGCAACGGACGGAATCACGGCAACGATCGCAAAGGCACGTGTGGCGAACGCGTGCACGCGGCTCGGCGGCGACGACGGCAGGATCACGGGGCCAGCGTACGCGGCAGGTGAAGCGTGCCTCAGCGCGCGCGCACCGAGCGCGTCAGCCACGCCCACAGCGGGTCGCCCGCACTCAGGCCGTTGACGATACGCAATACGCCGCTGATCTGACCGATGCCGCTGAGGGCGCCGCAGATGCCGACCAGCAGGACCGGCACCGTGAAAACCGAGACGCCGGCGCCGAGGTCACGCACGAAGACCGCGACACCGCCGATGGCGACGAGCAGCGCCAAGGTCGCCGTGCTCAGACGGACCAGGATGCGCGGCTCGAGGTTGACGGTACGCGCCTGTACCCATCCGGCGGCGCGCGGCGCGCGCTGGCCGTTCACGTACGGCGCACGCAGCCAATACGAGGCTGCGCGAGTAAGTGCACGGCCGCTGCGCCACAGCGCCACGAGCAGCGCTGCCCCGGCGAGGGCGACCCCGGCTGAGATCGCGATGGCGATGACGGTGTCCGGTGTCACGACGCCCATGGCCACGACGGTCGCGACCAGCCCGCCCGCGAAGAACACGCCGCCCGCGGCAGCGACGAATCCGACGATTCCGAGCGCCCAGCGCGACCATCGCTCGTAGTCGGCACGCAGGACGGCGACAGCACGATCGGCTTCGGACGGCCCCGCGGATGCCGCAGGCTCCCCCGCCTCGCCTGTCTCGAGGAGCGGGCGGGATGCTGCCTGGATGAAAGCGAACGCCATGGACAGAATGCTACGTGGCGACGGGCTCGGGCTCCGCGGGCTCGGCGCCCTCGGGCAGAGCCTGCGTCGTCGTGAGCGCGAACGCGACGTGCAGCGCCAGCTCGGCCGACTGCTGCGGGTCGGAGCACAACCCCATGACGACGGCTGTGCCCGCGCCGCCGGGAAGACGGATCTCGCCGACCGCGGTGAGGTGCGGCATCCCGCCGTCCGTCGACGCACCGAGGGTGATCGTGCCGACGCGACCGTCCGGGGTGGTGAAGCTCTCGCTGCGCCCGCCCTCGCCGAACCGCGCGAGCGGGAGCAGCCGGTGGAAGGCCGTCGCGGCGGCGTCGGTCTCGGCCGCCCCCGGCACCACATTCGTGCAGAGGAAGAACGCCGCCGGGCGCTCGCCCAACGTCAGGGAGACACCGGCGAAGGCGAAGGCGGTGTCGGCGAACAGCTCGACGCCGGCGCGGAAGCCGGCGACGATCGCCTCACGCGCGGCATCCGGGAGCCAGCCCTCGGCACTCACGAGGTACCAGTCGAGCCACTCCTGCGGCGAACGATCGCCGAACGAGCGGAACTCGATCCACCCCTGGGGCACGCGCTGCCAGACCCGCAGCGGCGCACCCTCAGCCGCGATCGGGTCGAGCGTCGCCTCCTGCTCGGTCATCAGACCTCCTCGTCGGTGCGCGGACCGTTGCCACGCAGGGTGTTGTTGAACCGCTCGGAGAGGTTCTGCCACGGCCCGGTCAGACTGTCGACGAAGTCCGTCCCCTTGCTGTGGGCGTCCATCGCACTGTTCACGGTCCAGTAGGTGTTCGCGACCATGTTGGGCAGATTGACGTTGAGCGCCACGGCGACGCTTCCCGCCGCGGCTCCACCGCCGGCCATGGCCGGCGTCATGCCCTGGATCGACGGGATGAGCACCTGTCCACCGGGGCCGATCAGCGCCTTTGCAGCCTGCCCGAGCGCACCACCCGCCAGCAGTCCGAGGGCGCCGGTGGCGAACTCGGCGAACGTTCCGCGACCGGTCGCCCATTGCAGGCCGTCGATCGCGACGAGCGCGATGGACATGATGAGCGCCACCGTGCCGAGGACGGGGATGAAGAGCGAGAGGATCGCGATGATCGGCAGCGCCGCCCGGAGGATGTCCTCCAGGATCGGCACCACGTTGTCCATGAGCCAGTTGCCTGCGTCGGCGAGCCAGTCGCCGGCCGAGCCAAGGAAGTTCATGACCGGGTTGCCGGCGTAGGAGTTCAGCGTGTCGCTCGCGGACAGCAGCGCTCCGGCCGCGGCGGCGGCATCGGCGTCGACCTCGTCCTTGAGCTGACGAGCACGCGCGCGGATCGACTCCAGCTCGCCCTGCGCGTTCGCCAGCGCCGTCGACGCGTTCGACACGGCATCCGGGTCGGCGTCCTCGGCGTCCTTGTTCGCCTGCGCCTGCGCATGGGCCGATTCCGATGAGGCGACGCTCGCGGATGCCGCTGAGGCCTCCTCCGCGAGCGCTGCGGCACGCCGCTGGTAGTTGGTGAGCTGATCGGTCCAGGTCGCGAGGGCCGTCCGCGATGTGCGCAACGCCTCGCCGGTGTCACTGAGGTGCGGTCGGAAGTCCTCGCTGAGTGCGGCGCGGAACGCCGTCGCCGACTTCCCGATCCAGGCGGCGTCGTCGGAGCCGTCCATCATCGACAGCGCGTCATCGACGCCGTCGCAGCTGGTGGTGAGCGCATCCACATATCCGGAGAGCGTCGCGACATCGCCAGGGGCGGGGTCGAAGCCGAGAGCGGAGAAGTCGGTCACGACGCCGATCCTTCCTGCGGAACCATGCTGTTGCCGAGCTCGGTGTCGAGCTGCTGGAATGCCTCGAGAATGCCCTCGAGTCCCGTGCCCGCGTCTTCCGCATAGCGGGCGAGTTTGTCGATACCGCCACCCCACGAATCGTGGAGATCCTCGAGACGCCGCCGCAGCACGTCTTGGGGCACGGCCGCGCCCGACACGTTCGACATCGCCCGTGTCGCCCCGTCGAGAACATCCCGCATGTTCGCGTAAGCGTTGCGGCTGGTGCGCATCGCGCCGTAGTCGATCCGCACGTCGACCATGGTCACCTCCGAGAATCGAGCGGAGCCGAGGCGCCCAGGACGCCTCGGCTCCGAGAAGACGAGATCAGCTGCCGGCGAGCTGCTGGTCGAGGTCCTGGATCGCGCGCATCATGCCCAGCAGCGACTCGGACATGTCGTTGATGCCATCGACCGCGTTCTTCAGACCCGTGGTGAGCTCCGAGTAGCCCTCACCGAACTTGCCCGACGCGTGCTGCGTCTTGAAGTCATCGCCCAGAAGCGTGTCGACCTGCGACTTCAGGGTGTCCAGCTGACCCTGAATGTCATCACGAGCCTGCGCCAGCGAACTCGCAACCTGCTCCATCTCGCCATAAGACGCACCGAAATCAGCCATGACGGCCCTCCTGAAAGTAGATGTCCCGACCCCCCTCCGGAGCCGACACCCAAAACCTATCGGCAGCCCAGGCCCGAGGTCGATGGGGAGAACTCCCCATCTCGGAATGTGCTAGGCAATCGCTTTCCTCTGACAGCCCGTGGCGCAGTTCCGCCCTTCATGCCGAGAGGACGCGCCGTGATACCGCGGTCTTTTCCATCCCGCCCGTCGGTGGGCTCAGGTGAGGTGGCCGACACCCGCGAGCGCGGCCTTCGTGCGAGGCGACATGGCCTCCGGCGCCATCGTCATCTCGAGCTTCTCGACATCGGACCACCCCCGCGGAATCGGACGACGCGCGAGAGGAAGACGTGCAGGGCGATGTGAGCCGCGGCCGCGGCCAGCCAGAACGATCGCGGCGGGAACGATGTTGACGACGGCGATGATGATGAGCGGAACCCAGGCGCTCGGGAGGCTCCACCGCGGTCCGAACGTGCGTGACGCGTCAGGTTCGGACGGCTGCGCTGCGGCATGTTCCGACGGTCGATCGCGCGGATGCCGCAGCCTGTGGACAGTTCGGATGAATGTCGGAGGTCGGTGCCATGATTAGAACATGCATTCGAACCACGCATCCGACAGCGGGATGGGCAGCGACGCCGACGTCGCCGCGCTCGCGGCGCTGGTCGCGGATGCCGAGGCGGCTGCGGATGTGGTGCGGGCCGGGCAGGTCCGGGAGGTGCGGGTTCTGGCGGCGGCGGGGGTGCTGGCTGAGCAGCAGTCGGCGGGCGCGTCCGAGCGGGTGAAGGCGCGGGAGATGGCACTGCGTGGGATCGCCGCCGAGCTTGCCGGGGTGTTCGTCGCGACCGACCGGACGTTGCAGCGTCGCATCGACGAAGCCCGAGACCTCGTCGACAACTACCCGTTGACGATGGCGGCATGGGAGGCCGGGCGGATCGTCCGCGGGCACGTGCGGGTCATCCAGGACGTCGGATGCGTCATCCCGGCGGGTGACCGTGCGGAGTTCGAACGCCTCGCGATCGAGAAGTGCGAACGCGACGCCCCGAACCGGGTGCGCGACGCGCTCCAGATGGTCGCCGAACGGGTGCACCCGCGATCGTTCACGGAACGCCACGAGGAGGTCGCGGCGGGGAGGTGCGTCTCGGTCAAGCCCGGCCCGGACGGGATGTCGGATTTGATCGCGACGCTGCCGACCGTGATCGCCGACGGAATCATCGACCGACTTACGCGACAGGCGCGGGAGATCATCAACGCACGACCTGCGCGCGACGCCGCGGGCGTTCCTGACGAGCGAGCCGACGCGAATGGCCGCGCACCCGACGCCGAAACGACGCTTGATGTCGGGTCGTCGTTCATCGACGACGGCCGGAGCATCGACCAGGTTCGAGCCGACGTGTTCTCCGACCTCCTGCTGGCCGGAACACCGACCCTCGATCCCACCGCGACCGGTGACGGCAACGGAACCCTCGGCGCGATCCGCGCACACGTGCAGGTCGCGGTATCCGCGCTGACGCTGATGGGTCAGGACGAGGGGCCGGCCGATCTAGCCGGGCGCTCCCCCATCGACGCCGCCACCGCCCGCGAGCTCGCGGGCAACGCCACCTCGTGGGACCGGCTGCTCACCCACCCCGTCACCGGAACCGTGCTGGAATGCGACGCGTACCGGCCCACCGCGGCGATGATCCGGTTGCTGCGAGCCCGGGACCGGCACTGCCGGTTCCCCGGATGCCGACAACCCGCCATCCGATGCGAACTCGACCACACCATCGCCGCATCCGACGGCGGCAAGACACACGTGTGCAACCTCGCCGACCTCTGCAAGCGCCACCACGACGTCAAACACCACACCAGATGGCACGTGGTACAACTCGCGGGTGGAACCCTCGTCTGGACCTCACCGACCGGGCGGGTCTATCGCGAAGACGCACCACCACCACTGGTCACCTTCACGATCCCAGAACCACACGGCACGGCTGAGCCACCACCCGACGTACCACCACCGTTCTGGCGCGCATCTCCGCCGTTCCGACGCGCAGCGCCAGGGTATGAAAGATCTCGGAATGCCGCTGGAAAGCGACCGTTTCGAGGCGACTGAACCGCGTCTCCGCGCTCAAGGAATGATCGTCGGCCCAGTCGGTGGCACTGTCGTTGAAGAACGTCATCCCACGTTCACGCTCTGCGGGCGGTCATCGTCCAGGTGCGCGGCGGACGGGCTCATGCGTCTGCGCCTCGGCGACGACGACTCTTCGCGGACGAGGCAGCCACGCCGAAGAGCAGCACGACGAACGCGCCGGCGCAAACGGCTGCTGCCACCCATTGCTCACCGAAGACGGTGTCACCCCACCGGGTGCCCCGTCGGGGACGAGGAGGAGAAAGCGAAAGCACTGACCATGGCCGGCGCCGTGGGGCCCAGTGGACCCCGCTGCCCTGACTCGTCGCCGGCTCGCGCACTGAGGGCGACCACCAGCGCGAGAACCCCGGAGAGGGCAGCGAGGCCGACCAGGATCGCCGTCGGCGCGAGGAAGAGCGGATAGGGGATGACGGGGTCCCACTTCGTGTCCATCGGTGCGCTCACTTGGCCACCCGATCGGTGAGACGACGGTGATCACCACATGGAGCGTTCGGCTCGCGGAGTGCGCTCGTCGTGGTGAGGCGGTCGCTGCGGCACGGCGCCCGGAGCGACAGAGACGCTCAGTGCGTCACCGTGACGACCGACGCGAACAGCTGCTCGAGGTCGGCCTGGACGTAGGCGATGACCGCCGCATCGTCGCTCGCATGCTCAACGCCGCACCTCATCGGCGCGCCGGGTGCGGGGCGATTGCACCGCGATGATGACGAGGAGCACGACCTGCGCCACGGCGAGTGCGAACCACAGCCGCAGTTGCGCTTCCGAGAACGACGTGCCCGCAGACGTTCCCACCACAGCGCGGTATCCGATCGCCGCGACCATTGCCACCGCGACGATCGTGGCGATGATCGCGGCATCCGTTCGCCTTGCCGCGGGCCGGACGACGGCCGCCGCGCCGAGAGCGAGAACCGCGACCACGGATGCCGTCACCATGATCGGAAGGGCGAGGCCGGGGTCGAGCCGGATACGCCGGAGCGGTGGATACATCACGGCAGCCGAGACGACCGCGGACGTCATCCCGGCGCCCGCGATCCACGCCCACCACCGCCCGCCCGCAGTGGCTGGCGACGCGCGGACCCGCCCCGACGACATCCGACTCAGCGGATGGTCTCGGTGACGGTGTCGGTCGACACGGCCTCCCCCGCGCCCGCCGCGACCGGACGAGACGCCGCGACGGTCTCGGACTCCACCAGCGGCATCTGCACCGTGACGGCACGACCGGCCTGCACGAAGATGCCGCGGCCCTCGGGGAAGTCGCTGCGCTTGACCTTCGGGAACGGCACCTTGAACACGGCGTCGCCGTCGAAGGCATCCGGTTTGAGGATGACGCCCTTGCGCCCGCCCTTGAAGTCGCCGACGAGGCCGAATCCGCTGGTCACCTGCGTGACGTCGGCGTCGCCGATGAGCAGGTGGTCGCTGCGGTTGACCGCCTGGAACAGGGCCTTCAGCGGGCGCTCCGCCGGCGAGTCGGCGAACTGCGGCACGTCTTCGACGACGATGAGGATGCGGCGCCCGAGGGTCTCGTCGGCGACGAGCTCGGCCAGCTCGGTGGCGAGCTCCTTCGCGTCGTCGGGCGTCGTGGCACTGCGCACCCACGGCGCGAAGTCGCGCAGCTGCGAGCGCCGGCCGCCGAAGTGGAACAGCGTCACCTCGGGGTCGAGGCGCGTCATCGACGTGATGATGGCCTTCATCGCGGTCGTCTTGCCCGCCATCGGCGGGCCGGCCACGACGAACGTTCCCACGGGGTCGAACTCGCGCGCAGCCAGGGTGTCTTCCGCGACGCCGAGCACCGGGAACTCGCCGATGCGGTCGGGAAGGTCCGCGGGCGCGAGACGCGTCGGCAGCGACCCGATCTCCGCGACCTCGCGCACGCCGCGCGATCGCAGCTCGTCGGCGAGCTGACCGAGCAGCTTCGTCTGCTCCGCGACGTTCGGCGTGCCGCCGAGGACGGCGATCTGCGTCTCGAAGCCGTCGACGATCGCCCGCCCGGGCGCGGAGCGCTCGTCGAGGACGTCCTTCGGCGCGTTCAGCAGCGCGTAGGCGTTCTCGTCCGAGAGTCGCAGCACGACGCGGCGCGAGATGTTCGAGCTGACCGCCGTCGGCACCGAGCCGGAACGGTCGGCGGTGGCCACGACGTGGACGCCGAGCGGACGTCCCTCGCCGAGGATCCGCATGAACGCCTGGTAGAACGGCATCCGCGCCGTGGTGGACTCCCACTCCGCCCGGAACTGCGGCAGCCCGTCGAGGAGCAGCACGATGCGCGCCTCGTCACGGCCGGTGAGCTCGCGGTACTCCGCGATGGTCGACGCGTTGGCGGCGCTGAACCGCTTGCCGCGATCGTCGAGCACCTTCCCGAGCGAGCGCATGATGCGCTGCACACGCTCGGCGTCGTCGCCGGGGATCACCGACCCGACATGGGGCAGAATCTCGAGGCTCTTGAGCGACCCCGAGCCGAAGTCGAGACCGTAGACCTCGATGTTCTCGGCACGGCGGCCCGTCGTCGCGGCGGCGATGGCGATCGTGCGGAGGACCGTCGACTTGCCCGAGCCGCTGGTGCCGTACACGAGCATCGAGCCGTCGCGGTCGGGATCGAAGTACACCGCCTCTTGCAGCTGGCGTTCGGGGATGTCGCTCTTGCCGATCAGGATCGACCCGGCGCGACCCGCGGGCAGCGAACGGATGTCGACGGTGGTCTCGAGGTCGTCGAGCCAGGGCCGACGGGGTGCCGGGATCGCCGCTCGGTTCGCGGCGGCGACGAGGGTGGCGACGATGCGCTTCTGGTCGTTGGGTCCGGGATCGACCTCGGCGGCCGGGTCTTCGGGCTTCTCGTCGACCTCCCAGCGCTGCACCGACCCGAAGCGGAGCTCCGCGACGCTGACGTCGGCGGCGACGACCTCATCGGTGCTCCAGCCACCGGCATAGGCCGACTGGAAGGGAACGAGACGGCCGGGGCCGGTCTTGGCGATACCGCGGCCGGGGATGCTGGGGTCGAATCGGGCCGCCACGGGGTCGTCGACGACGTCCTTGGAATCCGACTCGTCGGCCATGCGCAGGGCGACGCGGAGGTTCGTGTTGGCGCGGAGGTTGTCCTTGATGACGCCGGCGGGACGCTGCGTCGCCATGATGAGGTGGATGCCGAGCGAGCGACCGCGCTGGGCGATGTCGACGACGCCGTCGACGAACTCCGGCACCTCGCCCGCGAGCGCGGCGAACTCGTCGATCACGAGCACGAGTGCGGGCGGCGTCTCGGGGTCGCGACGCTTCTCGAGCTCGAGCAGGTCCTTCGCCTTCTTGCGGTTGAACAGGTGCTCGCGGTGGTGCAGCTCGGCCCGGAGGCTCGTCAGGGCGCGACGGACCAGGTGCGGGCTCAGGTCGGTGACGAGGCCGACGGTGTGCGGCAGCTCGACGCAGTCGGCGAAGGCCGATCCGCCCTTGTAGTCGACGAAGAGGAAGGTGACGCGGTCGGGGCTGTGGGCCGCGGCCATGCCGAGCACCCACGCCTGCAGGAACTCCGACTTGCCGGCGCCCGTCGTACCGCCGACGAGGGCGTGCGGCCCCTGCGTCCGCAGGTCGAGCGTCATGGCGTCGGTCGCACCCTGGCCCACGATGGCGCGCAGGTTGCCGGCCTTCTTCAGCCGCGGCAGCGCTCCCCCGCTGCGGTCGAGGATCGTGTTGTTCTCGCGCCAGCGCTCGACAGCGAATGTCGGGTCGGAGGCGAGCTCGGAACCGACGAGCGAGAGGAACATCACCGAGTTCGGGATGTCGGAGGAGTCCTCGATGATCGTGCTGGCATCGGCCACCGGAGCGAGTCGCTTCGCGAGCACCGTCATGAGCTCGTTCGAGACGCCCTCGACCTCTGTGACGGGGTACTCGACGCCGCTGCGGACGGTTCCCACACGCGCCGCGCCGAGTCCCGCCGACACGTCGACGAACGTGCGGCACACGGCGGGCAGTGCGTCGACGACGGGCGCGACGAAGATGCCGTAGACACCGACGTCGGCGCCGCGCTCCAGCACCTGCGTGAGACGGGCACGATCGACCGGCGCGTCGGAGGTGACGATGACGAGCACCGCGGTCTGCCCCGGGAAGGTCGCCTCTTCGGCGGCGCGACGGACATCGGTGCCGTAACGCATCGGGTCCCAGTCGTCGTCGAACGGCAGACGGGGCGCGGCTGCCGCCTTCGATCGCCGCATCACGAGCTCCTCGAGCCCGGACAGCAGTGCGGCGCCGGTGGAGGCGGAATCCGACAGCGGCATGTCGCGGAACGGGCTGCGCTCGCTCGAGGTGTGCGGCAGCCACTTGAGCCACTCGAGCTCCTTCGCCCACTCGGGCTCGGTCAGCGCGACGGCGGCGAGATCGTTCGGGGAGTGCAGCCCGAACAGCTGCACGGCCAGCCCGCGGAGGGCATCCGCGGCCTCGCGTGCGCCGCCGGCGACGCCGAGCACGCCGACGCTCTGCAGCGACTCAAGGACGGGGACGCCGTCGATCATCCGGTAGCGCTCGCGCAGCCGGTCGACGCGCTCGACGTACTCCTGCAGCGCATCGGGGTTCTCAGCACGCTTGACGCTCGTGCGTGAAGGAGCCTCGGAGGTGCCCATCCGCACCGAGAGGAAGTTCCAGTGCTCGGGGCGCCGCGTCCACAGCATCGGGCCGAGCTGCATCGACTGCTCGAAGACCACGGCGACGGGCGGGACCTCGGCGTTGCGCACCTCGCGCTCACGCGGCCGCAGCCGGTACAGCTTCTCCTCGAGCTCCTCGAAGGTGCGCTCGAAGATCTCGACCTCTTTGCGCTGACGCTGGCCCAGCTGCGTCCGCTGCGAGATGAAGTTTCCGAGCAGCATCATCGGCGTCATGAAGACGATGAGCAGCGTGCGCGGCTGGTTGGTGATCGAGAACATCGCGATGCCCAGGATGAGGGGCGCGATGAGCATCGGCCATGGGAAGAGGCGCGACACCGGATCTTTCGGCATCCGCGGCTCTTCGAGCTCTTCGCCGACGTAGCGCGCCTCGACCCGCGGGCTGCGGTTGAACAGGAGGCTGCCGCCCCGCTCGAGCACGGGATCCTGCTCGACGGGGGCGAAGCTCTCGACCATCGAGATGACGAGCTCGGTGTCGCCGAGCTGGAACCGCTGGCCGGGGATCACGCGCAGGCGCTGCACGAGACCGCCGTCGATGACGATTCCATTGGCGGAGTTCAGATCGACGAGCTCGACGGATGCCCCGATCTCGATGCGCGCGTGACGCTTGGACACCAGCCGGTCATCGAGCACGATGTCGTTGCCCTGCGAGCGGCCGATCGTGAAGTGGCCCTGCGGGAGCGAGAACTCGCGTCCCGCAAGCGGCCCGCCGACCACGTGGAGGATCGCGGCGACGGGGCCGCCGGCACCGCGGGTGGCGACGTAGTCCGCTCCGAGGTTCGTCACGGTGGCAACGAACCCCGAGCCGATCGGAGCATCGCTGACGAGCATGTTCGGGTCGAGCATGACGAAATCGGGCGACGTCGGCGGCGCCACCGTCAACGTCAGGACATCCGAGTCGCCCGCAACGACTTCACGTCGCGGGTCGCTGTCGACGATCCGACGCGCGACGTCGTGCACGGTGGCGGTCGAGTCGGACGTGACGACGATGTCCGTCCCGGTGTGATCGCGGCGCTGCAGAGTCAGCTTGAGTCTCATCGAGGTTTCCTGTCAGCCGTGCGACGTCGGTCGGCGGGGAGTCAGCGGATCGCGACGACCGCGGAGCGGTCGCCGAAGCGGATGGTGTCGCCGTCGCGCAGCTCGACGGGCTGGCCGGGGACGAGGACCTGCTCTCGGGCGCCGCGCACGAGAACGCTTCCGTTGGTCGAGCCGCGCTCGACAGCCACGACTCGGCCGCCGGAGCGAAGGAGCGCCCAATGGGTCTTCGAGATCGAACGCGTGTGGTCCACGACCGGAACGGGTGAGACGTCCACATCGTCGGGACCGGTTGCCGGGGCCCGGCCCAGAACGACGCCCCCGCCCGGCACCGCGATCGTGTCGCCCGAGTCGAGCGTGAGCTCGACGACCGCGGACGGCGCGGCGACCCGCTCGGCGGCGGGAACGGGTGCCGGGGCCGACACAGCGGGCGCAGCCGGGGCAGGGGCAGCCGGGGCAGGCGGCGCAACGGGCTCTTCGAGCAGCGACGGCGGCGTCCACGGCGCCGCACCGGCGGCGGGAGCGACGATCGCCCCCGGAGCAATAGCACCGGGCGTGGGTGCGCCGGCAGGCACTCCCGGCGCTGCGGGTGGCGGCGACGCCGCGGGCATGCCCGGTGCGGGTGCAACGAACGGCGCCGGCGCGACCGTGGTGGGGATGCCGGGGCGTTCCTCCTCCTCGACGGCATCCGTCTCGCCGATGATTCCGCTGCCGGGTGCGGAGCGAACGGCTCCGAGCACACCGCCCTTGTTTCGCGCGAGCGGAACGTACGACCCGGTGCCCGCCGAGGCGACGGGTGTCGCGAGCGACGGCAGCTCCGTCTTCACATCGAGCAGGTCCGTCGCGACCGTCTTCCTCGCGATGCGCATGCGCTTGTCGTCGTACGGGTTGAGCCCGCGCTTGATGTCGACGAGCCAGACGGCGGCCGCGAGATCGGGCCAGCTGCGGCCTCGCCGGTTGGGGTCGAACAAGGGCGAGAGCGCGATGACGAGCAGGGGGCCGAGAATCGGGACGATCATGCTCGCGCAGAGGACGAGGTAGCGCACGACAGCGCCTCGCCAGAAGCCGGGACGCTCCAGCGTGCGGACGTTCACGGCGCGCAAGCCCGTCAGCGCCTTGCCCAGAGTGACTCCACGGCGGCCGAGCAGGATGAGCTGGGTGAGGACGAAAGCCGTCGACAGACCCGAGCTCACGGCCGCGAGGATGATCAGCAGCAGCAGATCGTCACGGGCGGCGAGCGCCTCGACCGGCTCGGCCGTCAGAGCGATGCCGCTCAGCGCCGGAACCACGAAGACGAGCAGCGGCGACTGGATCAGGAGCAGGACCAGCGCTTCGATGGCCGTGGCCAGCACGCGCCGGCCGAACGGTGCTCGGCGCAGTCCGAGAGACGCGGCGTACTCCGGCCTCGGTCGGCCGTCCGCATCGAGCCCCTCGATCGTCCGAGCGCGCTCATCGATCTCCCAGATCACTCGTTCCTCCCCGAAACGATCCACACCCGAAGCGACCCTATCGCCCGTTCCGGGCCTGCCGATCACCTCTTGACTCGGCCGGCCCCGCTCGGCGTCAGTGGAAGAAGTGGCGCTCGCCCGTGAAGAACATCGTCACGCCCGCGGCCTGGGCCGCATCGATGACCTCCTGGTCGCGCACCGAACCGCCGGGCTGGATGATCGTCTTGATCCCCGCGTCGATGAGGACCTGCGGGCCGTCGGCGAAGGGGAAGAAGGCATCGGATGCCGCGACCGAGCCGGCCGCCCGCTCTCCGGCGCGCTCGACGGCGAGGCGGCACGAGTCCACGCGGTTGACCTGTCCCATGCCGATGCCGACCGTCGCAGACCCCTGAGCGAGCACGATGGCGTTCGACTTGACGGCACGGCACGCCTTCCACGCGAAGATCATCCCCTCGAGCTCGGAGGGGTCGGGACGCTCCCCCGACACCAGCTGCCAGTCCGTGGCGACCGACTCGATGTCATCGGGGAAGCGGTCGGCGTCCTGCAGCAGCAGCCCGCCCGAGACGAGCCGGACGTCCATGCGCTCCTGACGCCAGTCGGCGGGGAGCCGCAGCACGCGGAGATTCTTCTTCAGCTTGAACACCTCGAGCGCGGCGGGCTCGAAGTCGGGAGCGACGATCACCTCGGTGAAGATGTCGCGCAGGTTCTCGGCCATCTTGAGCGTGACGGTCCGGTTGGCGGCGATCACCCCGCCGAATGCGGACACGGGGTCGCACTCGTGCGCGCGCAAGTGCGCGGATGCGATGGGGTCGAGCGCCTGCGGTGCGGTGACGGCGATGCCGCACGGGTTCGCGTGCTTGATGATCGCGACGGCGGGCTTGACCATGTCGAACGCGGCGCGCAGTGCGGCATCCGCGTCGACGTAGTTGTTGTACGACATCTCCTTGCCCTGCAGCTGCTCGGCCTGAGCGATGCCGTGGCCTCCCGCGCGCGTGTAGATGGCGGCGCGCTGATGCGAGTTCTCTCCGTAGCGCAACGTGGCCAGACGCTCGGCGCGGATCGTGAGGTGCTGCGGCAGCTCGTCGCCCTCGAGGGTCGACTCGGCGAACCACGTCGCGACGGCCCGGTCGTACTCCGCCGTGTGCGCGAAAGCGCGGGCAGCCAGGTCGCGGCGCTGCGCGAGGCTCGTGCCGCCGGCGGAGACCGACTCGATGATGGCCGGGTACGACGAGGGCGAGACGACGATCGCGACGTTGGCGAAGTTCTTCGCCGACGCGCGCACCATCGCGGGCCCGCCGATGTCGATCTGCTCGACGACGTCGTCGGGCGCAGCGCCCGAGGCCACCGTCTCGACGAAGGGGTACAGGTTCACGACGACGAGGTCGAACGCCGAGATGCCGAGCTCTCCGAGCTGGGCCTCATGGCTCTCGAGTCGCAGGTCGGCGAGAAGACCGGCGTGAACGCCCGGGTGCAGCGTCTTCACTCGCCCGTCGAGCGACTCCGGGAACCCGGTGACCTCGGCGACATCGGTCACGGTCAGGCCCGCATCGCGGAGCAGCGCGGCCGATCCACCGGTTGAGACGATCTCGACACCGGCATCGGCGAGAGCCTGTGCGAGCGGCAGAAGATCGGTCTTGTCGCTCACCGAGATGAGCGCTCGGCGGACGGCGACGAGGTCGCGCGCGCGGTAGAGGGCGGGGTCGTGGCTCGGTCCGGCCATGGCGGTTCTCCTCGGGTGCGGTGTGGGGCCTGCGGTGCGTCAGGCGGTCGGAGCGGTCGGGTTCGGGGATGCGGGCGCGGCGAGGTCGATCTCGCCGGTGGCGATGCGCCGCACGACGTCGATGAGCAGTCGGCGTTCGACGGGCTTGATGCGCTCGTGCAGCGACGACTCGTCGTCGGAGGGGAGCACGGGCACGCGCTCCTGGGCCAGGATCGGCCCGGTGTCGACGCCCGCATCGACGACGATGACGCTTGCCCCCGTCAGCTCGGCACCGGCTGCGAGCGCATCGCGTACGCCGTGAGCGCCCGGGAACTCGGGCAGATACGCCGGGTGGGTGTTGATGATGCGGGGCGACCACGCGTCGACGACCGCGGCAGGCAGCAGTCGCATCAGCCCGCTGAGCACGATGAGGTCGGGGGCCCAGGCCGCCAGCTGGCGAGCGAGCTCGTCACCCCACTCCTCACGCGTCGCGTACTCGCGGAACGGGACCGCGAAGGTCGGGATGTTGTACGCGTCGGCATGAGCGAGACCGTCGGCGGGCCGGTCGGCTCCGACGACCACCACGCGGGCGGGGAAGTCGGGCTCGGCCGCGGCGTCCAGGAGGGCCCGCAGGTTCGACCCGCCACCGGAGATGAGGACCGCGACCGTCAGCACCGTCCTACTCTACCCACGCCTTTCCGGCGGTCTGAGCCGGGTGTTCGGCATCGGCTGCCGAGGGGGCGTCGCGCCCGGGTTCGCGATGCGATGACCGCGGGCCGAGGAGGGCGATCGCGGCACCGATGCCGACCTCAACCGCGAAGGCGAGGCCGACGGCGCCCGCGGACGGGCCGATCTGGTCGAGCCGGTCAGGACCGAACGCGCCGGATGCCGACATCGACAGCACCGCGACGGCGAGACCGCCTCCGACCGCCAGGATCGCGGCGGCGATGAGCCGGGGCGCGACGGGCTCGGCGGCGAGAGCGGATGCCGGCGCCGGAAGCCTGCGCCGTGCCGCCGCCCCGGCGACGAATCCCACCGCGACGAACAGCAGCGCCGCGAGCAGCAGCATCGGCGGCGTCGCCGGCGGGACGGCTCCCAGCACGGGGATACCGGGGATCACACCCAGCTGCGTGCCGGAGGCGGCGACCGTCGAGCCGGCGCCGAGCGAGAACCCGGGGCCGGCCGCGAACGCGCCGCCCCACACGAAGAAGGTCGGCAGGTACGCCGCCTGGCCGATGGTGATGACCGTCGCGCCGATCGCGTCGACGTTGGCCGCCTGGAAGAGCGCCACGATGTCGCCGCCGCGGACGAGCATGGCGACGCCGACGAGGAGGGCACCGACCGCGACGAAGCCGAGAACGGCGATCGCGAGGCCGCGAGCCCCCGCCGATACCGCGGCGGCATGACCGCTGCGGTCGAGCCGCACGAAGAGCGAATCGACGGGGCCGTCGTCGCCGTCGCGCCACGCGCGGGTCACGGAGCCGACCAGGGCCGGCACCGCGAAGACGGCGGTGGGCAGCAGGACGGCCTGCCAGGTCTCGACGACGGCGTACGGAGTCGAGGCTGTCGCGGCGAGGATGGCCGAAACGACGGCGACGGTCGATGCCCCCGTGAGCACGCCCGTGAACCCAGCTCCCGCGCCGGCAGCGCGCGATCCCGACCGCGCGGCGAAAAGCGCGATGAGCAGCGCCACGGCGAGGGGCGCGAGCGAGAGCGAGAACGACATCGCGTCGGCGCCGATACCGGTTCCCACCGTGTACTCCTGCGGCAGCGTCACCTGCAGCGGCACCAGGTTCCCGAACTGCCAGAGGCGCACCGACGCGGGCCAGAGCGACGACCAGTCGGCTCCACCACCGAAAGCGACGGCCCAGAGGACGGTCAGCGGCGCCAGGGCCGCGGCAACGCCGACGGCCACCGCGACGAGGGCGTCGAAGGCGGAGAGGAGGGCGACGAGCAGGCGATTCATGCCTGATCGACCCTACCCAGCGAGCCTGTGCGTGTCGGGCGGACGCGCGCGGGGCGCTACCGTCTTCTCGGAGGATTTTGTGAACACTACGCAATCGCGCGCGCCCCAGGGTGCCATCGACCGCTTCTTCGACATCAGCCGACGCGGCTCGACGATCGGCACGGAGGTCCGCGGCGGCCTCGTGACCTTCGTCACGATGGCCTACATCGTGATCCTGAACCCGATCATCCTGTCGGGCAAGCCGGATGTCGCGGGGACCACCCTCGACTTCGCGGCGGTCAGTGCCGCGACCGCTCTGACCGCGGGTGTCATGACCATCCTGTTCGGTCTCATCACGCGTCTGCCCTTCGCCTTCGCCGCCGGCCTGGGCATCAACGCCTTCGTCGCGTTCGGGGTCGTCGGCGAGGTCACGTGGGCAGAGGCGATGGCGCTCGTCATGATCAACGGCGTCATCATCGTGCTGCTGGCGGCCACCGGCCTGCGCAAGCTCATCTTCGACGCGGTGCCCGTGCAGCTGAAGCTCGCGATCACGGTGGCCATCGGCCTGTTCATCGCGTTCATCGGCTTCGTCAACTCCGGGTTCGTGACCTCGACCGGACAGGCCTCTCCCCCGGTCGGTCTCGGCGTCGGCGGGTCCGTCGCGTCGGTGCCGACCCTGATGTTCGTCATCACCCTCCTGCTGACCGGCATCCTCGTCGCTCGCAAGGTCAAGGGCGGCATGCTCATCGGCATCGTCACGGGCACGGTCCTGTCGATCGTCGTCGAGGCGATCTGGCACCTCGGCGCGGCCACCGAGAACCCCGGCGGGTGGGGACTGACCGTCCCGGCCCTCTCCGGCTCGCCCGTCAGCGTCCCCGACCTGAGCCTCATCGGCGCAGTCGACTTCGGGTTCGACCTCGGCAAGGTGAGCATCGTGACCCTCGTCATGCTCGTCTTCACCCTCGTCTTCTCCAACTTCTTCGACGCGATGGGCACCATGACCGGACTCGCGAAGGAGGCGAACCTCGCCGACGCGAAGGGCGACTTCCCGCGCATCAAGTCGGCGCTGATCGTCGAGGGCGTCGGTGCGATCGCGGGTGGCGCGACGAGCTCGTCGTCGGCCACGGTCTTCGTCGAGTCCGGCTCGGGCATCGGCGAGGGCGCGCGCACGGGCCTCGCCAACGTCGTGACGGGCCTCGTCTTCCTGCTGGCGATGTTCTTCACGCCGCTGACCTCGATCGTGCCCACCGAGGTCGCCGCGGCGGCACTGGTCATCGTCGGAGCCATGATGCTGTCGCAGATCGCGCACATCGACCTGACCGACTTCCGCGTCCTGCTGCCGGTGTTCCTCACGGCGACCGTCATGCCGCTCACCTACTCGATCGCCAACGGCATCGGTGCGGGCTTCATCTCGTGGGTGCTCGTCAACGCTCTCTCGGGCCGCGTCAAGCAGATCAGCCCGCTGCTGTGGGTCGTCGCCGGCGGATTCGTGATCTTCTTCGCCCGCGGGCCCCTCGAGGCGCTCCTCGGAGTCTGACCCGACCGCGGCACGCCGCCGCCGGGCGCAGCTCCGGAGAACAGCGAAGGGGCGGATGCCGCAGCATCCGCCCCTTCGTCGTATCCCGAAGCGTCAGAGCTTCTCGATGATCTCCCGCATGAGCGCGGCGGTCTCGGAAGGCGTCTTGCCGACCTTGACTCCGGCGGCCTCGAGGGCCTCCTTCTTCGCCTGCGCCGTGCCCGCGGAGCCGGAGACGATGGCGCCGGCGTGGCCCATGGTCTTGCCCTCGGGCGCGGTGAAGCCCGCGACATAGCCGACGACCGGCTTGGAGACGTGCGCCTTGATGTACTCGGCCGCGCGCTCTTCGGCGTCGCCGCCGATCTCGCCGATCATGACGATGGCCTTCGTCTCGGGGTCGGCTTCGAACGCCGCGAGGGCGTCGATGTGCGTGGTGCCGATGATCGGGTCGCCGCCGATGCCGATGGCGGTCGAGAAGCCGAGGTCGCGCAGCTCGAACATCATCTGGTAGGTCAGGGTGCCCGACTTCGACACGAGACCGATCGGGCCCTTGCCCGTGATGTTCGCCGGCGTGATGCCCGCGAGAGCCTCGCCGGGCGTGATGATGCCGGGGCAGTTCGGCCCGATGATGCGGGTCTTGTTGCCCTTCGACTTCACGTAGGCCCAGGCCTCGGCCGACTCGCCGACGGGCACGCCCTCGGTGATGACGACGAGGAGGGGGATCTCGGCGTCGATGGCCTCGACCATGGCGTCCTTGGTGAACGCGGGCGGCACGAACGCGACCGAGACGTCGGCGCCGGTCTTCTCGATCGCCTCGGCGACCGATCCGAACACGGGCAGCTCGACGGCGTTTCCGTCGGCATCGGTGTGCGAGACGGTGGTGCCGGCCTTGCGGGCGTTGACGCCGCCGACGATGTTGGTGCCCGCCTTGAGCATCAGCGCGGTGTGCTTGGTGCCCTCACCGCCCGTGATGCCCTGGACGATGACCTTGGAGTCCTTGTTGAGGTAGATAGACATGTCGTTGGTCCTTTTCGCGTCCGGAGCTCAGGCGTTCGCCAGCTCGGCGGCCTTGTCGGCGCCCTCGTCCATACCGGCGGCGAGGGTCACGAGCGGGTGGTTCGCGTCGGCGAGGATCGCGCGGCCCTCGTCGACCTGGTTGCCGTCGAGACGCACGACGAGCGGCTTGGTCGCCGAGTCGCCCAGGATCTCGAGGGCCTTGACGATGCCCTCCGCGACGGCGACGCACGACGTGATGCCGCCGAAGACGTTGACGAAGACGCTCTTGACCTGCTCGTCGCCGAGGATGACGTCGAGACCCGAGGCCATGACCTGGGCGTTCGCGCCGCCGCCGATGTCGAGGAAGTTCGCGGGCTTGACGCCGCCGTGCTTCTCGCCGGCGTAGGCGACGACGTCGAGGGTCGACATGACCAGACCCGCACCGTTGCCGATGACCCCGACCTGACCATCGAGCTTGACGTAGTTCAGGCCCGATTCCTTGGCCTTGGCCTCGAGCGGGTCTGCGGCGCCCTTGTCCTCGAGCTCCTCGTGCTCGGGGTGGCGCACTTCGCTGGCGTTCTCGTCGAGCGAGACCTTGCCGTCGAGGGCGACGATGTCACCGGCGCCCGTGCGGACGAGCGGGTTCACCTCGACGAGGGTCGCGCCCTCGCCCTTATAGACGTCGTAGAGCTTGACGAACACGTCCGAGACCTTCTCGACGAGGTCGTCGGGGAAGTTCGCGGCCCGGGCGATCTCGACCGCCTTGTCCTTGTCGATGCCCTGCAGCGGGTCGACCTCGATGCGCGCGAGCGCCTCGGGACGCTCGACGGCGAGCTCCTCGATCTCCATGCCGCCCTCGACCGAGCACAGGCTCAGGTACGAGCGGTTGGCGCGGTCGAGCAGCACCGAGAAGTAGAACTCCTCGGCGATGTCGGCGCCCTGCGCGATCATGACGCGCTGGACCACGTGGCCCTTGATGTCGAGGCCCAGGATGGCCTCGGCTGCGGCGTATGCCTCGTCGGGGGTCTTGGCGACCTTGACGCCGCCGGCCTTGCCGCGACCTCCGGTCTTGACCTGAGCCTTGACGACGACGACACCGCCGATCTTCTCGGCCGCCGCCTTCGCCTCCTCAGGGGTGTCGGCGATGATGCCGGCGAGCACCGGCACCTCGTACTTCTCGAACAGGTCTCGGGCCTGGTACTCGTAAAGGTCCACTGCAATCCTTCGCTGGGCGACGGTGGGTGATGGGCGTGAAGAATCTCGATGTCGAGAGATCGCCCGATCGGAAAGCCTACTACCCGCGCCTGACGGCCCCGTGCCCGCGCCCCGCCGAACGGAGGGGGCTGTGTCAGATCCAGCCGCGCTCGCGCGCCATGATCGCCGCCTGCTGCCGGGTGGCGAGATGGAGCTTGCCCAGCACCGACGAGACGTGGTTGCGGACCGTGCCCGCCGACAGATGCAGCGTCGCCGCGATCTCGGCGATCGTCTCGCCTCGGGCGCCTGCCCGCAGCACGTCGAGTTCCCGATCGGTGAGGGGGCTCCGCTCGTCACTGAGGGCGTCGGCGGCGATCTCGGGGTCGACGTAGCGTCGCCCCGCAGCGACCTCGCGGATGACGGCGGCGACGTCGTCGGCGCGGCGGGATTTCGGCACGAAGCCGTCGACGCCGGCGCTCAGCGCGCGCCGCAGCACACCCGGCCGCGCGTGCCGGGTGACGACGACGCAGCGCGCCGGAACCCGCTGCCGGATGCGGGCCGCCGCCTCGACCCCGTCGATGCCGGGCATCTCGAGGTCGAGCAGGCAGACGTCGGGACGCAGCTCCAGCGCCTGTTCGACCGCGCTCTCGCCGTCGCGGCATTCGGCGATCACCTCGAGGTCGTCCTCGAGCCGGAGCAGCGCGGCGAGGGCCGAACGGATCATGTCCTCGTCGTCGGCGATGAGCACCCGGATCACCGCGGCATCCCCTCGCCCGCTTGCTCCCGCCTCGCGGCGGCCGCGGGGGCTTCCGCGGGTACCGAGACGACGACCTCGAAGCGGTCGTGCTCGCGGCGGGTCCGCAGATCGCCGCCGGCCACCCCGACCCGGTGCGAGATGCCCGCGAGGCCCGAACCAGCGCCGAGCGACGACGTCGGGCCCGGGTCGTTGGCGAAGACGACACGCCAGAATCCGCCGTCGCGATCGAGCCGCACCTCCGCCCATCGCCCACCGCCGTGCTTGAGCACGTTCGTCGTGCACTCCCGGACCACCGGCCCCAGGAGGTCAGCGGGGGCGAGGACGGCGTCGGCGGCCACGTCCGACCGCACCGCGAGTCCGGCCGCGCGCAGCAGATCGGCGGCGTTGGCCAGCTCATCGGGCAGGGGCACGCCGCGGAAGCGTCCGGCGAGCTCTCGGGTGCCCGTTCGCGCCGCGTCGACGGAGGCGCGGGCCAGGCGGATCTGTTCCCCCGCGGCATCCGGATCCCGGGCGAGCATCCGCTCGGCGAGCTCCAGCTGCAGCGCGATCACCTGCAGGTGGTGCCCCTGCAGGTCGTGCAGCTCCCCCGCCAGGCGCAGCCGCTCCTGCGTCGCGGCGAGGCGCGACTCGGTCGCACGCGCACGATCGAGCTCGAGCACCACGTCCCAGGACCACAGCGACAGAGCGATGGATGCCGGCAGAGCGACACCGAAGACGAGGAGAGCGAATGTCAGCGAGCCCGCACCCTCGAGACGGGCACGCTCGGCGAACCAGAGCGCCACGAGCGCCGCCTCCACCAGGATCACTCCACGCCATCGGATGCCGGGCCCCCAGCGCACCAGGCACAGGATCGTCGCCAGGACCGAGGCGCCGAACAGCACCGACACGGTCGCCGCGCCGAGCAGCACCGATCCACCCACACCCAGCAGAACCGGCCACGACAGGAAGCGGCGCAGGCGAGGCGGGCGATCGGCCTCCCCCACATCGCCGTCGGTGCGGTATCGAACGAGCAGCACGACCGTCGAGACCAGGACGGCGATCGAGCCGACCGCGTACCCGACGATCACTGCCGGATCCTCCAAGCGGGTGCGGACCAGCAGCGCCCAGAGGCTCCAGATGCCGAGCGCCGAGATCATGAAGAAGACGATGGACACGGCGATGTACCACGAGGTGGCCACGACCTCGCGGGCGAGCGTCGTGCTGCGCGGCGCGGCTGCCGGGCGAGGGTCGCGGTCGTTCACGAGGCCCACAGTACGGCCATGACGTTTGTCACGGTCCGGGTCGCGGAACCTCCCGGACTCCGGTGACGCCCCGGCACTCCCGTGAGCGTCGGGCCGCCGCTGGGATGGATCCATGACCAATCCCTTCGCAGACCTCATCCTCGGCTTCCAGGACCTCGTGGCCCGGATGCCCGACATCCTTCAGCCCGTCATCGTCGCCCTCGCGGGCGCTGTGCCCTTCATCGAGGGCGAAGGCGCCGCGGGCATCGGCATCATCGGCGGCATCCACCCCGTCGTCGCCGCGCTGGCCGGCACCATCGGCAACTTCGTCTGCGTCGCGGTCGTCGTGCTCGTGGCCGCTCGTGTCCGCACGGCCGTGACGACGCGCGGCGGGGCACCCGAGAAGCCGAAGTCGGCCCGAAGCGAGAAGTTCCAGAAGGCGTACCACCGCTACGGCACCCCGGGCGTGAGCCTGCTCGGTCCGCTTCTGCTGCCCACGCAGTTCACCGCCGCCGCCCTGACCGCCACCGGAGTGCCCCCGCGCACCGTCCTGCTCTGGCAGGGAGCGGCGATCGTGATGTGGACGACGATCATCACGCTGTTCATCACCGGAGTGCTCTACGTCGCCACCTGACGCGCACGCAACCCCCAGGCCGTATTCAGCGGCGGGCATGCCGCGGAATGCAGGATGGGGACATGACCGCCCTCGAGTCCCGCCCGTGGCTGTCGGCCTACGCCGACGGCGTCCCCGCCGAGATCGACGAGGTGACGCAGACCCTGCCGGAGATGCTCGCCGCGACCGTCGAACGGCACGGCAACCGGACCGCTCTGGAGTTCTTCGGCGCCACCATGACGTATCGCGAGCTCGGCGCGAACGTCGACCGGGCCGCCGAGGGGCTGCGCCGGCTCGGGGTGACCGCGGGCGACCGGGTGGCGATCGTGCTGCCCAACTGCCCGCAGCACGTCGTCGCGTTCTACGCGGCGCTGCGCCTCGGCGCGATCGTCGTCGAGCACAACCCGCTCTACACGGCCCGCGAGCTGCGCCACCAGTTCGAGGACCACGGCGCGCGCTTCGCCATCGTGTGGGACAAGACCGTCGACACCATCGCCGACTTCCCGACCGATCTGCGCGTCGAGCGCATCATCAGCGTCGACGTCACCGAGGCGCTCCCCCGCGGCAAGCGGATGCTGCTCCGACTGCCGATCGCGAAAGCACGGGAGTCGCGCGCCCAGCTGACCGCGAAGCCGCGGACCAAGGATGCACTGCCCTGGTCGAAGCTCGTCGACCACCGCCCCCTGTCGCGTCGTGTGGCGGGACCGACCCTCGACGACACGGCGTTGCTGCAGTACACCAGCGGCACGACCGGCATCCCCAAGGGCGCCGTCCTGAGCCACCGCAACCTGCGGGCCAACGCGATGCAGGGGCGCGCGTGGGTTCCCGGGCTCGTCGAGGGCGAGGAGACGTTCTACGGCGTCCTGCCGCTCTTCCACGCCTACGGCATGACGCTCTGCCTGACCTTCGCGATGAGCATCGGAGCGAAGCTCGTGCTCTTTCCGAAGTTCGACGTCGGCCTCATGGCGGATGCCGCGAAGAAGAGCCCGCCGACGTTCCTCCCCGCCGTGCCGCCGATCTACGACCAGCTCGCCCGCGCAGCATCCCGCGGCACCATCGACCTCTCGCGCGTGCGGTTCGCGATCTCGGGAGCGATGAGCCTGCCGGTCGCCACCGTCCGCCGCTGGGAGGACACCACGGGCGGGCTCCTCGTCGAGGGCTACGGCATGACCGAGTCCTCCCCCGTCGCGCTCGGCAATCCCATGGGTCCCTCGCGCCGCCCCGGCACGGTGGGGGTGCCGTTCCCGAGCACGGACATCCGCATCGTCGACCCCGACGACCCGTCGGTCGACCGCGAACCGGGCGAGGAGGGCGAGCTGCTCCTGCGCGGTCCCCAGGTGTTCTCGGGCTACTGGCGCCGCCCCGCCGAGACCGCCGACGCGCTGCTGCCCGGCGGCTGGCTGCGCACCGGAGACATCGCCGTCGTCTCGCCCGACGGTTTCGTCACGATCGTCGACCGGCTCAAGGAGCTGATCATCACCGGCGGGTTCAACGTCTCGCCCAGCGAGGTCGAAGACACCCTGCACGCGCACCCCGACGTGGAGGCGGCGGCCGTCGTCGCGGCTCCCCGCTCATCCGGTGGCGAGGAGGTGGTGGCCGCGGTCGTGTTGCGCGAGGGCGCTTCGCTGGACGTCGAGGGGCTCCGCGACTTCTGCCGGACGCGTCTGGCCGCGTACAAGGTCCCGCGCCGCATCGTCGCGGTCGACGACCTGCCCCGGTCGCTCATCGGCAAGGTGCTGCGACGTCAGGTGCGCGAACAGCTGCTCGCGCGGGACTGACCTCTCGGGTCAGCGCAGACGTCGCAGGCCCGTCGAGGCGGGACCCTCGATGCGCTCGCCGTCGGGGGTGAAGCGCGACGCGTGCAGCGGGCAGTCCCACGTGCACTCGAGGTCGTTCCACTCGAGCACACCGCCCATGTGCGGGCAGATCGCGCTGACCGCCCGCGTCTGACCGTCGACCGTCGAGACGCCCACCGGCCGGGCGTGGTGCTGCGCGACGGTCCCTTCGCCTTCCGCAGGCTGCGCGACCGGGGTGGACCGGGCCAGCGCCGCGGTCCAGCCCTGCGCGGCGACGGCTCCGACCTTCGCGTTCTCGGAGACCCCGCGCGCCAGGTCTGCGGGCACCGTCAATCGCGTTCCGATGACCGTCATCCAGGTCGGCCGCTCGCGCATCTTCTCGCCGCGCAGTTCGCTGGCGATCCGCAGGGCCGCTGCCGGCGCGTTCGTGAGCCCCCACTTGGCGTAGCCGGTCGCGAAGCGCACGCGACCGAGCGAGCGCGGCATCGAGCCGATGAACGGCACGAGGTTGTGCGAGGTGTAGTCCTGCGCCGACCAGCGGTGGGTCTCCGCGCCCACCGGGAACGTGTCCCGGGCCCACGCGATGAGCTCGTCGAGTTTCGCGAGCTCGCTGTCGGTCCGGCCGACCGGGTGTCCGGCGCCGCCGACGATGAGCTGCGGTGACCGCTCCGGGCCGGCACCGTCGGCGGCCGTCGCGGTGCGCACCGACCGGGTGGGGCTGTCGGCCGACAGGTACATGCCGTCGGGCACCTCGCCCTCGAGGTCGAACGACACGCACGCCGACCGCATCCCGCTCACCTTGGCGAAGTAGAGCCCCCGATCGGTGATGGGGGCACCCGTGGCGAGCACGATCTTCCCGGCGAACAGCGGGCCCGCCTCGGTGTCGACCCGCGGCCTCGGCACGACCCGCACCCGGCTCACCGCCGTGCCCAGGTGGAGCCGACCTCCGGCCGCGACGAACGCGGTCGCCAGTGCCGCCAACAGGCTCATGGGGTCGATCGCGCGCTGACCATCCAGAGCGACGGCGCTGGCCATGTGGACGGGACTGGCTGCGAGCTCGTCGGCGCCCGCGAGCCGCACGTCGAGGCCCGCCTCCCGGGCCGCCCGGTACTCCTCGGTCACGGCCGCCACGCCTTCGGCCCCCTGCGCATGCGTGTACGCGGTTCGGGTCGTGGTCGAGACCCCGAGCTCGTCCGCGGCGCGGGTGATCCACTCGAAGCCGTCGCGGTTCGCGTCGAGATAGGCCCGGACGAGGGATGCCGGGTGGTGCCGGCGGAGCGATGACAGCGTCGTGCCCTGCAGAAGCGAGATCTTGCCGGTGTTCGAGCCCGAGGCGAGCTCGCCGATGCCGCCGCGCTCGACGATCGCGACATCCATGCCGCTCCGGACCAGCTCGAGGGCGGTGGCGAGGCCGGTCAGCCCCGCGCCCACGATGATCACGTCGTGGCGTCGACCGGGTTCGAACGGCGTTCCGGCGGGCACGGTGACGTCGGACTTCCAGAGCGCGGTCATCTTCGCAGTCAACGCCGAGCGCCGGACGGCGGCAAGCGACTTGACACTAGGCTCGGTGCCCATGACCGAGGCCTCCCGCACCCCCGGCGACCCTCTGGTGGCCGCGGCCGTCGCGATGTTCGACGAGCAGGGGTACGAGCGCACCTCGGTCGACGACATCGCGCGGGCGGCGGGTCTGTCGCGGTCGACGTTCTTCCGGCAGTACGGCGGCAAGGACGATGTGGTCTTCGCCGACCACGACGTGGCGATCACGACGCTGCGCGAGCTGCTCGAGACGCCGCACGAGAGCCCCTGGCGGGCCGTGTGCGACGCCGCCCTCGCGGCCTTCGACCATTTCGCCGCCGATGTCGAGCTGGCGCGACGCCGGTATCGCGTGGTGCGGGGTGTCCCGGCGCTGCGCGAGCGCGAGATCGTCATGGTCTTCCGTTACGAGCGGCTCTTCGGCGACCACCTGCGCGAACGCCTGCCCGACCTCGATGCCGCTGAGGCCGTCGCCTTCAGCGCTGCCGTGACCGCGGTGCACAACCATGTCCTGCGCCGCCTCCTGCGCGGCGACGACGCCGTCACGCGAGCCACGGTGGAAGCCGCGCTGGACGACCTGCTGCATCGCTTCGGCGTGCACCCCGACGGTCAGGCGCCCGCCGCCGACGACGTCGTGGTGGCCGTCTTCCCCCGCCGCATGCCGCTCGCCGAGGTCACCCGCCGTCTCCGCGCCGATCTCTCCTGAGTGCAACCGGTGACACTCAGTGCCATTCGGGGCGATACTGGATGTCATGTGCGATGAAGCCGACCGTGATCTCGACGCGCTCCCCGGCGAGCGCGTCGCCTCGTATGTCCTGACGGGACGCCGCGACACCGACTACTACGGCGTCTTCGCCGACGTCGACGACGAGGACCGGGCCGCCTGGAACCGCGCCCGCGCCTTCGTCGACGAGGTGGGCGACCGGATGCAGCAGGCCTGGGACTCCGCGATCTACCCGCTCGACCTCGTCCGGCGGATGGGTGAGCTCGATCTCTTCGTCGACGGCATCGAGCATGCGGACCTGACGCGCATCACACCGCTCGGGGCGGGCTTGGTGACGATGGAGATCTCACGCGGCGACGGCTCGCTCGGCACGGCGCACGCGGTGCAGGGCGGGCTCGCGCTGCGCACCCTCGCGCTGTTCGGCTCGCCCGCCCAGCAGGAACGCTGGCTGCGCCCCCTCGCGACGGGCGAGGTGCTGGGCAGCTTCGCCCTCACCGAGCCCGACCACGGCTCCGACTCGGTCTCGCTCGAGACCGTCGCCCGCCGCGAGGGCGACGAGTGGGTGCTCCGCGGCGCCAAGAAGTGGATCGGCAACGGCGCCTCGGGCGGCATCACGTTCGTGTGGGCACGCGTCGACGATGAGGGCGATGATCTGCACGGCTCGGTGCGCTGCTTCCTGGTCGAGCAGGACCGCCCGGGCTACACCGGCACCGTCATCGCGGGCAAGGCTTCACTGCGCGGCATCCACCAGGCTCACGTGGCCCTGCGCGACGTGCGGGTTCCGGCCGACGCGGTGCTGGAGGGCACGAGGTCGTTCCGGGATGCCTCGACCGTCCTCTACGCCACCCGTTCGGGGGTCGCGTGGTCGGCGCTCGGCCACGCGACCGCCTGCTACGAGGCTGCGGTCACCTATGCCGGGGAGCGCATCCAGTTCGGGCGGCCGCTCGCCCGCTCGCAGATGGTGCAGGAGCGCCTCGCGCAGATGCTCGACGAGCTCACCGCGATGCAGCTCTACTGCCGCCGCCTCGCCGACCTCGAGACCGCCGGCGGCCTGCGCCCGACCCAGGCCTCCCTGGCGAAGTACCACAACACCCGCGCCGCACGGCGGATCGCCCAGGTCGCGCGCGACCTGCTCGGCGGCAACGGCATCCTGCTCGAGAACGGGGTCATGCAGCACATGGCCGACATCGAGGCGATCCACACCTACGAGGGGACCGAGAGCGTGCAAGCGCTGTTGCTCGGCCGCGACATCACCGGCGTCGGCGCGTTCACCTGATCCGCGGTGGGCGGCGGCTCAGCGCGCGCGCCGGCGCAACACGATGACCGCCACGAGCGCGATGATTCCCGCGCCCAGCGCGACGACCGCGATCGACGACCAGGGCACGGCCGGCGTCGAGAACCCCGAGGATGCCGCTTCGGGCAGCGGCACGCGATCGTCGCCGAGCGAGATCGGGGTCACCGCGACCTCGCCGGCGGCGAAGAACAGCGGCGTAATCGGCAGCTCGATGCGCTGCGTCGCCGATCCGCCGGGCAGCACCTCGAGCGCTTCACCGGCACCCCTGCCCGGCATGAGCCCCAGCGGCCCCGCGGCCTCGGCGGCGGCGCTCGCCCCGAACCGGACGTTGCCGGTATTGGTCACCTGATACTCGACCGTCAGGGTCCCGGGCGCGAACGGAATCCACGACGGTGTGAAGCTCGCCGTGGCGGCGTCGATCCGCAGCGCGGGGGCGATCTCGCCGGCAACCTGCAGGTGCACGCGCACGCCGACGCGGTGCGTCACCGTCACACCCGTCTCGTCGGTGCTGAGTCCGACGACGATCCCCGCGGGATGATCGCCCGGCGTCGCGTCCGCCGGAACGGTGATCGTCACCGGCAGCACCCGAGTCTCGCCCGCCGCCAGGGCCAGCGACCCGCCGTCGAGCCCGCCGACATCGATCCACGCGCCGCCCGCCTCCGGCTCATCGGTGCGGACGTCGTAAGCACCGTCGGTGCCGACGAGCCCGTCACCGGCGGAGACGGCGAAGACGGCGGGTTCGGCGGAGTGGTTGGTGACCGCGACGGCGTCGGTGATCGCGGCGCCCGGGTCGATGGTGTGCCGCAGCGACACCCGGCCGTCGGGTCCCGCAGCGTCGGCGGGGACGACCCCCCACTCGATCGCGGGGGACTCCGGCGCGGCAGCCGATGCCGGGACGACGGTGAGCGAAGCGGACGCCGTGAGCGCGACGAGGACGCCGGTCGCCAGCAGCACGGCACGGACGAGAGGAATGCGGGGCATGGTGTCTCCGGTGAGCGTGGGCGGGGACGGGCGGGAGCCCGCCCCCGCCGATGGGGGTGTGCTGCGCGGGACGCTCAGTCCTGCGCGAACAGGGTGAGCGTGATCTCGCTGCCGTACCGACCGCCCGCTGCCTCGGCGGGGATCGACAGGTCGAGATCAGCGCCCACGACCGTCGCGCCCAGGCGCGAGGTGCGGTCCGCAGCCGCCAGAGTCGCGGGAGCCTCGAGGGTCGCGCGCCCGCCCGCGGCGGCGCCCGACTCCGACCGGATCACGCGCGGCGTCCAGGCGAGGTTCTCCGCCGCGAGCGTGCGGTTGCCCGCGACGAAATCGGTCGCGGAGCCCGCGAGCGTCCAACCGCGTCCCTGAGCGCGGACCTCATTGCGCGTATCGGCGACCGTCACGAGCGGCAGAGTGGCGTCGAGCCCCTCCCCCGAACCGCTGAACGACACCCGCTCGCCGTGGCCGGCGACGCTCAGGCTCAGGGCCCCCTCCGCCTGACGCCCCGCGACCGTGGCCTCGAGCGCCACCGCATCCGCCGAGCTGCGCTCGCCGTGTCCGAGGAAGTCGAAGATCGTCTCGCCGATCGCGGTGTTGTCGAGATAGGCGCCGCGGACGACGTCCCACTGATCGGCGCGCGCCTCGAGCACCTCGGCCCCGGCGCCCTTGGCGAAGAGCGGAACGAGCGCGTTGGTGTGTCCACCCGAGTGCCAGGTGAGGTCCGGCAGCTGACCCGCCGTTCCCGTCATCGGCGTCCATCCGGCCTCGGGACCGGCGCCCGCACCCGCGAGGTAGCCGGTCTCGTGGTCTGCGGTGACGACGACGAGCGTCTCGTCCCAGCTGCTGTTCTCCTCGACCCACGCCTCGACGGCCTCGACGGCGTCGTTGAAGGCGATCTGCTCCTCGATCAGGCGCGTGGTCTGGTTCGCGTGGCCGGCCCAGTCGACCGCCCCGCCCTCGACCATGAGGAAGAAGCCCTCGTCGCCCGTGTCGAGCACGTTGAGCGCGCCGCGAGCGAGCGTGTCCAGGTCGGGGACGTCGTTCGCGGGATCGGTGTACGGCAGCACGGCATCGTTGGCGAGACCGGGACGGTTGTACTGCAGCGTCTCGGCCACCTGCGCGAGGCCGAACACCTTCTCGGGGACGGCGGTGCCTGCGGCGAGAGCTTCGAAGTCGGCTCTGTCGTCGATGAAGCTGTAGGGCGTGGCGCCCGTCGACACCCGCTCGTAGTCGTTCTGCGCGATCCAGGTCCAGTCGGCCGCACGCGACTGGTGTCCGTCGGTGTACATCGGGTGTCCGCCGCCCATGAGGACGTCCACGCCGCTGTCGATCATCTCCGCCGCCAGGCCCTGGTAGTCGTTGCGGTCGGCGTTATGGGCGATGAAGCCCGCGGGGGTGGCGTGGTTGAAGGGCACGGAGGTGACGAGCCCGACCTTCTTGCCGACCTCCTGCGCCTGCTCGCCGACGGTGAGCAGGCGGTCCCCGCCCGGCTCGAAGCCGAGGGTCCCGTTGTTCGTCTTCACACCGGTTCCGAGCGCCGTGCCCGCTGCCGCGGAGTCGGTGGCGCCCGAAGCGACCCAGTCGAAGTCCCCCCAGGCCTTCTCGGTGACGTACTCCGCCCGACCCGAGGCCGAGTAGTGCGACTGGGCGACCTGAACGGGCCAGGTCTCGTAGGCCTGACCGGGCGTGGCCGCCTCGTGCGCGATCGCGCCGGTCGCGGGATCGACGGTGACCTGGTGCGCGCTCGTTCCGTGCTCGTAGAGGCTCGCGGCGTCGAACTGGTTGTAGCCCGCGCCGTCCGAGATCATCAGGATGACGTTCTTCGGAAGGGATGCCGGGTCGGCCTCGGTCGCGCCCGCGGCGATGGCGGGTGCCGACGCGAGGGCGAGGCCGGTGACGATGCTCGTCGCCGTCAATGTGCAGGCGCGCGTGTGCGCTCTCCGTTGCATGGAGATCCTCTTTCGTATCTGGGGGGAGGTGCGAAAGCCGCCGCGTGCGGGCGGCCCTTCAACGGTGGTCGGCGCAGGTGTCCACCCGCCGACACCTGAGCGACGGGTCGGTGAACGGGAGGAGCCGCGGACGTGACCGCCGTCGCCGCTGCCCTGCCCCGCGAGCGCCTCGAGCGCAACCCCGCGTCAGGGGCGTCGCGGTCCGCTAGCGTCGTCGTCATGAGCCTGTTCCGACGGAGACCGCGGCCCGAGATCGTGCTGGCGGATGCCATCGACTGCGACGCCGAGCGACCTCCCGCAGGCCTGTGGGCCGACGGCTTCGGGCGGCTGGCCATCCGCGGAGTGCAGATCATCGTCCTGGTGATCCTCGCGATCGGCGTCGTCTACGTGCTGCGCCAGGTGTCGGTCGTCGCGATCCCCCTGATCCTCGCGCTCATCTTCGCGTGCGCGTTCGCGCCGGCCATGAGCTGGATGCGTCGTCACGGGGTGCCGTCGCTGCTGGCGACGATCATCACCCTGCTCACGATCGTGCTGCTGCTCAGCGGCCTCTCGTGGCTCATCGTGTGGGCCGTCCGCGACCAGTGGGACGACCTGTACTCCCAGGCCGAGGAAGGATTCCAGCAGCTCGTCGCGTGGGCGCAGACCCTTCCCTTCTCGATCGATCAGAAGCAGATCGACGAGTGGCTGGGCGCCCTCGGCGACTTCGTCACCAGCGCTCAGTTCGGCTCGGGCGCCATCGCCGGCGTGAGCGCGGTCGCGACCTTCATCACCGGCGCGGTGCTGATGGTGGTGATCCTGTTCTTCTTCCTCAAGGACGGCCCGCGCATGTGGGAGTTCCTGCTGCGCCCGTTCCGCGGGGCGAACGAGCAGCGGGCTCGCCGTATCGGCGACAAGACGGTCGTGGTGCTCGGCTCCTACATCCGCGGCACCGCCGCCGTCGCCTTCGTCGACGCGGTCGGCATCTTCATCGCGCTGCTCGCCCTCCAGGTTCCGCTCGCCATCCCCCTGGCCGTGCTCGTCTTCCTCCTGGCCTTCATCCCGATCGTCGGTGCGACGCTCGCCGGCATCCTGGCCGCGCTCGTCGCACTCGTCGCGAACGGCCCGCTCAACGCGGTCCTCGTCGTCGGTGCCGTCGTGCTCGTCAACCAGCTCGAGGGCAACTTCCTGCAGCCGGTCCTCATGGGCCGCACGATGAAGCTGCACTCGTTCGTCGTGCTCGTCGCTCTGACCGCCGGCACCGCGATCGGCGGCATCCTGGGCACCCTGCTCGCCGTGCCCATCACCGCCGTCGTCTGGGGGATCGTGCAGGTGTGGGACGGGCCGAACCTGCCCGCCCGCTGGGCCCGACCGAAGCCGCGCGAGCAGCTGCGCGCCTGAGGAACCGCGATGACCTACGACATCCCCGCGCCGATGCTGGCCAAAGCGGTGCCCGCCATTCCGGATGCCGGGCCCCGCGGCGCGGGGCTGTCGTTCGAGCCGAAGTGGGACGGGTTCCGCGCGATCGTCTCCTGGGACGGCGAGAGGGTCGAGATCGGAAGCCGCGGTTCGAAGCCGCTCACCCGGTACTTCCCCGAGCTCGTCGACGCCTTCTCGAGGCTGCTCCCCGAGCCGTGCCTCATCGACGGTGAGATCGTCGTGGCCACCGACACCGGTGCCGGCCGGCGGCTGCAGTGGGAGGCTCTGTCCCAGCGGATCCACCCCGCTGCCTCGCGCGTGGCGCTGCTGAGCGAGCAGACACCTGCCATGTTCATCGCGTTCGATCTCCTGGCCCGCGGCGAGCGAGACCTGCAGGCCGAGCCCTTCTCGCGGCGGCGTGAGGAACTCGTCGAGCTGCTGCGCGACGTGCCCGATCCGATCCACGTGACGCGCGCGACCGACGACGTGCGCACCGCGCGTCGCTGGCTCGCGGAGTTCGAAGGCGCCGGCCTCGACGGCGTCGTCGCCAAGCCCGTGGATCAGCCCTACGCCCCGGGCAAGCGCACGATGCTCAAGATCAAGCATGCCCGCACGGCGGACGTCGTCGCGATCGGATACCGCATCCACAAGTCCGGCACCGGGGTCGGCTCACTGCTCGTCGGGCTGTACGGCGATGACGGCGAGCTGCACGGGGTCGGCGGGGTGTCCGCGTGGAGCGACAAGCGGCGCCGTGAGCTGATCGACGAGCTCGAGCCGCTGGTCGAGCGGGATGCCGCCGGGGCGGCGGTCACCGGCGAATCCGACCGCTCGCGCTTCGCATCGTCGAAGGATGTCTCATTCGTGAGGCTGCGACCCGAGCTCGTGCTCGAGGTGCGCTACGACCAGCTCGAGGGTCGGCGGTTCCGGCACACGGTCCAGTTCGAGCGCTGGCGCCACGACCGGGACGCCCGCTCGTGCACGTTCGACCAGCTCGAGACCGTCGCCGCCTACGACCTTGCCGACGTTCTGGACTGACGGCGGGCGAGGGGGCGACACCGGCCGTTCACGCCGCGGCCACCGATCGTTGCGCGCCGCTTCCTAGCGTGCGAGAGTCGCCCGCAACCCCCGCCCGCCCGGGCTGGGGGCGCGATTCTCCCCCCGCATCCGAAGGACGCTGCATGCACCTCGCTCCCTCTGCTTCCGATCCATCCCGGCGCCGCACGGGCATCCCCCTGGCCGTGGCGGCGCTCGCCGTCACGACCCTCGCTCTCGGCGTCGCCGCGCCCGCGAACGCGGCCGCCGGCGATCTGCTCGACGAGAACGCGATCGCACCGCACGCCGCTCCCTACGGCACGTTCGTCGACGTCTACACCGCGAACAGCTCCGCCAACACCACGCCCGAGACGAACCCCGCGATCGGTGTGCTCTCGGGAATGCTCGACCTCTGGCAGCCGGGAGCCACCTGGGACACCGGCCGGGCGACGGATGCCGGCGCGGCGGTGCTCGACGCCAACATCGCGCGCAACGTGGAGGTCGCGCGCACCCGTACCGCAGCGGACGAGACCGCCGCGTGGATCTTCGACCGCCGTCATCAGAGCTACAGCGCCATCGACGGACTCGGCCCGGCAGCCTCCGCGTTCCGCCAGGCGATGAATGCCGGCACCACGATCCCCGACGCCATCCCCGCCGACGCCACGACGGTGCGCTACGACGACGCCGGCAACGCGTCGGGCCGCTGGGCAGACCCGAACTCCGAGCTCGGCTCGGTCGTCGCGCTCGTCGACACGGTGCGCGGTCCCTCGGCCTCGTCGAACCCGTCGAAGAACTTCTTCAGCTACAAGCGACCCTTCCGCTGGGTGGACGACTCGATCATCGTCCCCGCGCTGATGCCGGTGCGAAAGCCCGACAGCGAGGCGGCGAGCGACGGCGGCTTTCCGAGCGGTCACACCAACGCCGCCTACCTCGCCTCGTTCGCCCTCGCCGACGCGGCGCCGCAGTACCAGGACCTCCTGATCGCGAACGCCGCCGAGATCGGCGACAGCCGCATCGTTGCCGGGATGCACTCCTCGCTCGACGTCATCGGCGGTCGCGTGCTGGCGACCGCCCTCGCCGCCGCAAGCCTGAACGATCCCGCGAACGCCGAGCTGCGCGCCGCCGCGTCGGCCGAGGCGCAGGGTCTGATCGACACGCTGCCCGCCCCGGCATCCACATCCACGCTCGACGATGCCGACTACGACGCGCTCGCGCAGCAGTACCGCGATCGCATGACCTACGGGCTGCCGAGCACGGGCATCGCCGGCCTGCCCGCACGCGTCCCGGCCGGCGCCGAAGTGCTGCTCGAGCACCGGCTGCCCTACCTCGACGCCGAGCAGCGCCGCTGGGTGCTCCACTCCACCGCCATCGACTCCGGCCACGCCGTGCTCGACGACCCCGAGGGCTGGGGACGACTCAACCTGTTCGAGGCGTCGAACGGCTACGGCGCCTTCGACACCGATGTCACGGTGACGATGGATGCCGGCTCCGGCGGCTTCGCCGCAGCCGACGAGTGGCGCAACGACATCGACGGTGCCGGGTCGCTGACGAAGGACGGCTCCGGCACCCTCGTCCTGTCGGGCGAGAACACCTACACCGGCGGCACCATCGTCGACGACGGCATCGTGCAGGCGACCTCCCCGACGGCCCTCGGCACGGGCGACCTCTCGGTCACCGGCGGATCGCTCGTCGAGGCGACCTCCGGGCTCGCCGTGGGCGGCGACTTCACGCAGGCGAAGGATGCCGCGCTCGAGCTGTCGGTCGAGAACGCAGCGCCGGCCCTCTCGATCGCGGGCACCGCCACGCTCGGAGGCACCCTGCGCGTCGACCTTCCCGCGGAGGCTCCGACCTCTCCCCTGCGGCTGATCGCGTACGGCGCGCGTGCCGCCGACACGACGTTCGACGCGGTGGAGCTCACCGGCGCCGGGGCGGGATTCGACGGCGCACTCGACTACCGTGCCGACGGGGTGTACCTCGTCGACGTCGCCGCTCCCGGGGAGACGCCCGGCACCCCGGCGCCCGGCATCCCGGCGCCCGGCGTTCCGATGCCCGGAGCTTCCGACACCGCTGCCGGAGGCGACTCCGCTGCGGCCATCGGAACGAGCGCGGCGCGGCCCACCACCGACCGCATCGCGCGGACCGGCGGCGAGGGCTCGCCGATCGGTCTCCTGATCGGCGGAGTCCTCCTGGTCTCCGCCGGAGGCGTCGTGCTGCTCTCGCGGCTCCGTCGCCTCGCGCGCCGCTGACAGCGCGGCGACCCGATCGACCCGATTGGTCCGGCCGATCCTCCCACCCGAGCAGCCTCCTCGGGTGGGAGGATCGAACCATGCGGGATGACCAGCGCGACGACGTCCCCGACGGCACCGCCGAACTGCACCTCGAGCCCCTGCGGTTCATCGCGCGGACGGATGCGGTCCTCCGCCTCGGCACGCTGATGCTCGGCGCGGGCGCTTCCTCGGCCCGTGTGCGCGACACGATGGACCGCACCGCTCACGGACTCGGCCTCGATCGCCTCGAGTCGCGCGTCGGGATGACCGACATCGTCATCACCGCGCAGCGGGGACAGCTCTTCCGCACGAGGGTGGCCGACGTGCGGCATCCGGTCGTCAACTCCGAGCGGATCGCCGAGGTCATGCACCTCTCCCATCGCGTCGCCGGCGGCGTCACCGCGGACGACCTGCAGCGCGAGCTCGACCGGATCGAACGGATGCCGCCGCGTTACCCGACCGCGGTGCGGGTGCTGGCCGCCGCGGCGGCCTGCACGGCCTTCGCGTTCCTCAACAACGGCGGATGGGCCGAGTGCCTGAGCGTGGCGCTGGCCGTCGCGCTCGGCCAGTACGTGCGCGTTCGCGGAGCCCGGCTGCAGGTCAACGAGTTCTTGCTGGTGTTCCTGTCGGCTTCGGCCGCGCTGCTCACCTTCCTGGGCGTCTCGCATCTGATCGAGCTGCTCGGTGCGCCCTCGCCGCAGTACGGCGCCGCGCTGACGAGCGCCGTGCTCTACCTGGTGCCCGGATTCCCCCTTGTCACGGGCGCGCTCGATCTCGCCCGCCTCGATCTCAACGCGGGAGTGAACCGCGTCGTGTACGCCTGCCTCGTGCTGCTCTCGACAGGGTGCGCCGTGTGGGCCGTGGCCGCCGTGTTCCAGACGAGTGCCGTCGCCATCGCCGCCCCGGAACTGGGCGAGCCGCTGCTGTCGCTGGGACGCCTCGTCGCGGGGTTCGTCGGCGTCATGGGCTTCGCGCTGCTGTTCTCGACGCCCTGGCGCATCGCTCTCGCGGCGGCGGCGATCGGCACGGTCGCCAACGTGGGCCGCCTCCTCATGATCGACCACGGCACGATGCAGCCGGTCGCGGCCGCCGCAGCCGGTGTCGCGGTCGGATTCGGAGCGTTCGCCGTGTCGCGCTTCGTCCGGGCGCCGCGCATCACCCTCACCGTGCCCGCCGTGCTGATCATGGTGCCGGGGGCCTCCGCCTACCGGGCCATCGTCGGGACCATCGAGAGCGACACCATCAGCGCGGTGCAGTACGGGGTGACGGCGGTGTTCGTCGTCGTCGCTCTGGCGGTGGGCCTCACCGTTGCGCGCGTGGTCACCGAGCGCGAATGGCAGCGACCCTCCGCACGGTGAGCGGCGCGATCCCGGCTAGTCGGCGCCGGGCTGTCGAGCACGGCTCGGCTGCACGCGCGGCGGCTCTCCCGGCATCTTGGGGAACTCCGGCGGGAAGGGCAGCTCGCCGAGACCGGCGTCGAGGTCGCGCTGCCACCACTCCAGCAGGGTGTCGATGCGGCCGGGGTCGGCCTGCAGCTCGGCCCAGGGATCGCCGATGTCCGCCAGCCGCTGCGGCACGGTGCGGACCGTGAACGAGGACGGTTCGACTCCGGCCTCGAGCTCCTCCCAGGTGATCGGGGTCGCCACCGTCGCCGCCGGCAGCGCCCGTGCGCTGTAGGCGCCCGCCATCGTGCGGTCGCGGTTCGCCTGGTTGAAGTCGACGAAGACGCGCTCGCCTCGCTCCTCCTTCCACCAGTTGGTGGTCACCCGGTCGGGCATCCGGCGTTCGAGCTCGCGCCCGGCGGCGATGACCGCGTGCCGCACATCGAGGAACTCGTGCGTCGGCTCGATCGGACAGAAGACGTGCAGGCCGCGATTGCCGCTCGTTTTGAGGAACGCCGTCAGGCCGGCCTCGGCGAGGACTTCACGCAGAGCCGGCGCGACGGATGCGGCATCCGCGAAGTCCGTGCCCGGCTGCGGGTCGAGGTCGATCCGCAGCTCGACCGGGTTGTCCGTGTCGGCGGCGAGCGAGGCCCACGGATGGAAGACGACCGTGTTCATCTGCACCGCCCACACGACGGCGGCGGTCTCGTTCAGCACGACCTGCCGATGCCGCCGCCCGCTGTTGTAGGTGCACACGACCTGATCGACGTAGCCCGGGGCGCCTTTCGGCGGATTCTTCGAGAAGAATCGCTCGCCGCCGATCGAGTCGGGGAAGCGCTCGAGCGAGACGGGCCGATGACCGTTCGCACGGAGGAACGGCTCGGAGACGGCGATCGCGTACTCGGCGTACTCGTGCTTGGTGATGCCGAGCTCGGGCCACAGCACGCGATTGGGGCTCGAGAGGCCGACCTCACGGTCGCCCTCGGGGCCGGGCACGGTCAGGGTGATGCGCTCGCTCGCCATGGCCCGACCCTAGGGCGTCGGGAACGGATGACGTAGCCCCTGGACAATCCCGTCGGCGAAATGCTCGGCGACGGAGCGAGCGGATTGATACACCTGCCGGACCGGCGGTGCTGGTGAGCCCTCGCACGCGGCGTGTGGGCTCACCTGCACCGGCGGCCCGACGGATGTATCAGCGCGACGGCGTCGTCAGGACGCCGGCGGCTCGGGGGCCGGCTCAGCCGGCGCGCCCGGAGCGGGCTCGGGGTCGGGCTCGTCGGCCCGCGCGAGGACGGGACCGAGGTCGGCGCGGTCGACATGGATCCAAGGCCCACCCGGGTCGACGATCACGCCGTTGAGCGCGGGGTTGGACTGGAGGGCACGCGCCAGCTGGGGCGCGGTCACCGGCACGGGGCGGTCGCCGCGCTGGAGCACGAGCACCTCGAGCGGGTGCGAGTAGACCTCGAGGCGCCGCTCGCCCGATACGGTGCGCGACTCGGCGAGACCGAGCTGGCCGCTGTCGCCCGCGGGACCCGCGGCCACCCACAACGGTGCCTGCGCGAGAGCCTCGCCGACCGCAGCCGCCGTCTCGGCGCTGCGCGGTCCGGCGAGCAGGTTCTTGATCGTGAAGGCGGGATCGCCCTCTTCGAACGCCTTCGTGATGAGCTGCACGGGCAGGACGATGCGCGATCCGGCGACCGCGTGATCGATGATGAGGCCCTCGTACGGACCCTCGATCGCGTTGCGGAACACGTTCGCGACGGGAAGCCCCAGCGCCGAGGTGTCGCGGTCGCCGTCGGCCTCGACGCTCGCCCGCAGCGATGCGCCGCCGGTGAAGGCGAGGAGGAAGCGGGCACCGTCGATCTGCGAGACCGCGAGCGTGATCGGCTTGCCTTCGGCCGTCAGGGCCCGCGCGTCTCCGCGCACGCGAACGTACATCGTGCCCTGCATGCTCTGACGCATGACGTTCATGACGTCGACGTTGCCGGGCTTCTCCGGCAGCGACGCCAGGGCCGCCTGCACGAGGGTGTTGTCGGGCATGCCCGTCACCGTCTCGGTGCGGGCGGGGGCCTCAGCCGGCGGGCGCGTGACCGTCCGCTCGGGCTGCGCCGGGGCTGCGGCCTGAGCGGGAGCACCGAAAGTCGACACCGAGATGCCCACGTGGGGCACCACCTCGGCAGGTGTCTCGGCGTCGGGGGTGACGGCGGAGTCGCCGTCGACGTCGGCAGCGACCTCGTCGGCGTTCGCGGGCTGGCTCGTGGTGTCTCGCGCGGAGCGCTTGAAGATCGCCATGTCCCCGAGCCTAACCCGCGCCCCCGCGCCGCGCGGGGGGTTGCGTCACAGCTTGACGATCGGTGCGATCTTGATGAGCAGCTTCTTCGGGCCGGCCGAATCGAAGCGGACGTGCGCGACGCGCTTCGCCCCCTCGCCCGTGACCGCGTCGACCCGCCCCTCGCCGAAGTCGTCGTGTCTGATGCGGTCGCCGGGGCCGAGCTCGAGGTCGCCGTTGTCACGGACCTTGGCCGGGATGCGGTTGGCGAACTTCGCGATATCGCCGCTCTTCTCCTTGCGCGGAAGCGGCACGAGGTCGTCGCCGTATCGCTTGCCCGATCCGCCGAAGCCGCCGCCGGATCCGCCGGAACGCCGACCATTGAGGGCTCGTGACTGCATGCCCCCGCGCGAGTTGACGTCACCGGGCGACTGCCGCCAGTCGATCAGGTCGTGCGGGATCTCCTGCAGGAACCGGCTCGGCATCGCGGCGGACACCTCGCCGAACTGCGCACGCGTCATGGCGAGCGAGAGATGCAGGCGCTTGCGGGCACGGGTGAGCGCGACGTAGAAGAGCCGCCGCTCTTCCTGCGGGCCGCCGGGCTCGTTCGCCGAGATGCGGTGCGGGATGAGGTCCTCTTCCACGCCCGTGACGAACACGGCGTCGTACTCGAGACCCTTCGCCGTGTGCATGGTCATGAGCGACACCGTGCCGGATGCGTCGTCGAGGTCGTCGGCATCGGCGACGAGGGCGACCTCGGTGAGGAAGTCGAGGATGGTTCCCTCGGGGTTGTTACGGGCGAACTCGCGAGTCACCGCGATGAGCTCGTCGAGGTTCTCGAGGCGCGCTTCGTCTTGCGGGTCGCGACTCGCCCGGAGGGCGTCCATGTACCCCGACTTGTTCAGCAGCACCGTCAGGCCCTCGGTCACGGACGTCGGCGGGGCGATCTCGCCCGAGCTCGGCAGCATGATCTCGGACGCTTCGGCGAGAACGGCATCGAGCTGCGCGATCGCGGCCTGGATCTTCGGACCCACGCCGAGCGCCGAGGCGTTGGCGAGCGCATCGCGGAAGGTGATCTGGTGGTCGGCCGCGTACCGGGCGATGGACGTCTCGGTGACGTCGCCGATGCCGCGGCGCGGGCGGTTCAGGATGCGGCGCACCGCGAGCTCGTCGGCGGGGTTCGCCACCGCGACGACGTAGGCCAGCGCATCCTTGATCTCGGCACGGTCGTAGAACTTCGTGCCGCCCATGATCTTGTACGGGATCGCCGCGCGGATGAAGATCTCCTCCAGCGCTCGCGACTGCGAGTTCGTGCGATAGAAGACCGCCATCTGCGAGTAAGGCACCGACGAGCGGTGCAGCGCTTCGATCTCGTCGGCGACGAACTGCGCCTCGTCGTGCTGCGAGTAGCCGGTGAAGCCGACGATCGCGTCGCCCGCGCCGACATCCGTCCAGAGCTTCTTGTCTTTGCGGTCGAAGTTATGGGAGATGACGGCGTTGGCGGCAGAGAGGATGTTCTGCGTCGAGCGGTAGTTCTGTTCGAGCAGCACGACCTTCGCGCCGGGATAGTCGCGCTCGAACTCGGTGATGTTGCGGATGTCGGCGCCGCGGAACGCGTAGATGGACTGGTCGGAGTCGCCGACGACGGTCAGCGACGCAGCCTCGACCTCGGGGGCCGACTCGGGCTCGAAGATCATCATGCCGCCCGACGAGAACGCGTCGCCGCCCTGCCCCTGGACGGGGCGCGTGAGCTCGTGGATCAGCGCGTACTGGGCGTGGTTGGTGTCCTGGTACTCGTCGACGAGGATGTGCCGGAACCGCTTGCGGTACACGTCGGCCACATGCGGGAACGCCCGGAACAGGTAGACCGTCTGGGCGATGAGGTCGTCGAAGTCGAAGGCGTTGGCCCGCTGCAGGGCGGACTGGTAGGCGCCGAAGAGCTCGACGAAGACGCGCTCGGCGGGATCGGACATGTTCGCCTGGCGCGCGTACGAGTCGGCGTCGGCGAGCTCGTTCTTGAGCTTCGAGATGCGGCTCTGGACAGCCGCCGGCGTGAGTCCGAAGGCGTCGGCCTCGTGCTCTTTCACGAGACGCTTGATGAGCGCGCGCGAATCGCCCGAGTCGTAGATCGTGAAGTTCTTGGTGAAGCCGAACTGCTGCGCCTCGCGCCGGAGGATCCGCACGCACGCCGAGTGGAACGTCGAGATCCACATGCCCTGTGCGCTGTCGCCGATCAGCTGCTGCACGCGCTCGCGCATCTCGCCGGCGGCCTTGTTGGTGAAGGTGATGGCGAGGATCTGGCTCGGCCACGCCTCGCGGCCTCGGAGCAGCGACGCGATGCGATGTGTGAGCACCCGGGTCTTGCCCGAGCCGGCGCCCGCGACGATCAGCAGCGCCGGACCGCGATAGGTCACCGCCTCGCGCTGGGGCGGGTTGAGTCCCTCGAGGAGGTCGGCGTCGGGACGCTCGCCCGAGGAGGCGCCGGGGCGCACGGATGCGGCGGACCCGACGATGACGGGCTTGATGGGCTCTGGCATGACCACTCGATTCTACGTTCGGCCACCGACACCCGCCCGGCGACTCAGAGCAGGCGTCGGGCCGTCGCCCAGGCGGTCAGCTCGTGCCGCGACGACAGCTGCAGTTTGCGCAGCACCGCCGAGACGTGCGTCTCGACCGTCTTCACGGAGATGAACAGGTCGGCCGCGACCTCCTTGTATGCGTAGCCGCGGGCGATGAGCCGCATGACCTCCTGCTCGCGCGAAGACAGCCGGTCGAGCTCCTCCACCGCCGTCGCCGTCTCACCGGCCACGGCCCCGAACGCGTCGAGGACGAATCCCGCGAGCCTCGGCGAGAAGACGGCGTCTCCGCCCGCCACCGCAGCGACGGCGCGGCTCACCTCGTCGCCCGATGAGCCCTTGGTGATGTATCCGCGTGCGCCAGCGCGGATGACCCGCACGACGTCGTCGGCGGCATCCGAGACGCTCAGCGCGAGGAACCGCGCCGGTGTCGGGGCGGCCCGGGCGATCACCTCCGCTCCCCCGGCACGGTCCTCGCCCGCTCCGCCGGGCAGGTGCACGTCCAGCAGCACGACGTCGGGCTCCGTTCGCGCGATGACCTCGACGGCGGATTCGACGTCCGCGGCCTCCCCGACGACGGCGATCCCCGTGCCCAGATCAGCCCGGAGCCCCGACCGGAAGATGGAGTGGTCGTCGACGATGACGACGCGCAGCGCGTCAGCCACGTGCGTCCCCGGGGCCGCCGACATGGAGGTGGACCTCGGTGCCGCCCGAGGCCGCCGTGCGGACCGATGCCGATCCCCCGGCGCGCCGCATCCGGCCGATGACCGACTCCCGGACGCCCAGCCGGTCATCCGGGATCGCGGTCACGTCGAACCCGGGCCCTCGGTCGCGCACATAGACGTCGACCCCGTGGGCTCCACCTTCGATGTAGACCGAGACGTCGCCGCCGGCGTGCCGGGCGGCGTTGAGCATCGCCTCGCGCGCCGCCGCCGCCAGTTCACCGCTGGCCTGCTCGGCCGACAGCCCGGCGGAGACCACGTCGATCCGCACCGCATAATCGAGCTCGAGCGCGGCGGCGTAGTCGCGCAGGTCGCTGACGAGGTCGCTGTCGGGGTGCGCCTCGCCGTCGAAGAGCCAGGCGCGAAGCTCGCGCTCCTGTGCCCGAGCGATGCGCGCGGCCTCGCTCGAGGCGCCCGCCGTGTTCTGGATGAGCGCGAGAGTCTGCAGCACCGAATCGTGCAGATGCGCTGCCATCGCGCTTCGCTGCTCCTCGCGGATGCGCCGGACGCGTTCCCCCGACAGGTCGCGCCACCGACCGGCGAGGAATGCCCCGCCGAGCGCGAGCACCCCCGCGACGGGAAGGGCCAGGTCAGGAAGCGCCACGAGACCGTCGGAGTCGACGCGCGGCAGCATCGCGAGGAGCACCACGATCAGGATGCCGGCCGCGACCGTCCGAACGGTGACGGTATGCCGGCCCCCGCGATCGATGTCTCGGCGGTCGACGAGCTCGGCCCAACACCCTGCGGTCGTCGCGAGGACGGTCACGAACGCGACGACCGCCAGGAGAGTGGGCGAGAAGGATCGCGACATCCAGGCATCACGGGCCTCGATGGCGAGGACCGCGAACAGGATCGGCAGCGCGGCGGTCGCGGCTGCGGCGAGGATCCAGGCGACCGGCGCCTGCCGGGTCGGCGCCGCAGGCCCGGGTCGGCGGGGCACGAGGGCCCAGAACCAGAGGTACAGGAGCGGACCGGCTCCCGCGACGAGCGTCAGGACGACGAACAGCGCACGGATGCTGCCCACCCCGACGCCGAGGTGCTGGGCGAGCCCCGCGCTGACGCCCGAGACCACGCTGTCGCGAGCGCGATCGAGCGGCGGTCGCGTGCCCGGGCCGATGACCGGTCGCGGAGGCGGAGGTCCCGGGTGCGCGGCGGGAGTCGCGAGAGCGGAGGACATGGCCACATCCAATCACTCCGGACGCGGCCGCACACCAGCGCCGGCGCAGGATCAGGGAAGCCTCAGGGCGATCCCCCATATCGCCCGCTGCCGCGCACCGCGGAGGATCGGATCATGACTTCCGCACCGCCTCTCGCCGCCCCACCGCGACCCGATCCCGCGTCACCGACGGAGGGCCGGTTCTTCCGCTGGGTCGACGCCCTCGGCGCCGCCCGCCGAGACGGGTGGATCGGCGGCGTGTGTGCGGGAGTGGCCGCGCGCTGGGGTGTCGACCCGGTCATCGTGCGCGGGCTCGCCGTCGTCGCGACCGTGATCGGCCTCCCCGCCATCGTCGCCTACGCCACCGCCTGGGCGATCCTGCCCGATGCCTCGGGGCGGTCGCACGCCGCCGACCTCGAGCGCGGCCGGTTCTCGTACGCCCAGGGTGCGATCCTCGCCGTCGCGATCATCGGGGTCGTGCAGATCCTCGGTCTCCTGATCACTCTCGCCGGCCTCGCGACGAATTCGAGCGCTGCAGCGGTCACGGCTGTCCTCGGGGCACTCGCTCTCATGGGCGGGGTGGTGGTGGCGGCCGGCGTGATCGCGCTGCTGGTCCGAGCAGCGCGTCGGGTCCCGGGCGCCGTGGAGGACGAGCGGCGATGGGCTTCCGCAGCGTCCGAGACGGTCCCGGCCGCATCCGCCGACGGCTCCGACTCGGGTACCGGCGCGGGCGGAGCGGAGGGCGCCCCTGCGCCTACCCCGCCCCCACCCCCGAGCAACGACGCCGACGCCGACGCCGACGAGCTAACCGCCTGGCGCGCTCAGCACTCGGCCTGGAGGGAGCGAGATCGCGCCTGGCGTCGCGAGCAGGGCGACGCTGATCGCGCGGCTCGAACCGCCGCGCGGGAAGAGCGCCGCGCCGCAGCGGCGGCGTTCGCGCGCGAGGCGGCGGAGCGCCGACGCGTACGGCGCGCTGCGCACCCCCGCACGAGCATCGCTTTCGTCGCCGTGACCGCGGGGGCCGCCGCCATCGCCGGCACGATCGCCGGCCTGGCCGCTCCAGGCCCCCTCTCCGTCGCGCTCGGTGTCTTCATCGCTGCCCTGGTCACGGCTCTCGCCATGATCGTCGCCGGAGCCATCCGCCGCCGCAGCGGCTTCCTCGCCTTCGCAACCGCATGCCTGCTCATGGGCGGGGGCGTCGCGGTCGCTGTCTCCGTCGTCGAGGAACTGCACATCGGCGTCTACGGGATCTCGAACGTCTCATCCGAGGCCGGGGCGGAGACCTACCGGCAGACGTTCGGCGAACTCCGCGTCGCGCTCGTCGACGCGTCCGATGCGGCGCCGCTGACCATCGAGAAGGGATCCGGCTCGACCTACGTGACCGTCGCACCCGGTGTCGAAGTGACGCTGCATGCATCTGTCGGCGACGATGCATCACTGATCCTCTCGGAGGGCGACGAATGGACCGTACTCACCGACAGCCCCGACGCACGAGATCTCGGTGCGGACCGAACCGCGGTCGATACGACGATCCCCTCTCGAGGGGAGACGACGACGCGTCAGTCGCTCACCCTCGACCAGGAGAGGGGCTACATCGAGATCCGCATCCTCGACCCGAAGGAGACCAACCGATGACCGACCTGACCTCCACCGAAGACACAGCGTTCCCCTCGCCTCCTCCTCCTCCCCGCGTGCGGTGGGCCGGCATCGTGTGGGGTCTCGCCTTCGCGACGCTCGCCGTCGCGGGCGTCGTGCTCACCCGGTCACCCGACGCCTACGGCGGACTGCTCGAGCGGGTGGCGGCGATCTCGATTCCGACGCTCGTCGCCACGGGCCTGTTGACCGTGGGCGCCGCGGTCCTCGTCACGGGAATCGTCGGCATGCTCAGGCACGCTCAGCGCTCGCTGGCGCCCCGCCACGCTGCCGCGCCCAGCACGGACCACGTCACCGAGACACCGGAGCGTCACACGACGTAGCTCGGCGTCTCCGGCCTTCACACCCCTGGCGACCCGGCGGACGCCCACGTAGCGTGAAGGCATCGCGGCGATCCGGGTGGTCCCGGGCATCGGCTCATAACCGATCGCGTTGCGGGTTCGACTCCCGCCGTCGCGTCCATTCGGGTCTCAGCCCTCATCGAGCGCATCGAGCCGCTGCAGCGCGTCCCGCGCCCGCGCGAGGCGATCGCCCTCGGGCTCGTCCCACCAGTACGGTCCGCGCTCTCCCAGGCCATGCTTGGCCAGGCCCACGCGCTCGCGTGCTGCGGCGACCGCCTCGTCGTCTCCGCGCCGCTTCGCGGCTCCCACCGCCGATCGGCCGCGTCCGAGGTGGGACTTCAGCGCAGCGACGAGATCATCGGGCAGCGAGGGGTCGGTGCGCCGCCAGCGTCTCCCGTCGATGACGAGCCAGCGTTCGGAATCGACTTCGGCCACGGACTCAGTATGAGCCGTGGCCGACGTCGAGGGATGCTGCGCCTCAGGCGCGACGGAACTCCGCGCGCATGGGGCAGTCGAACGGGTCGCGGGCGGCGAGTCCGACGCGGTTGAGGTAGTCGATGACGATGGCGTAGGAGCGCCAGAGTGTGGTCTCGGTGTACGGCACGTTCAGGGCGTCGCACTGGTCCTTCACGATCTCGCGAGCGCGGGCGAGTGCCGGCCGCGGCATGTTCGGGAAGAGGTGGTGCTCGATCTGGTAGTTGAGGCCGCCCATGAGCCACGTCGCCCACCAGCCGCCGCCGATGTTGCGCGAGGTGCGCACCTGCTTGCTGAAGAAGTCGAGCTTCGCGTCGGGCGCGATGATCGCCATGCCCTTGTGGTTCGGCGCGAAGGAGGCGCCCATGTACAGCCCGAAGACGGCGACCTGCACGCCGAAGAAGGCGAAGGCCATACCGATCGGCAGGAAGATGAAGATCGGAGCGACGAAGACCGCGAACCGCGCGATGATCAGCGTGATCTCGACCGCACGCTTCTTCACCGGGCCTCGGCTGAAGAGGTGGCGCATCGACAGCGCGTGGAGGTTCAGGCCTTCGAGCAGCAGCAGCGGGAAGAAGAACCAGCCCTGGCGCTGCGTGATGAATCGGCGGATGCCGCGCGCGGTGGCCGCGTCCTCTTCGATGAACGAGATCGTGTCGATCTCGATGTCGGGATCCTTGCCCACCTTGTTCGGGTTCGAGTGGTGCCGGGCGTGCTTGGACGTCCACCACGACAGGCTCATGCCGACGACGCCGACGGCGAGGAAGCGGGCCAGGCGGTCGTTCGCGGGGCCGGAGGCGAGAACCTGCCGGTGGTCGGCCTCGTGTGCGAGGAAAGCCACCTGGGTGAAGACGATGCCGAGGGCTGCCGCGATGAGCAGCTGGAACCAGCTGTCGCCGAGCAGGACGAATCCGGTCACGCAGCCGCCGATCGCGAGGATCAGGGCGAGGCCGACGAGGCCGTAGAACCAGGGCGTGCGCCGCAGCAGACCCGATTCCCGAACGACGCGGGAGACATCGGTGAAGGCCTTGGCCATCGGCGGGAAATCGGCGGTTCCGGCGTAAGTGGTGCGGATGGGGCCGAGACGCGACTCGACGACGGATGAAGCGATGAGAGCACCTGCTGACTCGTTCGTGACCGGGAAGGTCGGGAGCAGAAGGCGGATGCCGACGGCTGTGGCTCACACTACGGAGCGCTGGATCGCCGGAGCGGTATATGCCCCGGTCTCACCGGCGATGCACGGCGGTCGCACAGGCGGGACGCTCGGCGCCCCGCTACTCCGCGCCGTCGAGGAATGCGCCGTTACGGGGCGATTCCGGCGGCTCGGGAACGACGTACAGGCCCGTCGGCGAGTTCGCCGTGTACGTCAGCGCCTCGAGCCATGCGCGATTCAGCGACGGCGTCCGGCTGCCGTAGTACTTGAAGACGAGGCCGCAGCCCGGGTGCAGCCATACCGTCGTGCGGCCGTCGCCGATGCTCACGTCGTCCTTCCAGGTGAGCGTGAAGGCTTCGCCCCGGCGGAGCTTCGTCGTGATCACGGCCTGGAGGTGCGCGAGCGTCCGATCCTCGAAATCTGCGCGGATCTGGTTCTCGTAGATGAATCTGCCCATCGCACTTCCTTCCCGTGCTCGACCTGACAATAGTGATCAGCGCGGTCCTGCCGCATCCCCTTGTGATTCCTCAGCTGATCGGTAGTCTCGCCTGACACGGCGGACTCGACGCCGGTGGAGCGAAGGGCGAAAGCGTGTCGAAGAGAGTCGATGTGTTCTATGGCGGTCGCCCGTACAGCATCGGCGGTCGCGACATCGAAGACGTCCGCGCCGAGATCGCGGCGGCACTCGCGCTCGGTCACGGCTGGCTGACCGTGAACGATGGCGAAGGCGTGGCGCAGACCACCGATCTGCTCATCACCTCCGGGGTGGACGTCACACTCGCCGCCATCCCCGGTGATTAACGTGTTACGTAATCGTCCGTAAAAGTCAACCCCCTCCCGCTCCCTGACGACTGCCTGAAATCTGCGGTGGCACAGCACGGCTGTGCGCGTCGCGGACAGAGCGCGCGCGGAACGGACTCTTCCGCGCGGCGTCGTGACCCGATCGCGGAAGCTGATGATCGCGCCGAATGGCGCGCGAGGAGGAATATTGGGCAGGTTTGTTTACGACGGCAACAATCGCGTCGAGATCGAGGACCGCACGCTCGCACACCTCCAGATGACCATCGGTGCGAAGCTTCGTCGCGGTGAGGCGTTCTTCTTCACTTGGAAGGACGACGTCAGCGTCGGCAAGGGGCGGACGACCGTCTGGATGCACGCCGGAGCCTCTCTCGTCTTCACGTTCCACGGCAGCCGGACCCCCGCGATCAACCGTGCCTGGCTCGAGGCGCTGATGTACACGGCCAACTCCCCCAGCGGACTTTACGTCGTCCCCGAACCGGCAGAGTCCGCATCCGACAAGCTCGTTGTTGAATAGCGAGCCCGTTCGGCGGGGGTTGCAGACCGACGACCCCGGTCGGGCACAGGAATCGGTCAGCTCGCTGTACGAGACGCCGGTGGCGCTCGCGGTCGACGGGTCCGCGCCATTCCGATACGAGATGGCGGCGCTCGCCCACCCGGCCGCAGCCGCCGCCGCTGTGCGGTTCACGGGGACGATGCGCACCACGACGCGAGCTTTTCCGCGTCTCATCGTGGCGCACGCGGCGCATGGCAGCCACCGGTGGCAGGTCGGAGGCGAGTCCGGCGACGGCCGGACCCCCTTCATCGTGCCGCCGGACACCGAGTTCACCGCCGAGTTCGGTCAGCTGCACCTGCGCACGTTCAGCGTCACCACGGAGACGCTCGACCACGTGCTGCGCGGCATGATCGGCGACGACCCTCACCATCTGCAGTTCTCCGGACTGAACCGCCGGGCTGAGAATCCACGGCTCGTCGCCGAGACCCTGCGCTTTCTCGAGGCGACCATGCTGGCCGACGAGAAGGTCGCCGCCTCGCCTCTCATGCGCACTCAGCTCATGCACCAGGCAGTCGCATCGCTCGTGACGGCGTTCCCCGTCATCGACCCCGAAGAGGGGGAACGCCGACGCCCGACCGCGCGAGCCGTGCGCCGCGCTGTGGCGTTCATGGAGGAGAACGTCAGCAACCCCATCAGCATCAGCGACATCGCGGTGGCCTCCGGAACATCGGTCCGCGCACTCCAGAGCGCCTTCCACAAGGCGTTCGAGATCCCGCCGAGCACCTACCTTCGCCGCCTGCGCATCGAGGGCGCCCACCGCGAGCTCCGCGCTGCGCCTCCCGGGTCGACGACCGTGCGGGATGTCGCTCTGCGCTGGGGGTTCGCGCACACGGGACGCTTCGCGCAGCTCTACGCCGCGATGTACGGCGAGCACCCCTCGCACACGCTGCGCCGCTGAGGCGCGCGACTCAGGCGGCGGTCGCCGCGGGGTCCGGCAGGAGGATCCAGACGCGGGTGCCGCCGAGCGGTGAGTCGTCGAGACCGATGCGCCCACCGTGCGCCTGGATCACCCGTCGACAGGTAGACAGGCCGATGCCGAGGCCCTCGGCCTCGGAGTCCCCCCGCTCCATCAGCGCGAAGACGCGTTCGCGGTCCGCCGGGGGCACCCCGGGACCGTTGTCGTCGACGGTGATGCGCCAGCCGCCGTGCACCGTGTGCGCCTCGACACGCACCTGCGGGACCTTTCCCGCAGCCGCGGTGAACTTCACCGCGTTCGCCACGACATTCTGGAGCACCGCGCGCAGGAGCGTGGGATCACCGGCGGGCTCGACCTCGATGTCCTGACGGATGTCGGCGCCGGAGGCCGAGATGGACGCGTCGAGATCCTCGACGACGGCGTGCATCACGGCACCGAGATCGACGCGCGCCCGTTGGGGGCTCGCACCGCCGATGCGGGCGTAGGCGAGGATGTCGGAGATCATGGCGTTCATGCGGTCGGCCGCCGACTCCGCACGGGCGAGCACGCGCGCCGCCTCGGGCGCGTTGTCCATGTCGGGGCTGTCGATCGCGAGCTCGAGGAAGCCGGTGAGGGCCGTCAGCGGATTGCGGAGGTCGTGACTGATCTGCCCCGCGAAACGCGAGAGCTGATCGTTCGACTCGCTCAAAGCGCGGCTGATCCGGCGCAGCTCGAGCAGGTCGACCACCTGATGAGCCAGCAGATCGAGCGCCTCGCGAGCCGATTCGTCGAGGTCGCCCACGGAGTCGTTGAAGACGCAGAGGGTGCCGATGGCGACGCCCGCCGGCGTGACGAGCGGACTCGATGCGTAGAAGCGCACGTGGGCGATCTCACCGGTGACGAAGGGGTTGTGTGCGAACCGCTCGTCGAGCCGCGCGTCGGGCACGATGACCCGACCGGGACGCGCGATGACGGCGGCGCACATCGAGTCTTCGCGTGAGCAGACCGCGGGTTCGAAACCGACCGCGGCGATCTGATGCTGCGAGCGGTCGTCGATGATGTTGATGACGGCCGTGTCGACGCCGCAAACGGTGGCTGCGAGACGGACGATCCCCTGCAGGTCGGGCGCGGGGGCCTCGCCGATCACGTGATAGGCGTCGATCGCCTCGCGGCGGGTGATGTCGAGTTCGGTGACCATGGCACTCTTACGCTATCCGCGTTCCGGGCGGCAGGGCTCGGGCCGGGGTCCTCGTCCGCGACCACGCTCCCGCCACGAGCAGACCCGCGACCACGATCTGCCCGGCCAGTCCGACGAACCAGCTCGGCGCCGTTCGTTCTCGGATCTCCGCCGCGGTCGGCACGGCGCCGTCTGCGGCTGGCCGGCACTCGTCGTACCCCGTCTCGAGATCAGGTGCGACCTGTGCCTGCCGGACACCGGATGCGATCTGACCGAACAGGTCGACGGGGTAGCCGAACCGGTCGTACTCGGCAGGCGTCGCGTCGGCGAGGATGACGAAGGGGTTGGCCGCGAGCACCCACCACACACGATCGAACCGCGGCACGGTGTAGGTCGATGTCTCCGGCTCGCCGCAGACCATGCGAGCGGGATCGTTCCAGCAGTCGTCCGCCCCGTCGATGCACTGCGGCGACCCGTCGGCGTTGTACTGCGCCGGCCGGTAGGTCGCGGTCGCCTCGCTCGAGAACGCCGTCGCGCCGAGGCCGAAGGCGATGAGCGTTCCGAAGACGAGCGCAGAGACGACGAGGTAGGTCGCGGCGACCGAGAAGAGAGGCCGGGCGATGAGGCCGCTCAGCCCGACGCCGATCGCAGCGATGATGCCGATCTCGATCACGAGGACGACCAGCGACACCACGACGACGACGGGGTCCACTCCCCCGGCCAGGGTCGCGATGACGAGGAACGGGGCGGCCACCGCGGCGAACGCGAGACCCGTGACCCATGCCGCGAGCACTTTGCCGAGCAGGATCTCGGAGGTTCGCGCGAGCGTCACCTGGACCGGTGCGAGGGTCGCGGCATCCCGGTCGCCGTTGACGGAGTTGCCGCTGAGTGTGGGCGAGACGAGGACGACGAGCAGCAACGTGATGATGACGATCGTCGAGTAGATGCCGGCGCCGCGCTGCTCGCCCTCCGCGATGCCCCCGCCGAAGGCCAGGAACGACAGCGCGGTGACACCGATCAGCAGCACGGCGAAGATGCCGAGCAGGACGTACCACGACACCGTTCGCACCCGCTGGAGCAGCTCGAGCCGAGCGACCGTCCACAGCCGGGCGACGCTCATGACGCCTCCTTCCCCTCGGTGCCCAGATCCCGGCCGGCGCCGAGATCGAGGAAGGTGTGCTCGAGCATCCCGGTCGCGGCCGAGAACTCGGCGACCGCGATGCCCGCGCCCAGCAGCGCCCGCAGACCGGCGGCAGCCTCGACCTCGGACGAGAACGGGACCAGGACGTCGCGGCGGTCTGTCGGCACGCGCGCGACGTCGAGTCCGAGGGCCGTCGCGATCGGGAGCACGGCAGCCTGCGCATCGAGATCGGCGACGCGGACGCGCCAGGTGCGGGTGCGGCGAGCCGCCGCCGCGACCCGGTCGGGACTCACGGTCGCGCCATCGAGCAGGAACACCGCGTCGTCGACGACCTCCTCGAGCTCGGAGAGGATGTGGCTGGAGATCAGCACGGTCTTCCCTGCAGCGGCGAACGCGCGCAGGAGTCCGCGCAGGTCCACCCGCGCCTGGGGGTCGAGGCCCGAGGCAGGCTCGTCGAGGAGGAGGACGGACGGGTCGTGCACGAGAGCTCGGGCGAGACCGAGGCGCTGCTTCTGCCCGCGCGAGAGCACACGGGCGGGCGACTCGGCGAGATCGACCAGACCGACCTGATCGAGAAGCTCCCGCGCGCGGCGGGCCGCTGCGGCTCTGTCGAGGTCGTAGAGCCGGGCGGTCATCTCCAGCGTCTCCCGCACGGTGAGCGAGCCCCACGCGCCCAGCGCGTCGGGCATCCATCCGAGCCGCGCGCGGGCTTGGGCGGGATCAGTCACCGGGTCGACGCCGGCGATCCGGATGCTGCCCGCGTCCGGCTGCAGAAGCGACGCGAGCATCAGGAGCAGCGTCGTCTTACCGGCGCCGTTGGGGCCGACGAGTCCGGTCACCGCTCCCGCGCGAGCGTCGAGATCCACTCCGCGAACGGCTTCGACGCGCCCGAACGATCGACGGACATCGCGGACGGTGATCCCGGCGGTGAGCATGTCCGACACCCTAGGGGACGGCGGAGACGTGATCGAGTGGGGGAGGGGCGTCCGGCGGGCTGGCCCGCGGCAGCCTCACGACGGCGACGGTACCGCCCACCCGCCCGGGCGTCAGCCGCACCTCGCCCCCGTGGGCGCGCGCCAGCCCGCGCGCGAGGGCGAGCCCGAGCCCGAGCCCCTGCGCAGCGCTCCGACGCGAGCGCGTGGTGCGATAGAACCGCTCGAACGCCTGACGGCGCTCGGCAGGGGTCATGCCGGGGCCCTCGTCGGTCACCGAGATCTCGACCTCGTCCGGTCTCATCGCGATCGAGATCTCGACGACACCGGCGGAAGGCGACACCTGCCGGGCATTGTGCAGCAGCTCGGTCATGATCGCCTGAAGGTCGCGGGCTGCGATGCGCGCGTGCACCGTGGCTCCAGTCACGGTCACGGCCACGCCGGAGTCGCCGTCGGCCGATTCGGCGACGACCCTGTCGACGACGGCACGAGCCTCGCACGCCGCTGTCCCGGGCGTCGCGTCCGCTCGACCCGTCGCGAGGATCAGTTCGACGGTGTGCTCCAGTCTCTCGGCGGCGCGGTGGATGGTCTCCCAGCGGTCGCGATGCTCCGGCATCGCTCCGGCGAGCGCGAGCTCGGCATTGCCGAGGATGACCGTGAGCGGCGTCCGAAGTTCATGGCCCACCGTGTCGAGGAATCGATCGCGGACGTCGACGGCTTCGACGAGCTCGGTCACGTCCTGGGCGACCACGAGCACGCCGATGGGCTCGCCGTCGAGCGCGATGGGGCGGGCGACGAAGCGCAGCGCTACCTGATCGCCCGGCTCACCGACCCACACGCGACGCGCCTCGGCGAGTTCACCCGAAAGGATGATGTCGCGCAGGTCCGCCCCCACCACGACCGGGGTGATCCGGTCTTCCTCGTAGACGGACGTGCGCCCGTCCTGGTCGAGCGAGATCGCGATCCGCGCACGCTGGGCCAGCGCATGCGCGGGGGCGTTCGCGACCAGCACCGCGCCGTCATCGCCGAAGAGCACGATCGCGTCCGGGCTCGTGTCGAGCAGCTGGCGCAGCGCGGCGTCGGCCCGGTTCGAGGAGTCGAGCGCCTCGGCCAATCGATGCGTGGCGCGTCGGGCCCTGGTGCGGTGGCGGCCGAGGTCGGTGGAGACGAAACGACTTCCCATCGCAAACATGCCGAGCAGCGCCGGCACCGTCGCGAGCGCCAGCCACTCCGCGAGCCCGGCGGGCGGCTCGGTCGCCGCCGCGAGAGGCAGCAGCCCCGCGAGGAGGACTCCCAGCGCCGCAACGGGCGGTGGGAACGCGAAGGCGAGCCAGGCGATCGGGAAGATGACGAGCATTCCGGTCACCGGCAGCAGATCGATGGCACCGTTGCGCAGCGGGGCGCAGGCGAGAATCGAGACGAGCGGGACGATGCACACCCAGACGGTTCCGCGAGTCGGCTTGTCGCGCCAGACGAACCCCATCGCGACACAGGCCGCGACGATGACGCTCACGCCGACGACGTAAGCCACGGTGATGCGCTCGGGAGCGACGACCGCGACGGTCGTGGAGATCATCACCGTCGACGCCCCCATCAGATACTGGGCGTAGGGCTGGATCCGGGGTCTGCTGAGCATCGGGGATCAGCGCCCGAACACGTCGACGCCGAGATCCGGGTGGTCGACGAAGACGCCGTCGACGCCGGATGCCGCGAGCTCGGCCCACTCGCCCGCGTAGTCTCCCCAGGCGGACCGACCGCCACCGCGTCGGTGCCGCCGGACGAGGAAGGCGTTCTCGGGACGCGCCGTCCACGTGAAGACGGCCAGCTCGCGCTCGTGCGCTGCGGCAACGAGCACCCGACCGCCGTCCGTGCCCCGCGCGGGGTCGAGGATCATCCGCTTGTCCAGGCTCACACCGGCGACCCGCCCGCGGAGGTCGTCGAGCCCCGCGGGCGACGACCACTCCCGGTAGCTGCGTGCCCCCGCGCCCTCGGTCGCGACCGAGTCGTACGGCTCACCGTCGGCCTCGAGGAGGAAGATCCGCGCGCCCCGGACGCCGGCGTCTGCCAGGCGGTCGAGGATCGTGAGCTCGAACGACTCGATCCACAGCGGCAGGTCGCCGTCGGTCCAGCCAGCCGCGTCGAGCTCTGCCGCGATGAGCCCGGCCACGTCGAAGCCGGCGGCCTCCAGGAAGGTGGCGTGCTTGATCTCGAGCACGACGCCGGGCCGCCGCCCGGAGGTCTTCGCGGCATCCGTGACGAGGTCGAGGAGATCGCGCAGCCGCAGCATCGGCTCCGCGCCGTCATGACGAGCGCTGTCGGGCCGCAGCGCCGGGAGCCGCTCGCGGCAGCGCAGCCGTGACAGCTCGTCCCAGGTGAAGTCCTCCGCGAACCAGCCGGTGAGCGACGCGCCGTCGACGGTCTTCGTGGTGCGGCGCGAAGCGAACTCGGGATGGTCGGCGACGTCGGTGGTCGAGCCGATCTCGTTCTCATGCCGGATCACGGCGACCCCGTCCCGACTGAAGACCACGTCCGGCTCGACGGCATCGACCCCGCTCTCGAGCGCGAGGTGATAGGAGGAGCGGGTGTGCTCGGGACGATACCCGGGCGCACCGCGGTGGCCGATCACGAGCGGGCGGGACACGACCCCAGCGTACGGGCCGATGACGCGTGATTTCGCTCAGGGCGATCGGCTTCATGGCCTGCTCACAGCGCCGCGCATATCCGGGAGGAACCGGTTCCCGTAGGCTGGGTATACACGGCATCCAGCTGTGTCGACCCTCGACTTGGAGTGTGAGAGCAGTGGCCCTCAATAACCCCGCATTCGACAATCCCGCGTTCAAGGAGCAGCGGCCGGGTCTGACGCCGCCCGCCGCCCCCGGCATGCAGACCGCCTCGGCGCAGCACGCCGGCGTGAACGCCGCTACGCAGGCCCACCTCGAAGGCATGTACGCCGCACCCGCCGCCGGTGCCCGCGAGACCTCCCGCATGACGGTCGAAGACACCGTCGTCAAGACGCTCGGGCTCTTCGCGATCCTGCTGGCCACGGCGGTCGTCGGTTGGGTCTGGACGCTCTCGCCGGTGACGCGCGACAACCCCGCCCCCACGATGATGCCCTGGATCATCGGTGCGCTCGGCGGCTTCGTCCTGGCGATGGTCGTCACCTTCACCTCGCGCAAGAAGGTCCGGCCCGGCCTGATCTTCGGGTATGCCGCGTTCGAGGGCCTCTTCGTCGGCGGTATCTCCGCCTACCTCGAGTTCATCTTCCCGGGCATCGTCATGCAGGCGACCCTCGCGACCCTCGCGGTCGTCGGCGTGACCCTCGCCCTCTTCGCCAGCGGCAAGGTCCGCGCGTCGGCCAAGGCGACGAAGATCTTCATGATCGCGATGCTCGGCTACCTCGTCTTCTCGCTGCTGAACGTCGGCCTGATGCTCTTCGGGGTAATCCCGGGCGGCATGATGTTCGGCCTCCACAGCATGAAGATCGCTGGCATCCCGCTCGGCCTCATCATCGGTGTGCTCGTGGTCATCATGGCGGCGTACTCGCTCGTGCTCGACTTCGACAACATCCAGCGGGGCGTCCGCAACGGCGCACCCCGTCAGTACGGCTGGGTCGGCGCATTCGGCATCATGGTGACGGTCGTCTGGCTGTACGTCGAGATCCTCCGCATCATCGCGATCCTGCGCGGCAACAACTGACGCTCCCCCGCGATCCCCGAAGGCCCGTCCGGTTCGCCGGGCGGGCCTTCGTCATGCGCGTGCGCAGTATGGTTCGACGGGAGGAACCATGAGACGCGGCTCGAACCTGCCGGCCGTCGGCACGTACAACCAGACGCTCGTGCTCGACCTGATCCGGCGCTCCCCCGACGGCATCAGCCGCATCGAGCTCGCCGCCCGCACGGGGCTGTCCGCCCAGACGCTCAGCAACGTCGCCCGCCGTCTCGTCGCCGAGGGCTGGGTGCGCGAGGGAACCCCGATCGTCACCGGCCCCGGCAAGCCCCGGACCCCGCTCCAGCTCGACCCGACGGCCCGGTGCGCCGTCGGCATCCATCTCGATCCGGCAGTCGAGACGGTCGTCGTGGTCGACCTTCTGGGCAAGGTCGTCGCTCAGACCGAGCGCACCCCGCGACCCGACGCGACCCGCGAGCAGATCCTCGACGACCTCGTCGGCACCGTCGAGTCGCTGCTCGCGGAGGGCGGCCGTTCCCGGGCATCCGTGCTCGGCATCGGCGTCGCCGCTCCTGGCCCCCTCGACGCGGACGCGGGGGTCCTGTTCGAGCCGCCGCTCCTGCCGCCGGTCTGGCACGACCTCGCCCTCGGGCCGTTGCTGCGCGAGGCGACGGGACTGCCGACCACGGTCGAGAAGGATGTCGTCGCGGCGATGGTCGGCGAGCTCTGGCGGGATGCCGCGCAAGAGCTGCAGGACTCCATCTTCGTTTACTACGGAGCGGGCGTCGGCGCGGGCCTCGCCGTCGACGGCGCACCGATCCGGGGCCGCACGGGAAACGCCGGAGACGTCGCCCACCTCGTCGTCGAACCGGGCGGGCCGGCATGCGGATGCGGTCAGCGCGGATGCCTCGGCGCCGCCATCGCCCCCGAACGGCTGCTCGTCGACGGAGGCGTGATCGACGGCAGTGTGCCCGTGGCCGCACCCGCGCTCCGGGAACGCCTCCGCGAGCTCGCCGCCCGGGCGCGCGCCGGCGACGAGCGCGCCGCGTCGGCGGTGCGGCGAGCCGGGTCGAGCCTCGCCCGCGCCGTCGTGCAGATCAACAACCTCCTCGACGCGGATGTCGTCGTGGTCGGGGGGCCGCTGTGGAAGCTCCTCTCGACGACGGCCGGGCCCGCCCTCTCCGACGCCGTGGCGGCGAGCACCGAGACCGCCACGGTGCGCGGCATCCGCGTGCTCGAAAGCGGACTGGCCACGGATGCCGCCGCCGTGGGCGCCGCGTGCCTCGTGCTCGATGCCGCGATGACCGCCCGCCCGACCGACCTCATGATTGCGGGCGCCCCGGACTGAACCCACCGGGAAACGTCGAGGCAAAGCCTTGTTCTTTTATTCCATTTGTTTTATAAAAGACGTGCGCACGCACCAGCGCCCCTCGTCAAAGCAAAGGAGCTTCGACCATGAAGAGACCCATCACGACCGTGGCCGTCGTCGGCATCGCAGCGTTCTCGCTCGCTCTCACGAGCTGCGGCAGCGGCGGCGGGGGCGGAGACGAAGCGTCGTCCGACACGATCCGCGTCGCCTATCAGAAGACGACGTCGTTCACCGCGATGGACGAGCTCATGAAGAAGACGAAGGAGGAGTACGAGGCCGCGCACGAGGGGATGACGGTCGAGCTCGTGCCGATCGAGGCGGAGCAGGACCAGTACTTCACCAAGCTCGCCCTCATGAACGGGTCGGCGGGGACGGCGCCCGATGTGATCTACGAGGACACCTTCCAGATCCGATCGGATGCCGCCGCCGGATACCTGCAGCCGATCGACGACTATCTCGCCGACTGGGACCAGTGGGAGCAGTACGACGACGGCGCCAAGCAGGCCGGGCTCGGCGACGACGGCAAGACGTACGGCGTCTCGCTCGGCACCGACACCCGGGGCCTCTACTTCAACAAGCAGCTGTTCGCGGCGGCGGGGCTTCCCGAGGACTGGGCGCCGGAGAGCTGGGACGACGTGCTCGAGGCTGCGCGCACCATCAAGGAGAGCAACCCCGACGTCATCCCGTTCAACATCTACGCGTCGCAGGCCCTGGGCGAGGCGACGTCGATGCAGGGCTTCGAGATGCTGCTCTACGGCACCGAGGATGAGCTCCTCGACACCGACACGAACAAGTGGGTCACCGGCTCGGCGGGGTTCCTCGACGCACTCGAGTTCTATCAGACGGTCGCGGAGGAGAAGCTCGGCCCCGACCCCGCGCTGGCTCTCGACGCCGGCTGGGGAACCAAAGTCAGCACGGAACTCCTTCCCCAGGGCGGGATCGCCATCGCGCTCGACGGTTCGTGGCTGCCGAGCAACTGGATCGACGGCGAGAACGCCTGGCCGGAGTGGGAGCAGACGATGGGCTTCGCCGCGATGCCGACGCAGGACGGCGGCGGTGACGGCTTCACCTCGATGTCGGGCGGCTGGACGCTCGCGATGGGCGCCAACGCGAAGAACCCGCAGGCTGCCTTCGACTTCATCGCCCAGGCGCTGACGTTCGAGAACGCGCTGATGTACCACCAGGAGGCCGGACAGATCGCCGTGCGCAAGGACGTCGCCGCCAGCCAGGAGTACCTCGACTACAACCCGTCGTTCGAGTTCTTCTCATCGCTCGTGCCGTACACCCACTTCCGGCCGGCGACGCCCGACTACTCGCAGATCTCGGCGAACATCCCGCGCGCGACGGAGTCGATCTTCACCGGTCAGGCGACCCCGCAGGATGCACAGGCCGCGTACGACTCCGCTCTCGTCGGCATCGTCGGCGAGGAGAACACGCAGGCGGGCTGATCCAGCGATGACCGCCACCGCCACCGTCACCACCGGCGGTCGGCACCGCCCGGGCCGGGAGATCACCTCCCGGTCCGGCCGGTCGGCCGGCCGTGCCGCCGCACGACTTCTCCCGCTCCTGCCCGCGGTGCTCCTGCTGCTGGCGTTCATGCTCGGACCGATCGTCTACGCGCTCTACGGGTCACTGACCGACCGCGCCATGACCGGGCCCCGCGCCGCGAACCCGCAGTTCATCGGACTCGACAACTACACGGCCCTGTTCGCCTCGGGAGAGTTCTGGCTCTCGCTCGGGCTCACCGTGGTGTTCGTGCTGGCGTCCGCCGTGATCGGCCAGAACGTCCTCGGGATGCTGCTCGCGGTCCTCATCCGGAACTCGGTGAAGCCGCTGCGTTCGCTCGTCGGCGGACTCGTGGTGCTGGCGTGGGTGCTGCCCGAGATCGTCGCCGCCTTCGCCCTCTACGCCTTCTTCCAGACCGACGGCACCCTCAACACCTTCCTCGGCTGGTTCGGGCTGGAGGGCACGAGCTGGCTGTACTACTTCCCGATGCTGGCGGTGATCCTGGCGAACATCTGGCGCGGCACGGCCTTCTCGATGATGGTCTACAACGCGGCGCTGTCCGAGGTGCCGCCCGAGCTGATCGAGGCCGCGACGATCGACGGCGCCGGCGCCTGGCAGCGCTTCATCCGCGTCACCCTCCCCGTCATCCGGCGGTCGATCTCGACCAATCTGCTGCTGACGACGTTGCAGACGCTCGGCGTGTTCACGCTCATCTGGGTGATGACCGGCGGCGGTCCGGGAACACAGTCGTCGACGCTCCCCGTGCTGGCGTTCCAGGAGGCGTTCAAGTTCGCCCAGGTCGGATACGGCACCGCGATCGCCGTCGTGACGCTCCTGATCGGCGCCGTCTTCTCCGCCGTCTACATCCGCATCCTCAAGCCGGAGGTCGACTGACATGGCCACCATCGCCACCTCGGTCTCGGCACCGCGGAAGCGGGCTCAGACCGTGCTGTCGTCGATCATCCTCGCGGCGATCGGCGTGCTCTTCCTCGTGCCGCTGCTGTGGATCGTCTTCGCTTCCTTCGACGGCGACGCGAAGGTCACGATGAAGGTCCCCGAGACCTGGACCCTCGAGAACTACACGCAGGTGATGACGTGGGAGCTCACGTTCCAGCCTCTCCTGAACTCGATCCTCGTCTCGCTGGGCACCGCCGTCATCACCGTCGTCGTCGGTGTGCTCGCGGCCTACCCGCTGTCGCGCTACGCGATGCGGTTCCAGAAGACGTTCATGTACGCGATCCTCTTCGGCACCGGGCTGCCGATCACCGCGATGATGGTGCCGGTCTACGCGCTGTTCGTCTCGTTCGGGCTGCTCGACTCGGTGTGGGGCGTCATCGTCTTCATGGCCGCGACATCTCTGCCGATGGCGATCTGGATGCTGAAGAACTTCATGGACTCGGTGCCGATCTCTCTCGAAGAGGCCGCCTGGGTCGACGGGGCCGGGTCGATGCAGGCTCTCGCGCGCATCGTCATCCCGCTCATGCGCTCAGGCATCGGCGTCGTGTTCATCTTCGTCTTCACGACCGCCTGGGGGAACTTCTTCGTCCCCTTCGTGCTGCTCTTCACGTCGTCGAAGTTCCCGGCGGCGGTGTCGATCTTCAACTTCTTCGGTCAGTACGGCTCGATCGCCTACGGACAGCTCGCCGCCTACTCGGTGCTCTACGCCGCACCGATGGTGGTGCTGTACGTCCTCGTTCAGCGATTCTCGGGCGGCTCGTTCGCCCTCGCCGGCTCCGTCAAGGGCTGACCCGCTTCCTCCTCGAAAGGCTCCTCCATGCACGACCGCTCCACTCTCGCGCTGCTGCGCATCGACCGATTCGTCCGGGAACGTCTGGCCCCGGCGATCCACCGCGACTCCCGCCCGCTCGCGGTCAGCTGCTGGGAGGCGCCGGCCGAGCCGGTCGCCTTCGACGAGGCCCGCGACGGCGCCTACCGTCCGATCACGGTCGGTGAACCGTGGGGACGCCCGTGGGGGACGACCTGGTTCCGCGTCACGGGCGAGGCGCCGGACGAGTGGTTCGACGGGGGCGAGCCGATCGCCGGGACGCGACCCGAGCTCGTCGTCGACCTCGGATTCACGACCGGACAGGCGGGCTTCCAATGCGAGGCGATGGTGTGGTCGGTCGACGGCCGGCCGCTGCGCGGCATCGCGCCGTTCAACAACGCGGTGACCGAGGCGGTGTCGCCGGGCGGTGAGATCGACGTCTTCGTGGAGGGCGCCTCCAACCCCGACGTCGGGAGCATCTTCACCTTCGCGCCCACACCGGTCGGCGACCGGGCGACCGCCGGGGACGATCCCGTCTACGTGCTGCGGACGGTCGATGTGCGACTGCGCGACCTCGAGGTCACCGCTCTCCTGGACGACACCTCGGCGCTTCGGGGACTTGCGGCGCAGCTCGACCCGGCGTCGGCCCGCCGTGCCGACCTCCTTCTCGCCTTGGAGCGGATGATCGACGTCGTCGACCCGCACGACGTCGCCGGTACCGCCGCCGCGGGCCGCGCCGTCCTCGCTCCCGTGCTGGCCGCGCCGGCCTCGGCGAGCGCACACACCCTGCATGCCGTCGGGCACGCCCATATCGACTCGGCGTGGCTGTGGCCGGTGCGCGAGACGGTGCGGAAGGTCGCTCGCACGTTCTCGAACGTCCTCTCGCTCATGGACGAAGACCCCGACTTCGTCTTCGCCGCGTCGTCGGCGCAGCAGTACGCATGGGTGAAGGAGTACTACCCCGACCTGTTCGAGCGCATCCGCGCGCGTGTGGCGGAGGGCCGGTTCGTGCCGGTCGGCAGCATGTGGGTCGAATCCGACACGAACCTGCCCGGCGCGGAGGCCCTGGCGCGGCAGTTCATCGCGGGCAAAGGCTTCTTCGAGCGCGAGTTCGGCATCGACACCCCCGAGGTGTGGCTTCCCGATTCGTTCGGTTACAGCGGGGCTCTTCCGCAGATCGCGAAGGCCGCGGGCGCCCGCTGGTTCCTCACGCAGAAGATCTCGTGGAACGAGACGAACCGGATGCCGCACCACACCTTCCGGTGGGAAGGCATCGACGGCACCCGCCTTTTCACCCACTTCCCGCCGGTCGACTCGTACAACTCGATCGTGTCGGCAGCCGAGCTCGCGCACGCCGAACGCAACTACGCCGACAAGGGGCGCGGCACGGTGTCGCTGCTCCCCTATGGATTCGGTGACGGCGGGGGCGGCCCCACGCGCGAGATGACGGCGGCGATCGCGCGGACGACCTCGCTGGAGGGCTCACCCCGTGTCGTTCACTCGACACCGCAGCGGTTCTTCGAGACCGCCGAAGCGGAGTACCCCGAGCCCGAGGTCTGGGTCGGCGAGCTCTATCTCGAGTTCCACCGCGGCACCTACACGAGCCAGCTCGCCACGAAGCAGGGCAACCGCCGCAGCGAGCACCTGCTGCGCGAGGCCGAGCTGTGGGCGACGACCGCGGCTGTGCGCACCGGCGCGCCGTATCCCGCCGAGAGGCTCGCGCGGGCGTGGGAGACGGTGCTGCTGCAGCAGTTCCACGACATCCTGCCGGGATCGTCGATCGCCTGGGTCTATCAGGACGCCGAGCGCAACTACGCCGCGGTCGCCCGCGAGCTCGAGGAGATCATCGGCGACGCGTTGACCGCTCTCGCGGGACCGCCCGAGTCGGGCGAGGCCACATCCGAGCTCAGGGTCAACGCCGCGCCGCACGCGCGCGGCGGGGTTCCGGCGCTCGGAGCCGTACCCGTTGCCCCGGCATCCCGCGTGCGCCCCGAACGCTCGCCCGAGGGCTGGGTGCTCGACAACGGCATCGTGCGCGTGGTGATCGACGATCGCGGCCTGATCGTCTCGGCGGTCGATGTGGCGAGTGGTCGCGAGAGTGTGCCGCCGGGCGCGGTATCCGCTCTTCTGCAACTGCACCGCGACACCCCGACGCAGTGGGATGCCTGGGATGTCGACGTGCACTATCGGAACACCGTCACCGACCTCACCGACATCGACGGCCTCGAGCTCGACGGCGACGAGGTCGTCGTCACCCGGTCGTTCGGCTCGTCGCGCGTGGTCGAGCGCATCGGACTCGATGCCGGGTCGCGCACCCTGTCGCTCGGGTTCGAACTCGACTGGCACGAGACGCAGAAACTGCTCAAGCTCGCGTTCCCCGTCGACGTGCACACCGACAGCGCGACCTCGGAGGTGCAGTTCGGCCACATCGAGCGGAAGACCCACACCAACACGTCATGGGATGCTGCTCGCTTCGAGACCGTTGCGCAGCGGTGGGTGCGCGTGGGCGAACCCGGCTTCGGCGTCGCGGTCGTGAACGACTCGACGTACGGTCACGACATCACGCGAGCCGAGCGCTCGGTCGGCGGCGGCACGGTCTCGGTCGTCCGACTGTCGCTCATCCGGTCGGCGCTGTTCCCCGATCCCACGCAGGATCAGGGCGCGTATGCACTGCGCGTCGGCCTGGTCGTCGGCGCGGACGTCGAGGATGCCGTCGTCGAGGGCTATCGGCTGAATCTGCCCGAACGGGTGGTGAGGGGGACCGCATCCGCGATCGAGCCGATCGTGACGGTGGCTGATCCGGGGGTCGTCGTCGAGGCGGTCAAGCTCGCCGAGGACGGCTCGGGCGACGTGGTCGTGCGGCTGTACGAGGCGCTCGGCCGCCGCGTCGACACCGTCGTGCACCCCGGCTTCGACGCCCGCGCGGTGACCCAGACCGATCTGCTCGAGCGCGAGGTCGCGGCATCCGCTCTGTCCGGCGATACCGCGCTGTCCCTCCGCCCGTTCGAGATCGTGACCCTTCGCTTCGCCCGCTGACGGCTGACGCGCGTGGTGCGCCGGGATTTGTTCCGGCGCGCCACGCGGATCAGGCACATCATGTAGTGGCTGAATCGAGACCCGACCCCCATATCTGGGGAATCTCGACGAAGGAGCTCACATGACCGCGCGATCCATCTCCGTCCAGGCGACCGTGGAGGAGTACCTCGAGAGACGCGACTGGCGCGTCAACGCGAACGCGAATCAGGGCTACAGCCTCGGCGGGCTCATCCTCAACGCGTCTGGCAAGCTGATCGCCAACTACTGGCTCGACGAGGTCTACGCGCCCGAGGCCGGAGCCGCGCACCGCGACGGCGACATCCACATCCACGATCTCGACGTGTTCGCCGGCTACTGCGCCGGGTGGTCGCTGCGCCAGCTCCTCGAGCAGGGGTTCAACGGGGTTCCGGGCGCGATCTCGTCGGCCCCGCCGAAGCACTTCTCGAGCGCCCTCGGCCAGATCGTCAACTTCCTCGGCACCCTTCAGAACGAGTGGGCCGGAGCGCAGGCGTTCAGCTCGTTCGACACCTATCTCGCACCCTTCGTGCGGCTCGACGGGCTCGACGAGCGAGCCGTGCGCCAGGGCATCCAGGAGCTCGTCTTCAACCTCAACGTCCCCTCGCGATGGGGCACCCAGACCCCGTTCACCAACCTGACCTTCGACTGGACCTGCCCCGACGACCTCGCCGACCAGCGCCCGCTCGTCGGCGGGCGCCTCGCCGACTTCACGTACGGCGATCTCGCGCCCGAGATGGCGATGATCAACCGCGCGTTCCTGTCGGTGATGACCGAGGGCGACGCCGACGGCCGGGCGTTCACCTTCCCCATCCCGACCTACAACATCACGAAGGACTTCGACTGGGACTCCCCCGAGGCCGACGCGCTGTTCCGGATGACGGCGAAGTACGGCCTGCCCTACTTCCAGAACTTCGTGAACTCCGACCTCGACCCCGGAATGATCCGCTCGATGTGCTGCCGCCTGCAGCTCGACCTCACGGAGCTCCTCAAGCGCGGCAACGGGCTGTTCGGCTCGGCCGAGCAGACCGGGTCGGTCGGGGTCGTCACGATCAACTGCGCGCGGCTCGGATTCGTGCACGCCGGCGACCGCGCGGGCCTGTACGCGCAGCTCGACCGGCTGCTGGAGATCGCGCGCGACAGCCTCGAGGCCAAGCGCACCGTCATCGGACGCAACCTCGACGCGGGCCTGTTCCCCTACAGCCGGCGCTACCTCGGCACCCTGGACAACCACTTCTCGACGATCGGCGTGAACGGGCTGAACGAGGCGGTGCGCAACTTCTCGGGCGACACGGATGACATCACGACCGAGGAGGGGATGCGGTTCGCCGCAGACCTGCTCGATCACGTGCGCGTACGCATGGTGGAGTTCCAGGAGCAGACCGGGCACCTCTACAACCTCGAGGCCACCCCGGCCGAGTCGGCGACCTACCGCTTCGCCCGCGCCGATATCGCGCGCTTCGCGGGCATCCGTCACGCCGGCACGACCGCCAACCCGTACTACACGAACTCGTCGCAGCTGCCGGTCGCGTTCACCGACGACCCATTCCTCGCGATGGAGCTCCAGGAGGGACTGCAGCAGAGGTACACCGGCGGCACCGTCCTGCACCTCTACATGGGCGAGGCCGCACCGACGGCGGCGGCGTGCAAGACCCTCGTCCGCCGTTCGCTCGAGCGGTTCCGCATCCCGTACATCACGATCACCCCCACGTTCTCGATCTGCCCCCAGCACGGGTACCTCTCGGGCGACCACGCGACGTGCCCTCAGTGCCTCGCCGAGTGCGAGGTCTGGACGCGGGTGATGGGCTACTTCCGCCCGGTCTCGTCGTTCAACATCGGCAAGAGAGGCGAGGCCGCCGAGCGTGTGGCGTTCTCGTACGAACGCGCCGCGGCGGTCGTGTGACGTGTCCGCTGTGGCGGGTCGCAGCGCTTCCGGGCTGCGCATCGCGGGACTCTCGCGGTTCTCGACGGTCGATTGGCCGGGGCACCTCGTGGCGACGGTGTTCCTGCAGGGGTGCCCGTGGGACTGCACCTACTGCCACAACCCCGATCTGATCGATCCGCGGACAAGCGGGGTGATGCCGTGGGCGGACGTCGCCGCCTTCCTCGGCGAGCGCCGCGGCCTGCTCGACGGGGTGGTCTTCTCGGGCGGTGAGCCGACGATGCAACGCGCCCTCCCCGACGCGATCGCACGGACCCGCGAACTCGGGTTCGACGTCGGACTGCATACGGGCGGCGCCTACCCGGACCTGCTCGAAGCCGTGCTGCCGGCCCTGTCGTGGATCGGCCTCGATATGAAAGCGGGGGCCGACGACTACGCCGGCGTGACGGGCCGGGGTCCGAGCGGACGCGCCGCACTGCGCTCGCTCGACCTCGTGGTCGCCGCTCAGCGCGAGCGCGCCGCCTCGCCGCATCCGCTCGATGTCGAGGTCCGCACGACCGTGCATCCCGACCTCATCGACGACGCCCGGCTCGGCGATCTCGGCGAGCTGCTGGCCGACCGCGGGGTGCGGCGGTGGGCGATCCAGCGATTCCGTGCGGCGGGCAGCCGGTGCGGCACGCCGGTCGCCGCCCCGCTGCGGCTCGACCGCGTGCCGCGAGAACGGTTCGAGCGCGTCGACGTGAGATGAGGCGCCGCGGTTGCGCGAACTCGGCACGAGTCAGCGCACGCCCCGCGCGGTGAGAGCGTCGCCGAGGTCGTCGGCGTGTTTCAGTGCCAGGACGATGAACGCCAGCGCGGAGGAACGGATGCCGCCTCCCGCGCCCCGCGCGCGGTGCGCGTCTCGCACCTCGCCTGCCAGGCGCGCGAGCGTCGGCACGGAGCCGAGCGCGACGACGAGGAGGAGGGAGATGCGCTCGGGGTCGGCGCCGATCGCCCGGGCGGGACGGAGGGCACGCTCGAAGAGGTCGAGCAGCGCGGCAACCGGCGTCGTCAGCGCCAGCAGGGCGGCGAGCAGGATCGCGGCCAGGATGCGCACGGTTCCGACCACGGCGGACTCGAGCCCCAGGAAGATGAGCTGGCCGGCGAGCGCGATGATCACGAGCCACCGCAGCGCCCGGATCTGTCGGACCAGCTCGCGCCAGCCCGTTCCGGGGACGGCGTAGCAGGCGAGGCACAGGGCGGCCGCACCGGCCGCAGTCGCCGGTGCAGCCGGGAGCAGCGACACCGTCATCACCAGGCCGAGGAGGAGCAGGGTCTTCGGCCCCGCCGGGAGCCGGTGCCACCCCCGCGCATCCGGACGATAGAGGGTCAGCATCGTGCCGCACCCGCCTCGGTAGACGTCATCGCCAGGTCCTCGCGTATGAATCGACGACCTCGGCCGCGTTTCCCACGTCGACGATGCGTCCCGCGGTGACGTGCACGCCGACCTCGCACCGCCGCGCGAGATCGAGGTCGTGGGTCACGAGCAGCAGTCGGTGGCCGGTGTCGCCGAGAAGATGACCGGCGATGCGGGCGGCGTTCCGCCCGTCGAGGAACGCGGTCGGCTCGTCCGCGACGACGAGCTCGGGGTCGCGGACGAAGGCTCCGCACAGGGCGAGCAACTGCTTCTGCCCGCCCGACAGCTCGTGCGCGGGGTGGTCACGGAGATCGGTCAGGTCGAACCGATCGAGCGCCCGGTCGACCCGTGCAACGCGGTCGGCGCGCGAGCCGCGATCGCCGCGAAGCGAGAAGGCGACGTCCTCGGCGACCGTGGGCATGACGATCTGCGCGTCCGGGTTGCTGAAGACGATCGCGACGCGGCGCCGCAGCTCGGCCGCATCCCGGACCGGGTCGCAGCCGAGCACCCGGACGGCTCCCGAGGTCGGCCGCACGAGTCCGCCGATGAGTCGGGCGAGCGTCGACTTGCCCGAACCGTTGTCGCCGACCACCGCGATCGTGCGCGCGTCGAGGCCGAGGGTGAGGGGTTCCAGCACCTGCACGTCCCCGAGGCGGACGGCCGCGGCCTCGAGACGGATGCCGACCGTCATGCCGGGGCGGCGGTCCGGGTCGGCGCATCATCGCCGGCCCGGGTGCTCGCACGCGGCGCCCACGTGCGCCGGAAGGCGCGAGGGTAGCCGCGCACGAGTGCTCCGACCACGAGCGTCGCGACGACGACCTTGACGATGTCGCCCGGGACGAAAGCGAGGTTCGCCAGCGCCGCCTGCTCGAGCGGCAGGCGCAGGACGAGGCTCTGGACCGGGATGCCGCACGCATACACGACGAGCACCCCGCCGATGAGGAGCCCGGCCGCGGTGCGCCACCACACGGGTCGCCGCCCGCCGGCGTGGACGATCAGCCCCACCACCACGGCGCCGACGAGCCAGCCGACGAGGTAGCCCGCCGTCGGGCCGGCGAAGACCGCGAGCCCGCCGCGGCCGCCCGCGAGGAGCGGAAGCCCCACGGCGACGAGAGCGAGGAAGGTGCCCACCGAGGCCGCGCCGACGACGGGCCCGAGAACGGCGCCGGCGAGCATCACGCCGAGGGTCTGCGCTGTGATCGGCACACCCCCGAACAGCGGGAACGAGCCGGGCAGCCCGAGCACGGCGATGAGGGCCGCGAACACCGCGGCGCGGGCGAGGTCGGTCGCATCGAGCGCGGCGCGCGACGCGGGGATCGACGGGGTCATGGCTCCTCCTGAACACCGTTCACGTGAACGGCGTTCAGGTAGAGTAGCGCCATGATCGCCGACGATTCAAACCGCGGAGGTCGCGCGCCCCGACGCTCGAGGGACGACGTGGTCGACGCCGCCCTCGAGCTGCTCGACCGGGTCGGCCTGCCCGATCTGTCGATGCGGCGCCTCGCCGAGCATCTCGGCGTGCAGCCGAGTGCCTTGTACTGGCACGTCGAGAACAAGCAGCAGCTGCTCGCGGCCGTGAGCGCGCGCATCCTCCGTCCGGTCAGCGCAGATGACGAGGCCGGCACGAGCCTCGACGTCGCCGCCCGAGAGGTCGCCGTGCGCCTGCACGACAGCCTGCTCGCCTACCGCGACGGGGCCGAGGTCGTCTCCAGCTCGCTCGCGCTCGGGCTCGTCGAGCCACCCGTGCACGCGCGGCTCCGGGCCGTCGCACTCGAGCGCGGCGAGTCGGCTTCTCTCGCCGACACGATCGCCGACACCGTCACCCATTTCGTCGTCGGTTTCACCTTCCACCAGCAGCAGCGCCGCAGCGCCGACGCGTGGGGCGCGGCCTCGGGCGACGTCGCCGCCTCGCCCGCGCGCATCGCCGCCGGCGACGATGACGGCTTCACCGCGGCGCTCGACCTGATCATCGCGGGGGCGACGACGGTGCTCGCCGGCGGCGCCACACAGCATCCAGCGCCCCGGTGATGACGATCGTCACGACGTAGACGAGCAGGTCGCGCGCGTCGAACACCGTCCCGAGCACCAGGACCGCCGGCGGGAAGACGGTGGCCGCCCGCGCGGGCAGATCGCTCAGCTGCAACAGCTCGACGGCGATGCACCAGATGCCGGCGACCGCCGCGACGACGACGGTTGCGGCACCGGGTGCGACGGCGACGACGAGAGCGTAGATCAACACGGCGTAGAGCGCGTCACCGGCGATGTCGGTCGCGGCGGTGTCGGGCAGGATGCCGTGGACCACGAGCCCTGCCGCGACGACAGCGACGGCCAGCGCGGCCGCGCCCCAGCGCCGGGCTGCGCGGCCGGTGGTCACAGCCGGTCGCGGAGCCACGACGTCGAGACCGCCCGGGCCCCCACCGCCGCGACGCGAGCGCGCAGCTCGCGATCCGACGTCACGACGCTGACCCGCTCACCCGCGGCCACGGCGGCGGTGGTCGCGTCGACGATCGCATCGTCACCGGCGGCCGGTGCGCGAGCGAGCTCGACCCCCGCGGGGGCGGTGACGTCGCGCGCCTGCCCCTCGACGACGGCGACCACGCGCGGGAACCAGATGTCTTCGGGGAGCTCCAGGTCCGCGGCATCCATTCCCCGCTCGGCCAACGCCGCCACCTGGGCGAGCAGCCGCTCGGCGGCACCGGCCCGATCGCGCCACCAGCCGTCGGGGACCGAACCGACCACGTTCGCGACGTCGACGATGACGGTCGGGCGTAGCGAGAGCAGGCCGCGCAGCCGGGGCCAGGATGCCGCGAACCCGGGATGCAGCGGGAAGGACTCGACCTCATCGATGGGAACCCACGCGAGCTCGCGACTCTCGGGATCGCTGATGACCGGGTGGAAGGGCGTCGTGACGTCGGCCACGAGGGTGCCGTAGGTCCACACGCCGACATCCAGCACGGACAGGAACCGCGGAGCAACGGCGTCCGCGGGAACGCCGGCCTCTTCGGCCGACTCGCGCAATGCTCCGTCGCGCGCGGACTCCCCCGCGTGACGCGCGCCGCCGGGAAGACCCCAGGTGTCGCCGAAGTGGCTCCACGACACCCGATGCTGCAGCAGCACGCCCCGCTCCGGATCGATGGCCAGCAGGCCCGCGGCACCGAAGCGCCCCCAGTAACGCTCGCCCGACGGCCCCACGACCCACGCGTCGCCGGGATCGCGCGGGCCGTGCGGCGGGCGCGGGGCGGCGGCGGGATCGTCGGTCATCCTCACAGCCTGACACAGCCGCGGTCCGCGGGCCCGTGATTGGCATCGTGTTACCAGCCGGGTCTCCCCGGTGCTGCAGCGCACAATGGGGACGTGGAGTACGAGATCGATGACTCACCCGCCCGCATCCAGCGTGACGTCGTATGGCGCTGGCTCTCGTCCGAGGCCTACTGGGGCCGCTGGCGCGAGCGCTCCGTGCTCGAGGCGCAGCTCGACGCGGCCTGGCGGGTCGTCGGGGCCTATCGCGCCGACACCGGAGAACAGATCGGCTTCGCCCGCGCGGCATCCGATGGCGCGAGCTTCGCTTATCTCGCCGATGTCTTCGTCGTCGCCGAGCACCAGGGCGCGGGCGTCGCGCACCGCATCCTCCGGCGCATGATCGACGAGGGCCCCGGGCACGACTTCCGCTGGACGCTGTTCACGCGCGACGCGCACAGCCTCTACGCCGAATTCGGCTTCGAGACCCCCGACGAGACCGCGATGGTGCGTCGCGCGTCACCCGCCCCGCCAAGCGCTTCACCTGGCAATTCGCGCCCCCAAAACTCGTGCGAGGGGGCGCGGACTGCCAGGTGAAGGGTACTCGAACGGTCAGCGCTGGCGCTTCTCCCGCACCCGCATGTTCGTCACGATCGGCGTGCCCTCGAAGCCGAAGATCTCGCGCAGCCGTCGCTGGATGAACCGGCGGTAGCCCGGGTCGAGGAACCCGGTCGTGAACAGCACGAATGTCGGCGGACGCGTCGACGCCTGGGTCCCGAACAGGATGCGGGGCTGCTTGCCGCCGCGCAGCGGGTGCGGGTGCTCAGCGACGAGCTCGGCGAGGAACGCGTTGAACTTGCCCGTCGGGATGCGCTGGTCCCACGACTGCAGCGCGGTCTCGAGAGCGGGAACCAGCTTGTCGAGGTGACGACCGGTACGGGCCGAGAGGTTGACGCGCGGCGCCCACGTGACGTGCGCGAGGTCCTGCTCGATCTCGCGCTCGAGGTAGCGGCGACGGTCGGCGTTGTCCATGTCGGCGTCGTTGAGGCGGTCCCACTTGTTGAACGCGAGCACGAGCGCTCGACCGGACTCGAGCACGAGGTCGATGATGTTGAGGTCCTGCACGCTGATCGACTCGGTCACGTCGAGCACGACGACGGCGACCTCGGCCTTCTCGAGAGCCGCTGACGTGCGCAGCGACGCGTAGAAGTCCGCACCCTGCTGCAGGTGCACCCGTCGACGGATGCCGGCCGTGTCGACGAGTCGCCACAGCTTGCCGCCGAGTTCGACGACCTCGTCGACGGGGTCGCGGGTCGTGCCCGCGAGGTCGTTCACGACGACGCGCTCCTCGCCCGCGGCCTTGTTGAGCAGCGACGACTTCCCGACGTTCGGGCGCCCCAGGATCGCGACGCGACGCGGTCCGCCCAGCTCGTTCTTCGCGACGGCCGAGACCTCGGGGAGCACCTTCATGATCTCGTCGAGAAGATCCGCGACTCCACGCCCGTGGATGGCCGAAACGGGGTGCGGCTCGCCCAGGCCGAGGTTCCACAGCGCCGCAGCCTCGGGCTCCTGGCGCGCGTCATCGATCTTGTTCGCGATGAGGAAGACCGGCTTGTCGCTCTTGCGCAGCAGACGGACGACGGCCTCGTCGGTGGCGGTGGCCCCGACCATCGCGTCGACGACGAACAGCACGACATCCGCGAGGTCGATCGCGACCTCGGCCTGCGCGGCCACCGAACGGTCGATGCCGCGGGCGTCGGGCTCCCACCCGCCGGTGTCGACGAGGGTGAAACGGCGGTCCATCCACTCGGCCTTGTAGCTGACGCGGTCACGCGTGACACCCGGGGTGTCCTCGACGACGGCTTCGCGCCGACCCAGGATGCGGTTGACCAGCGCCGACTTCCCGACGTTCGGACGCCCGACGATGGCGACCACCGGCAGCGCCGGGAGCACCTCGACGACCTCGCCACCCGCGGTGAGGCCTGCGAGCAGGTCAGCATCCTCATCATCGAGCTCGTAGTCGGCGAGGGTCGCCCGCAGCGCGGCGGCCCGCTGGTCGGCGAGCTCCTCGTCGAGGTTCGCGAGCTTCTCCTCGAGCTGGTCGGGACCGCCCTGATATTCGTCTTCGGTCGTAGCCATCAGTTCTCTCCTGTCGCGGTGCGAACGACGTCGATGACGGCGTCCACGGTCCGATCGAAGTCCAATTCGGTCGAGTCGACCACCACGACGCCGGGCGCCGCGGTGAGGAAGTCGACGACCTTCGAGTCCGACGCGTCACGCCGGTGGAGCGCCTCGGCGACAGCCGCGGCATCCTCCCCCGTGAGCTCGGCGCTGCGGCGCGCGGCGCGCACCTCGGGGCTGGCGGTCAGCAGGATGCGCACGGGCGCATCGGGGAAGACCACGGTGGTGATGTCCCGCCCCTCGACGATGACACCGGCCGATCCGGATGCCGCGACGAGCGCCCGGAACAGGACGTTCACGCGCTCGCGCACCTCGGGCACGCGTGCGACGCCGCTGACGGCCGCCGAGACGCGGGGCTCGCGGATCTCATCGGTGACGAAGACGTCGCCGACGCGGACCCAGTGGTCATCGGGGTCGAGCGAGATCGCGTAGTCGAAACCGTCGAGGGCGCGCACCACGGCGTCCGCGTCGGCGGTGTCGTCATCGCGCTCGAGCACGCGCCACGCCAGGGCACGGTAGGCGGCGCCGGTGTCGAGGAAGCCGTAGCCGAGCACGCGGGCCGCCTGCTTCGACACGCTCGACTTGCCGCTGCCGGCGGGACCGTCGATCGCGACGGTCACCGGGAACGATTGAGGCACCGGAGACGACTCAGGCATGGGGAACACTCGCGATCTTCCAGCCGCGCTTCTCGAGCCCGGCGACGGCTTCATGGACGGCGCTGGGGACGACGCTCAGCTCGGCCAGCCCGAACTGCGCGCCCGGGGAGTGCTCGAGGCGGAGGTCCTCGATGTTCACCCCGAGCTCGCCGAGGTCGCCGAACAGGCGCCCGAGCTGACCCGCGGTGTCGTCGACGCGCACGACGATCTGCTCGAACCGGCGGTTCTGGCCGTGCTTACCGGGCAGGCGCTCGACGCCCTCATTGCCACGACGGATGGTGTCGGCGAGCGCGCGGCGGGCACCGGGGGCCGCCGGGTCGCGCAGCGCGTCGGCCACTGCACGCAGGTCGCCCGCCAGCTCATCGAGCACGGCGACGACGGGGGCCGCGTTCGCGCCGAGGATCTGCACCCACAGTTCGGGAGCGGATGCCGCGATACGCGTCGTGTCGCGCACGCCCTGACCGGTCAAGCGCAGGGATCCCTCGGGAGCCGCGACGAAGCGTCCGGCGAGGAGGCTCGCCACCAGCTGCGGGACGTGCGAGGTGAGGGCGACCGCTTCGTCGTGCTCCTGCGGCGTCATCTCGAGCGGCATCGCGCCGAGGTCGAGCGCGAGCCCTTCGACGACCGCGAGATCGGAGGCGCGCGTCTCATCGTCACGGCATACGACCCACGGGCGACCGATGAAGATGTCCGCGCGCGCCGAGATCGCGCCGCCCCGCTCGCGGCCGGCGAGCGGGTGCGAGCCGATGTAGTGGGTGAGGTCGACCCCGCGCTTGCGCAGCTCGAGGTAGGGCTCGAGCTTGACGCTCGCGACATCCGTCACGACGACGCCGGGGTGGGCGCGCAGCTCGCGCTCGATCACATCCGCCGTGACGTCGGGCGGCACCGCGACCACGATGAGGACGGGGCGGTCGTCCGGGGCCGCGAGCCGGCCCGCGCCGTAGTCGACGGCGAGCCGCAGCTGAGCGGGCGAAGCGTCGTCGAGGACGACGTCGACGCCGAGCAGACGCAGGGCGTGACCGATGCTCGAGCCGAGCAGGCCCGCGCCGACGATGCGCACGGTGCCGGCCGTGCGCGCGGCACGGCCGGGGCGCACGGGATCGAGCGAGGAATCGGTCACGGGTTCTCCGGAGAAGTCGGGTGCTCGGGGGCACCGTCGGCGCTGCGCGAGAGCGTCAGCAGCGCACCGCGTTCCACTGTAGTCAACTCCCGGGCGCGTCCCGCCGGGAGGGTTCCCAGGTGAAGCGGCCCGAACTGTCGCCGCACGAGCTCGAGAACCGGATGCCCGACCTCGGCCATCATGCGCCGCACGATGCGATTGCGGCCCGAGTGGAGCGTCAGCTCGACGAGGCTCGTCTCACCCGACGTGTCGAGCAGCCGCGCCTTGTCGGCCGCGATCGGGCCGTCGTCGAGCTCGACGCCTTTCGTCAGCCGTGCGATCGTCTGCGGGGTCACGCGCCCGCGCACCTTCGCGATGTACACCTTCGTCACCCCGAACGAGGGGTGGGCCAGGACGTGGGCGAGCTCGCCGTCGTTCGTGAGCACGAGCAGACCGCTGGTCTCGGCATCCAGGCGGCCGACGTTGTACAGGCGCTCGTCCCAGTCCTTCGTGAACCGGCGCAGGTCGGCGCGGCCCTTCTCGTCCTTCATCGAGCTGACGACACCCGTCGGCTTGTTGAGCATGACGTAGCGCTTCGTCGTGTCGAGCTGCACGGCCGTGCCGTCGACGTCGACCCTGTCGGCAGCCGGGTCGATGCGGCTGCCGAGCTCGGTCACGACGACGCCGTTGACCCGGACGCGTCCCTCGACGATCAGCTGCTCGCACACGCGGCGCGACGCCACCCCGGCATTGGCCAGGACCTTCTGCAGGCGTACCCCTTCGGCATCCGTCATCGCGTCGCCTCTCCTTCGAAACCGTCGGCGCCGTCGTCGAGCAACGGCGAAATGGGCGGCAGCTCGTCGAGCGAGTTGATGCCGAGGTTGACCAGCAGCGCGTCGGTCGTGCCGTACAGGATGGCACCGGTCTCGGGGTCGTGACCGACCTCCGTCACCAGCCCGCGCGAGAGCAGGGTGCGCACGACCGAGTCGACGTTGACGGCGCGGATCGACGCCACCTGACTGCGCGACACCGGCTGCTTGTACGCGATGACCGCGAGGGTCTCGAGGGCTGCCTGCGAGAGCCGCGACGGCGCCTGCGTGTTGACGAACTCGCTCACGAGGGCGTCGTGCTCCGCTCGCACGTACATCCGCCACCCGCCGCCCACTTCGCGCAGCTCGAAGCCGCGACGCGGCCCGCCCGTCTCGCCGTCGTAATCGGCGACGAGCCCGGCGACCGCCTGCCGCACGGCTGCGACGGGCGCCCCGACGGCGGCGGCGAGGGAGACGAGGCTCTGCGGCTCGTCGACGATCAGCAGAACCGCCTCGAGCCGCCGCGCGACGTCCGCGATCGGGTTGGCCACGGTCGGTGTCGGGTCATCGGTCATAGTCGGCTCCCAGGGTGGCGAGGTTCTCCTCGGACCAGCGCTCCGCGGTCCAGCGCAGCGTCAGCTCGCCGAGCGGCTCGAGCTGCTCGAACGACAGCGCCGCGTGACGGTAGAGCTCGAGCACGGCGAGGAAACGGGCCACGACGACGCCGGGCTGCGCGACCCCGGCGACGAGTTCACGGAAGTTCAGGGTACCCGCGCCGCGCAGCAGCGTCACGACGATGGCCGCCTGCTCGCGGATCGACACGAGCGGAGCGTGCAAGTGGTCGAGCCCCACGACGGGGATCTCCTTCGGAGCGAACGCGAGCATCGCCAGTGCCGCGAAGTCGTCGGGGGTCAGCGTCCACACGAGCTCCGGCGCGGCCGCGCGGTACTTCTCGTCGAGGCGAACCGACCGGGTGTGACGACGGTCCTCGGCGACGACCCGCTCGGCGAACCAGCCGGCGACCTGCTTGAACGCGCGGTACTGCAGCAGACGGGCGAACAGCAGGTCGCGCGCTTCGAGCAGCGCCACCGACTCGGCGTCGATGAGCTCGCCCTGCGGCAGGAGCCCGGCGACCTTCATGTCCAGCAGCGTCGCGGCGACGACGAGGAACTCCGAGGCGGCGTCGAGCTCTGCGGGCTCGAGCCCGCGCAGGTAGCCGATGAACTCATCGGTGACCTTGCTGAGCGACACCTCGGTGATGTCGAGCTCGTGCTTGCCGATGAGGTTCAGCAGCAGGTCGAAGGGGCCGTCGAAGTTCGTCAGCGAGACCCGGAAGCCCGGACCGTTCGGATCGCCCGCGTCGGGTTCGGCCGGCCCGGCCGCATCGACGATCCCGTCAGGCGACGGCGCCACGGGCGACGAGCTCCCGCGCGAGACGCAGGTAGGCCTGCGCGGCCTGATGCTCCGGCGCGAAGGTGATGATCGGGACCCCCGCGACCGACGCATCGGGGAACTTCACGGTGCGCCCGATGACCGTCTCTAGCACGTCGTCGCCGAAGGCCTCCACGACGCGTTCGAGCACCTCGCGCGAGTGGAGGGTGCGCGGGTCGTACATCGTGGCGAGGACGCCGTCGAGCTCGATGGACGGGTTCAGCCGGTCGCGCACCTTGTCGATCGTCTCGATCAGCAGCGCGACGCCGCGCAGCGCGAAGAACTCGCACTCGAGCGGGATGAGCACGCCGTGGCTCGCTGTCAGCGCGTTGACCGTGAGCAGCCCGAGCGAGGGCTGGCAGTCGACGAGGATGACGTCGTACTCGGACGAGACCCCGCGCAGCACGCGCGCCAGGATCGTCTCGCGGGCGACCTCGTTGACGAGGTGCACCTCGGCCGCCGAGAGGTCGATGTTCGCGGGGATGACGTCGAGCCCGGGCACAGACGTCTCGACGATGACCTCGTGAGGGTCGCGCTTGGTGTCGAGCAGCAGGTCGTAGATCGTCGGCACGTCGTGCGTCGCGATTCCGAGGCCCGCCGACAGCGCCCCCTGCGGGTCGAAGTCGACGGCGAGCACTCTGCGACCGTACTCGGCGAGCGCGGCGGCGAGGTTGATCGTCGTCGTGGTCTTGCCGACGCCGCCCTTCTGGTTGCAGAGGGCGATGATGCGGGCCGGGCCGTGACCATCGAGCTTCGGCGGGGTCGGGAAACCTCGGTATGGCCGACCGGTGGGTCCGATCGGGGTGTCCTCCGTGGGGGCCTTCCCGGCCTTCCGCGACTTGTCCGTCACCGAGACTCCTGCTTTCCGTAGCGTGCGATCGATTCTCGCACAGGCACCCGGCGTGAGCCGATACGTTCGTCGGACGCGCGGGGCAGAAGTGGCCTGGGCCGACGCCCGAGGCGACACCAGCACCGCCGATCCGACGAACGTATCTCCGCAACGCCTCCGGGTCACAGGCTCCCGAGCACGTCGAGCCGTAGCTGGGCGGCGACGGCGATCAGCAGGTAGTCGACAACCACGACGAGGGGCGTCCACGCCAGCAGCAGCGCGCCGACGCGCTGCGGCGCGCGACCCCAGACGCCCTCGCGCAGCGTCCACCCGAGAGTCGACCAGAACAGCGGGATCGTCACGAGCCACACGACCATGCACCACGGGCAGAGCGAGCCGTACTCGAACACGCTGCGGTAGGCGAAGACGTGGACGAGCACGAACGCCGCCGCGACGAACCCCGCGTACACCCGCCAGTACCAGGGACGCAGCCCGCCCGGCGCCGCGAGCCCGGAGGCTCCCGCGTAGATGGCGCCCGGGAAGAGCACGATCCCGATGATCGAGTTGCTGAACCCGAGCAGGTTCCCGCCGGGGCTCAGCAGGTTGGGGCCGCACGTGACGATCGGGCTGATGTCGCACGAGATGAGGGCTTCGGCACCGGTGAGCTGGCCGACGTACTCGTGGTAGAGCAGGAACGACACGATCCAGCCCGCGACGCCGGCCACGATCCAGACGACGGCGAGCGCGGGGCCGGGACGGATGCCGCGCCTGTTCTCCGAAACGGCGGCGGATGCTGCGGTGGGCATGCTGTCATCCTGCGGCGCCGGTACCGCGCCCGCGGCCGCCCCGTGCCGGGAAAAAGCGGGTTCGACCGGATGCCGCGAGCGCCCGCCCGAGCTTCAGCGCCAGGTGGCGGTGAGGAGACCGGCGACGACCCCGAAGACGAGGGGCAGCAGGCAGCCGATGGCGACGGGGCGACCGACCGCGGGCCGGGTGAACAGGTGCGCTCGTGTCTCGGCCCGTTCCGCGTCGGTGCTGCGCAGCGCGCCGCCCGGCGACGGCTCCGGGTGAGCGGCCGCGGCATCCTCGATACGCGCGGCGATCGCGAGCAGGTCCTCGGTCCAGCGCCAGAACGGGGCGGTCCAGCGCGCCAGCGCGCCACGGGAGAGGAAGTACACGTGTCGGCCGACGGTCTCGACGTCGACGTCGGGCGCGACCGCCGCCAGGCCGGAGCGCACGGACGGCGTGAGCATCCGGCGAACACGGTCGCCGTCGGCGGGCGCGCACCAGACGCCGAAGTGCTCGTCGAACCCGCCACCGATCTCGATCCGCTCCTGCCCGAGGGGCGGACGCCAGGAGGGCGCGCCCGGCGCGTGCACCGCGACCAGGCTCGCCCGCGGCAGCTCGGCGGCGAGGCCTACGCGGAGATACGTCAGCGAGTGCGGCATCCGATAGCGGCCGATCCAGGTATCGAACGCGTAGTCCGCCGACCGGAACGGGCGCGGCTCGCTCCCCGTCACGACAGCGGTCGCCATCCGGCGCTTGCCGAGGCCGAAGACGGTCGCACTCTCCTGCGGGTCGTCCTCGCGGTGGCGCAGACCGAGCCGGTTCGCGGTCGCGAACCCTTCCAGACGGTACAACGCGGCGTCGGCCTCCTGCCGGGCGCGACGCATCCCGCCGAAGCGACTCACCGCGAGTGGCAGCACCATCACCGCCGCGATCACGATGTTCGACCACGACAGGCCCGAGCCGCCTGCCATCGATTGGATGAAGAGGACGAAGAGCAACGCGAGCACGCCCACCCCGAGCACCAGCACCGCCGAGACGAACACCGCTCGCACGGCGACCAGCCATGAGGCGCGCCGGCCCGCTTCGCCACGGAGCCCCTCTTCGCCAGGCTCGGGGAGCGGGGTCGTGAGCGCCTCGGTGCCGAACGGGGTGGCGCCGGCGTCGTCCCGGGGTGCGCCGCTGCTCATGCCCCTATCCTGCCGTGCCGGGGCTGCGACGCCGTCCGCTTGTACCCCGTCTCAGCGCGCGCGAGGATGCGACGTGGCGTAGATCTCCCGCAACGCGTCGACCGTGACATGCGTGTAGATCTGGGTGGTGGCGACCGACGCGTGCCCGAGCAGCTCCTGCACGACGCGGACGTCGGCCCCGCCCTGCAGCAGGTGCGTCGCGAACGAATGCCGCAGGGTGTGCGGCGACACATGCGCCGTCAGTTCCGCGCGCTCGGCCGCCTGCTGGATGATCAGCCACGCGCTCTGCCGCGACAGCGGAGCACCGCGTACCCCGAGGAAGAGTCGGGGCGTCGCGCGTCCGCGCCGGGAGAGCTCCGGCCGGCCCCGCGCCAGATAGGCCTCGACGGCAGCGCGCGCGTACGAGCCGACCGGGACGATCCGCTCCTTCGCGCCCTTGCCGCGAACGCGCAGCACGTCGCCGAGGGCGAGGTCGTCGACATCCAGCTGCACGATCTCGGACACGCGCGCGCCCGTCGCATAGAGCAGCTCGAGCAGCGCTCGATCCCGCAGCGCGGCGATGTCGGTCGCGGCGACATCGCCCGGAGCGGGACCCGCCGCGTCGAGCAGACTCTCGACCTGGTCGATCGTCAGAGCTTTCGGCAGGCGCCGCGGCGTCTTGGGCGGGCGCAGCCGCTGCGTGGGATCGGCATCGACGATGCCTTCACGGGCGAGGAAGCGGTGCCACCCGCGCAGCGACGACTGCAGCCGCGCCAGCGACGTGGCCGCCGGCGGCGGGTCGGCGGATGCCGCCTCCTCGGCGAACCGGGTCACGACCTCAGCCGTGATCTCGGACGTGTCACCGATCCCCTGCTCGGCGAGCCACGCGGTGTACGCGTCGAGATCGCGCCGGTAGGCCGCGACCGTGTGCGCCGACAGCCCGCGCTCGACCGAGATGTGGCGCAGGTACGCCGCGACGGCGCGGTCGAGCCGCACGTCCGTCAGCCCCGGCGCAGCCGTTCGGCCGCCGCCAGCACGCCCGTCGCCAGGATGCCGTTGCGGAACCGTCCCGCGAGCACGCCGTCGACGACCTCCGTGAGCGGTACGCGCTCGACGCGCATGTCGGCTTCCTCGTCCTCGCGCTCGTACGCGCTCGGCGCCGGGCTGAGGCCGCGCGCGAGGAAGACGTGGATGACCTCGTCGTTGCCCCCGGGCGTCGTGAAGATGCTGACGAGCGGCTCGAGCGACGCCGCCACCAGGTCGACCTCTTCGGCGAGTTCCCGCCGCGCGGTCTCGATCGGGGGCTCGCCGGCGACGTCGAGCAGCCCCGCGGGGATCTCCCAGTCGCGATGACGGATCGGATGCCGGTACTGCTGGATCAGCACGACGCGCTCTTCGTCGTCGATCGCGACGACCGCGGCCGCCCCGGGGTGGTCCACGAACTGGCGCGTGATCTCCCCGTCACCGAAACGCACCGTCTCGCTCCGCACGTCCCAGACGTGCCCCGAGTACACCAGCTCGCTCGAGATGACCTCCGGCTCGACGGGCTCGTCGCGCAGCTCAGGCATCCTCGACCTCGAACAGCTCGCTCGCGCGGTGCCGGTCGAGGGCGGCGGCGACCAGCCCACGGAACAGCGGGTTCGCCTCGGTCGGACGCGACCGGAGCTCGGGGTGGGCCTGCGTCGCGATGTAGTACGGGTGCACGTCGCGCGGCAGCTCGACGTACTCGACGAGGTTGCGGTCGGGTGACAGGCCCGAGAAGACCAGGCCGGCCTCGGCGATCTGGTCGCGGTACCGGTTGTTCACCTCGTAGCGGTGGCGGTGGCGCTCGGAGGCCTTCGTCGCCCCGTACACCTCGGCCGCGAGCGAGCCCTCGGCGAGGTCGGCCTCGTACAGGCCCAGGCGCATCGTGCCGCCGAGGTCGCCGCCGGCGATGATGTCGACCTGCTCGGCCATCGTCGCGATGACGGGGAACTCGGTCTCGGGGTCGAACTCGCTCGACGACGCACCGGCGAGGCCCGCCATGTTGCGGGCGTACTCGATCACCATGCACTGCAGACCCAGGCAGATGCCGAGGGTCGGGATGCCCTGCTCGCGCGCGAACTTCAGCGCGCCGAGCTTGCCCTCGATGCCCCGGATGCCGAAGCCGCCGGGCACGACGATGCCGTCGACGCTCGCGAGCGCCTTCTCGGCACCCTCGGGGGTCTCGCACAGATCGGAGGGGATCCAGGTGACGTTGACCTTGGTCTCCTGCGCGAAGCCGCCGGCCTTCAGCGCCTCGGTGACCGAGAGGTACGCGTCGGGAAGATCGATGTACTTGCCGACGAGACCGATCGTGACCTCGTGCTTGGGGTTGTGGACGGCGTCGAGCACCTTGCTCCACCGCGTCCAGTCGACGTCGTCGGCCTTCTCGGCCAGCCCGAGCCGGCGCGTGATGTACGCGTCGAGACCCTGATCGTTCAGGGTCGAGGGGATGTCGTAGATGCTCGGCAGGTCGACGGTGTTCACGACGCCCTCGACGTCGACATCGCACATGAGCGCGATCTTGTTGCGATTGCTCTCGCTGACCGGACGGTCGCTGCGCAGCACGAGGGCGTCGGGCTGGATGCCGACCTGGCGGAGAGCCGCGACGGAGTGCTGCGTCGGCTTCGTCTTCTGCTCGCCCGAGGCGCCCATGAACGGCACGAGCGAGACGTGCACGAAGAACACGTTGTCGCGGCCGAGCTCGTGGCGCAGCTGACGGGCCGCTTCGAGGAACGGCTGCGACTCGATGTCGCCGACGGTGCCGCCGACCTCGGTGATGATGACGTCGGGGCGGGGCTCCTCGGTCGCCTGCAGCCGCATCCGGCGCTTGATCTCGTCGGTGATGTGCGGGATGACCTGGACGGTGTCGCCGAGGTACTCGCCGCGGCGCTCCTTGGCGATGACCTGCGAATAGATCTGACCGGTCGTGACGTTCGCCGCCTGGCTCAGCTCGATGTCGAGGAACCGCTCGTAGTGTCCGATGTCGAGATCGGTCTCGGCGCCGTCATCGGTCACGAAGACCTCACCGTGCTGGAACGGGTTCATCGTGCCCGGGTCGACGTTCAGATAGGGGTCGAGCTTCTGCATCACGACGCGAAGACCGCGTGCGGTGAGAAGGTTGCCGAGACTCGCGGCGGTCAGTCCCTTACCGAGAGAAGAGACCACACCACCGGTCACGAAGATCTGCTTGGTGGTGTTCTGGGAAGAGGCCGCGCGATGAGTGTCCGTCACGGGCTTCTATTCTATCAGTCAGGAACGCGAGAGGTTCAGCAGTTCTCGGGCGTGCTCGATCGCGGCCCCCGAATCCGGCAGGCCTGACAGCAGACGCGCCATCTCGGCCTCGCGGTCGCCGCCCTCCAGACGCCGGACGCTCGACGCGGTCACCGAGCCGTCGTTCGACTTCACGACGGTCAGGTGGTTCGTCGCGAAAGCGGCGACCTGGGCGAGGTGGGTCACGACGATCACCTGGCTCGTCTCGGCGAGCCGGGCGAGCCGGCGCCCGACCTCGATCGCCGCAGCGCCGCCGATTCCGGCATCCACTTCGTCGAACACGAACGTCGGCACGGGGTCGGTTCCCGCGATCACGACCTCGATCGCGAGCATGACCCGGCTGAGCTCACCGCCCGAGGCGCCCTTGGCGACCGGCCGGGGCTCGGCGCCGGGGTGAGGCGCGAGCAGGATCGTGACGTCGTCGCGCCCCGAGACCGATGGCGTGCCGGGCTCGACCGTGACGACCAGGCGCGCGTCGGGCAGGGCGAGTTCGCGGAGCTCCGCCGTGACCGCGGCACCGAGTCGCTCCGCGGCGGCAGTACGGGCCGCGGTCAGCTCGGCGGCGGCGGCATCCAGCGCGTCGGCGAGCTCGTCGCGCTGAACACGTAGGCGCTCGATGCGGTCGCCGTCGTCGTCGAGCTCCATGAGCCGTGCGGATCCGCTCTCGAGCAGCGCGAGTGCTTCGTCGAGGGTGCCGTGCACGCGCAGCAGACCGCCGAGCGCGGCGCGCCGCTCCCCGACGGCCGCGAGCTCCTGCGGCCCGCTCTCATCGAGATCGGCGAGGTACGCACTCAGACCCGTCACGAGGTCGGCGGCGCGGTAGCCGAGGTCGGCCAGCGGCTCGACGAAAGCGGCGAGGGCCGTGTCGCTCGCCGCCGAGCGCTCGATCGCGCGCCGGGCCTCGGCGAGCAGAGACACCGCGTCGGGCAGCTCGTCGTCGTTCGAGAGCGCGTCGTGCGCCGTCGCAGCGGCGGCACGCAGCTCTTCGACGTTGGCGAGCTTCTCGGCTCGCTCGGCGAGCGCCGCGTCCTCCCCCGGCTGCGGGGCGACGGCCTCGATGTCGGCGATGCGCGCGCGCAGGTCGTCGGCCTCGCGGCGGCGCGCGTCGCGATCGGCGTCGAGCTGCGTCAGTTCTGCGTCGACGGCACGCCAGGCGTCGAACGCCGCGCGGTAGCGGTCGCGCGCCGTGGTGATCTCGGGGCCGCCGAAGCGGTCGAGTGCGTCGCGCTGGGCGGTGGCCGATTTCAGCCGCAGCTGGTCGGACTGCCCATGGACGACGATGAGCTGTTCGGCGAGCTCGGCGAGTACGGCCGCCGGCGCGGGACGCCCGCCCACGCTGGCGCGACTACGACCTTCGCTCGACAGCACGCGTCCCAGATACAGCTCGGAGCGGCCTCCGCCGATCGGCTCGACGTCTCCCCCGGCTTCGCGGACGCGTGCGGCGACCGGTCCGCCCTCGTCGACGATCCAGACGCCGTCGACCGATGCCTGCGGCGCGCCCGCACGCACGGCGCCCGAGTCGGCCCGCTGGCCGAGCAGCAGCCCGAGTCCGGTGACGACCATCGTCTTGCCCGCGCCCGTCTCGCCCGTGATCGCGGTGAACCCGGGCCCCATCGGCAGCGTCGCCTCGGCGATGACACCGAGGCCGCGGAGGCGCATCTCTTCGATCACGAGGCGCCCTCCCGCTGCTCGAGACTGGGACCACGCCACCCGACCACCGGCAACCGGAACTTCCGGACGAGCCGGTCGGTGAAGGCGGCCGGATGCAGCCGGGCCAGGCGAACCGGGGTCTTCGAACGGCGCACGACGACGCGGGCTCCGGGAGGCAGCTCCTGCGAGCGGCGTCCGTCGGCCCAGAGGATGCCGGTGCCGTTCGTACCCGCGCCGACCTCGATCGCGACGGATGCCTCCGGGCTGATCACGAGCGGGCGTGCGAACAGCGCGTGCGCGGAGAGCGGCACCACCGCGACCGCCTCGACGTCCGGCCAGATCACGGGACCGCCGGCGGAGAAGTTGTACGCCGTCGACCCGGTCGGAGTCGCGATCACCACTCCGTCGCAGCCGAAGGCCGAGAGCGGACGCCGGTCGACCTCGAGGACGACCTCGAGCATCCGTTCGCGGCTGGCCTTCTCGACGGTCGCCTCGTTCAGCGCCCACGTCTCGTAGACGACGTCGCCGGAGCCGTCCTTGACGCGAACCGAGAGCGCCATGCGCTCCTCCACGTCGTAGTCGCGGTCGATGACCCGCCGGACGGCATCGTCCATGTCGTCGGCCTCGATCTCGGCGAGGAACCCGACGTGGCCCATGTTGATCCCCAGGACGGGAGCGGTGCCGCCCCGGACGAGGTCGACGGCGCGCAGGATCGTGCCGTCGCCGCCCAGGACGATCGCCAGTTCGAGCTCGGCGACGCTCACGTCGAGGTCGAGCGTGAGGACACCGGGAAGCTCGCCCAGCGCCTCGACGAGCTCGGCGCGATCATCGGCCGCCAGCACGGGACGCGCCCCCGCGTCGGACAGCGCGTTCAGGACGCGTTGCGCCGCGGCGACGGTGTCGGGGCGGCGCGCGTGGGCGACGACGAGGATGTTGCGCATCGCGTCGATCATCGGGCTCCCGCCAGTTCGTCCACCGTGTGTATCCATTGTGTCGGATTGCCCGCCTCACCAGCGCGGATGCACAGATGGACGACGTACTCCTGATTGCCGTGGGTACCGACCAGCGGCGAGGCGATCACCCCGTGGGTGGCGAGTCCGGCGTCCCACGCCGACCACAGCACACCCATCACGGCATCCGCCCGCAGCGCCGGATCGGTGACCAGCCCGCCCTTGACGGCGGTCCGCCCGACCTCGAACTGCGGCTTCACGAGCAGGACGACATCCGTTCCCGGTGAGCAGACCGAGACGACGGCGGGCAGGACGTGCTCGAGGGAGATGAAGGAGAGGTCGCCGGTGATGACCTGCGGCTCGAACGGGGTGCCGACGAGCCCGGCGAGCGTCTCGGGCGAGAGGTCGCGGACGTTGAAGCCCTCGACCGCGATGACGTCGTCGTCCGCGGCGATGCTCGGCGCGAGCTGACCGTGACCGACGTCGACGGCGACGACCGGCCGAGCGCCGCGCTCGCGGAGCACCTGGGTGAAGCCGCCGGTCGAGGCGCCCATGTCGAGTGCGCTCCGCGAGGCGACGGCTATATCGAACGCATCGAGTCCGGCGATCAGCTTGTGGGCGGCCCGGCTGACGTAGTGGTCGGCGCCGGCGACGACGAGGGTCGCGGTGTCGGCCACCGGATGGGATGCCTTCACGACGGTGCGCCCGTCGACGGAGACGAGTCCCTCAGCGATCAGTGTTGCGGCGTGGCTGCGTGAGCGCGCCAGACCCCGGGCGGCGACGGCCGCATCGAGTCGGGTGCTCACGCGGCGCCGGTCGGACCGGAGTCGAGGCGGCGCGCGAGCTCGTCGTGCAGCGCCGCGTACGACGCGGCACGCTCGCTCAGGGGCTGGTCTTCGATGACGTCGAGCGACGACAGCAGGTCGTCGCGCCATTGCTCGGCGATGCTCGGCGGCGCGCTGTCCGCGGCGGTGGGCTCGTGTTCGCCCGGGTCGGCACCATCCATCGACATGGCTCCCACGATACGCGGGGTCAGGGACGGTGGAAGGGATCCGCGTAGAGAGCCTCGGGAACCCGGAATCCGTAGATCGCGCGACCCGTCGCCCAGATCGCGGCCGCGCCCGCCCGGACCAGATCGATCGGCCGGTCGCCTGCCGAGACGATGACGATGTCGGCGCCGTCGATGCGCACCGACGCGTTGCCGACGGTCGTCACGTCGCCCTTCGTCCTGACCTCGGGGTAGGGCTCGTGGAGCTCGCGCAGGTCGCTCACGATGTAAGTCGGGCGCGAGTTGGCGGGCGCCGCCAGCACGTGTTTGGGCCGATCGATACCCGTCAGCACCAGCACCGACCGGATGCCGGCCGCCTGGGCCCCGGCGATGTCGGTGTCGAGTCGGTCACCGATGAAGAGCGGCTGGGAGGCGCCGAAACGCGCGACGGCCTCATCGAAGATGGGTCGCTCGGGCTTGCCGGCGACGGTCGCGAGACGTCCGACCGCCGTGTGCACGGCGGACACCAGTGTGCCGTTCCCCGGCGCGATCCCCCGCGCCTGCGGAATGGTCCAGTCGGTGTTCGTGGCGATCCAGGGGATGCCGCCCTCGTCTTCCGGAGTCGCCAGCGCATAGGCCGCTTCGGCGAGCTGCGCCCAGCCGACCTCGGGTGCGAATCCCTGCACGACGGCGGCCGGATCGTCGTCGGCCGATCGGGTGGGGACGTAGCCCGCCTTCTCGAGTTCGTGGACCAGTCCATCGCCGCCCACGACGAGGATCGTCGCCCCGGCGGGAACACGTTCGCGAAGGAGGCGCATCGCTGCCTGCGGGCTCGTGATGACGTCCTCGGGGCGCGTCGCCGTCAGGCCGAGTTCCCGCAGATGGTCGGCGACCACCGAGTCGCGCCGGGACGCGTTGTTGGTGATGTACCCGAGCCGGCGGGTCTCCCCCGCGCGGTTGAGGCTCTCGATCGCGTGCGGCAGGGCGCCGGGACCGGCATAGACGACACCGTCGAGATCGGCCAGGACGGCATCCACACCGTCGAGCGGTGTCGACGGTGCCCGGGAGAACAGGCCCATCAGCCGCGCTCCTCGGTCTTGCCTTCCGCCGGCGCCTCGCTTTCGAGCGCGGCGTCCTCGTCGATGTCGTCGACCACGATCAGTTCACGGTCCGCATCAGTCGCGCCGAGGGCTTCCTCGGCGACGAGGGCGCGCCGCTGCCAGAGCGCGGCCTCCTCGGAGCGACCGAGGTCCTCGAGCACGGCAGCCCGGGCGGCGAACAGGGCGGGGCTCCACGAGAACGCACGGTCGGGGTCGAGCTCGGGGATGTCGAGCTCTTGCAGCGCGCGCTCGGTCTCACCGAGGTCGAGCCGTGCCCCCGACATCGCGATCGCGAGCTCGACGCGAACCTCGATCGGAAGCGTCGACCGGTCGACCGCTCGACCGACCTCGAGCGCCCGGTCGGGGCGACCGACACCGCGCTCACTGTCGACCATCATCGCGATCTGGTCGTCACTGCCGGAGATCCGTCGGTACGTGCGGAGCTCCCGCAGGGCGAGGGCGTAGTCCCCCGTCGCATAGGCGGTGATGGCGACGGTCTCGCGCACGACCCCGACGCGTCCGGCGCGACGTGAAGCCGCGAGCGCGTGCTCGTGCGCGAGCGCGGGGTCGTCGTCGATCAGCTGGGCGACCATGGCGAGGTGGCGGGCCACCTGCTCCGCGTTCTCTTTGCTCAGAGTCTTCAGTTCGTTGCGCGCAGCGCCCGGCAGATCGCGAGCCGTGACGGTCTCGGGGATCTCGGGGCCGCGCGGGACGTCGCGACGCTCGGACCCCTGCGGCGGACGCGATGAACGTGCCCCGTCGCGGTCGTAGCGCCGCGGGCGCGCGTCACCATCACGGCGCGGGTACGACGGACGATCGCCGTCGCGGCGCGGGCGGGAGTCACCATCGCGACGCGGACGCGAATCACCGTCACGACGCGGACGCGAGTCACCATCACGACGGGGGCGCGAATCACCGTCACGACGGGGACGACCATCCCCCGCCCCATCGCGACGCGGGTACGACGGACGGTCACCATCACGACGGGGGCGGGAATCGCCGTCACGACGCGGACGGGAATCGCCTTCCCGGCGCGGGCGCTCGTCATTGGAACGCGGCGGACGAGCATCGCCGTCGCGACGCGGACGCCGTGCGCCGGAATCCGCAGCAGAGTAACGGGGCTTGCGCTCCGATCGCGGGCGGTCTTCTTCAGTCACGACGTTCCTTTCGTCCCGGAAACGAGAAAAGGCCACCCAACATTGGGTGGCCATTTCACGAAAGAAGTCCGGCGGTGTCCTACTCTCCCACAGGGTCCCCCCTGCAGTACCATCGGCGCTGTGAGGCTTAGCTTCCGGGTTCGGAATGTAACCGGG
>NZ_JBKFAD010000004.1:0-56014 GCF_053345465.1 Microbacterium sp. M4A5_1d
ACCACCCGCGACCCCCCCCCCCCCCCCCCCCCCCCCCCCCCGAGCGGGCTAGGGCGCTTGGGGCACCGGAGCGGCAGCGCGCTGAGCGGAGCGCGTCCCAAGCTCTCGTTGAGGTGATCCGAAGCATCGCGCCCCGGTCATGGCGCGCGGTCACGAGTGTGATGCAGCGGAGAGGTCGCGCGCGAGCACGCCATCTCCTACAGGCCAGAGATTCTCGACCTCACTGCAACGCCACAGCGAGGTCCGCACGAAACTCATCCGATACGCCCGGGATCGCTTCCAATAGCGAGGAGAGGGGCATCGTCGCGAGCGGCGACGTGGTGTCAAGCGGCAAGCCGGGGAAGTGTCGCGTGAACGACTTGGCGACGCTGTCCCAGACATCGGGTACTCGAGAGATATCCAGGATCGACGACTGGAACGACAGCGGAGCGGGCTGTCCGTATCCTTCGGAGACCTCGTACTCCCACTGGTGCTCTCCGGAGGCGACCTCGAAAGGATCGGCGCTCGGGTGTCCCGGAAGGACCACGGTGGCTTTCGTTCCTTCCGGGATGGTGACCTCGACGCGAGCCCGCCCGTCGGTGACGGACCAGTCGACGGCGATCTGACCGCGGACCGTGTCGTGGACTGTGCGCGCCGAAGTGAGCCCGCCACCTGGCTGAGGGGCGATCCGGACGCTGGCGTAGCCCGGCTCGGTTCGTTGAATGCCTCCGACGACTCGGTGCAGCCAGTCGCATACGGCGCCGAGGGCATAGTGATTCAGGGACGTCATGCCGGTGGAGTTGAACGTCCCGTCAGGAAGGACTGCATCCCAGCGCTCCCAGACCGTTGTCGCTCCCATGGTGACGGGGTAGAGGAAGGACGGGCACTCGGTCTCCAGAAGCAGCTTGTATGCGGCGTCCAGCTGCCCAGTTTCGCTGAGTGCGTCGGTGACGAGTGGGGTGCCGGCGAAGCCCGTGGAGATACGGTACCCACGCTCCGCGACAAGCGCCGCGAGACGCTCGCCAGCCCGCAAGCGCTGCGCCTCATCCAGCAGGTCGAAAGCAATAGCCAGGGCGTAGCCCGTGACAGATTCTCCGACGAGGCGTCCTGACTCGGCGACGTACTCGCGTCGGAACGCGGCGCGGACTCGTTCGTCGAGCGCGGCGAACTCCGCCGCGTCGTCGGCGTGTCGGAGGAGCTGAGAAGTGCGCGCCATCTCCCTAGTCACCCGGCAGAAGAACGCGGACGCCACGAAGTATCGGTTGGTCTTTGCAGCCATGGGGTTGTTGGCCGGCGCGTCGGGGTCCAGCCAGTCTCCGAACTGGAACCCGCTGCTCCACAGGTCGCGTTCGTCGAGGAGGCCCGCGACCTGACGGACGTACGTCGTCATCGATTCGTAGGCGTCAGAGAGAACTCCCGTATCGCCGTACTCCTGGTAGAGCGTCCACGGAAGGCTGACCGCGACGTCGCTCCACAGAGCGACCGCGCCGGCCCACTGAGGCAGCGCGCCGGGCACGACCCAGGGAACCTCGCCAGTGGCGAACTGCTCCGCGGCGAGGTCCTTCAGCCACGATCCGAGCACACCGCGAACATCGTAGAGATAGGCGGCGGTGGGGCCGAACGCATTGATGTCGCCGGTCCAGCCGAGACGTTCGTCGCGCTGCGGGCAGTCGGTCGGAAGTCCGACGAAGTTCCCGCGCATGGACCACACGACGTTCTCGTGGAGCTTGGTGACCAGGGGATTCGACGTCTCAAACCACCCTGTGCGGGTCATATCGCTGTGCACGACTATGGCGCGAATGGCGTCGGGGTCGAGTTCGCCGGGCCAGCCCGTGATCTCCGCATATCGAAAACCATGGAAGGTGAAGCTGGGCTCCCACGTTTCGATGCCGTCCCCGCCGAGCGTGTATCGGTCCGTGGCAGCAGCGGTCCTGTTGGATTCGACGTCCAACTCGCCGGCGGGATTCAACAGCTCCGCATGCCGGACCTCGACGGTCGTGCCAGCGTCACCGTTAACGGTGAGGCGCACCCAGCCCGCGATGTTCTGTCCGAAGTCGACGACGTATCCGCCCGACGCGGCCGAGGCAACGGAGACGGGAGCGAGTTCCTCGATGCGTCGGATCGGCGGGCCGACGGGGTCGACGAGCGTGTTCGGGTCCCACTCATATGGCTGCGCGGCGGACCACTCCGAGTCGTCGAATTCGGGGGCGTTCCATCCGGTCGGATCGAGCCTGGCGTCGAAGTGCTCGCCGTCATAGAGGCTGTGGGTGATGACCGCCCCGGTCCCGACACGGAACGAGTCGTCGGACGCGATGGTCTCGACGCGGTCGCCGTAGTGCAGCTCGAGCTTCGCATAGAGCGCGGGGCGCTCGGCGTAGACCTGTCGGGCGCCTTCCCAGCCCAGTCGCCCGACCGCCCACCCCTCGCCCACGATGGCACCGAAAGCGTTGGCGCCTTCGCACAGCAGCTCGGACACTTCATACGTAGACACATTGAGACGGTGCTGGTAAGAGGTCCACCCCGGGACCAGCACCTCATCCTGCCCGACCTGTTGCCCGTTCAAATAGGACGTGACGACTCCCAGGGCCGTCACCGACAGTGTGGCCCGGACGAGTCCTTCTTCGACGATGAACTCGCGGCGGAAGTACGGTGCAGGATCCGCGACGTCAGCAGTGCCGGTCGCGCTGATGAAGAGAGGAGACGTTGCCATGAACGGATGGTCCTTTCGAGTGAACTCGCCTCATTGACGCGAGCCAAAGCTGTCAGTGGGATGCGGGAAGACCGTCGGAGTCACTCATGAGGCGGCGCAGGCGGCGGCGCTCCGCCTGCTCGACGGGATCTGCGACGGGTGCGGCAAGCATGAGCTTCTTGGTGTAGTCGTGCGACGGATCCTCGGTCACCGTGTCAACAGGACCGGATTCGAGGATCTCTCCGCGATACATCACTGAGACATCGTGGCTGATGTACCGGACGGCACCGATGTCGTGGGTGATGAACAGGTAGGAGACGCCCATCTCCTGCTGTATGTCGATGAGGAGATCGAGGATTCGCAGTTGCGTCGACAAATCGAGAGCCGAGACGGGTTCATCGCAGACGATCACCTTCGGGTCAACTGCAAGAGCTCGCGCGATGGCAACCCTCTGTCGCTGTCCGCCAGAGAACTCTCGAGGGAGTCGGTCGGACGCGTCGGTTGGGAGTCCCACATGGTCGAGCAGCTCCCGCACCCTGAGCCGGGCGCTCGCCTTGCTCCGCCCATCGGTGACGAGCGGCTCTGAGAGGATGTCGGCGATGGTCATCGATGGGTTCAGGGACGAATACGGGTCCTGGAACACCACTTGGATTTCGCTCGACAGCCGCTTCTGTTGCGCACGGCTCTGACGAGAGACGGGGGAGCCTTCGTATTCGATCTGGCCCGACGTCGGTGTCACCAGTCCCACGATTGCCCGCCCGAGGGTCGTCTTCCCTGATCCGGATTCTCCGACAAGCCCTAATGTCTTTCCGGCGTGAAGGTCGGCGGAGACGCCGTGCAAGACCTGCGTCGGCTTTGCTCGCCATCCACGCCCGGCGTACTGGACGACGAGGTCTTTCACACTCAGAAGCGCGGTGGTGCTCATGCGTTCAGCTCCCGTGCTGAGCGTGATGGACGATTCTCGAGGTTGGCTGCGAGCAGGGCGCGGGTATAGGGGTGCTGGGGCTCGATCAGAACCTCGGCGACCGACGCCTCCTCAACGATCTCTCCCTGCTGCATGACTGCGACTCGGTCGCAGATATCTGCGACGACTCCGAAATTGTGGGTGACGAGCAGCATCGCTGTTCCGGTCTCCTTCTGCAGCTCGCGCAGCAGGTCCAACACCTCGGCTTGCACGGTGACATCGAGCGCTGTGGATGGCTCGTCTGCGATGAGTAGATCTGGTTTCGTGGACAGTGCGCCGGCGATGAGAGCGCGCTGTGCCATGCCGCCGGAGATCTGGTGCGGGTACGACGCCATGACCTTCTGCGAATCGACGATTCCAACCCGGTCGAGCATGGTTCGCACCATTTTCTGAGCGTCCTTCTTCGACATGCGGGTGTTGGCGCGAAGCCGCTCTGTGAGCTGGCTGCCGATTGTGAACATCGGGTCGAGGTTTGTCATCGGTTCCTGCGGAATGTACGCGATGCGTCGGCCGAGGAGTTTCCGCATTTCCTGCGGGGATGTCGTATCCAGCCGCTGCCCGTCGAACACGATGTGTCCATCTGTGACGATTCCGCCGGGGCTGAGGAGGCCGAGGATGGCCAGCGACGTCTGGGTCTTGCCGCTGCCGGACTCTCCGACCAACCCGAGCACCTCTCCCTCTCGGATGGTGAGGGACACTCCATGCACCACCTCGACGGACTGTGTACGAGTGGTCTGGTACGCGACTCGCAGGTCCCGCACGCGCAGGATTCCGGTTTCTGCGTCTGTTTCCAGCGCGCTGTCCGCCGCCGCACGTGTGCGGCGGCTTTTCGCTGCCGCAGCCGGCGACACCCGCGTGGTGTTTCCTTCCTCCAACGCGTCCCGGAGAGCGTTTCCGATGAGTGACGAGGCCCCAGCGGTGAGGCCGATCATGAGCCCCGGCCACAGCACGAGCAGAGGGGCGGTGTAGATGGTTCGAAAAGCGTCGGCGAGCATCACGCCCCAGCTGGGGAGGGACGGGTCGCCGAGACCGAGGAAGTCCAGACCCGCCTGGATAACGACGGCGAGGCCGACCGCGCCGGTGATCTGGATGAGGAGCGGACCGCGGACGACGATGAGGATGTGCCGGAAGAGGATCCGTCCGGTTCCGAGTCCGAAGACGCGGGCGGCATCCACGTACGCGTCGTTGCGTACGGCACGGACGTTGGCTCTGGTCATACGGAAGAAACCGGGCGACACGAGGATGCCGAAGATCGTCATGGAGATCCAGATTGACCGACCGAGAGCTGCGGCGGAGGCCATCAGGATGATGATGCCGGGAAGCGACATCAGAAGGTTGGAGACCCATTCGCCGATGGTGTCGAACCAACCGCCGAAGTAGCCGGCGAGGAGCCCAGTGGTGACTCCGAGGACGCTGGATACAACGAGCACGATGAGCCCGGACAGCAGACTGGCCTGCCCTCCGTAGAAAAGCCGCGCGAGGACGTCCCGGCCAACTCCGTCGGCGCCGAGAAGATGTTCAGGGCTTGGTGCGGCGAAGGCGAGACTCAACGAAGTCTCGTTGGGGTTGTACGGGACGAGGAACGGAGCGAGCACGCTCACCGCGACGATGAGCAGCAGGACGATGGACGCGATGACGCCCAACGGTTCGCGCAGGAAGCGCTGGAAGGCGTTGCGGCGCTTCCGAGGGGCAACGACAGCGTTGGCCACGGTGAGAGAGGTCACGAGAGACGCACCTTCGGGTTGAGGAAGCCATTGACCAAGTCGATGACGAGGTTGACGATGATGACGATGGCGACCGAGAGCACGACCACCCCCAGCACGAGGGGGAGATCACCGGTCGCGGTGGCGGTTTCCGCCACCGACCCGATCCCGGGAAGCGCGAAGACTTTCTCGATGATCACCGTTCCGCCGAGCAGGCCGATGAACTGCAGCGAAAGCACGGTCAGGGACGGCGGCGCAGCGTTGCGCAACGCATGGACGAACAGGACGCGGCTCTCCGGGATGCCCGCGGCGCGTAGCGTGCGGACGAAGTCTGACCCGAGCACGTCAATCAGCGAGCCGCGAAGAATCTGTGCGGTCGCCGCGATGGAGCCGATGGCGAGCGAGGTGACGGGAAGGGTGATGGTGGAGAGCCATCCTGCCGGTGACGTTGTGAAGTCGATGTATCCCGTAGCAGGGAAGATCCCCAGTCCGACGGCCAAGGTCGACACGAGGACGAGGGCGACCCAGAATCCGGGGAGCGCGAAGCCGACCACGGCGATGATCTGCACGGCACGGTCAACCCACCCTCGGTATACGGCCGCAGCAACGCCGAGCACGGTTGAGAGCACGGCTGTGACGATGACGGTGGTCACCGCAATCGTGAGCGTCACGGGCAACCGTGCGGCGAGGACCGTGGTGACACTCTCGCTTGTGAACCATGAGCGTCCGAGATCTCCCTGGGCGGCGCTGAGTAGCCATGACCCGAATCGAATGAAGAACGGCTGCAGGAGACCGAGATCTTCCGCTCTCTGCTGAACCTGCTCGTCAGAGGCCAACGGGCCGAGGATTCCGCGAGCGACGGCGGTGCCACCCGTGAGGTTGAGGAGCGCGAAGGTGAGGAGAGAAACGACGACCAGCAGAACGATGCTGGAGCCGAGGCGCTTGGCGAAGTACGTGATCATGGGTTACCTCAGGCTCAGTCGGCCGGGCGGCTGATGCCGCCCGGCTGACCTCGTCACTTAGCGGGCGAGAAGTTGTACAGGCTGGGGATCGTCTGCTGGTACTGCATCTCCACCGAGACCTTCTCCGGGTTGGTCGCGTACGGAGACGCCACGCGGAACCAGGGAGCGAACCAGGCGTTGTCGACCACGTAAGTGTTCACGGCCTGGACAGCATCGGCCTGAGCGGCATCGTCGGTGGCCGTCCGGACTTCTTCGATGAGTGCGGTGAGTTCCTCGGTCTGATCCTGCAGAGGATTCCACGGTGCCGTCGGTGCGATGAGCTGGTTGATCATCTCCCAGCCGCCCTTCGCGCCGAACTGCATCGGGTTGATACCCGTCTTGCCAGTGGTCATCGAGACGAGGAACGTGTTCAGGTCCTGGGTCTCCCACGTGACGCGGATTCCGACCTCAGCGAGCTGCTGGGCGTACACGGCGAGGGTGTCTGCCGGGGTCGCCGAATACACAATCATCGTGACGTCGAAGCCATCCGGGTAACCGGCTTCAGCGAGAAGATCCTTCGCCTTTTCCGGGTCATAGTCGTAGGCGTCGTCGAGTTCGGGCACGTACCCGGGGTCCTCCGGGCTGAAAATCTGCGTCGTCACTGTGCCGTACCCGCGGACCACGGTCTCTAGGACCTGGTCACGGTCGATTGCGTAGTTGAAAGCCTGACGCACACGCACGTCCCCGAGGGGCTCAGCGAGTTGGCCAGTGCGGTCGAACATCATGAACCCGGACCAGTCGCCCTCGACGGTGTCGATCTTCGCCCCGGCGCTTTCGAACTGGGCGAGGGTCTCGACCGAAGCCGGGACGGCGTCGACCTGACCGGACGCGAACGCGTTTGCGATGGCCGCCGGGTCCTGAAGCACCCGGATCTCGACGTTGTCGAAGTCGACGATCTCTTCGTTCCAGTAGTCCTCACGCGCCTCGAACGCGTAGACGCTTCCCGAGGTGCTGCCGCTTGCGTCGTACTCATACGGCCCTGAGCCGGAGGGAACCGTGGCCAGGTCGGGGTCGGCGAGGCCCTCCATGCTGACCTGAAGACCGGCGACCGTTGTGAGGTACGAGATCAGCGACGGGTTCGGGGCGGAAAGATTCAGCACGATGGAGCTGCCTTCGCCGACCGCGACCGACTCGAGCTCAGCGAGCATCGACCCCTGAGGTCCGCCACCCGCCTTGAAGTGCTCGAGGTTAGCGACCGCGACCTCCGGGGTGAACTCCTCCCCATTGGAGAAGGTCACGTCGTCGCGAAGAGTGAGGGTGAGTTGGGTGTTGTCGGTGTTGTACTCCCAGGCCGTCGCCAGCCACGGCTCAATCGTGCCGTCCGGAGCTTTGTGCAACAGCGAGTCGTAGACAGCCTGTGCGTACTGCAGCTGGTTTCCGGCGTCGCCCATCTGCGCCGGATCGAACGACTGCGGTGCATTCGCGAGTCCCAGTCTCAGTGTGCTCGTCTGCTCGGCCTGCTGCGTTGTCGGGCTGCAGCCCGACAGTGCGAGCGCGGCTACAGCGACAGCTGCGACTGCGGCGCCGGTGTGGATACGGGTAGGCATCGACTGAACTCCTTCGTTCTGACACAGGTGTGGGACGCAAGCCGATTGAAACGAATCATCGACGGCTCAGCCACCGTACATCCGGATTGTCCTGAAGACAATCTCAGACATGAAACGAATGCACTCCGGTGTATCGAACGCGCAGAAGCGACCCCGACGCGTGGGCGCCGGTTTTCGCGGCCAGGTGCGCCCGAGGTGAGGTGGCTGCTACGCCCCGCTTGCCATCGCGGACGCGCGTTGGGCGGCGTCGGATGGCGCGGCGAGCTGCGTGACGGACACGCCAGAGGTCTTTTCGATCTGATGGTCCAGGCGGTCGTCCATGCTCGCGACCAGGCGGACCACCAGTGTCTCTAGCTGGGTGAAATCGTCGTCGCTCCAGTCGTCGAAAATGAGCTCATATGCATTGCTGGAGACGGCGACGATCCGCTCCGCGACCTCTCGACCTGCCGGGGTAAGACCGATGACACTCTGGCGTCCGTCTTTGGGGTCGGGCATTCGGCCGACGAGGCCGGCCCCCTCCAGGCGTCGGACAATCTTGCTGACATTCGAGCGGCCAGTCCCGATGGCATCAGCGACATCCGTCGGGCGTGCGGTCGTGCGGTAAATCAACTGATTCAACAGCAGGAATGCCGGCATGTCACCCGGGAGCGGGAAAGCACTCGCCTCGAGGATCGACTCACGCACAGCGGTCGAATTCATCGACGTCAGAAGTGCTTGCAGCGCGAGCGAGAAGTTTGCGCCCCGCCCATGGAAGAGCGGCGCGGAGCTCACCTCGACTTCGCGGAGGTCGATGCTCTGCTGCGGTCGTCGTGCCATACCCAACAGTATGCACAGGCCCAAGAAGCGCATCGGATCTGATTGTCGTCAAGACAATCAGGATGTACAGTCTCCTCGTAGCGTGTCGTCGCAAGTGGACGAGCGCTCGGGCGGTTCGCCGGTCACCCCTTCGAAGGAGAAGCCATCGTGTCTCATACTCGCACCGTGCGTCCTTGGTGGGTCGCGGTCGTTTCCGGAATGGCGTCATACATCGATGCCGCCGCCATCGTCAGCTTCGGGACGGCGATGGTCCTCTTGCAAGCGACCATCGGCCTTACGCCCGCAGAGATCGGGCTCGCATCGGGTGGCCTTACCTTCGGCATCGCAATCGGCGCGGTCGTCGGCGGCCGACTGGGCGACAGATTCGGACGTCGGCCGATCTTCACCATCACGATGCTCCTCATCGTCATCTCCGCTGCCGGTCTCGCTTTCGCGGACTCCTTCCCGGTGATCATGGCGGCTGCTGTCGTTCTCGGGTTCGCGACCGGCGCCGACCTCCCGGTGTCGATCTCGACCATTGCCGAGGCCGCAGCTGACCACAACCGCGGCCGACTCATCGGCTTCACCCAGCTGCTGTGGGCTGTGGGGATCATCGTGAGTTCCTTCCTCGGCGCGGGGGTTGCCAGCCTCGGTCGCCTCGGCGCGCAGCTTCTGTTCCTGCACATCGCTGTCGTCGCACTCATCGTTCTCATCAGCCGGCTGACGATTCCCGAGTCCGACAGTTGGGTACGGGCGCGTGACGAGCGCCGCCGTGGCATCTCCACCGTTCGCGCCGACCGCGCGTCGGTGCTGGATCTGCTCCGTGGGTCGTACCGGACGCCGTTCCTCGGACTCCTCGCCTTCTATGCGCTTACGAACATGGCGGCGAACACCGGCGGGCAGTTCGGCAACTACCTCCTGGTCAACGCTGGTGGGGTGGACCTGCAGACCGCGACCCTCATCGGCCTCCCCTTCATCCCTCTGGGAATCGTGGCAGCCCTGTGGTTCATGAAGATCGCTGATTCTCCGAAGCGGATGACGTACTTCATCATTGGCTCGGTGTGCTGGGTGGTCGCTCAACTCGTCTACGTGTTCTTCGGCATCAGCGTCACCACGGCCATCGTCGCCGGCCTTATCGGAATCATGGGCACCGCCTTCGCCTCCGAGGGCATCATGAAGATCTGGACCCAGGAGCAGTTCCCGACGCTCCTGCGCACCACCGCACAGGGGGCCATCATCTCGGTCGCTCGACTGTTCGCGGCAGCGCTCGCGACGGTCACACCGCTGCTGGTCGCGTGGAGCCCGAACATGTTCTACCTGTTCCTCGCTGTCATCCTGTTCGTCGGCTGCGGCATCGGATGGCTGGTCTTCCGAACCCGCGACGAGCACAACGAATTCGATGTTGAAGCGCGGGAAGAACCGGTCGCCGTCCCGTAACCCATTCACCCGCGCACCCGCGTCGGCAGAAAGGAACCCCATGAACCCGCTGATCCCACAGCTGACTCTCGAAGAGAAAGCCGGGCTCGTCTCCGGCGAGAAGTTCTGGACGACCCGAACAGTCGACCGTGTCGGCATCCCGACCGTCACCATGACCGACGGCCCGCATGGTGTCCGGATGCAGCGCAAGGGCGAAGACCACCTCGGTATCAATGCGAGCGAGCCTGCAACCTGTTTCCCGACTGCGAGCTCTACCGGGTCGACTTGGAACCCGGACCTCCTCCGTCAGATGGGAGCCGCACTCGGGGATGAGAGTCGTGCACTAGGGGTGGACCTCCTCCTCGGACCTGGCGTGAATATCAAACGCTCCCCGCTCTGCGGACGGAACTTCGAGTACCTCAGCGAGGACCCCTTCCATGCGGGCGTGTTGGGATCAGCATTCGTGCAGGGCGTGCAATCTCGAGGTGTGGGCACGTCGGTCAAGCACTTCGCAGCGAACAACCAGGAGACAGACCGTATGCGAGTCGATGCGCAGGTCGACGAACGCTCCCTGCGCGAGATCTACTTTCCCGCATTCGAACGCATCGTGCGCGAGTCGAACCCGGCCACCGTCATGTGCTCGTACAACAAGGTCAACGGCATCTATGCATCGCAGAACCGCTGGCTGCTGACCGACGTGCTCCGCGGCGACTGGGGCTACGAAGGATACGTCGTGTCCGACTGGGGCGCGGTCGTCGACCCGGTTGCCGCGGTTGCCGCAGGCCTCGACCTCGAGATGCCCAGCACGGGTGACCGGAGCCCAAACGCCATCGTCGCCGCCGTCCGAGCGGGCGAACTCGACGAGGAACTGCTCGATAAGGCGGTGTCCCGCGTGCTTGATGTTCACGAGCGGCTAGCCCGCGCGCGGGAGCAGTCCGCGCCGCTCGACATCGACGGACATCACGCCCTTGCTCGCAAGATTGCCGCCGAAGGCGCAGTCCTCCTCTCCAACAACGGCGGCATCCTTCCGCTGTCCGCTGCGGACGGTGGGCAGATCGCCGTCATCGGAGAGTTCGCCCGGACTCCGCGCTACCAAGGTGCCGGTAGCTCACACGTCAACCCCACCCGCCTGGACGACGCGCTCACCGAGATCAGTGCGCTGACCACGAGGACCGTGGAGTTCGCGCCGGGCTTCACCTTCGACGGAACCAGCGACGAGCTGATGCACTTTGAGGCCGTCGATCTTGCCTCGAAGTCTGAGGTCGTGGTCCTCTTCCTTGGTCTGCCCGACCGGGACGAGTCCGAGGGCTTCGACCGCACGCACCTCCTCCTCCCCGAAACGCAACGAGAGCTGCTGTCGAAAGTGGCCGCCGTCAACACGAACGTGATCGTCGTCCTCAGCAATGGCGGAGTCGTCACGCTCGATGGCGTTGCCGGGGTCGCCCCCGCAATCCTCGAGATGTGGCTGGCAGGCCAGGCATCCGGAGGCGCCGCCGCGGACGTGATCTTCGGCATCGTCGAGCCCGGCGGACGACTGGCCGAAACCATTCCGCTCGACCTCGCGCACACGCCCGCACACGTGAACTGGCCTGGAGAAAATGGAATCGTCCGCTACGGCGAAGGCCTGCACGTCGGCTACCGGTGGTATGACGCAACAGACCGCCCGGTTGCCTTCCCCTTCGGTTACGGCCTTGGGTACACGACCTTCTCGTATGACGGCCTGACCGTGGATGTCCCGGACGCCGGCGTCGCACAAGCAACCGTGACGGTGACTGTCGCGAACACCGGCCGTCGCGCTGGGTCCGAGGTGGTCCAGGTGTACATCACCGATAACGCCGCGTCCGTTGCTCGACCCCTGCGTGAGCTCAAAGCGTTCGAGAAGATCTGGCTCGAGCCAGGCGAAGAGCGGGTCGTGACATTCTCCCTCGACGAGCGCTCGTTCGCTTTCTGGGGTTTGACGGGCTGGACAGTGGAACCGGGCGAATTCACCGTGCACGTCGGCTCCCACTCGCAGCATCTCCCATTGCAGGAAGTCATCACTCTCAATACCGAGGTGCCGACCGTTCCGCTGAACTCTTATTCCACCTTGCAAGAGTGGGCAGACCACCCTGTCGGTCTTCGCGTCCTTCAGGAGGCGATGACCAACTTGGGCCAGTCTGCCGACGCTCTGACCAACGAGGAATCGCTGCCACTCTTTGGTTCCATGCCGCTACGGACCATCCTTGGTTTCGCGCAGCAGAGTGCAGACGTCTCGTTTGACATCGACGAGGCTATCGAGCAGTTGCTCGGCGCAGTGGACATGGCGTCCAGCGCGGTGAACGACGAGAACTGACTCAGGTGTGGCTTGACCGGATCGCGCCGCCCTACGTCCCACGTGCCGACCTCCCTCTCGCATTACAGCCGATCGCCGCTCAGCGCGTGGACGGTATCTACCGCTGCATGTTGATCGACGCCGCCTGGGTCGCCTACTTCGAGGACAACGCCGCTGAGCGCTCGATCGATCTCGCCACCCGCGCCGACGACCTATACGACGGCTCGCCGTCCTCGGTCGCCGTGACCTACGGCGGCCGGATCGTTGATTCGGAGTTGGCCGCTGCGAACGGCACCTGCCGCGGAATGGTCGGCAACCTGAAGGCCGCTCCCGCGGCTGCCTCGGCCTCTGCGGCCACCAAGCCCGACTGGCAGGACTATGCGCCCGAGCAAGTCGAATGGTGCAGCAACATCACGAGCGCGTGGGAGGCCTACTTCCAGCAGGGCTGGGTGTGGGCCTCCGCGGTGACGCCTATCAGCGCGAAGCCGCCGGCCGGGTGAGTGCGAATGCGCTCATCTGACGCCGCCCGTCGCGCACGCTGCCCATAGGCCGCGGCGGTCGCGCTCGGCGGCGTCCTGGGCGGTTCTGTGAGCGTCCTGGCCGTCATAGGCGGCGCCGTAGGTGTATTCGTACCCGGCGCCGGTTTTGATGAGGGTCAGGGCGACGCTGTGACCCTCGTGGTGGACGTGCCGCAGTAGCCGGCCGTACCGGTCGACGTCGGCCTGGGTGGGGTCCGCGATCAGCTCGACGTCGCTGCGATAGATCAGCTCGTCGAGCATCGCCCGCGCCTCCTGCGCGAAACACTCGTCTGTCTTCCCACCCCGGCCGATCTCAGAGGTGTCTATCCCGATGATCCGCACCCGCTGCGCGCCGGCGCCGGTGTCGACGTCGATCGTGTCGCCGTCGACGACTGCGACCACGACGCCGCTCGTCGACGAGCTGCCGGCGTCAGCGCCGCTGAGTGGCACGCATGCGCTGACGCAGATACTCGCCCCGAGCAGGATCGGGGCGAGTATCTGGCGTCGCGGGCTCATCGTGGTCAAACCCGGCTGCGCTGCCAGCGCGCGGCCAGCGCGATGAAAGCGGCAAGGACGACCCCGCCGAGGAGAGCGATCGCGGGGCGCCACTCCCCCGCGATCGCGCACGTCAGCAGCGTTATTAGGGCAGCGAAGAAGGCCACGAAGCCGGTTCGGATCGCCCACTGCGTGTAGCCGCCCAGGGCGGCGAACAGCGCGGCGAGGACGACCGCAATGAATGCGACGCCTGCGGCGACGGTCGCGAAACCTGTGAGCGCTTGGATAAGTCCGGGGATGGGTGGGATCTGCGGCTTTATGTCGGGCATGCCGGACTGCGGAACCATCGCGGGTCAGTTCCCCGCCGGCGCTGGCTCTGCTGTAGCAGGGCCACGCCGAACGGGCTCGACGGTGGCTGTCGCGTGGGCGAGGTCGGGACCGATCGCGGAGGCGTCGATGATGCGCCGGTACACGGTGCCTTCGCGGCCCTCGAACGACGCATCCCGCTCGGCACCGACGACGATCACCGCGTCACCCTTGCGCAGCGAGCTCGCGGCGTTCGCGCCGAGCTCGAACTTCGCCTCGACGTAGTGAGCCAGGGGCTGGTGCCCCTCGATTCGCTCGTCGCCGCGGTACTCGTAAGTGTTCTCGAGCACCGTGAACTTGGTGATCTGGATGCGGCCTGCCTGCTGCACCTCGGGGTCAGCGGAGAGCCGGCCGGTGACGAATCGTACGGACATGGGGGTTCCTCTCTCTCGGTGGTCAGCGCGGCAGTGGCGCGCCGGCGTTCTGCATGAACGGCTCGGGGTTGATCGGCTTGCCGTTGTTGTGGATCTCAAAGTGAAGGTGGCACCCGAACGAGAACCCTGTCTCGCCCATCGTGCCGATCTGGGTTCCCGCGGTGACCTGGGTCCCCTTGGTGACCCGCAGGCTGCCGTCTTCCATGTGGAAGTACCCGGACTCGATGCCGTTGCCGTGGTCGATCCACACGACGTTTCCGCGGTAGGGCTGCACACCGGCGAAGGTCACGGTGCCGCTGCCAGCGGCCCAGATCGGGCTTCCGCATGACCCGGTGGCCAAGTCGGTCCCCTTGTGGCAGCTTTCGCCTGGGCGGTCGATTTCGCACGAGCCGAATCGGTCGGTCATCTTCCCCCGGGCGGGAACGACCCACTCCCCCGTGCCTGCGCTGCACGCCGTGGTCAACGCCGTAACGATCGCTTTCGCGTCGGCCTCGAACGGGGCGTAGTGCTGAGGATTGTCGTTGACCTGCACGGCGTGGATCGCGAGGGTCGCGGGCATCGTCTGCCACCCATCCACGCTCGTCAGCCGACCGTAGAACAGCGCGGCCGAGCGCGAGGGGTCCATTCGCTCCTGGACGGTGCCCCACGAATCCTGCTGCTGGAACAATCCGATCGACGTCGTACGCGACCCGTCCGGGTTCGTCACCCCCGACGTCTCCCAGTCTCCATAGGTGACGTTCCGCAGTGACGACTCCCCCATCGCGGTCATCACCGCGAGGATCTGGCCGTGCTGGTCGATGCCGAGATCCATGCCGGCGCGGACGATCGCCGCGGCGTTGGTGAGCTGGTCACGCTTGTAGCCGTTGACCTCGGCCGGCAGTGAGCCGGTGTCGGCCATACACATGCCGGCGGCATCGGCGCGCTGCACCGATGCGAGGATGAACGCCACCCCGAAGGTCAGGACGAACCCGACCACCGCGACGATCGCAACCAGCTTGATCTTCATGCGTCAGCCTGGCCGTCCCCTCGCGTCTCCTCGGCGGTTTCGGCCTGGCCGTCGCCTCGCATGCCCTCGTCGGTGTCGGTCAACCCGATTTCGATCGATGAGCGCACGTGCTGCACGTGCGTCTCGGGAACGCTGCCGTACTTGAAGACGAAGTGTCCGGGGGCAAGGTTCTGCAACGTCTCAGCGGTCGACGGGTCGAACCCGAACGTCTGCACCGCCCAATTGGCATCTTCCTGACGGTCCTGCCGGAAGATGTAGATGCTCTGAGCTTCGCTGATGACAGTGCGGCCGGGGGAATCAGCGGGGATATCGGCGCCCTTGTGGAACACGAAGACGTTGCTCAGGCCGAGCCCGCGGGAGAGCTTCTGGTTGGACTTCAACAGGTGAGCCGTGGGGCCCTGCACCATGTCCCACCCCTCCTCGTTGATGCACGTCGTCTGCCATCCGGGATCGGCGCGGAGCCGGCCCAGCATCCACTGGTTGCCGATCGCGCGGACCACGTGCGACGACGGCCCCTCGCCAGGAAGCTGTGAGATATCGAAGCTGGTCAGCTTCCCTGTCAGCGCCACCTCTTTGCTGGTGTCGCCGTCGAGCAGGCCGCCGTACTCCTCCAACAGCCCTTCGAGGGTGAACCGGACCCCAAGGCCCGCCTGATGCAGCCGGTCGCGGGCTTGCTCGCTGCCGTTCAGCTCTTCGGCATCAACGTCGCCCAGCAGCGGCAGCAGGTCGCTCATAGTCGGCACCCGCCGCGCGTCCTCGAACTGCACGAGAGCACGGGTGAGGGCCGAGCGCGCCGCCTTCTCCTCCCACTCGTCGATGCGCTCACCGTCACGAGCAATACGGAGGATCGCGTGCAGCAGCCGGTAGGTGCCGGCAGAGCCGATCTGGTTCACGATGAGCGGATCGAGCAGGTTCAGCCGCGACCCGGAACCGTCCGTGGTGAACCGGATCGGTTCACCAGTCCCCCACTCGCGCACCAGCTCGGCGTACTCGCCTTCACCGCCGCGGTTCTTCTTATCGAAGATCACCGCGCGCCGGCGGCGGATCAGCAGCGGACGGATGACATAGACCGTCTTCACGAACGACGATTTACCTCCGCCGACACCGCCAGCAACGACGGTGTTCGGGGAGGAGATCAGACGGGGATTTGAGTTGTATGCGGTGATCGGATCATGGGCGATGAGGGTGTGCGAGAGCATGTCGCGGCCGTTCGCGACGCCGGCGGTTCCCGTGACCGGGCCGATGAGCGCGGTGTTCAGCACGGAGGTCTGCCGGGTCGTCGAGGGGGCTCCCTCGAACACCGGCGCGTAGTACCCACGTCCCGCCTTTCGAGTGTTCACACGCCGGTTACGCCCGGGCAGCTCATAGGGCGAGATCTCGCCGTGCGTCTCGTCGACGTCGGCGGTGATCTCCGCAACGGCAACGTCGGACTGCTTCTTGCTCCGCCGCGACCGGCGGGGCGTCGTGCTCTCGCTCACGCGATCGCCTCCTTGTCTCCCCCGCCCGCGATGACGCGCATAGCTCGTGCACCGAAGGTGGGTACGTGCGGGCGCAGCCCGCGCGCGATGGGCCAGGTCGTGCCGCTTGCTGCGGCCTGGTACGAGTCCAGCCACTCCAACCGCTGGATGCCGACTTCGTTGGCGCAGACCTCCGCGAGCTCCCGGCTCGCTGAGGCGAGCCGGTCGCGGCTGTCGGTGGTGATGGTGATGAAACCGACCCAGTTCGCGCCGTGGTGTCCGCTGCCTTCCGCGAGGTCGCTGCGTCGACGCTGAGCGGCGAGGATCTTCACCTTGCCCTCGTCCAGCGGGATCTTCCCGTTCGAGGTCTCGGAGATCTCCGCGGCCATGTCCGACACGAGGTCACGGCGGGCGGCGTGGCGGGCTTCCCCCGCGGGGATCAGCTCGACGTGGAAACTGACGGTGCGGATCATGTCCAGCTCGCGGCCGACCAGCAGCTCGAGCAGCCACAGCGGGCGCCGCTGCGCGACGGTGAGTGATTCCGCGCGGATCACCGCCGTGCGGTGCCACCACTCAACGTGCTCGCCCGATTCCGGGTCGATGCCCTCCACGACGTGAGCGGAGTACTCCCCGCCCCGGGCTCGTTCTCCGGTGCTCGTGGGTTCCATGTCTCGCACCAGGTCGAGGGGCCGTGAGGGATTCTGCATGTGGCGGATCACCGCCACAGTTCCGCGAGCGGTGAGCGGTTCCGCCCACGAGTGTCGGGAGTCGAGCAGCCCGCGGCGGAACGACTCGATCTCGGCTGCCATGAGCTTGCGCCACCCCTCACGACCGGTGCCGTACTTGCGTGCCTGTTCGACAAACCGGGCGTTCACGGGCCAGCGGCCCACGACGTAGTGACGCTGCACCATGGCGCCACGAGACGACTCGATCAGCACCTCTTCATAGGACTTTTTCGCCCAATCGGGTGCGTCCTCGTCGATGTTGTTGAGCACCCAGAACTCCTGCAAAGCGGTGTCTGCCGGCAGAACCCGGGTGACCGACTGCATCATGCGCATCAGCGAGCCCGGAGCGGCCTTGCTGGCCTGGAAGGCGCCGAACGCTTCGGCGCCGCGTACGACGTTCTCGGACGACTCCATGCCGCGCAACTGGCCGCTCACCGAAAACGCGACGCTCAGGTAGGGCTCTTCCCCGGTCGGGCCGTGCCAGGCGATCCCGGGGACGCCACGGCCGGACTGCAACCAGCCCATCCCGTCGCAGCCGTCCGGGTTCGCTCGCATCGCGTTCAGCTCACGCGCCCATTCGATGCGGCCGGCCCGGTCAGCCTTGTCCTTGGTCTTGCTCGTCTGCTCAAGCGCGGTGGTCAGCAGCGCCGCACGATCGGCGTCGTACGGAATGAACTCATCCGCGTGCGTGCGCTGCGCGAGCTGGTGCCGTCGCGAGCGGCGCCGACGTTCGATGATGCTCCCGTTATGGGTGCCGCTCGTGAGGATGACGAGGACCGTCACGCCCACCAAAGCGGAGACGATCGCGACCCACCCGAGGGCCGGCGTGAAGACCATGCCGACACCGATAATCGCCACCGTGCCCCATCCGCGGGACTTGCTCTGGGTGCCCCAGAATCCGCGGTGGCGGCCCTCGCCGCCGAGGATGTAGATGCCGCGCTCGGATTCGTACTGTGACTCGCTCACTGCGGGCGCTCCTTACCTTGAACGGGCGGGGGTGTGACGGATTCGTGTGCTGTCTCGCTTGCCTTCCTCGCGACGGTCTGCGCACCCTTCGCGGCCACGGCGGTCCCCGCGCTAATTGCCGTTGACGCCTTGGTGCCCGCACTGGCCAGGGAGGGCGAGCCGGCGCCGGTGGGCTGCTTCGCGCGTACCTTCCCCGCGTTCTGTGCGCCGAGCTTGGGGGCAATGGAGCCCGCAGCGTCGCTCGGTCGCGCAGATGTGCGAACGGTCTGACGCGTGGGCGCTGCGGGCGCCTCACGGCTGGGAGCGCGGTGCGACCGGCCGGGCGACGTCGGCCCGATCGGTGTCGTCGGCGTCGAGTCCGACGTCGGCGCCGCGGCGATGCTCTTTCGAGCCCACGTGATCAGCACGAACGGCAGGAAGACGGCCAGCACGATCGCCATGACGGCGATGATGACGCGGGCGAGGTTCTTGAACCCGTCGTTACCCCATGCGGCCACCGAGTCGATCGGCAACCGGAACGCGAATCCGAGTGCGAGGAAGAGCAGAGGCTGCACAAGGAGCATCCCCACCCACAGGCCAACGGCTCGCGACGCGGCAGCACGGCGACGCGGGTCGACCATCCATGCAATAGCGATGGGGATGAGCGCGCCGGTGAAGTACTGGACGACGAGCTGGAAGATGAAGATGAACGGGATGATGAGCATGCCCAGCGTCATCGCCCAGATGACGATCATGCCCACGACGGCCGCGCCGGTCATCTTCGCGGGGTCGTCCGGGGCGATGGTCGAGAACGTCTCGACCATCTGATCGATCGATCCGCCATAGGCCCAATCGATGATGCTGCGGGTCAGCAGTCGCAGCAGCTCGATGATCGACAGCCCAATGAGAGGGCCGAACATCGCGCCCATGATGAAACCGGGGAAGTAGAGCCCGATCGACTCGAAAAGCTCCTGCCCGCTCTGGTCGCCCTTCGCGACGCGCACGAACTGCGGGAACAGCAGCAGAACGGCGAGCATCAACGCGAGCGCGAACGACACGGCGTAGGTGCTCAGGAACGACTGCAACGTGAGATCCGGGAGAGTCGACTCGGTGATCGCCGGAATGACGTCCCGGCTGAGGCTGATCGTCGCGTCACGGCCCGACTTGTACATGTTCCCGAACGGGTCGGACCAGAAGTTGACGACCCCGCCCACAGCGTCGACAGCACCGGACACACCGTCCGTGAAGTCACCCCAAAGGTCGATGCGGCGCATCAGCAGCCCCCCGGGATGACCGTTCCTGTGGTGCGAAGTGTGTTCGCATCGTCCTTGAACTCACCGTCTTCGATCGCCCACCCGTTATCGGTCCAGACGACGCCATAGGAAGGCATGAAGTTGAGCGTCGGATTGATCGCGCCCTGGAGCACCAGCGGCATCATCAGCGTGAGATCCACGCGCTGATCCGTGAAGCTGTCCACCCGGTAGTAGCCGTTCAGGCTGGTGAGGTAGAACTGCGACGCATCGACCTTCTCGGCAGATGCAGCCGACTGCGCGAGGTTCGGCGCGACAGACGCAACACCGTCGATGAGCGCAACCTCTTCGGCGGGTACGACCGGCTTCTGCCCGATCCACCGCGTAAACGCGATCGCGAAGGAGACGGCGCCCTCGGGCGTCTGCGGTGCTGCGGCCTGCGCGTCGAGCACGGCCTGCGGCCCGCGGGAGTCGCCTCCGAGGCAGCCGTCGACGCCCGCCACGGCAGGGGGGGAGGTCGTGGCGGGCGTCGACGGGGTTTGTGGGGTTGTGGGCTGAGCGGGCGCCGCGGTGTCGTCCCCGCGGCTGCCGAGGAATACGCCGAGCCCGATGCCGCCGGCGACGAGGAGCGCGGCGGCCACGATGACCGCGACCCATACCCAGCGGCGGCGCGGTGCTGTCGTCGGCGTGCTCATGGTCAGGCGAAGATCGCGATGATGGCGCCGACAACGACGGCGAGGGCGACCAAGACGCCGAGAGAGATGCTGGCCCACAGCACCTGCTTCTTGCCCTCTGCGACGGCGGCGGGGTTGCTCTCGCCGTTCTGGCCAACCTTCACGATCGCCTGGATGAGGAAGACGATGCTGATGACGATTGCGATCGCCCAGACACCGGCGAGGATCTTCTGCCACAGCTCGGTGAACTGCGCTCCAAAGATCGTGAAGTCGGGGATGATCCCGTCAAGCGGATTCTGCATGTCACTGCGCCTTTCGTAGTTCGGTGTTGAGTTGCTCGACCACGCCGGCTGTCAGTCGGGTGATTGCGTCCTTCGTGGCAGGCGCGAGCTGGCCGTAGACGAGCGTTGTGCGCTCAGCGATGTGGTGATCCATCGGCAGGTGGTAGACCGCTCGGATGCCGGCCTTCTCGATCAGCTCGTCTGCGTAAGCGCTGACCTCGGCATCCTCGGGCCGGCCGTCGTGGGTACGGACGACGATCGCGTTTCGTGCCAGATGCGCGGCGTGGCCGCCGACCTGGTGGAGGTGCCGGAGGAGCTGCATTGCGCCTTGCAGCGCGTCGAGAGCGTCCAGCACGGGGATCACGAGAACGTCGGTGACGTCGAGTGCCCCGTGGAACGCGCTCGAGCTGGGCTGGTTGCCGGTGTCCATGACGCGGACGGGAAAGAACTCGTCGATCTTGCTGGTGATCCGCTTCACGTCCTCGCCGCTTAGGGGCTCGCGGTCGCCCACGGTGCCGATCACGGATGCGTAGCTGGTTTGCTGCGAGACGTAGCCGGCGAGGTGGCCGGCGCCGCGGATCTGGTCGAGGTCGCGCAGCAGCTCGGCGACGCCGACGCTCGCGCGGCCTTCGGAACGCACCGACAGTGCGCCGGGGTCGTCCGCTACCTCGACAACCACAGCCCCTCCCCCGCGGGTGGTGGCAAAGCAGCCACCGATCGCGAGTGAGAGGGGTGTCTTCCCCACGCCGCCTTTGGGATTGGCGACGAGGATCCCGACGCTGCGCTGCCAGCGCGACAGTCGGATGAGCGATCGAGCGCTTCCCAGCTCGGCTGCGGCAAGTTCCGCGGGGCCCTGCTTCACCTTGAAGCCCAGGTTTCGTGCGACGGCCCGCCAGCCCAGCGACGGCGCCTCTGCGGCACGTTCGCGTCGGTTGATGCGGAGATCTACCGACGGGACGCCGCCGGCCGCCTCGGGCTCACCCTGCGCTTCATCCGGCAGGGGAATATCGTCGATCACCGCCGGAGGCTCGGCCGGTGCAACATCGTTGCGGAACCGGTTAAGCAGATCATCCGATGATGAAGCTTGCGCCTTATGCGTCTTGTCCCCCATTTGGGGGACAGATTCACCCTCTCGCGGCGATGTCGACAACTCGACCGACTCGACATAGCCCTCGGCGCGTGACGCGCCTCGGAAGCTTGTATTTTCGACCTTTTCAGTCACTTCGCACCCCCTGCGTGCACCATGCTAACGACGGGCGATCACGCGCTCCCCACGGGAAGCGAAAACTCGCCCTCGAATCAACGGTAACGCGTTACCCGAGATGTTGGATGAGAGTGCTTTAACAATCCGGGTCAGGCCGTTGCTGGCACAATGAAGCCATGCCGATTCGCACCCCGATACCCGACCTGACGGGGGAACCGCTGAACGCGCATCGGGTCATTCAGAACGAATCGCGCCTGATCTGCCTGCGGTATCTCCTCAGCGTCGAGTCCGCATCCCGCGCCGAGATCACGCAAGCCACCGGCCTTGCAGTGACCACGACTGTCGAAGCTCTCGCAGAGCTGGAAGAGCGCGGTTACGTGACGGACCCCAACATGCCCGCGCATTCGCGCGCCGGCAGGCGCCCGCAGTACAAGGCGAACAGGGAACGTGTCACGACCGAACTTCTCGCGTTCGTGAGCTGGGTCCTCAGGTAGTCACGCCCGCCGACATGGGGCTCGAGGTTGACACGTACGTGTCAACCGGGCGCAGCGAGAAGCTCTCGCGGTCGGGACGTTAGGCCCGAAATTTCATCCATATGGGCGATGAGCGTCGGGGCTGCGGGTTACTGGCTCCAGAGCGCAAGAATCGCTTCCTCGATGAGGACGCGCTTTGACGCTTTGCTTCCGCGCCTTGCCTTCTCGCGCGTGACCGCTGCATCGAGCACGGCCGCCACGTCGGGGCTGATGCGTGTCGCGAGCTGCACGGTCACTTCCGCACCCCCAGCGAGGGGGGCCGGCGCGGTCGGCGCGTTGAGGCGCGTGTTCGCTGTCGTAGCCGGCGACGGAGCTGCCGCGGGCGCCTCGGCGCCCTTGCCCTCGACGGGCCTGTGAGGTGCGGTAGCGGGCGCTGTCGCCGGCGCGGGGCTGGGTTTGTAATCGATCGGGTCGACCCCAGCATCGGGAGCGGGACGCGGGCGGGAGCGGGCGGGCCGGTCGGGCTGGTTCGCGGTCATCGGATCACCTTTCGCATCACTTCGCTGTATGCCTCTCGTACCGGCGTCCCCTTGCGGTAGGCGCCGTACCACTCCCCCGCCATGCGAACCTCGGGGACGATCGCCAGGTGCGGCACGATCGGCTCGATGATCGGCGCGAGCTCGCGCACCTGGTCGATCGCATCCTGTTCGGCGTAGGAGAGAAAGCCCGTCCCGTCACGAGTCATCGTGACGCCGGCCTCTTCGATCCCGGTCGCCGCTCCCAGCCGCGCCATGCTGCGCCTGAACGCCTCTACGGTGCGCTTCGCACCAGTCACTCCATCGATGCCCGAATCGGACGCCGTAGCGGCGTACAGCACCCGATCCGAGGCGTGCAGAGCGGAGAGGGTGAGGGGGCCGCCTTGGCGGTTCGCGCAGTCGATCACCACGACGTCGGCGTCGAGGTCGACCAGCGACGCCTTGAGCCGTAGCTCGGCGTAGTCGTCGCGCTCGCTCTCGCGGTTGCTGAGGTCGCGAGCGGAGGGGATCACGCGCAGCAGCTCGTGCCAACGGCTCGGCACGGCGAGATCCTGCGCCCAACCGGTGGGCTCTTCCTTGGCGCCGAGGATCGCTCCGACGTGCAGCCCCTCCCCCACCGGCTCGGTGCGCGTCCACTTCGTCGATGCCGCACGGGGGTCGAGGTCGATGAGCACCGTGCGATGTCCGGCTTCGGCCGAGGTCATCGCCACCGATACCGCCGCGGTCGTCTTGCTGACTCCGCCCGCCTCGCTGTAGACCATCACGGTTTGCATGCTTCCATCCTACCTTCTAGCTAGCCTTCCAGCTAGCTTTCTTTCTGCCTATCTGACTAGCTAGCTTTCTAGAACGAAAGCTAGCTACCGCTCTTGCTTCGTGGCGCCTCGCCTGGGGTTCTTACGACGCGAGTTTGCTGGTCCGCACGGGCGCGGACTTGCCGAGCTGGTCGATGCGTTGGCGGCTGACGCCGAGCGCTGCCGCTGCGGCCTCGGCGGGGTAGCCCTGGGCGCGGAGCGCTCGAACGGCGTCACGGCGGAGTGTGGCAGCTCGTGCCTGCTGTTCGCGGGCGGCCTCCTCGGCGGCCGTGCTGTCTTTCCAGAGCTGGGCGACGTCTTCGGGGATCACGACGTCGACCTCGACGGTTACCGAGTCGTCATCGAGCCAGGCTGCTGCGAGTTCGTGAGCGGCCTTCTCGATGCCTCGGAAGGTTGTTGCCGCGCCGGTCGCGATGATCGTTCCGCCTGCGGGGGAGGGGCTTGTGAGTTCGGGGATCTCGATCGTCCACCACCCGTCTTCGTCTCGGAAGGCGCGTGCGGCGAGCTGGCGCGTCATGCGTTCTCCCTCTCTCGGTTCTCGACGGTTGCGGCTTTGATGCTGGCCAGGATGGTGCGGGCGATCTCTTCGCGACGCATGTGCGCGGCGATCATGTCGAAGGCGTCGTTGCCGTAGGCCTCGATCCCTGCCTCGCCCACGTCCTGAACGCGGTTGCCCTCGTGGATCGCGAAGTTGTGCACAGCCTCGCGGAGCACTGCGAGAGCTTCCGCGTCGTCGACGCTGAGTGACAGGCCGAACTCGTCGATGGTGACTGCGGTGGTCATGGGGGCTCCTCTCAGTTCCAGCTGCTCGGGGTGTCGTCGAAGACGTTCTGAATCTGTCGCACGATGCCCGCCGATACCTCGCCGCCGTGGGCGGCAACCACTAGCGTCATAGCGCCGTCTGGCGATTTCCACGTCTCGTGACTGCCTTTGGTTCGCACGTGCTCCCAGCCCTTCGAGCGCAGGAACTTCGCTACGTCCCGGTGCTTCTGTCGCTTGGTCATAAGACTATGCTAGTCCCCCTAGCACCGCAATGCAAGGGGGGCTAGCTGATTTCTTCGGATTCGAACGGGGTGCCGCAGATGCCGCAGATGATGGGGCCTGCCTCGATGACGGTGAGAGAGGCGCGGATCTTCCGCCCGCATCCGCAGACGACGGCGGCGCCGTTGTTGTTGCTCTTGCGTCCTCCGCCGGTGGCGATCGCTTCGGCGCGGCGGTGAGCGGTGATCGCGGTGTGCAGGGTCGCGATCGTCTCGGCGTATTCGGCTTCGGTGTGACGGGGGAGTGTCGTCACGCTCCATCCGATGCTCTGATCGTGCTCGATGGTGAGCCCGAGGCCTTCGGCAATGCTCTTGAATCGCTGGTTGTGGTAGCGGCCCTGACGGCTGGTGTCCTGGATGCCGCGGGGCTGTGCGGCCGCGTGTGCGGCCTCGTGCAGCAGCGTCGCGAGCACGGACGCGGCGCCCCCGGCCAGGCCCTCACCGCCGACGAACAGCTCGTGCAGCTCGTCCTCACCGCGCACCCATCGCGCTGCGGCAAAGTGTCCGAGCTTCATCCCCTTTGCCTCGCTCCCGCTGCCGATCGTGACGACGACCTCGGGAACCTCGGGGTGACGTTCGCGGATATCGGCCCACGCCTGCTCGATTGCGGCGACCAGGGGAGCGGCGACGGTGGCGCTCATGCGTTCACCGCCTCGGGGTCGATCTCCGCGATGAGGTCAGGGCGGAACCCGGACCATGCCGAAGTGCCGGGGACCTTCACCACGGGGAGGCGGGTGAACCCGAGGGCTCGCAGCTCCTCGGCCGCGCCCTCGCGCAGCTCGTCGACGTCAACGATCCGGTAGTCGATGCCGTGATCGTCGAGGGCTCGATATGTGGCGTTGCACTGCACGCACCCCTCACGGCTGAACACCGTGACCCGGCCTGTGGTTGTTGCGCCCATGATCTTCTCTCCTCCCCCTCACGTTTTTTTGCCGTGAAGGCGACTTGTCGCCGCTAGGGAGGACGGCCTGAGCGCAAGCAGCGGAGGAGAGAATTTCGGCGCGAAATAAGGGAGCGCAGCGACCGCGTGCCGAAAATCTCGGGGGAGTCGCTTGCGCTCAGGCTGGCCGACCGTATGCTGCCGAAGGCTTCACGGCAGAAAAGGGTGCGCCCGGAGGGCGCTGGGCTGCGGCCGCATCGCGGCCGTCGGCTACGGGCGAAGCCCGCCCAGCGCCCCGGGCGCTGGCTCAGGTCTGCGAGCCGCCGGTTTCGGCTGGCACATCTTCGGCCGGGGCCGCGGGCTCCGGCTCACTCGCTGCCGGCGCCGCCTGAGCGCCGGCAGGGATCGTGGGGGAGGGGAGCGCCCGGAACGGCGCGATCGCGCCGCCCTGGACAATCCAGAACTGCCCCACGGCCGCTCGACGCACGTCATCGGGTGGAATGACGTAGGTGTGTTGAGCTCGCGCCGATCGCAGCTCCTCACCGGTCGCCGCGCCCGACGATTCCAGCCGCATCGCCGTACCGGCGAAGGTCACAATGTCCTCGGGGTCTTTCGAGCGGCCCACGATCAGGGCGGCACCGCTTGCGAGCGCGCGCCGTCGCCGCGTCTCGTCCTGCGAGACACCGGCGACGGACTGCGCCGCGAGCCACAGCCCGAGGCCCGCGGACCGCGCAGTTTCGAACATCGATGCGGCAATGTCGCCGGGGTCGCTGTCGTCGGTGACGAGCTGGGGGAACTCGTCGACGAACACCACAGCGGGTGTCTTGTCTCTGCGGGCGAGCCTTGCGCTCATGTAACGGCGGAGGTCGACGAGCATCAGGTCGCCCACGGTGGCCTGGGCTCGGTCGGAGGGGGCGAGGGGAACGATGGTGAGATCCGCGGTGCGGTTCTCGAAGCTCCACCCCGACGCCGCCAGGTGCGGCTCCAGCGGGCCGAGGGCCAGCAGCAGCCGGTCCCGCACCCGGAACACGCGGGGCGTGCCCTGCTTGTCGACGGGCGCGGTGAGCATCGCGAACTGAGCCCCGTCGCGCACGTCCTCGGGCGTGATGCTGCTGAGCCGGGTGAACAGGTCGCGCATGCCCGTGAGCGGGCGGAGGCTCTGAATCGCGTTAAGCACCGATTCCACCTCGTCGTTGTAGAACTGGCCATCGCCCGAAGACTGAGGAAGGGTGCGCATCAGCTTCGTGGTGATCTCGGCCGCGGTCCCGGTGAACAGATTCCACGGTTCACCGACGAGCACGGAGTGCCCACGAGACGCCGCGACGGCGGCGAGCTTCTCGGCATCGTCGGGGTCGCCCTTCGCATCGATGAAGAACACCGGCCACCCCACCTCGAGCACGGCCAAGATCGCATCGTGCAGCAGCACGGACTTACCCGAACCGCTCTCCGCGAACAGCAGCACCCGCTGAGCGCCGGCACTCTCAGGCAGCACCACGTAGCGGCCGGCGGGGTCGGTCCAGTCGGGAACGCGGCGGGTGTCCTGCATCCGGTCACCGAAGGTGCGGATGGTGGGGCGCTCGATCATTCCGATGCCCTGCAAGGTCACCTTCTCCCGGCCGCCGCCGTTGCGCGGTCGCGTCGACGGCACGGGATGCGGGGCGACGATCGTGGTCCCACCGGGCAGCGCCGTCAGCGCTCCCGTGTGTGAGTCCAGCCTCAGACCGAGCTTGCGGGCGGTGACGATATCGGCCGCCCGTTTGCGGGCGCTCTCGATGTGCTCCTGGGTGAGCACATCGGGGATCTTGCGTGCGCGCACCAGCTCCGCGAGCTGGCGGCGGCGCCAGGCCCACGCGACCGGCAGCAGTAGCGCGCCCAGCAGCAGGTTCACCAGCAGGATCGGCCACCACTGCCCGAGCAGGGCAGCCGGCCATCCCTCGTTCTGCACGAAGGCGCGAGCCTCGCCGCTGACGATCCACCCCGTCAGGGCGATTCCCTCCCACGTCAACGCGACGGCGACGATCACGATCGCCGCCGTGTTCACCCACGGGTGCCAGCGGTGAGTGACCCAGAACCAATGACGCTTAGCTACCCGGTTACCCGTTACCGCGACAGCGAGGAGAGGCACGGCGAGGGGAAGGAAGACCAACACCAGAACGGCCCCCAGGCCGATCTTGATAATGGCGAACAGCGCCTCGGTCAGCGCGTCTGTGGACTGCGGTTGTTGGGCGTTCTGCTGGCTCATCAGTCGCGACCTCCCCATACCGGCAGGGTCGGCGCCGGCAGTGCCGGCGGCGCCTCTGCGGCTCCGTCCTCGATGCCCCGACCCTCGGTCGGGGCGGTGTTCGACGATGCCCAGAGGGCATCGAGATCTTCCATGATGTGGCCCCGCTCGTCGAGCGCGGCCACGGTTACCAGGCGGTCGCGGACCGCCGGGTGAACCCACTTGTCCGCCTCCCGGGAGACGGCCCGCATCGCTGCTGACGTGCCGACGTACACGACCCGCTCGACACCCCCGGTGAGCCACCGAGCGTGACCGAGGAGGATGCTCTGGTACCGCGCCAGCGTCTTCGCTGTCAGCTCCACTTCGACCCGTTCGACGCGCTCCCCGCGGCGGGCGATTCCGTCGGCCGCGTGTTCCCTCGTCGATGCGGGTTGGCGGTCCCGGCTCCACGCATAGCCGGCAGCCATGAAGCGTGCTGAGATCGCGGCCACCGCGACCTCGTGACGGGTCGTCGCACGGAACAGGTTCGGTGCAGCTCGACCCGACATCGCGTGAGAGAGCCAGACGACCGAGCCATCGCGAAAGATCGGCCGAGCCTTCTCGATCACGCCGGCCTCGACGCCGCGCGCGATCCACTGCTGAGCCCGCCGTGCAGTCACCGGCTCGCTCCGTCCATCAGCAGCAGCCAGAGCCCACCGCAGCGCTTCCGCATCTGCCAGCCGCACCTCTCGCAGCCACTCGAACAGCCGCTCATCCCGAGCCGTTATCTGCACCGCACACCCACCCTCACCACCACACAATCCCTTCCATCTTTGGAACTGCCCTTGTCCTGCCGTCCCCGCCAGAACTTGCCAACCTCCGTCCCGAACAGAGTATCTGCTGAGGGCCGGAGGTTGGGAAGCGCGAAGCGTGGCGGGGACGGCAGGACAAGGGCAAACAAACCGAATTGGTTCGTTTACCTATTCGCTCTGAGTGAATACTCAGACGAATAGGCGTGGGGTGCTCGTTCGCTTCGGGAACTGCTGACGCATCGCCGCGATCACGGCGTCGATCTCGGCCGCCTCGGCGGCGATCTGCTGGCGGCGCGCCTGCTCTGCGGCAGCTCGTTCCTGAGCGGCCGCGATCCGCTGCTGACGCTCCTGAGCGACCTGCTCGAACGGTGCCAGCTCATCGGCGGAGATCGCTCGATCCACGAGCCAAGCGAAGTAGCCCAGCGGGTTCCGCTGGGCGCCGCTCGACGCCACGTGCAGCCCCGCCGAGCGGCTGTGCCGCTCGATCTGATCGACGATCTGCTGCGCGGTCCAGCCTCGCTCGACCAGCTTCAATCGGTCGACGAGACGGCACAGCCGGCCGATGTGCTGCTGCTCTCCGAGCCACGGCATCCGCTGCACGAGACGAGCTGCGAGCTGTTGCACGGCCAAGCTCCGAGGCGTCCCCTCGATGGTTCTTCTCGTCATTGCGGGGCGCCGCGGAGCGGTGCCCTTCCGAGCGCGCATCGCGCGCGTTGGTGATGATTCAGGAAGGTGACTTACCTGCTCTCCTGACGGAGAGACAGGTAGGTGGACATTCTCCACAGATTCGGGTTTCGCCGGCGTCGACGTCGAGCGCGCAGGCGGGGGAGTGGAGGGCATCACCAGCGCCCGCGTCGAGGCCGCGCGCACCTGGTCGCCGCCGTGAGCGCGCCGGGCCCGCTCACGCTCCTCGTTCGTCAGATACCGGCCGCCCACAACCGTCACCGCGAGCCCCATCGCCTCCAGCAGCAGCCGCGCCCGCTGCACCGTCTTGGCGCTCATGCCCAGCCGCTCTGCGACCGTCTCGTGAGCCGTCGTGACGTCCCGGCCCGTCGACCGATCGGCCGACATGCGATCGTCGTACGCGACCCGCAGCAGCGTGCCCGGAGCCACCCGAGCGGCACGCCGCAGCGCCTCGCCCTCGGGCGTGGCCAGAGCGTCCATCACGGCGTCAAACCACGCGTTACCCGATACCCAAGCCCGCAGCGGCGCGTAGGCCCCAGAGGGCGCCGGCAGAGCCCACGACCGCGTGGACTCGTGCGACACGCCCGTCTCAATAGCTCTCGCGCTATGGCTAGTTGGGTCGCTGTGCGTTAAGGTGTGCACATACCTTCCTCCCGTCAGGTAGGTACGCCAAAGGCCCGCCACTCGTGGCAGGTGTTTGGGACTATCGATCCGCTAGGTCGCCAAACTCATCGGATCGGACTTGACTCTTTCGCCCCTCGCATCTGCGGGGGGCGAAGTCTTTTATGCGACGTCGCTGATAGGCAGCTCCCCGTCGTGTGGTTCGGGCTGAGGTAGCCAGTTCGGCACGCCACGGTCGCTCAGATCTTCCTCAAGATGAGCGACGACCGCCTCGAAGAATCCCGCGGAGGACATACCCGCCTGCGCGGCGATCTGATCGAAGCGGCGCTTGCGCTCTTCCTCCACGATCAGTGACAACCGGGCCGACGCTACGCGCGTGCCTCGGGGGATCTGCCGTCTGGTCATACCGGCGACGATAGCGGTGTCAACACCACGTGTCAGCGAACACGCCGAACGAAGTGCTGTTAACACCACTACTGACACGTACGTGTCAACTGCTCAAGCTGCCGGCGCCGGCGGCACCGGGGGAGCACGTCGGCTCAGAACGCATCAAGGGTGCTGCGCAGATTCCTGCGGAATCCCGGCGATGCCGGCCCTTGACCCGCTCCGACCCGACGTGCGGGCGGCAAGTGTCAGCCGATGGCGAGGCATCGGCTGACAGGCCGAGGACCGCAGAGAGGATCACGAGCGATGAGCATTCACGTCACGGTGTACGGGGCCGAGGGCTGCGGGAGCTGCGCGAATACATACACGGCGCTGCGCCTGGCCGGTATTGCCTTCGATCTCATCGACGTCAACGCCGCGGGCCTGGTCGACGAGCTGCGAGCCGCCGGCATTTGTGAGCTGCCGCTAGTTGTCACAGACAACGGCGACAGGTGGACAGGTCTGCGCATCGACAAGATCGTCGAGCTGCGCCGCGGCCGCGGCGATCGCTAGGCCGGGTTCTCGATCGCTCAGAGGCGCTAGCTGCCCATCCGGGGTTGTCCGCCCACGCTGCCGCGCACCGCTTGCGAAACATACTCTGACCTGGGATTTATACCGATAATCTACGTTATGTCAGTTTCGAACCATGGCGCTCTTCCGAGCCGCCGGTGAGAAACGAAAAAAACGGATGCGGTGTGCCGAACTGAGCGACAAGAACAGCGACATACTGGCGTCGTGCTGATCCTCTACCCGGACACCAACGCTTTCCACGCAGATCTGCTCATACTGCGCCCCACGAGCCGCAAGCTGATCAACGCGCTGTTGCCAGGACAGGTCGAGGTCGCTCTGTCACCCGTTGTTATTGCTGAGGCAGAGCGGCAAGCGAGGGAGTTTGGACAGGACACGGTTCGAGCACTTCAAGCCCCCCTCCGAGACCTACCGCGAAAGTATGGCAATCACGTACCGACAGACGATTACGTGGCCACCGTGGATGCCCTGTCTACCTACGTGCTGCAGGCATCATCGCGCGCGCTCGGCCCGCTGCTCGAGCACTCCGCATGCCACGTGCGTCCCTGGCCGCTGACATCGAGTGAGGAGCTAGTGCGGCGCGAACTCGAACGAAGAGCGCCGACCTCACTGAAGGGCGCGCAAACCGTGGGCCTTCGGGACACCATCATCTGGCACGGCCTAGTCGACCTGATGCAGACGCTCAGCGACGACGACGAGGTGCTGTTCATCTGCGCGGACGGAGGCTTTCTTTCAGACGGTAATCTTGCCCCCTCCCTTGTTGAGGAGCTCGAGCAGCACTGGGTCGACCCCGGGCAACTACGAGTCGTCGACCGCCTTGAGAAAGCGATCGCGGAGGTGGAGGAGCGTCGCGACTTGTTGACGCGCCAGGAACGCATCGCGATACAAGCCGTCATCGACCACCTAGCGGACTTCGAGGGAAAGACCTGGGCGTACGTGGATGCGTCGAACGAGGCGCCGATGAAGTACGGGGTGCAAGAGGGCTTGGTCGTCGCTGTCGACTCGATCAACATCGAAAGGACGGTCGGGGTTCCGCCAGAAACGGTGGAGGCGACGGCGGAGATCACCATCTCTGGATTCATGCGCACCGATGAGTACCTGCAGGAGTACTCCGACGCCGTGGAGTGGATGCAGGGTGAGTACTCCGACCCGATGATCGGTGTGGACTTCACCTCCACGGTCGCCCTCGAGGCGGAGGTGACGATCACCCCCGGCGGCGACGATGCCTGGATCGAGGACGAAACCTTACGATGGGTCGAATGAGCCCCAGGCGTACCTCACGCGTGGGAAGATGCGGCCGTGCTCGCGTTGATGACGATTCCCACCAACAGGATCAGCGATCCAGTCACGGTCTATGTCGTGCCGTTGATTCTTGCCCTCCTGGGAATCATCGGAGTGGCCATCGGTGCTTGGATAGCGGCACGCAGCGCCCTCCGAAGCCGACTCATGGATCTAAACGGCGCGGAGGCAGCGTCGGAACGCGCGTTCGGCATCCGGGCTGTGGCCATCGTCACGAACCTCGGAATCGCGACCCACCACCTCATTGAGGATCTTCAACAGCGGGGGCAGAAGATCGCCGCTGCTGCGGACGGCCGTCCTGTCACTGTGATGCTCGGCTTAGACCCCGTGCGCTCCAAGCAGATAGAGCTGCTTACTGACGAGTGGCGTTCGGTCCTCGCCGAGGCGCAGTTCTACACGACGGGGAAGCTGGCCGAGGCCCTGTACGCGTTCGATCAGCAGCGCGACATCGTCGTGAAGAGTTTGAACGGGGCCACTCGTGCGGAGGACCTTGCGGCGGCGGCGGATGCGTGCGCGGTTTGGCGTGAGTATCACGCCCGCCAGGTCTACCGGCTGTTCCAGATTGACAAGATCCAAGGCCGCGCGCGTATCTACCGGATCGCACACGTGCGGCGGCTGCGCCATCTCGCGCGATCGCTAGATAAGGCTCTCGTCAACTCGATGAAAGAGGCCGACCGCTTGGTGCAATCCGTCGACGATCAGTACGGTGCACCACTATCGCAAGCGGACAGTGCCCCGGATGGCGGACGACGTACCCGCCCCCAAGTGTGATGCGACATCACGCCTGCATAGCCGTAGGCGAGCACCATCAATGCTGCTCGGACTTCTCCTCGTCAGCGCAGTGTTGATGGTGATCGGCGTGATCAGGTCCTCTCACGCCCGCGGCGGCTGAGGTGGAGGGCGCTTCTTTGACCGCGTGACCCGGCGGTGGACGGTTCCTGCCCTCGCCGTCCTGGCGGGTTGTCATCATCGGTTGCATCTTGCTGTTCCGGTGACGCGGTGAGGTCGCGGACGGCAGTCGGGCAGATCGGCCGCCCACCGACCGAGTCGGGCGTCCAGCGTTCTATGACGCGCGGACTGGCCGGCGTGATTCCCGGTGGCTCTTAATGAGGAGAGCGATGCCCCGCCGGACGAGCTCGGATTCCGTCAGCCCTGTCTCTTCCTCGATCGCCTCGAGCTCATGCGCGTCGGCTTCGGGAACCCGGCCCTTGACGATCTTCGTTGGGGTGCGCTTCTCACCGACACGCGGACGCCCCCGCTTGATCTCGGCGTTGACCTTCTCCAGAGAGCCATACTGCTCGACCAGGAAGTCCCGCCCAATCTGGGCCGCAGCGGCGCCGGTATGGATTGGTCCGACGACAGACACGGGCTGCGCGGGGTCGGCGTATGCCGCGCTGGCCGCTTCGTAGTCACGGGTGCTCATGATTGGTTTTCCTCTCGCAGCTTGCGGAACTTCGGGCCAAGCGGCATCACGTGGAACACCTTCGCCTCTCGCCCAGAACCGTCTTCCCAGACCTGCACAATCACTTCGATCTCGCGTGCCGTCTGCGCATGTGCCGGCCCAATGAACAGCCGGTCAACGCTGCCATCCCCCCGGTCCGTGAGCAGCGCCGTGAAGGTGGCGTTCAGCATCGCGTATATCGCATCACCCCGGGGAACCCCGTGCTTCTCAGTCGAGGGCTCCCATCGCGGCGTCATGTGTCGACTCTACCATAAAAATGGGACACAAAAAGGGGGCCGCAAATGACGGGCGCGCTGTCGGATCGCGGGGACAGCGCTGCATGTGCAGCCGCGGCAGCTGCTCGACTCGCCCACTGAAGGGCCGCGCGAGATCTCTCGCAACTGACCAATCGAACGTCGGACAGGTGCTTCGCTGCGCCTCGCCCGCCCACACCAGCACTACGGTTGCGCTCATGGAACCTGGGGTTGTTTGGGCGATAGTCGGCGTCGCGGTCACGGTGATTGTCGGTTTCTACACCGTGATCACCTACTACCGAGCCAACCCTAAGAGGCGCCTCGAGTACGCGGTCGAGGTGGTGCGCTTAGTGGCGGCGCCGACCGCGATCGAAAACCTCGACGTTCGAGTGAACGGGTTACAGATTCAGGATCCTCATCTGGTCACGCTGCGCCTGTTCTCAAACAGTCGGGCTGATATCCCGTCCGGATCGTTTGACGATGGACGGCCGCTGGTGTTCCGTGTGGAGCCCGGTGGTGCTCTACTGCTCTCGGAGACGGACGATGGCATCCGCTTCGGAGGTTCCTCAGGACACGGTTTCGAATGGGCGACGTTCCCCATCACTCCCCAACTGATCAAGAAGCGAGCATCCGGGTCCATCACATTCGTGAGCGCCGGCAAACCCAGAATCGTCATCGAGGATCGCGCCCCCCTCATCGACATTGAGGTGCGACACGTGCGTCCCTCGCCTGAGAACGCGGGCAACCCCTTTGCCCCTAGACGACTGCTGCTCGCCAGCATTCCGGCGTTCGCGGTTGGGGCGGCCGCCCTCGTAGTGGCGGCGATGGCCACCTTCGCGCTCGACGTCGTTATGCAGGTGGGGTTCAGGAACTAGGCCCGGAATCAGCGCCTCTTAGGCATCCCCGGACAGGGCACGGCGTACGCTCGACGCCCCCACACCGAGCACTCGGCCGATGCTCTCCCAGCTATGTCGTTCGGCGCGCAGCTGGCGAGCCGTCGCGATGCGCTCCGGTGTCATCACGCTTGGCCGGCCACCAACCCTCCCCTGCGCGCGCGCGTACTCGAGGCCGCGTTGGGTGTTGTCGCGGATCGTGTCGACGCGCAGCTGCGCGAACACGGCCACGATCCCGAACAATGCGCGGCCCATAGGCGACGTCGTGTCGATCATCGGCTCTGTGAGGCTCACGATGTTCACCTGGCGCGCGTCGAGGTCCTGCAGCGTCTCGATCAGGATGCGCTCACTGCCGGCGAGACGATCGAGCCGGCGCACTTTCAACGTGTCCCCCGGCCGCAGATAGTCGAGGCACGCAACCCACTGCGGGCGATCGGTGACGCGGCTCGATTCGCCGTGGTCGACGAAGACCCTCTCGCAGCCAGCGGCGCGGAGCTCGGCGGCCTGAGCGTCTGGGTTCTGCTCCCGCTTCGAGACTCGGGCGTATCCGACTTCATGTGCCATGCCGAAAACGGTACTGCCGAGGTTCCGGCGCGATTAGGTTTCGGCAGGGGGTTTCGGCGGATCCATCTTCGGCGTGTCGCGCCTGTGAATAACAGCGCTCCGTGGCGGCGTTCTGACTTCGCTACGTGACGTGTCTACAGCAGCTCGGTTCTCGCAGGGCTCAGGTCGGGGCTGGGCCGCCTTGCTGGAGGGATGCTCGTCGGTGGGACTTCAGAGTTTTGCGCAGAAATGTCGCTCTCGGACTAGTTGCCATCACGCAGAAGAGGTCACAGCTGCGATACCGGTGCGTGCGGATGGCGTGACAGGTGCTGGATGCATCACAGTCGTACGTAGGCGGCGCCTGCCCATTGTTGTTGAGCGAGGTAGCCCACGGCCGCGGCAACGGTTGACACCCCCTCGAGCAAAGAATCAGCGTCCACGTCTTCTCGGCTCATGCTGTTCTGACACGCCAGCACCTGTACGCCCGCACTGCGGATCGTTGCGACGAGATCGTCTCGATAGGCACCGTCCGCGACCAGGCCCCGCACCGCGCCGCCCTGGACGACGAGCTGCACGATGCCGTCGGGACTGAGATCGTCAACGGCGTTTCGGGCAACGCGCAGCGCGGCGGTGAGAACCGCGGCGTCCTCGGCGAAGACGTGGATGACGAGCGTGTTTCGCGTGGTCATCAGGCGAGGGAGAGGAAGAGCTTTTCCAGCTCGTCGGGGTTGGTGACGTTATCCGCCTCCGGCGTGGTCATGCAGTCGCGAAGAGCGGTGGAGATGACGAGGAAGCCGGCCCGATCCAGAGCTTTAGAGACGGCGGAGAGCTGCTGAACGACGTCGCGGCAGTGTGCGTCGTTTTCAACGGCGCCGATCACCGCGGCGAGCTGTCCTTGCGCACGCTTCAGACGGTTGAGCACCTTTCGCTTCGCCTCCTGATCGTGCAGCAGCGAGTCAGGGCCTTGCGGGTCACTGCCCATGAGCGGTTCCTTCCGTCGAGTTGACAACAACTATACCCCCCGGAGTATCCTGGGCGTCCAGGTTCAGATATACCCCCTGGGGTATCACCGGAAAGGGAGAGAACATGTGTCGAGCTACGAAGTGCCGGACCTGTGGGAAGACGACGTGGGCGGGCTGCGGCCAGCACGTGTCTTCGGTACGCGCGTCGGTGCCCGCGTCGCAGTGGTGCAATGGCAACCACACGCGCGGTGAGGTGCAGGCTGCACAGTCGAAGCAGGGCGGGTTCTTCTCGCGCCTGTTCGGGCGGTGACCGACGATGGCCACCACTGAGCTCACGAACGAGACCTTCGGCCCGGCCGTCCAGGCAGACGGGATCGTCCTCATCGACTTCTGGGCGGCCTGGTGCGGCCCGTGCCGCTCGTTCGCTCCGGTATTCGAGGCGGCGTCGGAGAAGCACCCCGACATCGTGTTCGCGAAAGTGGACACCGAAGCGGAAGCTGAGTTGTCCTCGGCTCACCGCATCACCTCGATCCCGACGCTGATGGTGATCCGCGATGGCGTGCTGGTGTACAAGCAGCCCGGTGCTCTGCCTGCCCCGCAGCTCGAGCAACTGATCACCAAAGCCCGCGAGCTGGACATGGATGATGTCCGCCGCCAGATCGCGGCTGCCGAGACGGCTGCCTGACCGTGTGCGCTCAAATCACCTGCCCCTCCTGCGGCAAGCCCACGTGGGCCGGCTGCGGCCAACACATCGACGACGCCCTCGCCGACGTTCCCGAAGACCAGCGCTGCACCTGCGCGCACTGACCCCGCGAAAGCAGATCCCCGTGCTCCTCGAACGCTTGTATGACGACGACCTCGCGCACGCCAGCTACCTGATCGGTTGCCAGCGGAACGGTGAAGCGATTGTGGTCGATCCCCGCCGCGACGTGCAGGTCTATCTCGACCTCGCCGCGAAGCATGGCATGACCATCACTGCCGTCACCGAGACTCACATCCACGCCGACTACCTCTCCGGCACCCGCGAACTCGCTGCCCGCACGGGAGCGACGATGTACGTCTCCGCCGAGGGCGGGCCCGACTGGCAGTACGGTTCCGGATTCGATGACGCCACCCGGATGGTGCACGGTCAGCGCATCACCCTCGGCAACATCGCCCTCGAAGCAGTGCACACCCCCGGCCACACCCCCGAGCACCTTTCCTTCCTCGTCACCGATGGAGCCGCCACCTCCGACCCGGGCTACTTCCTCAGCGGCGACTTCGTCTTCGTCGGCGACATCGGCCGCCCCGACCTGCTGGATGAAGCCGCCGGCGGTATCGACACCCGCTTCCAGGGCGCGCGCGATCTGTTCGCCAGCCTTCGCGACCGTTTCCTCACCCTCCCGGACTACGTCCAGGTGCTCCCCGCACACGGGTCCGGCTCGGCCTGCGGCAAGGCCCTCGGCGCTGTCCCCACCTCCACGGTCGGATACGAGCGACGCTTTGCCTGGTGGGCACCGTACCTGGCCGCCGGCGACGAGCAGGGCTTCATCAACTCCCTCCTCGATGATCAACCTGATGCGCACGCCTACTTCGCCCGGATGAAGCGGCAGAACCGCACCGGGCCCGCTCTGCTGGGCAAGCTCGCACCGCTGCCGCAAATCGACGCCTCCGACCTGTCCGCTGCGCTGGAGGAAGACAGCGTCATCCTCATCGACACCCGCCACCACGCGCAGGTACACCAGGGCACCGTGCCCGGCGCGCTCAACGTCCCCGGCGAAGCGAAAGCCGCCAGCTACGCCGCCTGGGTCTACGACCCTGAGACGGAAACACGCCCCCTCGTCATTCTGGCCGACTCGACTGACGCGGCCGGGCGGTTCCGCGACCACCTGCTGCGGGTGGGGATCGACGCTGTCCACGGCTTCACCGACACCCTCGACGGACTGCGGCTCGTTCAGCCGAAGACCATCGCCCCCACGGACATCGACCAGGTGGAGCACGCCCTCTTGCTCGATGTGCGCAACCGCACCGAATACAACGCGGGACACATCCCCGGTGCCGCCCAACTCTCCGGCGGTCGCGCTCTCTGGCACACCGATGAGCTCCCCAGCTCGGGCGTCATCCTCACTTACTGCCAGAGCGGCGTCCGCAACAGCGTCGTCGCCAGCGCCCTGCGTCGAGCCGGTCACGACGTCATCGAGATCGACGGCAGCTACCGCGCCTGGCTCGCCGCAACGGCGCAGCCCGCCGCGAACGCCGCCTGACCCCTCGAGGAGCCCGACTGACCTTGCCCATCATCACCGCGATGATCCTCGCGACCGTGGTCGGCGTCGCGCTCGGGCTCCTCGGCGGAGGCGGCTCAATCCTCGCCGTCCCCGTCCTCACCCTGATATTGGGCATGGGAACGCGAGAGGCGATCGCGTCTTCGCTCTTCGTGGTCGCAGTGACCAGCGCCATCGCCGTCCTGATACGCGCGCGAACGGGGACCGTGAAATGGGGGGTCGGTGTCGCGTTCGGGGCGACAGGGATGCTCGGCGGGCTCGGCGGTGCATCTCTGGGGCGGTTCGTGCCCGACTCCCTCCTCGCCATTCTCTTCAGCGGCATCATGATCGCCACGGCACTCGCGATGATCCGCGGCCGTCGCACACCCGCCCCACCCGAGCGACCTCGCGCGCGCAGCTCTCATGTCCTGCGCGTCGTGATCATGGGGGTGTCTGTGGGGTTCCTCACGGGGCTGCTCGGGGCGGGAGGTGGTTTCCTCATCGTCCCCGCGCTGCTGATCTTCGGTCTGCCCATCGCCGCGGCCACCAGCACATCACTCCTCGTCATCGCACTGAACTCCACCGCAGGACTCGCCGCACAGGTGTTCGCCACCGCGATCCCATGGGAAACCGTTCTTCCTTTCACCGCCTTCGCCGTTGTCGGCTCCGTCGCCGGGATGCTGCTCGCCAGAAAGTTGTCCGCCCCCACGCTCCGCAAAAGCTTCGGCTTCTTCGTCCTGGGCGTGGGCATCATCATGCTCACAGCGACGATCCTGCGCCTCGCACCTCTTCTATGACCCTCCGGGAATCGCTCATGTCCGTCACCCCCGCTGTCGTCCTCCCGCGCGTTGGTGCCCTCATCGAGGGCTACCAGGGGCCTGTCATCGATGAACGTGCGGTCCGGATCGCGGCCGGTCTCCTGCTGACGCTCGGACTTCTCGCCGCCACCGCCGCACTCGCGTTCGGGACGACTCGCCCGCTGCAGATGTTCGGAATGTTCTTCCTGCTCGACATGCTGACCCGTCTCCTCGTCAGTGATCGGTTGTCGATCACCCTGGCGTTGGGACGACTCGCGAGCCGCTCCCACTTCCCGCGCTGGGTCGGCGCCCCGCAGAAGGCCTTCGCGTGGTGGCTAGCCGTCGGCATCGCCACAGTCTCATGCGTCGCGCTGGGCTCCGGCGCTATCCCCCTCCAGGGGGTACTCGCCCTGTGCGGTGTCTGCTTCATCCTCCTAGCCCTGGAAGCGATCTTCGGCTGGTGCGCGGGCTGCCACCTCCACCGCCGTCTCAGCCGACACCCCACACATCACTGCGCCGACCGCTCCTGCAACCTCTAACCCCAAACCCCCGAAAGGACCCCATGCGTCGCTTCGCCCTCGTTACAGTCACCGCACTCGTCGCCGCCTTCGCGCTCACGAGTTGCACCGCGCCGACCACCGCCCAACCTGCGGTTAGCTCGGATGCGATCGTCATCGACGTCCGCACACCCGCCGAACACGCCGAAGGGCATCTCGATGGGGCACTCCTGCTCGACGTCACCGCCGGCGAGCTGCAAACGGCAATCCCTGACCTGGACCCCCACGCCGACTACGTCGTCTACTGCCGTTCAGGTCAACGCGCCGCAGCCGCCGTCGACCTCATGGAGGACGCAGGCTTCACCCAAGTACGCAACCTCGGCTCGCTCGCAGACGCCGCAGCCGCGACGGGGCTACCGGTCGTTCAGACCGATTGAACCCTTCACCCACGCTCCAACAGCGGAGGATCGGCGCGCGCCTCAAAAACCAGTAGCTTTCTGAGACGCCGGACCAAGTGGCCCTCGACAGCGCCCCTTTGCCCGAAATCTCGGGATGCGCGTCGTCTCAGAAAGGCGTCTCGCCATAATTCGTCTCAGCAGGGGTCATAAAGGGTGTTTCCGAGTCAGAATGGGCTCGTGAGGCTTCTCGGATACACGCGCGTGAGTACGTCGAGTCAGGACGCGCAGCTGCAGCTCGACGCGCTCGTTGCTGCCGGGGTGCAAAAGCGCGACGTCTTCGCGGATGTCACCTCGGGGAGCAAGACCGCGATCGAGCGGACCGGGATGAAGAAGCTCCTCGAGTACGCCGAAGACGGCGACACCGTCGTCGTCTGGCGAGTCGACCGCCTCGGCCGCTCCCTGATCGACGTGCTGAACACCGTGAATCTGCTGCGCGAGCGCGGCGTGCAGGTGCGGTCGATCTCGGATGGCATCGATCCGTCGACGTCGACGGGCCGGCTGATGTTGAACATGTTGGCCACGCTCGCGGAGTACGAGCGGGAGCTCATCGTCGAACGGGTCAACGCCGGCATCGCAGCCGCCCGAGCGAACGGGACCCGGTTTGGCCGGCCTCTGTCGGACCCGGTCGTGATCGCGGACAAGCTCGCGATTGCCGCGGATGCGCGAGCGCGCGGCCGCACCGCCGAGGACGCCGCTCGTCTCGTCGGGTGGAGTCGCGCGACGCTCTACCGCCATCAGCAGGTCCATGCGGCCCGCGAGAGCGCAGCGATGTAGCGGCTCATGGACGGCCTCGAGCGGTGGCGGATCCTCCGACTTCACGTCGAAGATCAGATCCCCCTCGCGGCCCTCGCCCGCGAGAGCGGCATCGGCACGCGGACGCTCCAACGCTGGCATCAGCTCTACGAGAAACACGGGCTCGCAGGACTCGACGACACCGCACGAAGAGACAAGGGCAGCCGACGCACTGACCCCGCAACCGTCGCCGCCATCGAGCGGCTCGCCCTGACCCGGCCTCGTCCGTCAATCGCGACGCTGCATCGACTCATCGTCGAAGAGTGCCTACGCGAGAGTAGGCCGGCGCCGAGCTACGCGACCGTCCGAGAAATCGTGCAGGCCCTCGACCCCGCACTCGTCACCCTCGCGTTGGAGGGTCCCGCGTCCTACCGCGATCGTCACGAGCTGGTGTTCCGCCGTCGCGCACAACGGCCGAACCAGATCTGGCAGGCCGACCATACCGAACTCGACATCCTCATCATCGGCGCGAACGGGAAGCCCGACCGGCCCTGGCTGACAACCGTCATGGATGATCACTCCCGCGCGATCTGCGGATACATGGTCTTCACCGGAGCGCCCTCGTCACTGAACACCGCGCTCGCGTTGCGGCAGGCGATCTGGCGAAAGACCGACCCCGCGTGGGCGATGTGCGGAATCCCCGATGTGCTGCACGTCGACCACGGCTCCGACTTCACCAGCCACCACCTCGAACGCACCGCCATCGAGCTGCACCTACGGCTCATCTTCTCGACCGTCGGCAGGCCCCAGGGGCGCGGCAAAATCGAGCGATTCTTCGGCACCATCAACACCGAAGTCCTCCCAACCCTCCCCGGCCACCTCGGCCCCGGGAACCGCAACCCGCAGCCCGTGCTCGACCTCCCGGGCCTGGACCGAGCGATCGGCGCCTTCATCGCGACCTACAACCAGCGCACCCATCAGGCGCTCGGCATCTCCCCACGCGACGCATGGGTCGCGGACGGCTGGATACCCCGCATGCCCGACACCCTCAACGAGCTCGACGGCCTGCTGCTCACCGTGCCCACGCATCGGACCGTGCAACGAGACGGCATCCACTTCCAAGGCCAGCGCTATCTCGCGACCACCCTCGCACCGTTCGTCGGACACGCAGTCACCATCCGCTACGACCCCCGCGACCTCTCCGAGATCCGCGTCTACGACCACGGCACCTTCATCTGCGTCGCCGTCGACGAAGCCCACCCCAACACCCGCCTCAGCCTCCGAGACATCGAAGCCGCCCGCCGCGCCCGCCGCCACGAACTCCGCCGCACCATCAACGACCGCATCCCCACCATCGCCCACCGCGAAGAACCCCACCTCGCGGACTCGACCCCGCCCAAGAAACGACTCCGCACCTACGAGGAGGAGTGATGACCCAGAGCTTCATCGTCACGAAGGAACACCGCCGCTTCACCGAGTTCGCGAACGCGGTGAAGAAGGAACGCACCATCGGCATCTGCCACGGTGACGCTGGAGTCGGAAAGACCAACTCCGCCCGCCGCTACGCCAACTGGGACACCCTCCAGCCTTTCATCACCGCGTGGGGCCCGAGGAGCGAGGACGACGCGAAACACTACGCGCTCGCGCATCGCTCCCGCACCGTGTTCTACACACCCGAGGTCCTCCCGCGACCCAGAGACCTCATGGGAGACATCAGCAGATGGCGTGTCAAAGTCGGCATCTGTATCGACGAGCACCTCCGCACCATCGGGAAAGTCACCGGAGTGAACACCGCCGACACCACACGGTGGGTCGAACTGCTCATCGTCGACGAAGCCGAGCGCCTCACGCCCACCGCGCTCGAGCTGCTTCGCGACGAACACGACCGTACCCATCTCGCGATCATCTTGATCGGCATGCCCGGCATCGACCAACGCTTCCGCCACTACCCCCAGCTCTACAGCCGCCTCGGGTTCTCCCACCGCTACCGCGCCCTTGGCCGAGACGAACTCCTCTTCGTCCTCGACCGACACTGGACACGCCTCGGACGCACCCTCAACCCAGACGACTTCACCGACGCCCAAGCCGTCGCCGCCATCGAACGCATCACCCGCGGAAACTTCCGCCTCCTCGAGCGCTTGTTCCCCCAGATCAACCGCATCCTCAAGATCAACGAACTCGAGACAATCACCGACGACGTCGTCGAAGCCGCCGCCAGCGTACTCGTCATCGGGAGCTGACCGGCGCCACCGAACGATCACAGAACACCGCCATCAAGCGAGCAACTCCACATGTCGCGCCGCTGCTCGTCGACGTCGACGAGCCCGCCGTAAACGATCGTTTTCGGCGAACCGGCCGCCAGCCGGTTCCGCTAGGTGGTTCCTCTGCAGGCGCGACCGACACGCCGCCCGAGACCAAGCAGTGTCGGGCCCCTCGCATAAAATTTGGAGCGTGATCTTCACTTACTAAGTCGGCGTGCGAGCCCTTTCTCGAGCCGAGACAGGAGCTGCCATGCGAACCGACATCCCACAGGCCAAACGTTCCGCTTTGGCAGAGGAACTCCGGGCCATCCCGCCTAGCGTGCTGAAGTTGTTGAAGATCCCCACGGATCTGATTCCGATGCTCGACGCGGTGACGGCTACCATCCACGATCTCCTCGCGGACGGGGACCCGCGGCGATGGGAACAACGACTCGCGGATGCGATGCAGTACTTCGAAACCGCCGACTTCGAAAGCAACCTCGAGACCCGCCTCGAAGCGATCGCTCGATGGCTTGATGCAGACGGGCAGGAACAGCTGAAGGCCACGGTTGAGCGATATGCGCGCCGGTTCAAGAACGGTAGCTTGCCGCGGTTTCTCGAGCGGCTTCTGGGCGCCGGCCGCTATCGGCGATTGAAGCAAGCAGCAGAGAGGGACTGGGCCCTCTGTCTCCTGGGCATGCGCAGAGTCCTTCGGATCGCTCTTCCCTTCGCCCAGGCGCTTGAGGACGCGTTCGCTCCTCTTAGCGCTCAGGAACGTCTCCCCATTTCGAAGACCTCCACTCAGCAGGATGCGGCCTACTTGCGGACTCTGCTGAAGATCGACGACATGATCGACGGTTTCCTAGAGAACCGTTCGATGGACTTCTCCGGTCTTGGATACCCCGCCCGCTCGACTGAGCTCAACATCCTCGATATCGGCCTCGGCGACCTGATCCGTTCGCTTCAACAGCTTCTCGACGTCGATATGGAGACGCACGCTGCAGAACTGAGCGACATCCTGCGTCGCAAGTTCCGAGGATTTGAGCAGGCGCTCGTCAACTCCGACGACGGCGTCGGCCAGGCCGCGACTAGCCTCATTGAGCTCATCGACCGTCTTCTACGTACCGCCTTCTCTACCGCGGAGGTACTCGCTTGGGTGCGGGCGCATCGGCCCGATGACGCATCACTGACATACCAGAAGGATGGGAAGGTGCTGCCTGCTAAGAGGGCGGAGGTTCTCTGTTTCGCGCATGCCGGGCAGGCGCCCACTGAAGGTTCTCAGCTCAACGATGTCCTCGCGAGCAGCATCATCAAGGTGAGGTCGGCCGCACAGAAGATCAAACACGCCGATCGCGGCACGCCTGAAGAGGCCGAGCAGCTTCGAGCTCTGATGCAAGCTGCGCGGGGGGCGCTTGTTTTCTTGCTGCGTGTCAGCTGGGTCAAAGGCACCGACCGTTACGAGAACCTACAGCTCAAGTTCGCAGCTGCCGCGTAGGGATGCACAGGCTGCGACACGGACACGGCAACGCGATCGAACTTTGTGAGCTACCCCTGCGGTGCAGCTTCACTATCCCGCGCCGATAACTGAGTCACCTGTTCGACGTCGGATACTACGAACGCCGCCACGTCTACGGCCGCTCCCCGAGCCACGGCGCGCCCGTCAAGAACCATCGTTCTCGGCGGGTCTCGAATCAGACTTGGGAAAGCTGCTCCATGAACTCGTCGGCCATGGCGACTTGTCTGCTGAGCTTTTCTCGCCGCTCCGCGGTCTCATCACGGATCGCGTCGAGTCGTTTCCGAAGGTCGACGTCGTTCGGAGACGCCGCGAGGGCGTCAACGACGTCCAGTAGCTCACGCATTTCATCGAGGGTGAACCCGAGTGGCTTCATCCGGCGGATCAGCAGGATGCGCGCGATATCGGCCTCGGTGTAGAGCCGGAACCCTCCCTCGGTGCGGGCGGATGGGGTGACGAGCCCGATCTCGTCATAGTGACGCAGGGTCCGGGAGGACAGCTCGGTGCGCTCGGTGACCTCACCGATGCGGGCGGTTTCCTCGTGCATCGCGGCCGCATCCTTCCTGATTCGACAGCAAACCTCACGTTACGTTACATTTGAACTCTCACGTAACGTGACGTTTGGCCCGGGGCGCGATCCTCCCCCTCCCCATTCTTCTGCGTCGGGCAGCCGGCGCCGCGCTCACGGGCGCACCCTCATCGACCGCTCTCCTGGGGAGAGCTCTACCCATGGAGGCATGTTGACTGCTGTCAGCCCTGCGCGCGATAACAAAGCGCGGTACCGAATTGAACCGACTGTGCTGCAAGCGCTGCGCAGCCCGAAGCTCCTCACCCGTGAAGTCCTCGCCGGCCTCGTTGTGGCTCTGGCTCTGATCCCCGAGGCGATCGCGTTCTCGATCATCGCGGGCGTAGACCCCCGCGTCGGGTTGTTCTCCTCGTTCGTGATGGCCGTGGCGATCGCGTTCCTCGGTGGCCGGCCCGCGATGATCACCGCCGCTACGGGCGCGATCGCGCTCGTCATCGCTCCCGTCGCTCGTGAGCATGGGATGGACTACTTCATCGCGACCGTTCTCCTCGGCGGGCTCATCCAGATCGTGTTCGCCGTTCTGGGCGTGGCCAAGCTGATGAGGTTCATCCCGCGGTCGGTGATGGTCGGGTTCGTGAATGCGCTGGCGATCCTCATCTTCACCTCGCAATTCCCCCAGCTGTTCGGGGCGAATATTCCGTGGCTGGTCTACCCACTGGTCGCCGTCGGCCTGGTGATCATGTTCGTGATGCCCCGGTTCACCAAGATCGTCCCGGCACCGCTGGTCGCGATCGTGCTGCTCACCGCCGTTGTCGTCACTACAGGGTGGCTCGTCCCCAACGTGGGCGACCAGGGCCAGCTCCCCGACAGCCTCCCGGCCCTGTTCATTCCCAACGTCCCCCTGAACCTGGAAACGCTGCAGATCATCGGCCCGTACGCACTGGCCATGGCCGTCGTCGGGCTCCTCGAGTCCCTCATGACCGCGAAGCTCGTCGACGACATCACCGACACCCACTCCCGCAAAACCCGCGAAGCATGGGGCCAGGGCGTCGCGAACGTCCTCTCCGGAGCGTTCGGCGGCATGGGCGGTTGCGCCATGATCGGCCAGACCATGATCAACGTGAAAGCATCCGGTGCCCGCACCCGGATCTCCACCTTCCTCGCCGGCGTGTTCCTGCTCGTCCTGGTCCTCGCCCTCGGCGGCGTCGTCGCCATCATCCCGATGGCAGCCCTCGTTGCGGTGATGATCGTCGTCGCGATCGCCACGTTCGACTGGCACAGCATCCGCCTGAACACCCTCAAGCGAATGCCCAAGAGCGAGACCGCGGTCATGCTCATCACCGTGATCGCGACCGTCTGGACGCACAACCTCGCCATCGGCGTGATCCTCGGCGTCATCGCCGCGATGATCATGTTCGCCCGCCGCGTCGCACACTTCGTCACCGTCACCCGCACCGTCGACGACACCGCAGCGATCCCCACCGCGTACTACATGGTCGACGGGGAACTGTTCTTCGCGTCCAGCAACGACCTGACCACCCAATTCGAATACAACGATGACCCCGGACGAGTCATCATCGACATGACCCGCTCACACGTCTGGGACGCCTCCACCGTCGCCGCCCTCGACGCGATCGTCACCAAATACGAACACCTCGGCAAAACCGTCCACATCGAAGGCCTCAACGACACCGCCACCGCCTTCCACGGACGCCTCACCGGCAACCTCGGCGGCAGCCACTGACCCAACCCGAAAACGCCCGCCGAAACCAGGTCCCGAACCACGTTTCCGGCGGTCGTTTCAGCGCGCTGCGTCTGATGACGCTCGGAGGCCCGCACGCTCAGACGTGCGGGCCTCCGTCATGTATGGCGTGCTGCTACGTCAGACGAGCTCGCTCACGAGCTGCTCGATGCGCGCGCGGATGTCGTCGCGGATGGGGCGAACGGCGTCGATGCCCTGCCCGGCGGGGTCGTCGAGCTTCCAGTCCTCGTAGCGCTTGCCCGGGAAGAAGGGGCACGCGTCGCCGCATCCCATCGTGATGACGACGTCAGAGGCCTGCACCGCCTCGGTAGTGAGCACCTTCGGCTGTTCCGCCGTGATGTCGATGCCGACTTCGGCCATCGCCGCGACGGCGACGGGGTTGATCTGGTCGGCGGGCATCGACCCGGCGGAGCGGACCTCAATGCGGTCGCCGGCGATGTCGCGGAGGAAACCGGCGGCCATTTGCGAGCGACCTGCATTGTGGACGCAGACGAAAAGGACGGAGGGCGTGGTGTCAGTCATAGTTGCTCCGGTCAGCGGGTGGGGGTCAGTGTGGCGAGGAGGGCGTCGACGCGTCGGGCGATGTCGTCGCGGATCGCTGCGACGCCTTCTGCGGAGGCGAGGGCGGGGTCACCGACGGTCCAGTCCTCGTAGCGGACACCGGGGATGATCGGGCACACGTCGCCGCATCCCATCGTGATGACGACATCCGCCGCGCGCACGGCGTCGTCGGTCAGCGGCTTGGGGAACCGTGGCTCGTCGTTGCCCGTAGTTAGCTCGTCGATGAGGGGCTGTACGTGCGGGTGGATCTCGGCGGCCGGGGTCGATCCGGCCGAGCGTGCGATGACGGCGCCGCCGGAGCGTTGATTCACGAGCGCGGCTGCGAGTTGCGACCTGCCGGCATTCGCGACGCAGACGAACAAGACCTGCGGCTGCCCGTGTGTGCGGTCGCGGGTGATGTCGGTGAGTCGTTGCCGGGCGAACCGCTCGGTGAGGGCCAGCAGGTGATTCTTCACCCGGGCGCTCCTGGCGAGGGACGTGTACGACTCCCGGACGATCGTCGCCACGAGACTGCGGTCGAGCTGCGGGTAGTCCTGAGCGAGAGCATCACCAAGGTGGGTGAGAGCATCGTCGACGTTCTCAAGCCCGGCATGCTCGGGGCGAACCGGGGCGATCGCGGCGGGGGCGAACGAGTCCAGCAGCGTCGTCACGGCTGGGCGGAGAGCGGGCGCGATTCGGTACCACACCCAGGTGCCGCGGCGCTCAGAGGTGAGCACGCCGGTGTCGCGGAGCACCTTGAGGTGGTGCGACACGGTCGGCTGTGACACGTCGGCGAGTTCCGCGAGGTCGCACACGCACGATTCCCCGCGCGCGTCGGTCGCGATCGCAGACAGCATCCGTAGCCGCAGCGGGTCCGACAGTGCCTTCAACGTGGTCGCGATTGCTGTGGCCGCCTCATCCCCGATCGCGTGCGTGGGGGCCGCGGCGCAGGTGTCGTCTGCGGTGGTGATGGTGGCGCTCATCATCGAGTCCTCTCCAGAACGGGTTCGGGTGTTGCGTAGGGGTCGGTGTGGAACCAGGCTCGCGCCGCCCACAGCGAGACGTAGACCAGGCCCACGAGCACGGGCACCTCGATCAGCGGACCGACCACCCCGGCGAGGGCCTGCCCGGACGTGGCGCCGAACGTGCCGATCGCGACCGCGATGGCGAGTTCGAAGTTGTTGCCGGCCGCGGTGAACGCGAGCGTCGACGAACGGGCGTAGCCCAGGCCGAGGGCCTTGCCAGTGACGAGACCGGCGAACCACATGACGGCGAAGTACACCAGCAGTGGGACCGCGATCCGGACGACATCCAGCGGCCGTGAAGTGACCTGCTCGCCTTGCAGGGCGAACAGCAGCACGATCGTGAACAGCAGACCGTACAACGCCCACGGTCCGATCTTGGGCAGGAACGAGTTCTCGTACCAGGCGCGGCCCTTGCGGCGCTCCCCGATGAAACGGGATGCGAACCCGGCGATCAGGGGTACCCCGAGGAACACCAGTACGTTGAGCGCGATCTGCCAGATCGACACGTCCAAGCCCTGACTGTCGAGACCCAGCCATCCAGGGAGGACGGTGAGGTAGAACCAGCCGAGGAGCGAGAACGCGATGACCTGGAACACCGAGTTGATCGCGACCAGCACGGCCGCCGCTTCCCGGTCGCCGCAGGCGAGGTCGTTCCAGATCACGACCATGGCGATACAGCGGGCAAGGCCCACGATGATCAGGCCCGTCCGGTACTCGGGCAGGTCCGGCAGGAACACCCACGCGAGGGCGAACATCAGCGCCGGACCCGCAACCCAGTTCAACGCCAGCGACGAGATCAGCAGCCTTTTATCGCCGGTGACGGCGGCGACCTTGTCGTAGCGGACCTTCGCGAGCACCGGGTACATCATGACCAGCAGCCCGAGCGCGATCGGGATCGAGATCCCACCCACCTCGAGGTGTGACAGCGCTTCGGACAGGCCCGGGATGAACCGGCCGAGGAGGATGCCGCCGGCCATGGCCAACCCGATCCACAGCGGCAGCCACCGGTCGAGGGTCGAGAGGCGGCGGGTTGCGGGCGCTGCGTTGGTCACGCGAAAGCCTCCGCCGAGGCGAGGACGGGCATATCGAGCGCGGCGAGGTAATGCTGCGCGTCTTGGGCTGCGGCGCATCCGGTCCCGGCGGCCGTGATCGCCTGCCGGTATGTGTGATCAACGAGGTCACCGGCAGCGAACACTCCGGTGAGTGAGGTGCGGGTGGAGGGGTGGTCCACCAGCACGTACCCATCGGCGTCTGTGGCGACCTGTCCGGTAACGAGCTCAGAGCGAGGGTCGTGACCGATCGCGACGAACACGCCCGTCACAGGAAGGTCGCGCTCAGCACCGGTGGCAGTGTCGCGGAGGCGAACCCCCTGCACCTTCTCCTCTCCCTGCAAAGCCGTGATCTCGCTGTTCCACGCGACGTCGATCTTCGGGTGCTCGAGCACACGCTCGGCCATGATCCTCGATGCCCGGAACGAGTCACGGCGGTGAACGACGGTGACCTTCCGCGCGAACCGCGTCAGGAACAGGGCTTCTTCCATAGCCGAATCCCCACCACCGACCACGACAATGTCCTGGTCCCGGAAGAAGAACCCATCGCACGTGGCGCACCACGACACCCCGTGGCCCGACAGGCGCTCCTCGTCGGGAAGCCCGAGCTTCCGGTACGCCGACCCCATGGTGAGGATGACGGCGCGGGCGTGGAACGTCTCCCCCGCGCCTGTCTCAATGACCTTCATCTCAGGTGCGAGGTCGACGCGGATCGCGTCATCGAGAAGGATGCGGGCGCCGAACCGCTCGGCTTGACGGCGCATCGTGTCCATCAGCTCCGGCCCCTGAACACCGTCGACGAACCCCGGGAAGTTCTCCACCTCCGTGGTCGTCATGAGCGCGCCGCCAGCGGTGACAGAGCCCGCAATGACGACGGGAGCGAGCCCTGCCCGTGCGGCGTACACCGCGGCCGTGTAACCCGAAGGGCCCGACCCGACGATTACCAGCTCAACCTCTTGAATCGACATGTATCTATATTGACAGATGGCTATGCAGGCCGCAATCCTGATTGATGCAAGCAACACTCACCGAGGGGCGCGACATGAAGACGACCGTCTTGTTCATCTGCCAGCACAACGCTGGCCGCTCGCAGCTGGGCGCCGCGCTCCTAGAGCACCTGGCCGGCGACCGATTCACCGCGACGTCGGCGGGACTATCACCCGCAGGCGAAGTGAACCCGGCCGTTGCCGCCGCGGTCGCTGAGCTGGGCATGGACATCACCGATCGGGTGCCCCGCGCCGTGACCGCGGACGACCTCGATCAGGCCGACGTCGTGGTTCTGATGAAGCCCGGCCTCGCCCTGCCGACCACGCCCCGCGGCGAGGTCCTGGAGTGGTCCTTCCCCAACCCGGAGGCCTGGGACGCCGACGCCGTGAGGCCACTGCGCGAAGCAGTCTCCGACAAGATCCAGACCACGCTCCTCGCACACTGAGCAACGCGAGAGGGGGCGGGATCGCTGACGCGACCCGCCCCCTCTCATGTGTCTGGTCAGACGGTTGCTGGAGCGCGCCCGATCTGGAGCACCTGAGCCGGCGGGGCACAACAGGCACCGCCCAGGGATGCCCCGGAAGCATCGAACAGGCCGGCGCCGCCGCACACGCCCGTGTCGGGCAGCACCAGCTCCACCCGGCGAGCGGCCTCGTGGTCGCCCGCGAGCTCCGCAACGACGCTGCGCACCTGTTCGTAGCCGGTGAGGGCGAGGAAAGTCGGTGCCCGCCCGTAGGACTTCGCGCCCACAAGGTAGAAGTCAGGTTCCGGCTGGGCGAGGTCGGCCGCGCCGGTCGCCGCGACCGAACCACAGGAATGCACGTTCGGGTCGACCTCCGCAGCGATACGGACGGGGGCCTGCAACGTGGGGTCCAGCTCCAACCGCAGCTCCGACAGGAACGACAGGTCGGGACGGAACCCGGTGAGCACCACGACGCGATCTGCGGTGAGTGTGCGGCCATCTTCTGCCACCAGGACCGGGCGGTCTCCATCCATGGTGACACGCTCGACGCGGAACCCGGTCACGAGCGACACCAGGCCGGCGTCGACGAACTCCTTCGCCTTGATCCCCAGCGCCCCGCGTGCCGGCAGCTCGTCGGCCTCACCGCCGCCGAAAGCGTTCCCAGCGGTGGCGCGGCGCAGCGCCCACGTCACCGTAGTGTTCGGGTCACGGCGCGCCATGCGTGCCAGCGCGAGGACCGCGGTCACCGCCGAATGCCCGGAGCCGATGACGACCGTGTGCTTGCCCTCGAAGCCTTCCCGGTCGCGGAAGTCGGGGATGCGGTACGACAGCGACCCGGCAGCGGCCCGCTCGCCCAGCGCGGGCAGACCGTCCGCGCCCGCGGGGTTGGGTGAGGACCACGTACCGGAGGCGTCGATCACCGCGCGCGCCTGCAACCGGTACTCATCTCCCTCGTTCGGCTGCACGTGCACGATGAACGGCTGATCGCCGCGGCCGGCGTCAACAAGGCGGTCGCGGCCCAGGCGGGACACCCCGACAACCCGAGCGCCGTAGCGCACTCGGTCGCCCAGCTCGGTAGCGAGCGGGGCAAGGTAGCTGCTGATCCACTGTGCGCCGGTCGGGTACCCCGTCGCCGGAGCTGCCCATCCGGTGGGCTCGAGAATCCGCGCCCCGGCCGTGTCGATCAGCTCGGGCCACTCCGAGAACAGGCGCACATGTCCCCACTCGGCAACCGCCGATGCTGGGCCGGTTCCAGCCTCCAGCACAACGACTGGCACGTCTCGCTCGACCAGGTGTGCAGCAGCGGCGAGCCCCTGCGGGCCGGCACCGATGACAACCACGGGCAACGCCCTCTCCATCACACTCACTCCTCACGCATCGACAGAACTCGATAGATCGAGAATTGTCGATGTATCGACGAATGTCAATGTGACGTGCCAGAATCGTTCCATGCCCACGACGCTTCCCCTCCTCCCGCCCGACGCGGCGGCGTGCTGCTCGCCGGTCACCGGCAGGGTGCTGACGCCCGACGAGGCCGAGCGGATCGCGCGCACGTTCAAGGCGCTGGGCGACCCCACCCGTGTGCGACTTCTCTCGCTGATCGCCGCATCCGTCGACGGCGAAGCATGCATCTGCGACCTCACCGAGCCCGTCGGACTGTCCCAGCCGACCGTCTCCCACCACATGAAACTGCTCGTCGACGCGGGCCTAGCAACCCGCGAACAGCGCGGCCGGTGGGCCTACTATCGCGTCGTCACCGACGCCCTCGAACAGGCCTCCCGCACGCTGCGCCCATGAGCGGCGTTCTTATACGCGCGATGACCGCCGCCGACTGGCCAGCCGTGGAATCCATCTACCGCGAAGGCATCGCCACCGGCAACGCAACGTTCGAACCGGACCCGCCGATCTGGCCGGCCTTCGACTCGGGGAAACTCGCCCTGGGACGACTCGTTGCCGAGCACGCCGCCGGGTCCGTCGTCGGATGGATCGCCGCCTCACCCGTGTCGTCTCGCGAGGCTTACCGGGGCGTGGTCGAGCACTCGGTCTATGTCGCGGACCGGGCTCGCGGGCACGGCGCTGGCGCCGCACTCCTCGACGCCTTCCTCCGAGCTGCCGACAGCGCCGGTGTCTGGACGGTGCAGTCGAGCATCTTCCCCGAGAACCCCGCGAGCCTCGCCCTCCACGACAGAGCGGGCTTCCGCCGCGTGGGTCACCGAGAACGCATCGCCCTTATGACCTACGGCCCCTGGGCCGGGCAGTGGCGCGACACGATCCTCGTCGAGCGACGCCACCCTCGCTGATTGCGTCCCAAAACTCCGGGCCGAAACGCCTTGTCCCGCAACCTGGTTTCGATACGGGAACCGTTTACGGCACGCCGCGATGAGGAGCCGTGTGCACGTCCCGCAAACGATCGTTTCTGGCAGGACAGGATCGGTTTTCTATGCGTGGGTCCGGGGTGCCCGCTAGGCCGTGTTGCTAAACCTCCTTGGGTTCCTCGTGGGCGAGTCTTAACCGTGTGTCGCGTGATGTGATCTCTGATGAGGCGTGGGCTGTGATCAGTCCGTTGTTCCCGACGGTGAAGTCGACGGGACGGCGGCCGGCGGATCGGCGCATGGTGGTCGAGGCGACGGCGTGGCGGTTCCGGACCGGGGCGCCGTGGCGGGACGTGCCGGAGCGGTTCGGGAACTGGAACACGATCTACAAGGGTTTCAACCGGTGGTCTGAGCAGGGCGTGTGGGCTCGGGTGCTGGAGAATACGCAGTCGCTTGCTCAGCAGGCGGGGGACCTGGACTGGGTGGCGTCGATCGACTCGACGATCGTGCGCGTGCATCAGCACGGCGCCACCCTTCCGCGGGTCACGGGGGGCTCTGTCGAACTACAGGAAGTTCGGGGCTGAGCCGCCTGATCATGCGATCGGCCGCTCCCGGGGCGGGCTGACGACGAAGAGTCACCTGGTCTGCGACGGAAAGGGACGTGCTCTCGCGTTCATCCTCACGCCTGGGCAGGCGGCGGACACCAGCATGCTGGCCGCGACGCTGAGCGAGATCCGCGTCCAAGGCGCGAGAGGTAGGCCGCGGTCGAGGCCGGACCGGGTGATGGCGGACAAGGGCTATCCGTCGAAGGCGAATCGGGCCTGGCTACGCGAGCGCGGGATCGCCGCGACGATCCCTGAGCGTGACGATCAGATCATTCACCGCCGCAAGCGTCGCGGGCGACCGATCGACTTCGGTGGCCAGCAGCGGACCCGCTACCGCGGTCGCAACGTCGTCGAACGGTGCTTCAACAAACTGAAGCAGTGGCGCGGAATCGCGATGCGCTCAGACAAGACCGCCCGCAACTACCACGCCGGACTCTGCCTCGCTGCAACACTCCACTGGCTCTCCAGCGGCGTTTACTGAGCATCGACGTCGACTGCTTCACCCTCGCTGGCCCGCTTCAAGCGCGCCAAGTGGTATCGCCAGCCCTCTTCGTGTTCCGCCGGCAACGAGTGCGGAGTCCGCGCGCGGAAGAATCCTGACTCCGTGAGCGTGACCAAAGTCGACTCCTCGTGCGCGACGAGGTCGATCACTACGTCGAGAGGATGATCCCAGCTTTCTTCGATCCAGCTGAATCCGAGAAGATGCGGCTCGTCGCATCGCGTGACGTTTCCCGTCGCGCTTACTTGGTGGCCTTCCTCGACCCAGGTCTCAACGAGCGGGGAGCCCACGGACGCCTCGAAAAGCATCTCAGGCCACCATGTGCCTCGGCCAGCGGTCAAAAACCGCCAGACAGCCTCAACGGACGCATGGATATCCGTTGCCACCGACACCGAATCACGAAGCACATGAACAAGCTACCGACTCAACAGAAGCCTTTAGCAACACGACCTAGTCGCGGGTCTCCACCGAGTGAAGCCATTCCTTCATGCGGGCGATGGTCTTGTCCGCGCCCACGTTGTCGGGACCGTTGATGTGTCCATGCAGTGTGTTCGGCTCTCTGACGATCTGAACATCGACGCCCGCCGCAGCGAGTTCGCTCCCGAACGCCTCTCCGGAGGCACGGAGCTTGTCGCTGTCGCTATTGACGATGAACGTAGTAGGCAGTCCTCTCAGATTGTGACCGCCAGGGAAGGCATAGGGGCTTTGCGCGGCTACCGGGTCTCCCCCCGCGTAGTAGAGCGCGAGATCGTAGATACTCTGCTCAGGGTTCGGTACTTCATCGGGGAGTGCTGCGACCTTCTCGGCCAGTTCCTCGCTGAATGGCGGCGAAGCTGCATGCGTCATCGGGTACGCGAGCAGGAGTCCCTGGAGTTGTACCGTCGCCTCGTCTCGGAGCTTCACAGCAACGCCCGATGCCAGGGTGCCGCCGGCGCTCGCGCCTCCGATCACCCAGTTATCTGCGCCAGCGATGTCGCCATCGGAGATGAGAGATTCGGTCAGGGCGGCAACCTCTTCCACAGCGACAGGGAAGAAGTGCCCGTCCGTGGCCGGAGCATCGGGATGCAGTCCTTCGGGCACCGGCGCGAGTCGGTAGTCGGCTGCAACTACGACCCGGTCGGCAGCCGCGAGTTGCTGCGCGACCCAATGGCTTTCCGGCATCTCCAGGTCGCCGAACATGAAGGCGCCTCCGTGGAGCCACAGCAGTCCGTTTTCCGGTTCGGAGCCTGCCACGCGATAGATCCGAATCGGCACGTCGCCGTGGGGGCCAGCAAAGGTCGAGTCGACGATCTCGAGTTCCGGCGCGTTCTCTCCCGCGGACTCGGACTCGAGCGCATCGGGCTTCGCCGCAGAGCAGCCGACTAGACCGACCGCGAGCGCAGCGACTACCACGAGGGCTCTGAGATTCAAATTGCGCATGTAACTCTCCATTGGGTTGATATGCCGTGGCCTCGAGTCGACGTCGCGATTGCCGCACCCGCTCTAAGCCATTGAAACGATACATATGAAGTGTCCTGAAGACAATCACTGAGTAAAAACCGGGAACTGGCGCATACGCCGAACGTCTGGCGCCGTATGAGGCCGAAGGACCCTACCGGCGAGGATGTACTGCTTCTGCCAACCGAGGTCACCACCCGCGACCCCCCCCCCCCCCCCCCCCCCCCGAGC
>NZ_JBKFAD010000005.1:0-5484 GCF_053345465.1 Microbacterium sp. M4A5_1d
CGGTGGGGTATGGTTGTGAAGTTGCCCTCTGGGCTGGCTGTGAGGTCAGTTGGGGGAGCGTCCGATCCTTGAGAACTCAACAGCGTGCACTTGTCAAATGCCAAATAACCTCGACTCCACTTCGGTGGAGTGAGATTCCTTTGGATCAAAGACCTTCCCTTCGGGGGAGGCAACGGATAGTCAGCAATGATTTATCTCTTTGGTCAGCATCAAACTCGCTGCTCCAGTCTTTTTCCGGCTGGTCGCAGCAAATTTTCTTTACGGAGAGTTTGATCCTGGCTCAGGATGAACGCTGGCGGCGTGCTTAACACATGCAAGTCGAACGGTGAAGCAGAGCTTGCTCTGTGGATCAGTGGCGAACGGGTGAGTAACACGTGAGCAATCTGCCCCTGACTCTGGGATAAGCGCTGGAAACGGCGTCTAATACCGGATACGAGCTGCGACCGCATGGTCAGTAGCTGGAAAGAATTTCGGTCAGGGATGAGCTCGCGGCCTATCAGCTTGTTGGTGAGGTAATGGCTCACCAAGGCGTCGACGGGTAGCCGGCCTGAGAGGGTGACCGGCCACACTGGGACTGAGACACGGCCCAGACTCCTACGGGAGGCAGCAGTGGGGAATATTGCACAATGGGCGAAAGCCTGATGCAGCAACGCCGCGTGAGGGATGACGGCCTTCGGGTTGTAAACCTCTTTTAGCAGGGAAGAAGCGAAAGTGACGGTACCTGCAGAAAAAGCGCCGGCTAACTACGTGCCAGCAGCCGCGGTAATACGTAGGGCGCAAGCGTTATCCGGAATTATTGGGCGTAAAGAGCTCGTAGGCGGTCTGTCGCGTCTGCTGTGAAAACCCGAGGCTCAACCTCGGGCCTGCAGTGGGTACGGGCAGACTAGAGTGCGGTAGGGGAGATTGGAATTCCTGGTGTAGCGGTGGAATGCGCAGATATCAGGAGGAACACCGATGGCGAAGGCAGATCTCTGGGCCGTAACTGACGCTGAGGAGCGAAAGGGTGGGGAGCAAACAGGCTTAGATACCCTGGTAGTCCACCCCGTAAACGTTGGGAACTAGTTGTGGGGTCCATTCCACGGATTCCGTGACGCAGCTAACGCATTAAGTTCCCCGCCTGGGGAGTACGGCCGCAAGGCTAAAACTCAAAGGAATTGACGGGGACCCGCACAAGCGGCGGAGCATGCGGATTAATTCGATGCAACGCGAAGAACCTTACCAAGGCTTGACATATAGAGGAAACGTCTGGAAACAGTCGCCCCGCAAGGTCTCTATACAGGTGGTGCATGGTTGTCGTCAGCTCGTGTCGTGAGATGTTGGGTTAAGTCCCGCAACGAGCGCAACCCTCGTTCTATGTTGCCAGCACGTAATGGTGGGAACTCATGGGATACTGCCGGGGTCAACTCGGAGGAAGGTGGGGATGACGTCAAATCATCATGCCCCTTATGTCTTGGGCTTCACGCATGCTACAATGGCCGGTACAAAGGGCTGCAATACCGTGAGGTGGAGCGAATCCCAAAAAGCCGGTCCCAGTTCGGATTGAGGTCTGCAACTCGACCTCATGAAGTCGGAGTCGCTAGTAATCGCAGATCAGCAACGCTGCGGTGAATACGTTCCCGGGTCTTGTACACACCGCCCGTCAAGTCATGAAAGTCGGTAACACCTGAAGCCGGTGGCCCAACCCTTGTGGAGGGAGCCGTCGAAGGTGGGATCGGTAATTAGGACTAAGTCGTAACAAGGTAGCCGTACCGGAAGGTGCGGCTGGATCACCTCCTTTCTAAGGAGCATCTGACTCTTCGGAGTCCAGAACCCAGTTCGAAGGCACATGTTCTTCGCTGGGAGCTCATGGGTGGAACATTTGACATGGTGCGAAGGATGAGGTTCTTCTCTAGTACGCCGCTTGCGGTGGGAACGGGGAGGGTTTCGGAGGTCGCACCTGCACGCTGTTGGGTCCTGAGGGACCGGATGAGAGTCCGCAACCTCTGGGCCTTTTCTTCATGCTGCTTGGGTGGCATGTGGGGAGGGTACCGCCCGTACTTTGAGAACTACACAGTGGACGCGAGCATCTTCGATGCGACACCTTCGGGTGTTGTGTCGTGAAGATGATCTTAAAGATCATTAGTCAATTTTTTGACGATTCAACTCATGTGATTTCAAGTCTTTAAGAGCAAACGGTGGATGCCTTGGCATCTGGAGCCGAAGAAGGACGTAGCAATCTGCGATAAGCCTCGGGGAGTGGATAAGCACACTGTGATCCGAGGGTGTCCGAATGGGGAAACCCCGCTGGGCGGCGTGCCGACCTAGTGACTCCCGCCTGAATATATAGGGCGGGTAGAGGGAACGTGGGGAAGTGAAACATCTCAGTACCCACAGGAAGAGAAAGCAACAGCGATTCCGTTAGTAGTGGCGAGCGAAACCGGATCAGGCTAAACCTTGCGTGTGTGATAGCCGGCAGGCGTTGCACGTTGGGGGTTGCGGGACTTTTCTGATCATTCTGCCGAGTGGTCGACGTTACAAGAAGGTATAGACGAACAGGTTTGAATGCCTGGTCATAGAGGGTGCGAACCCCGTAGTCGAAATGCTTCTCTTGGCGTGAAGAGTATCCCAAGTAGCACGGGGCCCGAGAAATCCCGTGTGAATCTGTCAGGACCACCTGATAAGCCTAAATACTCCCAGATGACCGATAGCGGACAAGTACCGTGAGGGAAAGGTGAAAAGTACCCCGGGAGGGGAGTGAAATAGTACCTGAAACCGTTTGCTTACAAACCGTTGGAGCCTCCTTAGTAGGGGTGACAGCGTGCCTTTTGAAGAATGAGCCTGCGAGTTAGCGATACGTGGCGAGGTTAACCCGTGTGGGGTAGCCGTAGCGAAAGCGAGTCTGAATAGGGCGATTCAGTCGCGTGTCCTAGACCCGAAGCGAAGTGATCTATCCATGGCCAGGTTGAAGCGACGGTAAGACGTCGTGGAGGACCGAACCCACTTAGGTTGAAAACTGAGGGGATGAGCTGTGGATAGGGGTGAAAGGCCAATCAAACTTCGTGATAGCTGGTTCTCTCCGAAATGCATTTAGGTGCAGCGTTGCGTGTTTCTTGCCGGAGGTAGAGCTACTGGATGGCCGATGGGCCCTACAAGGTTACTGACGTCAGCCAAACTCCGAATGCCGGTAAGTGAGAGCGCAGCAGTGAGACTGTGGGGGATAAGCTTCATAGTCGAGAGGGAAACAACCCAGACCACCAACTAAGGTCCCAAAGCGCGTGCTAAGTGGGAAAGGATGTGGAGTTGCTCTGACAACCAGGAGGTTGGCTTAGAAGCAGCCACCCTTGAAAGAGTGCGTAATAGCTCACTGGTCAAGTGATTCCGCGCCGACAATGTAACGGGGCTCAAGCACGCCACCGAAGTTGTGGCATTGACATTATTGGTAGGCCTTCGTGGTCCAGCCGTGTTGATGGGTAGGAGAGCGTCGTGTGCCGGGTGAAGCGGCGGGGTGACCCAGCCGTGGACGGCACACGAGTGAGAATGCAGGCATGAGTAGCGAAAGACGTGTGAGAAACACGTCCTCCGAAAGACCAAGGGTTCCAGGGTCAAGCTAATCTTCCCTGGGTAAGTCGGGACCTAAGGCGAGGCCGACAGGCGTAGTCGATGGACAACGGGTTGATATTCCCGTACCGGCGAAGAACCGCCCAAGCTAATCCAGTGGTGCTAAGAGTCCTAACCCGGGCTTAGTTGATCCCTTCGGGGTGAGACGGTCCGGTCTAACGCTCGACCCCATGCTGGTGCGGCTAGCGTATTAACAGGTGTGACGCAGGAAGGTAGCCCAACCCGGGCGATGGTTGTCCCGGGGCAAGTGCGTAGGCCGAGTCATAGGCAAATCCGTGACTCATCAAGGCTGAGACACGATGCGGATAAAAAGTGGGTGATCCTATGCTGCCGAGAAAAGCATCGACGCGAGGTTCTAGCTGCCCGTACCCCAAACCGACTCAGGTGGTCAGGTAGAGAATACCAAGGAGATCGAGAGAATCGTGGTTAAGGAACTCGGCAAAATGCCCCCGTAACTTCGGGAGAAGGGGGGCCTTCCACTTATTAGGATTTACTCCGAAAGGGTGTGGAGGCCGCAGAGACTAGTGGGTAGCGACTGTTTACTAAAAACACAGGTCCGTGCCAAGTCGCAAGACGATGTATACGGACTGACGCCTGCCCGGTGCTGGAAGGTTAAGAGGACCGGTTAGCCGCAAGGCGAAGCTGAGAATTTAAGCCCCAGTAAACGGCGGTGGTAACTATAACCATCCTAAGGTAGCGAAATTCCTTGTCGGGTAAGTTCCGACCTGCACGAATGGCGTAACGACTTCCCAACTGTCTCAACCGCGAACTCGGCGAAATTGCACTACGAGTAAAGATGCTCGTTACGCGCAGCAGGACGGAAAGACCCCGTGACCTTTACTACAGCTTGGTATTGGTGTTCGGTGTGGCTTGTGTAGGATAGGTGGGAGACTTTGAAGCGGTGACGCCAGTTACCGTGGAGTCATTGTTGAAATACCACTCTGGTCACTCTGGATATCTAACTTCGAACCGTAATCCGGTTCAGGGACAGTGCCTGGTGGGTAGTTTAACTGGGGCGGTTGCCTCCCAAAAAGTAACGGAGGCGCCCAAAGGTTCCCTCAACCTGGTTGGCAATCAGGTGGCGAGTGTAAGTGCACAAGGGAGCTTGACTGTGAGACTGACAGGTCGAGCAGGGACGAAAGTCGGGACTAGTGATCCGGCAGTGGCTTGTGGAAGCGCTGTCGCTCAACGGATAAAAGGTACCTCGGGGATAACAGGCTGATCTTGCCCAAGAGTCCATATCGACGGCATGGTTTGGCACCTCGATGTCGGCTCGTCGCATCCTGGGGCTGGAGTAGGTCCCAAGGGTTGGGCTGTTCGCCCATTAAAGCGGTACGCGAGCTGGGTTTAGAACGTCGTGAGACAGTTCGGTCCCTATCCGCTGCGCGCGTAGGAAATTTGAGAGGATCTGACCCTAGTACGAGAGGACCGGGTTGGACGAACCTCTGGTGTGCCAGTTGTTCCGCCAGGAGCACCGCTGGTTAGCTACGTTCGGGATGGATAACCGCTGAAAGCATCTAAGCGGGAAGCCGGCCTCAAGATGAGATTTCCATGCCTTCGGGCGAGAGGCTCCCAGCCAGACTACTGGGTTGATAGGCCGGATGTGGAAGCGTGGTAACACGTGAAGCTGACCGGTACTAATAAGCCGATGACTTGATAACACACCGTTTTTGGTGCTTGCGTCCACTGAGTGGTTCTCGATGTACGGTCGAGAACCGCATAACGAATTGATCGTTGTGCAGACTGAAACATCAATAGTGTTTCGGCGGCCATAGCGTGAGGGAAACGCCCGGTTACATTCCGAACCCGGAAGCTAAGCCTCACAGCGCCGATGGTACTGCAGGGGGGACCCTGTGGGAGAGTAGGACACCGCCGGACTTCTTTCGT